>CAMFKP010000049.1 GCA_945957385.1 uncultured Aeromonadaceae bacterium
GGCTTCGGCTTCGGCTTCGGCTTCGGCTTCGGCTTCGGCTTCGGCTTCGGCTTCCAGCACAGCATTGTCCACTGGCCGCTGGACAGACAAGTCCTTATTTGACGAATTCGACTCTTGCTCTGCCCCCTCCGGAGCCACGTCCTCTGCCGACCGCTGCGTTTCAGTGGCATCCGTCGCTTGCGTCGATCCCTTACCTAAACCGAACCATGATAAAAAACCTTTCTTAGCCATTAGAACTTACTCACATCCTATCCGGCTGATAAAATGCCGGTCTTGTCGATAAAGGTCGAAAATTGGGCCTTATACTACCACTATCTTGCAGTGAAGAAACGCTATGCCCAGACGCCCTCGCCCCTCCGCCATGCAATCCTCTCGCCCCAGCGTCCGCCCTGGCTCAATTCGACTGATCAGCGGTCAATGGAAAGGGCGGAAATTGCCCGTTCTGGATGCGGAGGGACTGCGGCCAACAACGGATCGCGTCAAGGAGACTCTCTTTAACTGGCTTGCCGCCGAGATTCGTGATGCTCACTGTTTGGATTTGTTTGCGGGCAGTGGCAGCCTGGGATTCGAAGCACTGTCCCGTTACGCTGCTCATGTCACCATGGTCGAGTTTAATCGCAGCGTTGCACAGCAGTTGATCAAGAACCTGAATACGCTGGGTAGCCGTGACGCAGAGATTATTCATCAGGATGCGCGGGTATTTTTATCCCAACCGGCTATTCCACAAGATGTGGTTTTCCTCGACCCGCCATTTAATAAAGGCTTTATCGAGGATATATGCCAACGTCTCGAGAATGGCGGTTGGCTTAAAGAACACGCATTTATTTATATTGAACGAGAGTTGAATGGTGATCTATTTACCTACCCTAGCAACTGGCATCTGATAAAAGATAAAAAAGCCGGGCAGGTCAGTTACCAGTTATATCAACGAGAGGGAATCAATATATGACAAAATTATTATTGTGGCTGGCAAAAGCCATCGTGCTTGGTTTCTGGTTTGGAGCCATTTACTTCTCTTTTATTCATCCTTTACCCGGAAAAATTAGCACCTTAATACCGGTTTTTGCCGTTTTGATGCTACTGGTGCACGGAATTCAAGCGGCTATGTTGACATTAATTGCGAACGGTTTAATCAAACTCAAGTGGTATGACTATATATCGGTGATGCTATTTGGCTTTTTCACCATGCTTGATCTCCGCAAAGCCTTATTCCTAGCCGCGGAGCGTAAAGTGGCAGAAAAAAAATCTCCGCCGCCACATGAGTAATAGAATAAAAAACACCGGCTAATGCCGGTGTTTTTTATTCGCGAATATATTTAGCTATTTAAACTTGTCCTTGTCCCTGCCACTGTTCAAAAAACAGCGTCGCCTCACGCTGCGCCTCCATCAACTGCGCCGCGTTTAATTGCTTTGCCATATGGTCACGCAGGGCCTGGGCTTCTGCCAACCGACATCCACCCGCGACGGCAAGAGAACTCCAGACATAGGCTTGTTGATTATCCTGAGGCACACCGACACCTTGTTGATACATACCAGCAAGACAATATTGGGCTTGTGTATGCCCCTGCTCCGCCGCCCGGGAGAACAGTGCTGCCGCTTGATGGAAGTTTTGTGGCGCACCACGCCCCTCTTGGAACATTAATCCCAATTGATACTGGGCTTTGGCATGTCCCTGATCCACCGCTTGCCGGTACCAGGTGGCGGCCTGTTGATAATCTAGATCGACGACGCGACCAGTCTCATACAGTTGGGCTAAATGATATTGTGCATCTGGATAGCCCTGCTCTGCCGCTTGACGGAACAACTCCAGCGCTTTGGCTTCGTTGACTTCACATCCCAAACCGAGTAACGACATTTCGGCCAATTGACAGCAACCCTGGGGATCGCCTTGAGCGGCCGATTTACCAAACCAGCTGTAAGCCTCTTTGTCATCTTGCTGGACACCAAGGCCTTCACGGTACAAAGCACCAAGTCGATTCTGCGCCTCGGCATACCCTTCAGCCGCCACTCGTCGATAGAAGGAAAGAGCCTGCATATAATCTTGTTGCACCCCCTGCCCCAGCTCATAAAGCCGCCCCAGCGCCAGATAGGCAGGTTGATATCCCTGTTCAGAAGATTTGCGGAACCACTGGACCGCTTGACGATAATCCTGCTGAACCCCTCGTCCCATTCGATAAAAGCTACCGAGCTGATACTGTCCTTCAGCGGACTCCAGCTCTGCGGCCTTCAAATACCAGCTCGCAGCTTCTCGGAAACTACGCGTGACGCCACGTCCGCGTTCATAGAGCCGACCAAGCGCCAATTGGGCCTTTACGTCATTCTGATCTGCAGCTTTCCGATACAATTCAGCCGCTTTTAACAAATCAGGCTCAACACCTGTGCCTTGCTCATAGAGTTCGGCCAGAGCACATTGAGCCCGGGCATCCCCTGATTCAACCACCTTAGCCAGCCAGAATGCCGCTTTAGATCCGTCAATTGCACCACTCTTGCCTTGAATATACAGATTGGCCAACTGAAGCTGTGAATCCACATGGCCAGCTTCGGCGGCGCGCTGATAATAATCCACGGCTCTGGCAATATCTTTGGCAACCCCGAGTCCTTCGGCATAAGCCTCGCCCAATTTGAACAGCGACTTGATGTGCCCTTGCGCGGCCGCCTGGGTGTAGCAAGTCAGAGCCTGCTGCTCATCATGTTTGACTCCACGCCCCCGCTCATACTGCAAGCCCAGAGCATAGAGCGCGGCAGGATCACCTTGCTCTGCGGCCTTGCGATACCAATGAAATGCCAAAGACTCATCTTGCTCGACACCCGCTCCGGCTTCATAACGACAGGCCAAACGTAATTGCGCCCCTGGGTGGCCTTGCTCCGCAGCCTTACGCACCCAGAACAAGGCATGCCCTGGATTAGAGTCGATACCTTTACCCTGCTCGTACATAACCGACATAGCAAACTGGGCATCAAGATGTCCTTGCTCAGCCGCGCGACGATACCATTCAAACGCTTCACGACTCGCCTGAGGGGTCGGTGCGCCAGCCCGGCCGGTCTGGGTCCACGATACACTGCGAGTCATCCGGCGATCTTCAGCGTTATCATCACCATCATAATCGACCAGATTCATATCCAGCAGGCGACCCATCTGGTACTGCGCATCGGCATAGCCAGCATCAGCCGACTTTCGGAACCACAACAGCGCCTGCTGAATATCCTCGTTTACTCCAGTACCATTCATGCACATACAGGCCAGACGATACTGCGCTTCCACGAGACCCTGTTCGGCCGCTTTGAGATACAAAGCCGTAGCCTGCTGATGAAACTGTGGCACGCCTAAGCCATGCTCATACATCTTCGCCAGTTCGACCTGAGCCAAGGCATGACCATGATCGGCACTGCGCCGCAACCAATAAAGTGCTTGAGGATAATCAGGCTTGTCACCATCCAGCCATAACATCCCAAGGCGATATTGAGCTTCAGCACTCTCTTTTTCCGCCGCATGTTGGAAATGGCTGCGCGCTTTATCTAGATCGCGCTCAATACCCTCACCATCCTGGTATAGCTGACCTAATAAACAGAGCGCGTCGGCATGTTCCTGCTGCGCAGCACGATCCAGCCACATCATAGCCTGCTTGATGTCAAAGAAGGGGGATTGAGCATCCCGGCTAATGACTGCCATGCGAAATTGCGCGTCTATCGACCCGGCTTCCGCGGCACGACGGAACCAGACAACGCCCTGCAGCTCGTCATGGGGGACACCTTTACCTTGCATGTAAAGCTGGGCCAGGTTGAGCTGAGCCAAAATATGCCCTTGCTCTGCCGCACGGTTTAACCAAAACGCGCCTTGTGTTGGATCCTCAGGAACCCCACGCCCATAGGCATATGTCATCCCATAGGTATATTGGGACTCGGCTTCACCCCGTTCCGCCGCCTGACGTAACTGAGACAGACCCGAAGGAGCACTAGCTCCCGTGCTCATACGCCACGTAACTTCCCGTTCCGCAGGCTGTTTACTGTCATTTGTCGCGGCGGCCTTGGTTTCTGTCTCTGGCGGCAATTCCGTTGACCCTCCGACATTCCAGCGCATACGCCGTGTTTTGGACTCAAGATCTGAATCCGGGACTCGTTCTACTTTTTTGATGCCCACAGCGGCCGTGACTTGCCGTCCGCTTTCCGTAGCGCTATTCATCTGCCAAGCGACACGGCTGGGTGGATTCTGTAGTTGCTCGAGACGGCGTTTAGCGGGAGCGAAACCCTGATCGGCCGCACGGCGCAGCCACTCCTTTGCCGAGGCAAGATCCTTGATTTGCCCCAAGCCATCGGCTGCCATGACACCCATCTGATATTGAGCCTGCTTATCCCCGGACTGAGCCATGGGACGCAGCAAGGCTGCCGCTTCCTGATAGTCGCCACGCTGAATCGCGCTAAGGCCCGCATCCAGACTGGTCTCAACAGGTGTAGACGCACTCTTAGTCATAGTAATCGCCACCAAACAGGGAATATTTCATTCCATTTGTGGAGAGTCGTTGAGGCCACCCCCACGTTCTCCCGGTTACACGCGCCCCTCAAAAACTGGAGTACAGGACGCACAACTCAAACTGATCGGAAAAAATCTTTGCACCGGTTTGCTAATGACCACCAGTTAATGCGGCAAAACATGATGAGAAGCATACCCTGCGCATCCATGCACCATGTCCGGGCACCAGTCCGCTTATTCCGTGCGCGAACTGACGAATATATGGTCTATTTGAAACCTATAGTCAGATTAACGTCATCTTACTATGCGAGGTTGCCTATTCCTGCAGCAATGCATCCTTTTTTTGATCTTCTCCACACTAGATCCCCTGAGTTCGCCAAGAGCTTCAAAGAAAACCGCTTTCAAGTGTCGATTTGCATGCCAGAAACAAAACTGCCGGTCACGATGACCGGCAGTTTGTCGATAACCTGGGTTCTCTAGCCACCGCGTTCCGGGTGCAACAAGTCGTTGAGTTGCACGACCAGTTTTGCCAGATTTTCCTGTTGTTGCTGCAGCTGGATCCAGCGTGCGGCACACCCTTGATCGGGTTTAATCAGTGCGACCAATGCCGTTGCGCCAGCCTTGACTTGGGCATGATCTCGCAGCGCAGGTATTTCCAGCGCTAATACACGAGCATTATCTTGCGCGGTCGGCGCCATTCCCTGCAATCGCTGTAATGCCTGAGCCATGGTCGCTGCATCTTGCGCAGCGAACAAGGATTTACTGACCAGCGCCAGGGTCTCGCTATAACGCTTGTACTGATCGTACAGGCCACCCAGATAGGCATCCGTACCCGCCATCGGCGCAACCAGCATCTCCATCGCCATATCGCCTTGATGGATGGCCGCGAGCAGTGATTCGCGCTCCTGCGCCAGGGCTTGATGTTGACTGATCCAGGTCAATCGGCCCAACTCCAGCTGCTCCAGCAACTTCTGCCGTTGTGCCATCTGACCTTTATCCAGCGCCGGCGCAGCAATCAATGATTTCAATACCTTAGCGGCCGCACGGACCTTATCCGGCTGGTCGCTCGCCATCAGCTCATCCAGCGCACTACGCGCCTGCCTGGCCACTTCGCTTGCCGTCAGGCGATCCACGTCCAGCGCCGCCCCCTCTCCCTGCTCGGGTTTGGAAGTTGGCGTCAGCATGCTCCAGCCAATGACGGCCAACACAACGACGATGAGGAAGGGAATCAATTTTGAACGCACGAAGGACCTCCACGACAGGCAGGAAAAAACGGAGAAGGGCCTTACTATAAAGAGCGATGATATGATTGCAATGTCAAATGACAACAACGACACCCGCACTTGATTGTAACCGCTATCGTTGCCCGCTCTCGGCCGATAACGCCGCATGCCGTCCCCAACACAGATGAGTCAGCAACGCCAGCACGATGCCAAGCGTCATCATCATGGCCATCGGTAGAGGAGAGGTCGCCGGCATCATATTGACGGCCACCCCGGCTAACGCACCAGCACCAAAGCGCAACGTGCCCGCCAGTGCCGACGCTGTCCCGGCGTTCGCAGGAAAGAAACTCAAGGCATGACTGGTCGCATTGGCACCGATGAGCCCCATCTGGCCAACGTAGAGCACCACGGGCACCACGATCCCCCACAGCCCGCCCCAGCCGGTCGCCGCATTGCAGACCATGGCGATACCCGCGAACGTAGCCAGCAACAAACCCAGGCGTAACATCCGCAGCAGACCGACACGCTTGACCAAGCGGCCATTGACCCAGGTCATCGCCATCAGCAACAGCACGTTCAGGCCAAACAACCAGCCATAGTGCTGGGCCGGGACGCCAAAGTAGTCGATATAGACATACGGTGAACCACTGATGAAGGCGAACATGCCCGCCGAAGCAAAAGTTCCCGCCAGCAAGCTGCCCATCGCCCGCTTATGCACCAGCACGCGGCCGTAGTTATGGAAGATGCTACGCAGGTTGAGGGATTGTCGCAGCTCGGGTTTCAAGGTTTCCGGGATCCGCCACGCCAGCGTCAGCCACAACAGGGCGCCGAGCAGCATCAGCAACAGAAATATCACCCGCCAACCGCTCTGGACCAGCAGCCCCCCGACCAAGGGCGCGACCAGCGGCGCCAGCGTCATCGTCAGGATCACCAGCGTCAGCGCGCGCACAAACTCCTCATCGCGAAACAGATCACGCAACAGGGCGTTGACGACGACGGCTCCGGCCGCACCACCGGCCGCCTGCAGCAGACGAAACGTCAACAGCGCCGGCAATGAACTGGCCAACGCACACCCCAATGACGCCAGGACAAACAGGCCGATACCGAACAGGATCACCGGTTTGCGCCCCAGGCTATCTGCCAGCGGCCCGTAAAACAGCTGCCCCAGAGCAAACCCGGCCAGGAAGGTACTCACCGTTAGCTGTACGGCTTCCGTCGAGGCCGCCAGATCACGGGCAATCGACGGAATCGCCGGCAAATACATGTCGACCGCCAGCGGTGTTAACCCGGAAATGGCACCGAGCAGAATGAACAGCAACAACGAGGCTTGGCGCATGAAACGGCCGCTCCAGAAGCAAAAACCTGAGTGTAGCGAGAGTTGACCGCGATCACAAAACATCTCGTACCGTGACAGCCATAAACAGCGCTGCGAATTATTTTATGGCGACTCGTTGCCGCCACGTTAAATAATTAACGCAGCACGGATTTCGTTTGAGAAAATAAATTGAATGGGCGTGGCATAAATAGTTTTCCTTGCAAATTCATCATCCTATTTTCATAAAACACGACCACATCATGTTTAATTTTCCAACATGATAGCGCTGTCAGGAAATAATCCAGCCACCCATCGACAGCATAAAAAATACCCCTGTCATCGATGACAGGAATAAATCCACCGCCAGCCCACATCCGTCTTTGCACCGGCAGGTGCAGCCGTGGGAGAATGGCACGCCATTTGACCGATTTCCCAGAGGAACCCAATGCGTGCGCTGATGATCCTGCTTCTTGGCTTGTTAACTGGCTGTACCACTTTGGTCAGCAAGGAGCAGTGCGAACACCTTAACTGGTATGGCCGCGGTTATGTCGATGCCCAGCGTGAACGGCCACTGAGCTTTGGCAAGGAGTATGTCGCCACCTGCCGCAGTCATGGGGTCTATCTCGATATCACGCCGTGGCAACGTGGTTACCAGAAGAGCCTGCGCCAGAGCTGTCCGGCCTATAAGGCGCGTGAGCTGGCCAGTCAGCAACAAACCTATCAGGGAAACTGCCTGCTGAATCCGGAGTTTGCCCAGGTCTATCGCGAGGCCTACAAACAAGCGCGCGAACAGGCCGCGCTGCAACAGGATCAACAACAACTGGAACAACTGCGCGCCCAGATCAAGCAACTGGAAGGGCGCACCGATAGTGCGGCACAACAGAAACTGCAGCAACTGCGCTGGCAGGAGTACCAGTTGCAGGAGTCCCTGTTGGAATCCCGTCCGCCAATGGCGGTCGAGGCCGAAGTGCTCAACCCCGAACTGCATCGATGAAAGCCCGGCTGGGTGCCCTCTTGCTGTTGCTGACCGGCTGCAGCAGCCTCAGTGAATCAGAGTGCCGCATCGGCGACTGGTATGGCCTGGGCTACCAGGATGGCCAAACCGGTCAGGTGCGCGCACGCTTTCGCGACTATCAACGCGATTGTGCCGAATATGGCGTGACCGCCGATCCGGAGCGTTGGCAACAGGGGTACAGCAAGGGGCTGGCGCTCTACTGCCAGCCGGAACTGGCCTATGCCAAGGGGCGGGCCGGCGAGCCCTACTATGGCGTCTGTCCGAACGATAGCCAGTTTCGACCGGATTACGATCGTGGCTATGCCGAGTACCGACGCGACCAGCAAATCGAGGAGAACCGGCAACAGCTGATGTCGCTGTATGACGAGCAACAGCGGCTATGGGACAAGCTGGTTGACAGCCATGACCACAACCAGCGCCACCAGCTACGTCACCAGCTGGAACAGCTCGAATGGCAGCGTTGGCAACTGGAACAGCAACAACTGCAACTGTTGCAGCAGCTGACGCCGCCCCCGCAACCGACCCATTGAGCCGTCACACAATTGTCATCTGCGCTTCATAGACTGCCGGGCAATAACCAGAGGTGCCCGACGCATGAAGATTGCCCGCTTTTCCCTGTTCAGTTCGCTGCTGTTATTACTGCTCGCCAGCCTGTTGTGCGTGGCGTTGTGGCTCGCCGCCGAGCAACGTCAGCAACAACAGCAAGAGCGTCAGCAATATGCGGCGTTGAGCCAGTCGATTAGCCAACAGGCCCAACGCGAGATCAGCGATTATCTGCTCACCGGCGACAGCAGCCGGCTAAACAACGCCCGGCTACAGCTGGAACAGGCGCGCACGCAATTACAGCGTCTACCAGGCCACGATAGCGCGCCGTTGCTGCAGGCCCTGCAGCAGCTGCACACCAAACTCGCCGGTGAATACCTGGCCGCCGGCAAACTGTCGGCGAATGTGCAGCAGTTGCTGCAACATGCCGAGAGCGAGCTGATGAGCCAGCTCGGCAGCCTGACCCGCTATGCACTCCAGGCGCAGGATGAACGGGGCCAAGGCTATCTGCGGCTACTCGCCGGCATGACCCAGGATGTGGCCAAATTGGCCCAGTTGCGCGAAAACCTGATGCAACGTCAGGACAGCCGCCTGCTGACGTCGATTCAATTCCAGCTGACGGCGCTGCAACAGCAGCAGCAAGCGCTGGCCGCACTGCCGTTATTGGGTATTAGCGCCAGCAGTGACGATGAGATCCCAGCCCTTGGTGAACCGGTAGCCGCCAGCGATCTGGGTGAGGAGCCCAAAGCCGAGCTGGCCAGTCTGATTGCGCGCTATCCCAAAGAGCTGGAAAACACGCGCACGCTGCTGGAGCGGCAGCAACAGATGAAAGACCACCTCAAAGCCGACTTTACCACCGTTGAACGCGCCCTGACTGAGCTCGGTCAACAGCTGGAACAGCGGCACCAGCAGCGCCTGCTGGAAATAGGTTATGGCCTGATGGGGTTGGCTGCGGTGCTGGTCCTGTTTGCCCTGCTGTCGTTCCTGTTTCAGCAACGGCTGGTCGTCTCGCGCTTGCGTACCTTGCGTGATGCATTCGCCCGCCTGGTTGCCACCGGACGGCCGGAGGCGTTGCCGGTACAGCACAGGCACAGTGAGCTGGGGGAAATTGCCAGTAACTTCAATCAACTGATGGCCTTGCTCGAGCAGCAGCAACAGCACAAATCCCACCAGCTGGAGCAAATTTCCAATACGCTGGACGGCATGGTCAACCAGGTCAGCGCGATCCGCGATCACGCCTCCGCCGCCGACCGCGAGGTGACCGAAGCCGAACAGATGATGACACTGCTACACCAGCTGGCCAATGAAGTACACCAGGTGGCCAGCGACATGGCCGAACACGCGAACCACAACGAACAGTCGATGCTGCATAGCCAGTCTCTGGTCAATGCCTTGCAAGGCGCCACGCGCCAGACCGGGCAGGCGATCGAAAGCAGCCAGGCCTCGTTGCAACAGCTGGATGTCTCGATGCACAGCGCCACCGCCATCATCGATGTCATCAGCCACATTGCCGAACAGACCAACCTGTTGGCGCTGAATGCCGCCATTGAAGCGGCGCGCGCCGGTGAGGCCGGGCGCGGTTTTGCGGTGGTGGCGGATGAGGTCCGCCATTTGTCGGCCAGCACCCAGCAGTCGCTGGGACAGATCCTGGCGATCTTTGAACAACTCAAGCAGGCATCGCAACAGTTGAGCCAGACGATTCACGCGATTGCCGATGCCGCGCATTCACAGCAGCAGCATGCCGATGGTCTGTTGGCGACCTCACTGGTCGTGCGGGAAAAAGCGCAAAGCAGCGCCGTCGTCGCGGCGCAGGGGGCCGGCAATGCCCACAGTCAGCTCGAACAGCTGATCCGCTTCGGCGACATGATGCGACGCTTGCGCCAGCAATCGACGCAGATGTCGCAACAGTCCGATGCCGTCGCCAGCAATATTCGCGCCCAGGCGCAACGCATCACGGCAACGCTGGATGACGACATGGCCTCAGCGACCTGATGCGGCGACGACATAGAGATCAAAACGGTTATTTTTAGTCTCGATGACACTGCTCGGCTGGCGCTCATTCAGCCAGCCGGCATAATCCGGACGCTTGACGACCACGCGACGCGACGCCACCGCCAGGGCCGCCGGCAGCAGCGCATCGGCATCCAGATCCGGCCCGACCAGGGACTGGAACACTCGCATCTCTTTTTTTACCAATGCCGATTTCTTCTTGTGCGGGAACATGGGGTCGAGGTAGACCACGTCGGGCACAAACGGCAACTGGCCCAGCCCTTCCAGCGCCGGGCCTGGCAACAACTGCAAGCGCTGCTGCAACCAGGCGCCAATCTCGGCATCGGCATAGCCGCGCACCAGCCCGTCTTGCAGCAACGCGGCCACCACAGGGCTGCGCTCCAGCATCAATACCCGGCACCCCAGTGAGGCCAGCACAAACGCATCCCGCCCCAGCCCTGCGGTGGCATCCACCACGCAGGGATTGGCGCCGGACTTGAGCCCCACCGCCTTGGCGATGGATTGTCCGCGCCCTCCCCCAAACTTGCGTCGATGCGCCACGGCTCCGCCGACGAAATCAACGTAGACGGCGCCCAGTGCCGGCTCATCCAGCTTGCGTAACTCCAGACGCTCGGCGGTATAGACCAGTGCAAATGGCGCCGGTGCGGTGATGCCAGACAGCTGTGCGGCCAACAGGGCTGCGGCGTCGTGATGGCGGGGATCCTCGACCTGGATCGCGATGGGAAACATGGCTTCTCTCCTGAAAAAACGGCGCCCAGATCGGGGCGCCGTGATTGTAACAGAGAAGGACGACAAACTCAGACCAGAGCACGCTCGCTGACCTGAAACCGCCCGGCCATAGTGGCCAGCCGCGCTATGGTGTGCTGGGTCTGGGCCACCGACTGGCTGAGGTCATCCAATGCTCCCTTCATCGCCAGCGCGACATCGGCCACCCCTGAGGCCTCCTCGGCATGTTCGCGGCCGCGATCCGTCAGCTCATGAATCGTCTCGAACAGTTTCTCGACGATCCGGCTCTGGCCGGCATTATCACCAGCGGCCTGTTCGGCGATGCGCAGCCCCTCCTCCATGTTGACCATGCCCTGCTCCATCACGCTGACCGCATCCGTGGCTTGCTGCTGCACACGGCCGATCATGCTCTCGATTTCCGTCGTCGATTGCCGGGAGCGTTCGGCCAGGTGGCGCACTTCATCAGCGACCACGGCAAAACCGCGGCCGGCTTCGCCGGCGCGCGCGGCTTCGATGGCGGCATTCAGCGCCAACAGGTTGGTCTGCGCGGCGATCGCCTGAATCACCCCGATGATGTTACCAATCTCGCGAGTACTGGCCCCCAGCTCGCTGATGGTGCACGCCGAGGCGCCCACCGTTTCACGGATGCTGCGCGTCCGGCTGGAGACCAGCGCAAACTGCGCGCGCGCCTGTTCGGCTTGTTGCGTCATCGCCTGATGCATGTCTGCCGCCGTCAACGACGCCGAGTTCAGGCGTCCCATCTGCTGCTCCAGCGAGCTGAGCGTCCGCCGCATCGCCGACATCACCTGTTCCACCGCACTGGCCGAGTTTTCGTTATGCTGCTGCATGCGACGATTATCCTGCTCCAGCGTCCGGCTGGTGACCATGACGTTACCCAATGTGGCATCCAGATTATCCACCAGACTGTTGACCCATTGCGTCATGATGCCGGTCTCGTCACTGACCAGCTCGGCGCGATCCAGACGCAACTGCAGGTTGCCTTCGCCCTCGGCAATGCGCCGCAACATCCCGATCACCTGACGCAGCCGGCCCGCCAACGGTCGGGCATAACGACGGTTGAATAACCAGCCGCCACAGCTGATGCCGAGCGCTTGAGCGGCCAACATCAGCCACGGAGCCGTCAGATAACACTGCGCTGCGATGGCGGCCAGCGCCCAGCAGGGCAGCACGGTCAGCAACGCCCCCTTGAGCAGGCGATAGCTGACAGAGCGGTAACGGTAGACCTCTTCCAGATCCGCCTCGCACATCATGCCCCAGACATCCGGACTACCGGGTAACTGGAAAGTGATGCCCTTGCCGATCACCGGGATGTGGCGGTAGTCCGCGTAGCCAGGATAGGTGACAAACAGGTTCTGGCCATGACGGATGGTTTCGCGTACGCCGGGGTGCAACTCGCCGGTAGCGGGATCGTTGAACTTGAGTTCCAACTCGGTGTGCTCGCGCACCCGCACGACACCATAGGCGGTATGCACGCCATCCTTGAGGTTGTCGCCCAGGCTGAAAGTCCGATCTTCAAAGCGGGAGCGCGACAGTGCCGTACCGGGCACGATGGCAGGATCCAGCACAGAACGCACCATGAACAGGTAGTTATCGCCGGATTCGTGAAAAATGTGTCCGGCTTCGCGCTGGATGATGTCACCCACTACATCGTTCGGGATCCGGGCGCACAAGGTTGCCACCCGTTCCCCCTGCTGATACACCGGCTGGTGAAACATCAGCGTCACCGCATCGTGGAAAGTCGAGCTGCTGGCCCCCAGCAGCCGGGTCCGCTCATCACGGTAAGGTCCCTGCAGCAGGCGCCCTTGCCCCTGACGGCGCAGCAGATCGGCACTCAGGCTCTGCCAGCCGCCGCCTTCCTGCCGCGAACTGGCCAGCAGCTGACCATCCGCCGCCAACACAAACAGCTCACTGGCATCGGCGAGCAGCGCCTGGCGTTCGCGCAACCACACGGGCTCCAGCGCCGCCAGGGGGGGCAGGGTCAGCGCCATACTTTCCAGCAGGCTCCACTGCTCCTCGCTCCATTGCAACAACAGCGCCTGACGAGTCGCCGCGAAACTGTTGAACGCCTGCTCCATGGCTTCAACCCGATCGCGATTGCGCCGATAGGCCCAACGCATGGCCAGTTTGCCAGCCTTGCCAAATAGTGGCAGCCAATGCCGCTCCTGCTGGCTCAATGCCATCAGGTCACTCTGTAATCCCATACACCATCCTTGTTTATCTGCTTAGCGACAGACGCCGTCCCGCGCCTATTGATAAAACAGCTAGCAAGGAGTGTTCCCACTCTGGTGCAGCATTCCGCACCTAAAACCCGCAATAGATCACCAGGTTAGGGCGCAAGCTAGGTGCATTGCACATCATAAGTGCAATCAGATGGCTAAAATGGGACTACCTACCCGGGCGGCATCGCGCTGCGTCGCGGCAAGATGGTGTTGCAAATACGACATCAGATCGGGCCATGCCAACGGTTTGCTGAAAAGGTAGCCCTGGGTATAGGCGCAATCCTGGCTGCAAATAAACGCCTGCTGCTCTTCACGCTCTATGCCCTCGACCACCAGCTGCATGCCGAGGTTGTGCACTATGTCGATCAGTCCCTTCAACAACAGCCGATCCTGGATATTTCCAGGGATCTGCTGCACAAAGCTGCGATCGATCTTCACCAGATCCATCGGATAGAGACGCAGATAGTTCAACGCCGAGAAGCCGGTGCCAAAATCGTCAATAGCGATCATGCTACCGGCCGCCCGTAATGCACGGATGCGCTGCAGGTGATCCTCATGCCCGTCCATGAAGATCGACTCGGTGATCTCGAAAATAAACGCCGAAGGAGATAGGCCATGATCATGGATCACATCCAGCCAGTCACAGCCATCCGGATTCAAGGTGTTGAATTCGAGGGTGGAACGGTTGATCGAGATCTGCAGCCAGTCATAACCGGCCGCCTGCAGCCGCTTGAGATCCTGACAGGCTCGCGCCAGCAGTTTTTCGCCCAGCGCTTGAATCAAGCCACTCTGTTCCGCCAGAGGAATAAACTCCACCGGCGAGATGACGCCCCACTCGGGATGGGTCCAGCGCGCTAACGCTTCGAGCTTGGCCACCCGCCCCAAGCGGTTATCCCAAATCGGTTGATAGGCCAATTCGATCGCGTCGCCGCTGATCGCTGCCATCAACTCTTTTTGCATGCGTTCACGGTGGGCAATCCGCTCCAGCATCTGACTGGAGAAGCAGAAGTAGTCCCGCAGCTGGCGCCGGGCTTCGAACAATGCCACGTCGGCGTGACGCAGCAATTGATGGTGATCCTCGCCATCCCGGGGCCAGAGCGCCCCGGCCAGCGTTCCGGACAGCCGCAACTTGCGCGGCCCGACATCAAAGGCGCGATGCAGCTCACGCAGCACCTGTTGTGCCCACTCCTCCAGCTGGAGCTCATCACTCAACCCTGGCAACAACAACGCAAACCCATCGCCACCCACCCGACCGATCAGCTCGCGGCTGCCCACCAGCAGACGCAGGCGATCCGCTAACTGCTGTAGCAGTACATCCCCGGTGTGATGATCAAATTGGGTGTTGATCTGGCAAAAGTTCTTCAAGTCCAGCGACAGCAGGCCAAACGGCATGCCATGGCTGCAGCACTGTTCCAGTTCGGCGTAGAAACCGGGGCGATCCAGTAATCCGGTCAGCGGATCCAGCATGCGCACGCCCTGCTGTTCTACCGCAGCCGAGACCGCCTCCTGATGACTGACACCTACCAGACTCAACAGCAGGGGTTCGTCGCCCTGGTAACGACAGATGGTCAAGTGCTCCGCCAGCAGGCGGCCACTCTTGTGGCGGCTGTAGAGACGGCCTTGCCAGAATCCATGTTGGGCCACCCCGGACAGCACGCCATCCAGCAAGCTGCTGTTATAAAGCCCGGAACGCAATACCGGCGCCGGGAGGTCCACCAGCTCATCACGACTAAAGCCGGTCAACGTTTCGAAGTGATGGTTAGCGGCCCGAATCACCCCTTGGTCGGTGCAGAGCACGGCCCCGATGGCGTAGTGCGCCACGACGGCATCCAGATCGGTGGCCTGACGAGGCCGGGTGCGTCCTGCCCCCCGCCAACGGCCAATTACCCTCATCACCTGCTGTTGCAGACGCATTATGACTCCCACATCGTGTTTCAAGCCTCTGGCCGCCTCCCTGCATTGAGACGCTCGGTAAAGCAAGGAGCGTGCCTCTTACCGATATCTCTGCACCAACCGCATGCAAAAACAGCGAGCGGGCCTCGACAATGCCTGTCTCGAATTGCGGCTGTCAACATTACAGACACCAGACTTCAGGGCATGCCGTATTTTTAACCAGATCGACCAGGCCAGCGGAAAAAATAAATCCGTCGACGAGACAATTTTATTTCCGCCCACCCTGTCATCGTTGACAGGCCGATAAAATCGTAAGCATAAAGTTATGTTTTATATGCTTATTTTCTTTCTGATTCATTATTTATCCCGCCACTTCCAGCGGAAAAATATAAAACCTGCCACATCTGAATCCCTATTTTCAGCCACCTGTCATCGTTGACAGTCACATTATTTTCGTTGCGTTCCTGCCAGTTGTTGCAGCAGTCGGGATGAAAAACCGGCCGCTAGTATCAGCCAGCCCGAATCGACCAACGGAGAGTCGTCAGCATGTCCGAATCCCAAAGCAGCGTGGCGCCCACAGAGCGCATCAGCATCCGCTACCGCTCGCGTCAACAAGACGAGGAACAGGAGATCGAGTTACCACTGAGCCTGCTGGTACTGGCCAACCTGACCGGGTCCGCGGACCCTCAGCCCCTGGCACAGCGTCAACCGGTACGCATCGACAAACAGAACTTTAGCGCCGTCATGCAGCAGGCCGGGCTACAGCTGACGCTGGACGTCAGCAATCGGTTGGATGGGCGCAGCGCAGAGCGGCTGCACTGCGCCCTGGCCTTCACCAGCCTGGCGGACTTCACGCCCGATCACCTCGTCGAACAGATCCCCGAACTGCAACGCCTGTTGCGCTTGCGTCAGGCCCTCGCCGCGCTGAAAGGGCCACTGCGCAACCAGCCGGCATTTCGTCAACAACTGTTTCGTCTGCTCAGCGACCCGGCTCAGCGACAGCAGCTGTTATTGGAACTGACCGCCGATCACAACCCGGCCTAAGGAGAAGAGCATGGATCCGCGACTGGCGCCCAGTGCGCACCCGCTGTTACGTCAAGCCTCACCGCTGGACGATGAGCTTGGCTTGGAAAGTGCCCGCGTCGGCGTGGTGGCGCTGATCGACTGGTACGATCGTCAGGAGAGTGCGCTGGCGACAGACGAGCGTCCCAATCTGGATCGGTTGATTGCCGAGCTGGACAGCCGCTTAGGACAACAGCTGGACGAGATCCTGCACCACCCGCAACTGCAGGCGCTGGAGGCAAGCTGGCGTGGCTTGAAGAGCCTCGTCGATCGAACCGATTTCGGTGAAAACATCCATTTACGGGTTTTAAATGTCACGACGCAGGAGCTGCTCGCTGACTTTGACGATGCCCCTGAGCTCAGCCAAAGCGTCTACTTTCGTCACGTCTATGCCAGCGGCTACGGGCAATTTGGTGGCGAGCCGGTGGCGGCGGTGATCGGCGACTATGCGTTCACGCAAAGCGCGCAGGATATTCGCCTGCTGCATCAGCTGGCAACTGTCGGAGCCATGGCTCATGCTCCCTTTCTCTCGGCGATGTCAGCCCAGTTTTTCGGTCTGGAACACTATGGCCAACTAGGCCAGATCCAGGATCTGGCCGCCTTGCTGGACGCGCCGGCCTATCTGCGCTGGCATGGATTACGTGACGCCGAGGATGCCCGCTATTTAGGACTCACCTGCCCGCGCTTCCTGCTCCGCCTCCCCTATGATCCTCTCGATAACCCGACCCGCTGCTTCTGTTATCAAGAGACCACCCGGGATCACCACCAGCACTACTTGTGGGGCAATGCCGCTTACCTGCTGGCCAGCACGCTGACACGCAGTTTCGCCCGGTACCGCTGGTGCCCGAATATCATAGGTCCGCGCAACGGGGGAGAAATTACCGACTTGCCGATCCACCTGTTTGAAAGCATGGGCCAATGGCAAGCCAGGATCCCGACCGAAGTCCTGCTGACCGACCGCCGCGAGTTCGAGCTGGCCGAGGCCGGCTTTATTCCGCTGACACAGCGCAAGGACAGTGGCAATGCCGCTTTCTTTTCGGCCAACTCGGTGCAGAAACCCCGGCGTTATGCCCAGACCGAACATGGACAACAGCAGGCACTGAACCACCGACTCGGCACCCAGCTGCCGTATTTGATGGTGGTGTCTCGTCTCGCCCACTACCTGAAGGTGTTGCAACGCGAACAGATCGGCGCCTGGAAAGAGCGTCAGGATCTGCAACGCGAGCTCAACGGCTGGATTCGCCAGTATGTTGCCGATCAAGAAAATCCTCCCGCCGATGTCCGTAGCCGCAAGCCGCTGCGTGCGGCGCAGGTCGAGGTGCTGGATACACCAGGTGAAGCCGGTTGGTATCAGGTGCGCCTGAGTGTGCGCCCGCATTTCAAATACATGGGCGCCAGCTTCGAGTTGTCGCTGGTCGGGCGGCTGGAGCGGGAGGTATTGCCAGCATGATGCGGCTGTTAGAGCGGCTACAGCCGCCCCATGGGCCCCACGAGCAGGCGCTCAGTCACTCGCTGTGCGGCCACCTGGCCGCGCTGCTGGCCTCGCGTCCCGGCCAGTGCCGTAGTCGTCCCACGTTAGGGGTGGCTCAGCCTGAGCTGATGAGCCCGGCCTGTGAGGAGATGCAGCGCCATCTGGCGGCCGCCATTTGCCAATGCATTCGCGAGCATGAGCCGCGGCTGCAGCAAATCCGTGTCTTCCCGCATACCAGCCTACAGCCCGGCGAACTGGCGTTTCGTATCGAAGCTGAGCTGGCAACGGCCTCGCTAGCACCACCAGCAAGGCGCCAGGTGTTCTGGCTCGACAGCTTGCAGCCGTTGAGGATCAGGACATGAGAACGCTAGAGGATTACTTTCATGAAGAGCTGACGCGTTTGCATCACGATGGCGCTGAGCTGGCACGACAACGCCCGGACCTGGCGCCGTTTCTAGGCTTGCCCGGACAGGATCCGGATGTCGAGCGCCTGCTGGAGGGCGTCGCGCTGCTCTGTGCCCAGATTCATGCCCGCCTGGACGATGAGCTGCCCGAACTCAGCCAGAGCCTGCTCGAACTCGCCGCACCGCAACAGTTACAACCTGTCCCGGCGCTAGGCATGCTGCACTGCCAACCCATGACAGCGGCGATCTTGCAGCCTCAGTGCCTGCGGGCAGGCAGCCTGTTTCACGCCGCTAGCCAGGACACCCTGACACTGCGCACCTTGCAGGATGGCTGGGTGTACCCCGCCGAACTGGCCGCCTGCTCCTTTGGTCCCACACACCTGCAAACCGAACTGCGTCTATTCCAGCCCACACCGCTGGCCGGCATTGACTGGTCGCGCCTGTCATTCTGGCTGAGTGATGGCCTCGGCAACGCGAAACTGCTGTATGCCTATCTACGCCAGCATCTGGCTGGCATCGAGATTCTGACCCCGCAGCGTCATGCTCTGCCGGCCGCCACCCTGCGCTGGCCAGATCTGCAAACCCGGGCGCCGTTGTTGGGGGCGGGTATCGAGGGGGGCGCCCTGGGGCTGATTGACGATCTCTATCACTTGCCAGCCAGTCTGCTCTGCTTCCAGTTAGATGTGCCCTGCCTTAACGATGCCCAGCCACTGACGACCATAGGGTTGCGTCTGCACTTTACCCAGCCGCTGCCGGCGGCGCTGCACCACAGTGCGCGGGCACTGCAGATCAATCTGTTTCCCTGCGCCAATCTCACTACCTGTGAAGCGGAACCGATAGTGCTAGATGGTCGTCGTAGCAGTTATCCACTCTACCTCCCCGCCGGGAGCGATACCGAAAACTGGATCTACCGCCTGCGCAAGGTCACGCTGGAGGTTAACGGACAGCACACCCGGTTAGCCCCGTTGCTTGAGCTGCGCCCCGATGACACTCACCTGGGTTACCAACTGCGGCAGCAGCAAGACACTCGCCAACGCTTGCGCTATCGCCTGCAGCTCGGAGCCGATCCGTGGTTGACCGAACATGACCGAGCACCATTGTTGAGTATCGAGCTCGACACCTGTTCGCCAACCGCGAGCGAGCAACTGGGTCCCGACGCCGGCTTCCGTCCAGGCGTGGGTAGCCTCAGCTGCCTGTCGGCGAAGCTGGCGTCTACGTTAACCCCCTGCCTGCCGCCGGTACTGACACCGGCGGCACATTGGCAAACGCTGGGCCAACTACAATCCGCCAGCGCACGCATCTGGGATCGTCCGCGCCTGCTGGCCTTGTTACGGACCAGGCACCGTCTGGCACAAAAAGATCCCTCCCAACGCCAACGCTTACAGCAACAGCTAGCCGCCATTATCGACGTCGCTCAAACCCGTGACGCTCAATGGCTCACTCACGGTGGACTGCCGCAACAACATACTCGAATAACCCTGGACCAGCAGGCATTTGGCGGCGTCGGCGAGACAGAACTGTTTGGTTGCGTGCTGGCGGCGGCGCTGTCCCGCCTCTGTCCGCTGAACACGCAGCACCGTCTGACCTTCCTCTATGCCGATACCGGAGAGCAGCGCGCATGGCCATGCCGTTAACCCCCAGCCCAGCACCATCGGGGCCGAAAGCGCCCCCTGAGTGCCTGTTTACATTGCTGGAGCGGCAACGCCGGCACGGCGCCCCGCTCACCATAGTCCCACCAGCACACATCGGTTTCGTGCCGGCAGAGTATGCATGGTTGCACCCGGATACCATCACGACCCCACTGCTGGCGCTGAGTGGCAGCACCTCACCGTTGCCCGGCTACTACCTTGAACAGTGGCAAGGCGAGCGCTTTGCCGAATCAGCCATCGCGTGCTTACTGCAACTCATTCAGTCGCGGCTACTGTCGTTGCTCTATCAGGGATGGCGCAAGTACCGCCCACATCTCCATCACCCGAACCACCCTCATCTCGGCTGGCGTCACGCCTGGGAGCGTTGGTCCGGTCTGGGCATTGACACCCAGTCAAGCTGGCTGCCGATACAGATCCAGCTCGGTGGAGGCGGTCGGGAGTGTCTGCAACATGCGCTGCGCCAGTACAGCCAGCTACCGCAGCTCGAGTTGCGACATGGTACACCACGCTGGCAGCGCCTAACGGCGACAGCACGCTGTCAACTGGGACATAGCCGGTTGGGAACGGCCGGCCACCTGGGAGCGCGGGCCCCAAGCGCCGTACACCAGGTCACAGTGCGGCTAGCGGGGTTACACAATAGTGCCTGGCTTGACTGGCATCCCGGAGGCACAGAGCACACCGCGCTAAGCACGCTACTGCGGCAATTTGTCTCTCCTGCGCTGACCATAGAGTGGCACTACTCGCTGACCCCGACCGCACGCCGGCAGGGACGGCTTGGGCCGCGGCATGACACCCGATTGGGCTGGAATTGTCATCTTGGACGGCCAATGCAGCTCGCAACCGTGTGTCATCAGCAACCGGAGGCCTCAGCATGCGCAGCCTGATACTCTTACTGCTCGTCCTGCTCGCCGGTTGCAGCACGCTCGGCAAGATCTCTCAACTGCTCATCAACCCCGATCTGGAGCTGGCGCCCGCCAGTACAGCCCCAAGCCTGCTGACACTGCATCTGTTTGCCTCTGCTGCCGCCCCGGCCAAGCCCTCGCTCCCCCCGGTGCGGCTGTTGTTATTTCAACTGGCCGATGACTCGCGTCTGCTGGCCGCCACCCAGGCCGAGCTACAAGCCAATCCGGAGCAGGCGCTGGGTCCCAACTATCTCTGGCACCAGGAGTACACCCTGGTACCAGGGCAATTTAAAACGCTGACATTGGGCCCGTTAGAGGCACAGACCCAGTACCTCGGAGCCGTCATTCTCGGTGGCGATCCAGGCACTCCCTGGCGCCAACGCTTACGAGTACAAGCCACGGGGCATGACTACCAAATCCTGTTGGCCTGGGCCAGTCAGACATTGCAATTGGTGCAGGACGAGGAGGAGTGATGGAGCATCCGGTAATCTGGCGCGAAGGGCTGTTTTTGCGCCCGCAGCATTTACAACAACAGGATCGCCACTGGCAGAGTCTGCACCGGCGGCATATGCAGACCCATTTCCCATTTGGCTACGGGCTGCTGCACTGCACATTTAGCGAGCAACATCTGCATGCCGGCCAGCTGCAACTGACGCGCCTAGAAGCCTGCTTTCCCGACGGCCAGTGGTGCCTGGCCCCACAGCGCGATGCCTTGCCTGCCGCCTTATCCGCCGATTCGCACCACGAGGCTGGCGCGCTGATCTATATAACACTGCCGATGCCAGCCAGCCGGTTGTCAATTCACCGCCCGATCCTGGACTGCGAGGACAAGCACGCCATGGCCGCTGAGCTGGAATTGAGCCAGCTGCGTCCTGTACTAACCTGGCAGGATTGCGGCGCAGACAATGAGCGGCGTTTGCCAATCGCGCGACTCAAAGCCCGTCATCCGGATGGTCGTCTCGAGCTGGATGAGCACTACCTGCCCTGCGCCATGATACTGGCGGCCTCGCCTGCTCTGCAGCAGGTGGCGCAAGGCCTCTATCTGACGATGCAGGCCCGTGCGGCACAACGTTCGGCCGCGCTCCCTACCCACCGCCAACCGACGCTGTCATTGCTGCAGGCCTGCAGCCTGCAGCGCGGCTTGTCACAGCTAGGCGCACTGCTCGCTCATGACCGCCACACACCGGAACAGCTGTTTTTACTGTTGGCTGCGCTGAGCGCCGAACTGGATGTACTGGTTCCTGACACGCCGCTCAGCGATAACCCTGGTTACCAGCATGATGATCAGGACAACGCCTTCGCTCCTTTGCTCCAGCATCTGCAGCAACAACTGATGCGGATCGGTGAGCCGGAACTGCGGCGGCTCCCCCAGCAGGAAACGGGCTCTAACCAATATCAAGTTGCCTTGGATGAGGGGTGCTGGCGCCCCAACACTCGCTTATTGCTGGCGTTGCGCGCCTCGCCCACGACACCAACCCAGCAACAGGTTGAACAACAGGTCAAAATCAGCTGGCCATCCCGCCTGCCCGACCTGCTGGCACTGCAACTACCCGGTCTGCCACTACACAGCTGCCTCTCTCCTCCTCCCGGATGGCCGGAGAACACAGCGTGCTTTGAACTGGTTCTGGATGACATAGGCAACCAGGCCATCCGCGTTGAATCAGCACTGAACATTCGCATTACAGGTCACCTTGCACTGCAGGAGGTGGCGTTATGGCTGCATCACAAATGACGTTGTCGACCTCAGCGGCGCTACAACCAAGGCGTGACATTTTCGCCAACCGCATGCTGTTCCATGCACGGGCACTGCTATGCCGGCTGAGTCATCACACAGCACTGGATGAACCGGAAGATCCTTTTGTATTTCAACAGCAACTGATCGATGAACTGCAGGCGATGAGCCGTCATCTGACAAACGAGGGTTACAGCGAAGCCGAGTGTGATGGTTGGCGGTATATGCTTTGCTGCGCACTGGATGAAGCCATTATGAGCCGAAGCTGGAGCGCCCCCTCTCCCTGGCCACAGATGTCGCTGTTGCTCTATTTCTATCTGGAGGGACAGGGCGGAGCACGCATTTATCAGCGTATTGATGAGTGGCTACGCCAACCCGCGCCCCCCCATGATCTGCTGCAAGGCATCCACTTATGTCTCTGCCTGGGTTACGAGGGGCGCTACCGAATTGAGCCCGGTGGGGCCAGAACCCACCTGCAGTGGCGGGAACAGCTGTCGCGGACCCTGTATGGCGGACGCCAGTTCCAGCCACAAGCCCCCAGCGTTTTACACCTGATGCCGCAACCACAAGCGCGCCAGCCTGACCGCCAGAGCGGTAGCGGAGGCTGGATCTGGTTGTTGCTGTTTACCGCTGCCCTGTACCTGTTTTACCAGACCCAGCTCAACGAGCTGGCCGCGGCCTGGTTGTTGTGACTTTAGACTGCTCTTCAGGAGATGCTGTGATGACTTTTGCCTGTGCCACCTTGCCGCACCCCATCCCGTCAAATACCGTTCTGGATGCACCCTGGCTACTCACCTGCCTGAATGCCCGCTACCCCGATGCCGACCTGCTACTGCTGCACTACTCGGCATTAACCCAAGTGTTGACGGCCATCGGGAGTCACATTGACGCCTTTACCCTTGCACCACCACACCGACCAGGCAGCACACCGTTCTCCTGGCTATTGCCAACCGGACATGCTCGCTGTCACGCCTCACTACTGCGCAGCGGCTTGATGCAGCAGGCGTGGCTGTCCCCCTGGTGGCACAGGCTGGATCCGCTGCTTTCCGTTGCCGTGATGGCGCTGGATGAAGCTCACCTGCTGTTGATGGCCGGCAGACCACGCTCATTGCGGCTTTGGCAACAGGACGCGCGACTGTCGACCCTGATACAGGAGTGCCGTCAACCACGGCGAGCCACCGCCCAATGCAAGCACCAGGGGAGCAATGCCTCGCTGCTGCAGCAACGGCTGACAGGCTCCGCCGATGCCACCGAGCGGCTACGTCATGAGCTGGATCTGGCCAGCCAACATGGATTGACCGTCCTGCTACACGGCGAAACGGGCACCGGCAAAGAGATCGCAGCCCGGTTGCTGCATGACTGTTCGCCACGTCAACATGGACCCTTCATCGCCATTAACTGTGCGGCCATTCCGGAAAATTTGATTGAAAGTGAACTGTTTGGCTATCACAAAGGCGCCTTCTCTGGCGCGCAACGAGAACATACTGGCCTGCTACAGCAAGCCGATGGCGGGACCCTGTTCCTCGATGAAATAGGCGACATGCCAACCGGCATGCAGATTAAGTTGTTGCGAGCATTGGAGACCCGCCAGCTCAGGCCTCTTGGCGCCCGCTCTGAAACCCGTTTTGATGTTCGTGTAGTGGCCGCCAGTCACAGATCGTTACCCGACATGGTCAGCGCCGGCCTGTTCCGTGCAGACCTCTACCATCGGCTGGGGCAGTGTCAAATCCAGCTCCCGGCGTTGCGCGAGCGGCGGGTCGATCTGCCTGAACTATGCCAGCACTTCAGTCGGGAGCACAGTCCGCATGGGCACGAACGCCCATTACACCCCTCACTGCAACAAGCGCTAGGACATTACCCCTTCCCGGGGAATATCCGCGAACTGCGTAATCTGATTGCCATCGCCTGTGCTGTCACACCGGATGCCGCGCCGCTATCACTGGAATGTCTACCCGAACACTGGCGGCACAAGCTGCAGGGGAATGCTCACGCCATCGATCCGCATGCCGACATCCGGGATCTGCGTCTGGCATTACAGCGTTATGAAGCCGAGATCATCCGAGCCCGTTTGCTGAGCTTTGCCGGTAATCGCCTTCACGCCGCCGCCAGCCTTGGCCTGCCCAGGCGCACCCTCGATAACAAGTGCCTTAAACTGGGGATCCGCTGATGCTGCTGCCAACCCTGCTGGCACTCGCCTTGTCCAGTGACACACAGCTACAGGCCTGCCCCAAGATCAGCGATCCCCTCCAACGTCTCGACTGCTATGACCAGTTGGCCGGGCCATCATCATCTGCCCCGACCACCCTCGTTGAGCCAGAGCCTGAGGGGTTTCGTCTTCAGGCATCGACAGAAATGAGTCTGCACGTACGCTGCCGAGAGCAGCTGACCTATCTGTGGCTAGAGCTGCATCCCGCCCTCTCAGTCTCAGAAGCGTTGCTGTTAGATGGACAAATGGTGGGTGACGCCTGGTTCGTCCGGCAACAGGGACAACGCCTGGAGGCGGGACGCGGCCTGCCGGCAATCCAGTTGCTACTGGACTGGATACAGCACAGCCAGCTCGAAACCAGCAAGGGGCGCCACCTGTCGTTGCAGCAACTCGCCAGTGCCTTACGTCCGATCCGAGCGAGGTGCCATTGGTGACACCGATTCCTGAGGCAGAATACAACTGGCTAGCGGCTTTGTATCAACAGACTGGTGCCAACCATGGGCTGCTGGAGCTGGATCCGGACGATCCGCGCTGGCAGCGCGTAGAAGGACAATTGCTGCAATTGAGCTCCCCACAATGGCAGCCACAACAAGCGCAACCCTTGTACCCGCTATTGCATGAACTGCTGACCGAGTACAAAGACCTGCGGTTGTTACAAGCCTTGCTGTCGTTGATGCTGCAGAACCCCGACCTCAGCCGCTGGCGGTTGGCTGTTCGCCTGCTTGACTGCTGGTTACATGATTTACCTGCCGCGCCCCCCGTCTGTCAGACAACCCGACAGCGCCTGCTGCATAGCACTCTGCTGCGCATCGTAAAAAGTGGCAAATGCCTGCCACTCGATAGCGCTGCCATCGACACCTGGCACAGCCTGCTATCACACCTGACGGAGCAGGATGAGAGTGCTCGTTGGGCGCAAGCACTCAGCGTGACAGTCACCACGCCCAGTTCTTCTGCGCCTGAATCCGATTCGCCCCCTGTCTGCCCCACTATAACGGTGCTTGCGGCACCTTCGACGCCGCAACCAGATCGACAAGCACAACTGCTAGTGGCCAGGCATCTGACGCTGCAGATGCCGGAGCAGTGCATTGGCTATCGTCTGCGTCGTCATGCCATCTGGGCTCACATCCAGCTGTTACCGGAACATGATGACAATGGCAAGACAGCTCTGATGGCACCAGAAGAGGAGTATGTTGCCAGCTACCTGAGTCCCGCTGACACCATCGACCAGTTAATGACGCTAGAACACCATCTGGAGCAAGCGCCATTCTGGTTCCATGGCCATTGCCTGGCCGCCAACCTCGCTCAACAACGAGGCTGGCATCAAGTGGCCCAGGCGATTCATGACGAGACGCGTCGCTTGTTGGAGAGATTGCCCGCACTGCAGCATCTCCGTTTTCGGGATGGCAGCACGCTGGTTCCAGCACCATGCCAAGCCTGGCTCACCCCACCCCATCATACTGAGCAGCCAGCGATAGCCATTCGCCATGACGCGTCGCGCGCAGTCATAACTGAAGAGCTAACGACCGCGTTGGGGTCACAACGAGATCAGGGGCTGGCCGCACTGCGCTACTTGGAAGAGACGTCGACTATGGCCACCAGTACATGCCATTACCTGGCCAATCTGCTGCGTAACAATTTCAGTCAACTCACGCTGCAGGAGTGGGAGCCCAGCCTGTTTACTCGTCTTGATCAACTACTCGCAACATCAGCATCCATGAGGGAGCATCAGTGATGCCACATATTCGCCAGCTTGATTTTTTACTCCGCCGCATCAATCTCCGACGGGCCGCTCGGACACTGATTCCACTTAGCCTGGTCTCACTGTTTATCGCGTTGCAACAACGCTGGCTTCCAGCCTGGGGTACCCATCTTTGGTGGTGGTTAATCGCGACGGCCTGGCTTGTCGTACCTGCGCTTTTGCTCTGGTCATCCAGGTTGGATCGGAGCACAAAATACCAGCGCCCCCGGATGATCACGCATCCTTGGCACTGGTTGCTCTATCCGAACACGTTTGCCGCTGACATCTGGTTACGACGGCATGGCTTTATACCCTATGACACTCAGAGCACGCAGCCAGAGCGCGGCACTCTCTGGCGACATAAACAATCACCGGAGACCGTTGTCATTGCCAGCCAGGCAGAGGCTTTGCCAGCGCCACCAACTCCCAATGCATGGCACCGCTTCGGTGCACATCCGGCAAACTTGGTGACGTTGCTGCTGATAACCGACCTTCAGCCAACCGAAAGCGACGGTGCTATCTCATCGCCAGCGATCGCACCATTATTGCAGCAACTAGCGGCGATCGTCGCCAAACCTGTGCCAATCTATCTCTTTTGCGATGCACTTGACCAATGGCCAGAGATGGAGGCGTGGTGGCACAGGCTCGAGGCCGAGCAGCAACGCTTACCGCTGGGTATTCACTTCAGCCAGCAACAGCGGGCACCTGAGGAGCTGAAGGGGTTTTGGCAGGAGTGGCGAGCCGCGGAGCACGAAAGCCTGATAAGTCAGCTACACCAGCATCAGAACAGCGAATCACGCCATTACTTCGGCTGGCAGTTAAGCATTGACCGGTTAGCCCAGCACACTGGAGATCTGCTGCTGCAGCTGACCAACTTATCCCTCCCGGGCTGGTTTGCAGGCTGTTATTTTCTCCCGATAAACGGGGCCACCCGTCAGGAGAAACACGCCACCGCTGATTCAGAACCCTATCCATGGCTTATTCCACTGCTGAATCAGGCGCGACAGCTGCACCAGCACAGCCCGGCGGTACTTGCTCGCCAGCGGCACAAAACCATTGCGACGGGAATCATAGCCAGTCTGCTTATCATGCTGTTGTGGTATCACTGGCACCAGATCTGGCTCAATCAACATGCGTCGTTGCAACAATGGCTTACACAACACAGGGCATTCACGTCGGCATCGTTATCCGCCTGGATGATGCCGTCTACCTTTGCCGAAATGTTGAATCCTCACGCGGGAAACTGGAGTTGGGGTTTATACCTGTCACCGCACAAACAGCAACAAGCCCTTTATCAACGCTATCTGCAGCAGGAGCTGCAACCACGACTGATGGCCCGATTGGTGGGACTGCTCCAGCAGGCACCACGCGGCAGCGCAGGCCAGCATGATGTCTTGCGCGCAATCCGCGCGCTCGATTCACCGCGCGCAGACCAGAACCATTATCTGCAGCAATTTCTACTCCGACTCGACAGTCAAGAGTTTCAACCCATACTGCCTCATCTGGATAAGCTATTGACCACTTATAACTGGCAACAGGCGCGGGAACAGCATGATGCCGAAGCCACTGCCCGTTTCGCGCCATTTGCCAGCATCATCCTTGATGCACAGCAATACTGGCGTGACTGTGATGTCAGTACCTGTTTTTATGCGCTATTACGACAGCATCTGTTATGGCAATTGCAAGATCAGCCATTACAGCTAGGCCCGCATGCCAGGACACTGTTTGCTGTCACACACCATGTTCCCCCCAGAATTCCCGGATTGTTCACACCGCAAGGCTACGCCGAGTTCCAAACATCGCTTGCCCAATCGGAACAGTGGCAACAACGTCTGACCTGGCTGGTTTCCCCTCTAGCTCCGCACGATAAAAACGCGACCGATACCACGGCGGAACTCATAGCTCGTTATCGCCATGAATATCAAGCTGCCTGGCGCGATGCCATGCAACAGCTAGTGATCGATGCCTACGACCGTCAACAACTTGAAGGGATATTCCACAACGCCGTTGCGGGAATGCGTGAAGTCGAAGCTCTCTGGGTGAGTAACATGCTGCCAGTCCTGCCAGCTCAGAGGGGCGTAAACAAACAAGAGGAATCTATGCTGACAAACCTTTCTGCATATCAACCAGTGACGACCGAGGAGTGGCAAGCTCTGGAACAACTGTTTGTTCGTATTGAAAAAAACCTGCATGTTCTATGGCAACATAAAGACTTGCCCACCTCGCTAAACGAAATTGCATCGGATCTGCACGCTTTTTCGGAAAGCCAGCTCCCAGTAGAAAGCTGGACACAACAGCTGACAGCGAGCGCGCATCGAGTCATAGCGGCGGATGTTAGACAGCAGATTGAATATCGATGGCGACAGGAGATTATTGAACCGTTCGAACGGAAACTAGCACCCAATTTCCCTTTTGCTCCGACCGCGAACAGTGATGCTGCGCCCGAGCATATCGAGCAACTCCTTGCTCCCAATGGCAAGATCGCACAATTTTTCGCGACAAATCTGGATAGCTTCGGGGCGCTGGATGCAGATATCGGGGGCTCACTCCAACCTAATGACGATATTTTGGCCTTTCGCGAGCGGTTATCTCAAATACAGCGCTGGATGTTCGACAGCGAAGGCCATCTAGATATCAAATTGCGTATTAAGCCCCTATCACTGAGTCCCAATAGCCGCCGTGTCGTTCTAAATTTGGCCGGACAGCTCATCGATTATCGACATGGCGCAGCACAAGAGAGTGAGGTGCATTGGCCGAATGATAAAAATCCTCAGAGCACTAATACCATCAATTGGGTCGGCGTTGACGGTAACGAAGCACAGATTGACGCTGCAGGTGTTTGGGGATTTTGGCATCTATTATTCAAATCGCAAAAAGATGCCCCCTTAGGTCAACACGTGCAGAAATTTAACCAGGCAGGTTTCGCTGCGAGCTATCGCATTGTTGAAGCCAGTGGACAAGGGGACTTGGCTTTTATCCGCAGAGAGATGGCTAGCCTCATCCTTCCCAAACAACTATTTCTGTCAGAGGATGACGCTTTTTAACCATTTTAAAAAGCAAAAAGCCCAGGCAGTTGTCTGGGCTTTGGTGTAGTGGCGGAACGGACGGGACTCGAACCCGCGACCCCCTG
>CAMFKP010000050.1 GCA_945957385.1 uncultured Aeromonadaceae bacterium
CAGCCAAAAGAATCTCCTTTGCACCCGCTTCTGGAGTTGTCTCGAGCGCCCCTTTTTCACCGCTCAACGCCTTGTAACTACAGTGATGCGGAATGTTATATAGGTCCCATGAGAGTCTATCCATATTTCCATGGGCCTTTGTCGTCGCAACAATATCTTCCAGAACCGACCAGGTCGAGTCTCCAATAGCCAGGTAGTCGTAGTTGTTTCCATTCTCATGGAAGCGCACGTTAAAGATCAGCGAAGCGTCGTTGCGCAAATCATCTCCTTCATCAACATGCTTGATGAAGGGTGAGTGGCAGAAAAACTCCACACCATCGGTACAGAGGTCAAAGTCCGGCGCAATCTGGCCAGCATCGGTGATGAAATCGCGCCGAGACTCGAGCGTCAGGCCATTTTCTTCCAGCCAATCCTTAAGTTTTTCCGGCTTGGAAAATACACGAATGCCTTTGCCTTCCTTGAGTCGATGTCGAGCTTCCTGGCGCCAGATGACAAACTCTGACGACTGCTCCTCATTAGTGGCTGTTTCAAGGACCATTGCTGCTGGCACCCAGAGCGTATCGATTTTGATGCGTCCGTCACCTTGGTATCTAGCGGCGTGCTGAAGTTCGAAGAACTCAGTACTATTTTCGATGTGGTCCTTATCTCCGTGTGTGAATGCTACCACATCGATACTGTCACGCCCTGCGTCCTTGAGTTCCTGCTTGAGTCGAGCCTTCAAGTTGATTTCGGGACAAGCACCATCCTCTGTCTTCTTCTGATGGCGGTAATCCATCAAGATACGCTTGCCGTTATTGAGGATGATTTGACTAGTATCACCGGTACCGACCGGGTAAAAAACAATGCGATGTGTCATTTATTCTCTCAATTAGTGTCGTCGTGCACGCTTATGACTATTCATTGATGGCCAAGGCTTTTACCTGACTGTCAAATCCAATAACCATGAGCACATGAAGTACCACATCCCTGTCACTTTACCTCCAGGGCCCTCAAACAGCGCAGCGGACCTTAACAGCAGCAATCAGCCATACGCGCATACTTACTATACGTATAGTTTTTATGCTGGTCTAGTTTTTATTCTGATGGTAATATTGGCCCATGACAAATAAGACTCCTCATAGCCCCCAAAAACCAACGCCAGCAAGAGCAAATGCTCGTTGGGGACAGGACCGTCGGCTAGCCTTCATCGACTTTCGACTACGTTGGGATGGGCGCATCAACCGAAGCGACCTCACCGATTTTTTTGGCATTTCAGTACCGCAGGCATCACTTGATCTTGCCCGCTATATAGAACTTGCCCCCCAGAACCTCGTGTACGACCGAAGTTCGCGCGTCTACTTGGCCACTTCGAATTTCCAACCGTTAAGCACAGGGACGCAACCACAGCAGTTTCTGAATGAACTTTTAGCCTCAACAACTGGAATTCTTGAAGCAGAGGCCAGTTTCATAGGATGGAGACCTCCGATAGATAGTGTTCCCCAACCAGGCCGAGGTGTTGCAGCAGAGGTTTTGGCTGCTTTGCTGAAGGCTATTCGTGACTCCTCGGGGGTTAGAGTGGTTTACCAATCAATGTCTATGGAAGAGCCAAGCACTAGAACCATTTCCCCTCATGCGTTTGCTTATGATGGTTTTCGATGGCATGTGCGTGCGTTTTGTCATTCCCGCAATGACTTCCGTGACTTCGTGCTGGGCCGCATAATCGAAGTCCTAGGTGTGGAGCCTGCTGGCTGCGTCGCTAACGAAGATAAGGAATGGAATACTTTGCTAACCCTGGTGCTTGCCCCACATCCAGGACTGTCTGCTGGCAAGCGACGGGCTATTGAACTCGATTATGGAATGAGAAATGGTGAGGTTGTACTACAGTGCCGCCAAGCACTACTCTTCTACACGCTTAAGAGACTTGGATTAACTCATCAAGGGGCGCAGCAGCCTGAAACGCAACAGATTGTGCTGAAAAATGATGCAGATTTGGCGTCACTGCTACATTCCCAGTCTCTTTTCTCTCTGAGTTGTTAGCCTCAAAACAATGCAAGTCGTTTCAAGCAATAGGGAGCGTTTTATAATTATGCAGACAATGGCTCGATATCCGGCACATGGAGAAATTCATGTAGCCTGCTAGCCAAAGGTTCGGATGGTCTAGAAAATTCGGGGCGGATCGACTTTGCCCTACGCAAAAATGGTGAGCGTTGTGTTCGATAGTGCCACTTGCACTTAATGAGAGGATGGCTGCCGTAGGTGTGTTTGCCTATAGTGGATGCTACAAGTCGATCTTGTAAACTTACAACGCCGATTTTGTGTCCATGTGTGGTCTTGTCACTCTATGTCAGCTTATGCTTCATTTTTATGTCAACTTATGGGTAAAAATCGTTTTGTAACCTGTTGATTTTATTATGGCCGTTATGTCAACTTATGGTTGTAACAACATCAATTAGTTAACCTCAAAGCCTGTCTGGTCATCCACGTGGTGTGGACGTACTGGAGGCAACCTCAATGAATCTCTGGCTCAGTCCGCACGGTATCTGGTACTTCCGCAAGGTCACGATCATGCCTTGTGGTAGACGCAAAGAAATCAAGAAAACACTCCGAACAAGAGACAAGTCCGAAGCCAAGAAGAAGGTGCTGGAGTTACTCGCCTGTGTGCGTTCGGGGAGCAAAACTCGACCTGATAACCCCCTGCCCTCGTCCTTTCTGGAACAGGCCTGCCTATCCGCATCTGACCCCATAGTGGTGCCGAATCCGCCAGCGAATCAGGTGCCAATCCCAAGCAAGCCGCCCCGTACAGTGGAGACGCCAAAGCTCTCCAGGTTGGCCGATAAGTATCTCAAGGAACGCTCTATGTCTTGGTCGGCTCAGGAGACAAGGCACCAGAAACATTACCTTTACACCTTCATTGAGCGGGCTGGTGATAGGTCTGTTACCAAGTACAGCAAGCGTGACGCTGTCAGTTTTAAAGACTGGCTGATGACTTCAGGCAAAAGCCCGACAACCATCAACAAGTACCTGCAGAAGCTATCCCTGTTCTTCAAGTGGCTCGCCAATCACCACGAAGGGATCAATAACGTATTCGAAGGATTGAGCATTCAGCGGGTCAAAGAGACCAACCCAAGAACCGCCTACACGCCGGAAGAGTTTCGCCAGTTCATCTCATGGGCTAAAGGGCTTAAGGGACACCGCAAGTGGATCTCTTTGCTGGGTGCCTATACGGGAGCCAGAGCCAACGAAATCTGCCAACTCTACGCCGATGACGTTCAGTGCATTGACGGGATCTGGTGCCTCAACATACGGAGCAACCGGCCAGACCAGAAGTTAAAGACAGAGAACAGTGCTCGCCTCGTACCTATACACTCTGATGTCCTTGCGGAAGGATTTCTTGAGTTTGTTGAGGGACGTATCGGACTTCGGCTATTCGCTGAGTTGAGTCTGGTTATGGGCTATTACAGTCACGGTTGGGGTAAATGGTTCAACCGGAACAAACCGACAGATAAGGACTTTCACAGTCTCCGACATACTGTCGCCACAGAGCTAAAGAGTGCGGGTGTTCCTATCCAGTACACTGCAGCTATCCTCGGGCATGAGTCAGGCGGAATAAGTTACGACAGGTACGGCGGCTCAGTATCAATCAAAAATCTGAAGAAAACATTGGAGCAAGTTCTCAGCTTGTTTACTCACGCGGGTAAATGAAAATACGCCCCCAAGGTTGAGCGGGTGATTCGAACACTGAAAGAGCAATGTGCGCATCGGCAGAGGTTCGAGACGTTACAACTCGCCAGCCGAGTGATTGGCGACTGGATCCAGTTTTACAACCAGAAGCGCCCTCATCAGGCGCTGAAGATGAAAACCCCGGCGCAGGCCTATGCCGAAGCCGCTTAGTTGTGCAGGAACAGCTGGGTCATTACAGCTAACCATATCCTTTGCAAGTCCTCTTGCAGATCCCGGCAATAGCCGCAGCCCTGGGATTCAACTCAACGTGTCGACGTATTTCAATGCGTGGGCCCACCTGGCCGCGTGGCGATGAACGGCGCCGCTGTGGTTAGGCATGGGGGCTGAAACGGCCTTGACCGTTGCCAGGCCGCAACAGCGCGGATTTCGTTTCTCGGGTTAATCTTGTTTCGCGGGTGTCACGGCGGCGACATTATGGTGTTCGCTGGCGGCCAGCAGTCCTGGTAAATACCGGCAAGTGGTGGTTTTTAATATTTCCACCGCGAACAGCGCGTACCATGCTTTATATTTTCACTGTCCCAGCATTAAAAAATAACATAATAAACTGAGCGTTCATTTATTGTATTTAATCAACACATCCAAAAGGATTGACTTTTTAATTCGGGTACAACCATTATTTGCCAAATTCAAAAGCAATATAGCCAGATTTTAAAATACACACTAAATAATCATCTGCACCCCGCGTATTGATATATCGACGTCATATATCATGCCAGGTACCACTGCAGGCCATGGCGGTGAACTATTTCTAGGCGCACGGCAAGGCGCTATCAGCGCTGGGACACGGCACTGGGACGACACAGGGTAAAATAAGCAACGCTGCGCCAAGCATTTAATTGCAGGTCATGACGGAAAAAATAATAAATTGGGCCGGACAGGCCGCATAAAAATAGAGCTAATGCGGTATGGTGCGCATTAGCTCTAGCGTAAACACAGACGAATAAAGGTTAAGACCCGCCTCACGGTGCTTAACGTTCCATAATCTGCACAACGTCATCTTTCTTAATCATGGTCTCGCGGCCATCCGCATCGTCATAAATATACATACCGGTACTGTCATCGAGCTTGGGTTGCCCTTCGGTAACCAGCATGCGTCCATCTTTGGTACTGATGATATATTCTGAACTGCAGGCGACTAAACCAACAAAACATAAGACGACGACAGAGATGAGAGTCAGGAATTTTTTCATCACAAGCTCCTTTCCAAGTCGTAAACAGCTTTGCAGGTAACACAGCGGGTTGGATAACCCACTTAAAGCGTAGGTCAATCCCCCTGTGGCTGTTCATTATTCGTACGATTTGCGCGCCGGGAGGGCCAGTGCATGCCGCCGGACAGGCAACGGCTTCGGCAATATGATGCTCAGGGCCATCACACGGCGACGGGCTATTCAACGTGTGAATCCCACCAGAAAGCAGACGTTGTGGAATAAAGGATTAGAGGTAGCAAAGCGGAACTTTGGCATGCAGCGCCCTGGCCGAGGCCAGGGCGCGCCCGATCATTCGACCTCGTTGCCGTTGTGAATACCTGCAGCAAACGCCTTGATGTTATCCAATGTCGTCTCGGCAATCGCTAACAGTGCCTCGCGTGTCAGAAAAGCCTGATGACCGGTAAATAACACGTTATGACACGCAGACAAACGGCGGAATACGTCATCAGTAATCACTTCATTGGACTTGTCTTCGAAAAACAGCTCCTGTTCTTCTTCATAAACATCCAGCCCCAGAGCCCCGATACGCCCCTGCTTCAATGCCTCAATCGCCGCCACTGAATCCAGCAGCGCACCGCGACTGGTGTTGATGATCATGACGCAATCCTTCATCTTCGCGAAGGCATCGGCATTGAGCAGATGATAATTCTCCTTGAACAGCGGACAGTGCAGGCTGATCACATCCGATTGGCGGAACAGCGTATCCAGATCAACATATTCTGCACCCAGTTCAATGGCGATGGGATTCGGATATGGATCATTGACCAACAGTCGCATGCCGAATCCTTTGAGGATCCTTAAGGTTGCCAGGCCGATTTTACCCGTTCCGATCACCCCGGCGGTGCGCCCATGCATGTTAAATCCCACCAGGCCGTCGAGCGAAAAATTGGCATCGCGGGTACGTTGATAGGCTTTATGAATATGGCGGTTGAGGGTCAACATCATGCCTACGGCATGCTCTGCCGTTGCCTCGGGTGAATACGCTGGCACACGTAGAATTTTCAGACCGAGTTCTTTGGCCGCCACCAAATCAATGTTGTTGTAACCAGCACAGCGCATGGCTAGCAGACGGATCCCATTTTTAGCCAAGTCGATCAGCACATCCCGACTCAGATCATCATTGACGAAGGCACAGACGACATCATGGTCGTGCGCCAAGCGGCTGGTCTTGGCATCCAGGCGCACATCGAAATAATCGATCTCGTAATTAAAAGCCGCATTGGCTAACTGGAAATGATCGCGGTCGTAGTTTTTGGCGCTATACATGGCAATTTTCATCGTCACACCTCTTAACAGGTTGCAGAGAATAATGCGGTCGTTGGTAAACCGTTTCATGCTGACAACCAGCGCTGCAAGAAGAGTATTCACCACTTCATCCGCTACAAATGGCTGTCATTAACACCATATTTCGGCGAATTAAACTGACGAACTCGCCTGTAATGGCAACAGCGTCTGTTTTAAATCGGCGTTGAATATCCTGACTACTTTAAACAGCACGTCAGGCACCATCAATGCCATATGAACCCACATTACGTTAATAGGGCCTATTAATCTGCCACTCATTACCCACTGCGCGTTAACTCGGCGAGTTAGGCGTCATAATCCTTGAAGCGCCCTTTGAGCTGATCCTGTAGCAAAGCCAGCATGGTCGCCCCTGACAGGCTGATCATGAGCGCGCCGTTAATTGCTTCTATCGGTCCAAGCAGACGCCATTGCTCGCTCATGACCAGATCGCCATAACCCAGCGTGGAGAAGTTGACGCCAGAGTGATAAATAGCCGTTTCAAGTGACGGAAATTCACCCAGCCAGCGAAATACCAATCCCCACAGCGCTATTTGCAGAAAGCTACCGAACATCAATATTGTGATCACCCCAAATAGCGAGCTGACACCTTGTGTCCCGCATTGCGCACGCCGACTTTTCCGCAAGTAATAGCGAATACTCCAGACGTTGATATAGGCCTGCAAAAACAGATTGCCCCACACGATCGGCATACCAATTAACAGTACTTTAAACATTTCCTATCCTGCACATGCGTCATCATTGTTTGGTTATCCGGTATAAATCAGATCCTGCAAAACGATACCGAGAGTAAATGCAAATCTGGAGACGTGATCATATTAAGCGCCATGATCCCCCCCTTTTTTATACAACCAGATTGCATTAGCCTTGCCGCACCCTCTGGCGAAGTGGCGACTACCAACGGGCCGCAGCGGCCTGATCGCCGGCACGGCTGGCGACCCAGCGCTGCGAGCCATCGCGTAGTGTCTCCTGCTTCCAGAACGGGGCTCGGGTCTTCAACACATCCATCAAAAACTCGCAGGCGGCAAACGCCTCACCGCGATGGCCACTGGCCACCAGTACCAGTACGATCTGATCGCAAGGGGCAAAAACACCGACGCGATGGATCAGCGTCACCGCCAGCAGATCCCAGCGCTGACGGGCACTGGCCACCAGCTCGGCCAGCACACGTTCGGTCATCCCCGGATAGTGCTCCAGCGTCAGGCCGCAGACGGCATCCCCCTGGTTGATATCGCGCATGCGGCCGACAAAGCTGACGATGGCACCCGCCGCCGGCAGTGCGCTTAGCGCCGCATACTCTTCGCCCAGCGAGAAGTCGGCGTCGGTAACGAGAATGCGCTCCATGGTTAGCCTCCGGTTACTGGGGGGAAAAAGGCCACCTCATCGCCGGCCAGCAGCGGGCAGCTATCGTCGCGCACCACCTGATTGACCGCCACCAGCACCTCGCGATCGGCCAAGGCATCCGCCCAACGCACACCGCGTTGCATCAGTTGCTGACGCAGGGCGCCGGCACTGGCTGGCACATCGTCCAGCCGCAACTGACTCACCGCCAGCTGCTCGCGCAGACTGGCAAAAAAGCGCACGGTTATCATAGCGGCTGCTCCTGACGTAGAAAGTGGCCCGAGCGCCCGCCCTGCTTTTCCAGCAGGCAGATCGAGTCGATGACCATCTGTTGGTCCACCGCCTTGCACATGTCATACAGCGTCAACGCTGCGACGGACGCCGCCGTCAGCGCCTCCATCTCGACCCCCGTCTGGCCATTCAGCCGACACAGCACCTCGATATGGACGGCCGCCATGCCGGTTGCAGCCTCGTCAGGCTGCGGCTGCAATGTCACCTCGACCTTGGAGAGCGCCAGCGGATGACACAGCGGGATCAGATCACTGGTCTTTTTCGCCGCCATGATGCCGGCAATGCGTGCGGTGGCGAACACATCACCCTTGTGGTGGACGCCACTTTGAATCAACGCCAGCGTTGCCGTGCGCATGCAGATGCGCGCCATCGCCCGCGCCTCGCGTACCGTAGTCGGCTTGCCACTGACGTCGACCATGTGTGCCTCGCCGTTATGCTGGATATGGGTCAACTGCGGGCTCATCTTCAGTCCCCCTTCTTCAGGTGCATGACAAAGCTGCAAGGCCGGGTGCGCGCATCGAGCTGTGGTGCAATGATCTGCTTCCAGCCAGTCAGACAGGCGTTATTCGAACCCGGCAGGCAGAACAGGATGGTGCGATTCGCCAGCCCGGCCAGGGCCCGGCTTTGAATGGTGCTGGTGCCGATCTCGGTATAGGAGACCTGACGGAACAGTTCGCCAAAGCCCTCCACCTCCTTGTCGAGCAGCGGTTTGACCGCCTCCGGTGTGGTATCACGACCGGTGAAGCCGGTGCCGCCGGTGATCAGCACCGCCTGGATGTGGTCACTGGCGATCCACTGGCTGAGGACGGCACGGATCTGGTAGATGTCATCTTTAACCAGGGCGCGATCGGCCAGCTGATGGCCCGCGGCGCTCAGTGCATTAACCAGCAGTTGGCCCGAGCTGTCACTGGCCAGATCCCGGGTATCGGAAACGGTCAGAACGGCAATGTGTAATGGTTGAAACTCCAGTGCGGCATGGCTCATGGCGCGTACTCCTTGGCAGAAACAAAAAGGGAATGAGGCTCAGTGTGAGTAGGCAATACGGCAGAACGGCGCGCCGGTTGTGCGCGGCAAAAGGCCTGCCACTCCTGTGGGGTATTGGTGTTGCACAGCGTGATGGCCGCCTGCTCAGGTGGCGTAAGCGCCAGATCCGCGATCTGCGTGATGCCCAGCAGGCGGATCAGGGCGCCGACCGAGGCGGCGCCAGGGTTGGGATCCGCCAGTAGCTGCTGCACCCCGGCCAGTGCCGCCGGGCTCGCCAGCAACAGCGGAAACTGATTGTGCTGCAAGGCTGCACCGATGTGGGTATCCGCGGCCAGCTGCAAAAAGGTCTGCAGCAGTTCAGCCTCCAGCCCCGGCATGTCCACCGGGATCACCAGCCAGCGCGCCGCGGGGGCCCACATCAGCGCCGAAGCCAGGCCTGCCAGCGGTCCGCGCCCCTGATAGCACGGCAGATCCGGCAACGAGGGCACATCAGGGTAATCCCCCGCCGCCCACACCTGCTGGCAACCAGCAGCGCGCAACCGCTCCAGACCGCGTTGCAACAGACTCTGGCCATGAAGCAGCAAGCGTGCCTTGTCCTGTCCCATACGCGACGAGCGGCCGCCACACAGCAGCAGGCCATACAGCGGGAGGTGGTTCGGTTTGCTCATGTTTAGCCTCCTATCGATGCCAGATGCTGACGCACCCCGGCATTGCCGCTGTGCAGGCGATGGCCCAGCACCTTGTGCTGCAATGCGGCCTGGATGCGCTGTTGCAGCGCCGCCTGGTCGGTGTCGGACTGCAACAGATCGCGCAACTCGATACCACCATCGCCAAACAGACACAGGTGCAGCTGGCCCAGCGCCGAGACACGCAGACGGTTGCAGCTTTGGCAGAAGCCATCGGCATAGGGCAGGATCAACCCCACTTCCCCCAGGTAATCCGGGTGCAGATAGACCTGTGCCGGTCCCGCATCGGCCTGGCGTGGCTTGAGCTGCCAACCGGACGCCAGCAACTGCTGGCGCAACCCTTCGCCGCGCAGATGATGGCGCGCAAAATAGTCATCCTGAGCGCCGGTCTGCATCAGTTCAATGAAACGCAGCTGAACCGGCGTCTGCTGCACCCAGCGCAGAAACAGTCCCAGCTCATGGGCATTGAGCCCCTTGAGCAACACGGTATTGATCTTGATTTGACTAAATCCGGCATCCCAGGCGGCGTCGAGCCCGGCCATGATCTCCTTGAGACGATCTTGCCCGGTGATCAGTGCAAACTGGCGCGGATCCAGACTGTCGATGCTCAAATTGAGCGCATCGAGCCCGGCGGCACGCCATTCCCGCGCCTTTTGTTGCAGGCGGTAGCCATTGGTAGTCAGCACCAGCGTTTGCAGCCCATCCAGCGCCTTGAGATCGGCGATGATGGCCGTCAGATCGCGACGCATGGAGGGCTCGCCGCCGGTCAGGCGGATCTTGGTGGTGCCGGCCGCGACAAAAGCACCGGCCACCCGCCGCAACTCGTCGCGGCAGAGAAAATCGCGACGACCATCGGGGCGATACCCCGACGGCAGGCAGTAGCTGCAACGGAAGTTACAGACATCGGTCAACGACAGGCGCAGGTAGTAAAATCGCCGCGCAAAGCCATCCACCAGCGCCGGTAGCGGTGCTATCGGCCGAGACAGTAATGATGAAGCCATAAACACCTTTCCAAAGTCGGGAGGCGGTTTGGTTTCCCGCACCACCCTCGCCGGTTTCCCGGCTCGGCCGGCCAACCCTGGCGCTAAGGCGTTAGGCTGACAGGCTCGGGTTTATTGTTTCAGTGGTAAGTTGATGCGTGTGTCCGTGTGCGAGATTCACTCCGTGATGGTGATCAGGCGCTGAGCCGATGACGTTGCCCGCACACGCTGCACAGGGCATCAGGCTGCAGTGTCAGTGTCATGAACTCCAAGGTACGACCATCGATCAGCAGCAGCTGGCCACCCGGTACTGCAGCCGCACCGCTAAGCCATTTCACCACCTGCAGCGCCTGCAAGGATCCGACCATGCCGACCAGCGGGCCTGCGACACCATTGGTAACACAACTGCCGTCGGGTTCGGTAAAACGCCGACTCAGGCAACGATAGCAGGGCTCGTCAGGCTGCCAGCTGAAGCTCACCACCTGGCCTTCGAACCGGATCACGGCCGCCGAAACCAGGGGCACCCCAGCGGCGCGACAACACCAGCTGATCAGCTCGCGGCTGGCTCGCCGATCCGTACAGTCGAGCACCACATCGACATCGTGGAGCAAATCCGGCAGATTCAACTCGTCGGCAAACTCAGACAGCGCTTGCAGTTGCAGATAGGGATTAAGGTCGGCCAGGCGCCTGGCCGCCGAGACCACCTTGTACTGGCCCAGGCTGGCTTCGCTGTGCAGCACCTGACGCGCCAGATTACTCGGTTCGACCCGATCACCATCCAGCAGTGTCAGTCTCCCAACACCACTCGTGGCCAGATACTGACTGGCCGCACAACCTAATCCACCGAGGCCGACGATCAACACATGGGCCCGTTTTAAACGCTCCTGCCCTTCCAAATCCCACCCTTTGAGGTTGATCTGGCGGTGATAACGCAACAATTCGCCATCGCTTAAGCACGCATCGTGATTCATGCCATCACCTCATCAAACAACAGGATCTCGACCCGACTGCCGGCCGGCAGTCGACTCACACCGGGATAGGCCTGATCATCCAGACAGATCAGACAGTTAGCCTGGGCCAGCGCGCGGAACATGCCTGAACCCTGCTCACCGGCCAGCGCTACCTCCAGCTCGCCCTCGGCGTTGACCGATGCCATACCACGCTGAAAGTCGATGCGTCCGGCGCTCAAGCGCAGCGGCTCGCGGCTTGTGGCACGCAGCGACAATCTTGGAGTGGGTTGCGCCCCCATCAACTGCAGCAACGCCGGTTTCACCAGCAGCAAAAACGTCACCAGTGCCGACACCGGGTTACCCGGCAGGCCAAAGAACCAGCGACCATGGCGGGCGCGGCTCAGCCGGCCGCAGGCAAACGGCTTGCCCGGCTTTATCGCCACCTTCCAGAACGCCACCTCACCCAGCTCGGCCAGGATCTGCCTGGTGTAGTCGGCCTCACCAACCGACACACCGCCCGACGTGATCAGCACATCGGCTTCGGCATCGGCTCGCAAGAACGCCTCGCGCAGCGCCGCCGGATCATCTGGGATGATGCCCAGATCCAGCACGTCGCAGCCCAGCTTGTGTAGCAAAGCCCGCAACCCATAGCGGTTGCTGTCCACCAGCTGACCGGGCAGCAGCACCGCATCAACATCGCCCAGCTCGTCACCGCTACTAAAACAGGCCACCCGCAACGGTCGATACACCACCACCTGACTGACGCCCACCGCCGCCAACAGCGGCAGATGTCGCGCGCCGAGACGCACCCCGGCGGCCAGTACCGGCTCGCCGGCGGCGATATCCTCACCACAGCGGCGAATGTTCTGTCCCTGTTGGACCGCCGCGCGCAGGACAATCGCGGCAGACTCCCCCTGGGCCACGGTTTCGGTCTGCTCCTGCATGACGACCGCGGCCGTGCCCTGCGGCACAGGGGCACCGGTCATGATGCGAACCACACTGCCCGACGGCCATGGGCCGGCAAACGGATGGCCGGCTAACGCCGTACCGGCTACCGGTAACGGGCCTGTGGCGGCGAGATCAGCCGCCTGCAGCGCAAAGCCATCCATGGCGGAATTGTCAAACCGCGGCGATGGGTAACGGGCGATCCCAACCTCAGCGAGCACCCGACCCAAGGCCTGGGCCAGCGGCACAGTTTCACGGCCAACACAGCAGGTCAGCATCGCGGCCAACTGCCGTTGGGCGTCGGCCAGACGCAAGGCGCCCTGCACTCCACAACTCATGCTCTGCTCCTTACGGCGCTTAGCCGCCCCGAGACTGGATATAAACCTCACCGCCATCAAGACGGACTGGCCAGACCCTTAGCGCCACGGCGCTCTCCTCCAGACACCGGCCATCGGCCAGCTGGTAGTGATGCTTGTACAGCGGAGACGCCACACAGGGGATGCCGCCCTGATCGCCGACCATGCCGCGGGAGATGACGAAGGCCTCACCCAGCGGGTCCCAATTGTCGAGGGCATAGACAGCCGGACTAAGCTGCGGCAGATAAAACAACGCTACCTGCTCATCCCCAACCCGCGCCGCTGCGCCGACATCGGGCGTTAAATCCGTCAATGCGCACACTTTGACCCAGTTCATACCAGCTCCTTGATGTAGATGATTTCCTGCTCCTGAGCGGGGAACGCCTGGCCACGCTCCACCTTACGCGGCGGCATATATGCCTCATCACTGTTGAGGAATGGCTTGAAGCGCTTGAGTTTTTCCGGATCAGCAAGCGTGCCTTGCCATTCACACTGGAAGGTCGCCAGCTGGTAAGCCATCTGCGCCTCAAGCTCGGCACCGATCCCCAGCTTGTCATCGAGGATCACCGCCTTGAGATACTCGAGACCACCTTCCATGTTTTCCATCCACACCGAGGTGCGTTGCAGCCGATCTCCGGTGCGGATGTAGAACATCAGCACCCGGTCGATATAGCGCAGTAACTGCTCATCGGAGAGATCGGTGGCAAACAGATCGGCATGGCGTGGACGCATGCCGCCATTACCGCAGACATACAAGTTCCACCCCTTCTCGGTGGCGATCACGCCGATGTCCTTGCTCTGCGCCTCGGCACACTCACGGGTGCAGCCGGAGACGGCGAACTTCAGCTTGTGTGGCGCCCGCAGCCCCTTGTAGCGGTTCTCGATGCAGATCGCCATGGCAATGGAGTCCTTGACGCCATAACGGCACCAGGTCGAACCGACACAGGATTTGACGGTGCGCACTGACTTGCCGTACGCCTGACCGGTCTCGAAACCGGCATCGATCAACTCCTGCCAGATGGCCGGCAGTTGGTCGACGCGGGCGCCGAACAGATCGATGCGCTGACCACCGGTGATCTTGGTGTAGAGGTTGTATTTCTTGCCGATGGCGCCGATGGCAATGAGGCCATCCGGAGTGATTTCGCCGCCCGGGATGCGCGGTACCACGGAATAAGTGCCATCTTTTTGCAAATTGCCGAGGAAGGCATCGTTAGTGTCCTGCAGCGGCCGATGCGGCTTGTCGAGCACATGCTCGTTCCACAGCGAGGCCAGGATAGAGCCGACCAACGGCTTGCAGATGTCGCATCCAAGCCCTTTGCCATGCTTCTCCATCACGGTACTGAAACTCTTGAGCTCGCCCACACGGATCAGGTGAAACAGCTCCTGACGGGTAAAAGACAGGTGTTCACAGATATGGTTATTCGCCTCCATGCCGAGCTCCAGCAAGGTCTGATCGACCACCTGTTTGACCAGGTTGGCACAGCCACCGCAACCAGTGCCCGCCTTGGTACAGCTCTTGACGTCCGCAAGCGTGTGGTTGCCGGCCTTGACCGCCGCGACGATGTCGCCCTTGGTGACGTTGTGGCAGGAGCAGATGGTGGCGCTGTCCGGCAGCGTCAGTTGTGGTGTTGCGCTGCTCTGTTCGCCCATGATCAGCGCCAGCGGCTGTTCACCAAGCTCGACGCCGTTGAGATAGTACTGCAGCAGGGTGTCATATTCGCTGTTATCACCCACCAGGATGGCACCCAGCAACGTCTTGCCGCTCGCATCAATCACCAGTTTCTTGTAGACCCCCGCCTTACGATCCAGCGTCAACACCTCCTGAGCCCCGGCCGTCGCGCAGTGAGAGTCGCCGATGGCGCCGACATCGACGCCCATCAACTTGAGTTTGGTGCTCATATCGGCCCCGCGAAACGCACCGCCACTGCCGAGCAGCTCAGCGACGACGGCACGGGCCATCTGGTAGCCCGGGGCGACCAGACCGAAGATCTTGCCTGACCAGAGCGCGCACTCGCCGATGGCCCAGACCGCAGCATCGCTGGTGCGGCAGTGGTCATCGACGACGATGCCGCCGCGTTCGCCGACCAGCAGACCGGCGGCCCGCGCCAAGCGATCCTCAGGGCGGATACCGGCCGAAAACAGGATGACGTCGGTCTCAAGGAACTCGCCTCCCTTGAACACCATGCGATGACGGGCACTCTCGCCATCGACAATGCACTCGGTCGCAGTATTCACATGCACCTGCACGCCCAGGCTTTCAATCTTGTTTTTCAGCAGATCACCGCCGACCGGATCCAGCTGCACCGGCATCAGACGCGGCGCAAACTCGACAACATGGGTCTCCAGCCCGAGCAGGCGCAGCGCATTGGCCGCCTCCAGGCCCAACAGGCCGCCCCCCACCACCACGCCAGTACGCCCACCGGCGCAGGCATCACGGATGGCATCCAGATCCGACAGGGTGCGATAGACATAGCAGCCTGCCCGCTCGTGACCCAGTATCGGCGGCACAAACGGGTACGAGCCGGTCGCCAGCACCAGACGGTCATAAGAATAGGTTTCACCGTGACAGGTCTGTAACCGGCGTTCTGCCAGATCCAGCACCTCGACGGCACTGGAGAGCAGCAGGCGAATGCCTTGTGCGACATACCACTGCGGATCGGCCAGTTGCAGATCCCGTGGCGCCTTGCCGCCGAACACCTCGGACAGGTGCACCCGATCGTAGGCACTGTCCGGCTCGGCCCCAAACACAGTGACCTCAAACTGTTCCAGGCCACCGGCCAGCACCAGCTGTTCGATGAAATGATGACCGACCATACCATTGCCAATCACCAGTAATTGTTGCTTGCTCATGTTTGCACTCCCTTGGCTGGAATCGCTCCCGCCTCGACTCTCAATGGCGGCTGATTCAGGCCACGGCGGCCCGTGACTCAGCCTTGGGCTTTTTTAGTGGTGTTACCTTGCTGTGCTTCTCGTAGAGGAAACTCAGCACACTTTGCCGCAGCTTGTGGTATTCGGGATCGTCGGCCAACGCCACCCGATTGCGCGGTCGCGGCAGCGTGATGTCGAGAATTTCACCGACCGTTGCGGCCGGCCCATTGGTCATCATGACGATGCGATCCGACAACAACACGGCTTCATCGACGTCATGGGTGATCATGATGACGGTGTTGTTGAGCTCGGCCTGGATCTCCATCAGCGCATCCTGCAGATGAGCACGGGTCAGTGCGTCCAGCGCGCCAAAGGGTTCATCCATCAGCAACACCTTGGGTGACATCGACAAGGCACGGGCGATGCCAACGCGCTGCTTCATACCGCCGGAGATCTCATGCGGTTTCTTATCCAGCGCATGGTCCATCTGTACCAGCGAGAGGTAATAACGCACCTTGTCGTCGATCTGCGGCTTAGCGGCCCCCTTCATCACCTGGCGCACCGCCAGCTCGACATTTTCATAAACCGACAGCCAGGGCAGCAGCGCATGGTTTTGAAACACCACGGCGCGTTCAGGCCCCGGGCCTGCCACTTCACGCCCGTCGAGGATGATGCCGCCTGAAGTCGCCTCGTTGAGACCGGCCACCAGATTGAGCACTGTGCTCTTGCCACAGCCGGAGTGGCCAATCAGCGAGATAAACTCCCCCTTGGCGATCTTCAGGTTGACGTTGACCAGCGCCTCAAACCAGCCATTGGGCGTAGCAAAGCGCATACCGACATCACTCAAATCCAGATAGTGTTTGGACATTTTGTCTCTCCTTGTCAGCCGTCAGGCTCAGCGCAACTCGCTGCGCTTGTCCCAGGACAATCCTTTCTGCAACGCCAGCATGCCGCGGTCGAGCAGGAAACCAATCAGACCAATCGTCAGCACCGCCACCATGATGCGGGCCAGCGAATCGGCACTGCCGTTTTGGAACTCATCCCAGACGAATTTGCCCAGTCCCGGGTTCTGCGCCAGCATCTCGGCGGCAATCAGCACCATCCAGGCCACCCCCAGTGACAGCCGCAGGCCGGTGAAGATCATCGGCACGGCCGACGGCAGCACGATCTTGCGTACATGAGTCAACGGCGAGAGCTTGAGCACCCGGCTGACGTTTTGCAGATCCGGATCGATCGTCGCCACGCCGACCGTGGTGTTGATCAGCGTCGGCCACAGGCTGCACAGGCTGACAGTGAACGCCGAGATGACAAAGCTCTTGGCGAAGAAGGGATCGGTACTGACATACAGCGCACTGACCACCATGGTCACCAGCGGCAACCAGGCCAGTGGCGATATGGGCTTGAGGATCTGTACCAGCGGATTGATGGCTGCATACAGGCTGCGATTCAGCCCCAGCACGATGCCGACCGGAACCGCAATCAATACCGCCACGCCAAAGCCGGTCGCGACCGTGATGAGACTGGTCAGCACCTGATCAAAAAAGGTGGGGCGACCGGTATAAGGGCGGATCTTTACCTCGGCATGAGGATCGGCCTTGATCTTCTCGGCATTGCGCGCCTCCTGGCGAGCGTAAAAAGCCGTGCGCTTATCGCGTTCGCTGGCATATTCCTGATACAGCGCACGCACCTGTTCTGCGGTTGCGGCCGGCCCCGGTAGCGCCCCCAGGCTGGTTTGAACCTGGCTGGCAGTGACATGCCACATCGCTAAAAACGTCAGTATGCCCAGCAGGGGTAACAGGCCGGCTCGCCAGGCGCCGGCAGCCGGCCGTGTCAGTCCCGAAACGCCTTTGGGTCGCATCCATTGCATGATGGCTTGCATAATCTTCTCTCCTTGCAACGGGGGAGTTCCCTCCCCCGGATCAGATAACATCAGAGCTTGTCGTCGCCCTTGAGGCCGATGGCAAATTGCTTGAGATAGTCATTTGGCTTGTGGCCGTCATAGCGGATGCCGTCGATGAATTGGTTGTCTGCCGGCTTGTAGCCGCTCTCGGTCGCGAAGTCCGGGAAATCGCTGGCCTTCATCTTGCCTTCGGCGATCAGCTCCTTGGCGGCGATGGCATAGACACCCGGGCGGTAGACCTTCTTGGCCATTTCGGCATACCAGCTATCCGGTTTGGCCTCGGCAATTTGTCCCCAGCGGCGCATCTGGGTCATGTACCAGACGGCGTCGGAGTAGTACGGATAGGTCGCGTGATGGCGGAAGAAGACGTTGAAGTCCGGTGCCGGACGTTTGTCGCCTTTCTCGTACTCGAAGGTGCCGGTCATGGAGTTGGCGATCACCTTGGCATCAGCACCCACATAGTTGGGCCGCGCTATGATGCTCACCGCCTCGGCACGGTTGGCATTGTTGTTCTGATCGAGCCAGTAAGCGGCGCGGATCAACGCCTTGACCAGGTGGATGTGGGTGTTGGGATATTGGTCGGCAAAGGCCTTGGTGACACCAAACACCTTGTCCGGATTGTTTTTCCAGATCAGGTCATCAGAGATCACCGGCACACCGATCCCCTTGGCAACGGCGGCCTGGTTCCACGGTTCACCCACGCTGTAGCCACTGATGGTGCCCGCCTCCAGCGTTGCCGGCATCTGGGGCGGCGGTGTCACGGACAACAGCACGTCCGCTTGTTGCTGACCCGAATTGTCCCCCTTGGCTGGCGCATAGAACCCCGGGTTGACGCCACCGGCGGCCAGCCAATAACGCAGCATGTAATTGTGGGTCGAAAGCGGGAACACCATACCGAAGTTGACCGGCTTGCCTTGTTCCTTTTCTGCCTGCAACACCGGCTTCAGCGCTGCGGCGGTAATCGGGTGCAGCGGTTTGCCGTCGTTCCCCTTGGCGACGTGGGGTTTCATCTTCTCCCAGATAGCGTTAGAGACGGTGACCGCCTTGCCATTGAGATCCATGCTGAACGCCGTCACGACCTCGGCCTTGGTGCCCAGACCGATCGTGGCACCGATCGGTTGCCCGGCGAGCATATGGGCACCGTCGAGTTGCCCGTCGATCACCCGATCCAGCAACACCTTCCAGTTGGCTTGGGCTTCGAGGGTGACGTAGAGGCCTTCATCTTCGAAATACCCCTTCTCGTACGCCACGGCCAACGGCGCCATATCGGTCAGCTTGATGAAGCCAAGCTTGAGCTCCTCTTTTTCCGGGGCACCCACTTCCGCCTGGGCCTGGGTATTGAGAAACAGGGTAGCCAGCAGGGTGGCCAGTGCAGTCTTGTGGTAATGAGGCATTTTTTCTCTCCCTGAAAAACAAAAGCGCCCTGTCGATCTGTCGATCAACAAGGCGCCATTGCCAAAATTCGATACTGTCGTTGCGTACGTAAGTTGCCTACGCGCTGTGGTCCTCCTCGCCGTTGAGGGTGACCTGCGTCACACAGGACTATTCAGTTTCTGTGCCAACTCTGAAATAGCACTGTTTGGTGGTGTAAAGATGGATTTTTCAGGTGTGTTTGCAATCTGAGCAGTTACTTTCACCCTGCCTGGCGCCCCAACTCAGTGCGGGTGCACCACACTGAGTGCAATGCACACCCGGCATTGTCCTTCGCTCGGCCCGGCGCGGGATTTACGGCGCTGCTAGTCGTTGCTGTCGTTGTAAATCAGCTAATTAAGCCAGGTTGCCGGTAACGCGGCCACCTCAGCCCTGCGCGTGAAAAGCAGAATTATCGTCAGCGAACAGATCGGCACGGCTTTTGCGTAGTGACGTTTGATAACTTTCAGATACCACTTTGGATAATGACGTCCACCTCCGCGGCTACGGCTCAACGGAGTGGGCGTTTTTTTATCTCTAGTCATTGTGCGGAGCCGCCAAGATGAGCGAACAGGGCCTTATTCCTATCACTGAGCCACAGGCACACCTCGGTGCCATCAAAACGACCTGTGCCTACTGCGGCGTGGGTTGTGGCATTCAGACCAACGGCCAACAACTTGCCGGCGACAGCGACCACCCAGCCAATCACGGCGCCTTGTGTGTCAAGGGTGCCAGCCTGCTGGAGACCATGGCCTATCCACAGCGGCTGCTCTATCCGCGCCTCGCCGGCAAACACGCCAGTTGGGATCAGGCCCTCGACCACATAGCCCAGCGTTTTAAGCAGATCATCGACGAATCCGGCCCCGAAGCGATTGGCTTTTATGTCTCTGGTCAGCTGATGACCGAGGATTACTACGTCGCCAATAAGCTGATGAAAGGTTACCTAGGCGCAGCCAACATCGACACCAACTCGCGGTTGTGTATGTCCTCGGCGGTCATGGCCCATCAACGCGCATTTGGCGAGGATGTGGTGCCCGCCTGTTATGCCGATCTGGAACTGTGCAACCTGCTGGTGATCGTCGGCGCGAACACCGCCTGGACCCACCCCATCCTCTTCCGGCGGATCCAGCAGGCACGCAGCCGCAATCCGCAGATGAAACTGGTGGTGATCGATCCGCGCAAGACGATGACCGCCGAGCAGGCCGATCTGCATCTGCCGCTGCGCCCGGGTAGTGATGTCGCGCTGTTTAATGGCCTGTGCCGCTATCTGCAGCAGAACAAGGGGCTCGATGAGCGCTATATCGCCGACCATGTCAGCGGTTATGGCGAGCTGTGCCAGCTGCTGGATAGTGCCGAATATGAACCGGCGGCGGTGGCGGCAACCTGCGGCGTGAACGAGAGCGATCTGCGCGCTTTTTACCACTGGTTCTGTATCGAGCCCAAGAGCGTGACGCTGTTCTGCCAAGGCGTGAACCAGTCCAATCAGGGCACAGACAAAGGCAACAGCATCATCAATGCCCATCTGCTGACGGGACGCGTCGGCAAGCCGGGCGCCTCGCCGTTTTCCATCACCGGCCAGCCCAATGCCATGGGCGGCCGTGAAGTTGGCGGGCTGGCGACCCAGCTGGCCGCCCACATGAGCTTCAGCGAGCAACATTGCGATCGGGTGCAACGCTTCTGGCGCTCGCCGACCATAGCGCGCAAGCCTGGCCTCAAGGCGGTGGATCTATTCACGGCAGTGTATGAGAAAAAGATCCGTGCGCTGTGGGTCATCGCCACCAATCCGGCGATTTCGCTGCCCGACTCGGCCCGGGTGCGCGAGGCCCTGGCCAACTGTGAACTGCTGATTGTCTCGGAGATGACACCGAATACTGACACCGCCAAGTTTGCCGATATCTTGCTGCCGGCGGCCGGTTGGGGCGAACGTGGCGGCACTGTGACCAACTCTGAACGTTGCATCAGCCGTCAACGCGCGTTCACCGCCCCTCCCGGTGAAGCACGCCCCGACTGGTGGGCGCTGGCCGAGGTGGGCAAACGCATGGGTTATGCGGAGGCCTTCGATTACCGGGGGCTCAACGATATCTTGCGCGAATTTGCGGCGCTGACCGCCTTCGAGAATCAGGGCGAGCGCCAGTTGCACCTTGGCGAACTGGCGAAGCTCAGCGATGACGAACTCGATGCCTGGCAGCCGGCACGCTGGCCTCTCAACCCTGCCATTGCTCCTGGCGAACGCGACCGCCGTTTTAGCGATGGCCGCTTCTCGACGCCGGATGGCAAGGCGCGGCTGATGGCGGTCCAGCCACAGCTGCCGCAACTGGATCAGGCGATGCCGGATGAGATACCTGGCCGCAGCTGGTTGCTGAACACCGGACGGCTGCGTGATCAGTGGCATACCATGACCCGCACCGGCCATCTGGCCCGACTGATGGAGACCGAGCCCTATCCGCGCATCAGCGTCAACCACACGACACTGCTGGCCAGCGGCCTGGAACAAGGCCAGCTGGTGTGGATCGGGGCACGCCGTGACCAAGTGCTAGCGCGGCTGGAGCGCGATGATGGCCTGGCCGACGATGAAGCCTTCATGCCGATGCACTGGAGCGATCTGTTCACCGCACGTGGTGGTGTCAATCGTCTGGTCGCGCCTGTGGTCGATCCGATCTCCGGCCAGCCACAGTTCAAGCAGAGCCGGGTGCAGGTGCAGCCCTTTGCCGCCCGCTGGCTGGCACTGTGGGTGGGGCAACATGAACCTGAGCTCGCGGCCCTGGGCCGCGATCCGGACTGGTGGAGCCGGCGGCCGGTTGATGGCGGCGAATGCCGCCTGCTGGCCGATGCCAGCAGCGACGCCAGCCAGCTATGGCAGGCCATCGCCTGCCGCGGCCAGTGGCTGAAGCTGCCGATGCCCGGTGGCTGGGTGGCGGTGAAATTGACCCACCAACGCATCGCTGGCCTGATGTTGTGTGGCGACAACCCCTGGCAGCTCAATGTCAACCTGCTGGCCGGTCTGCTGGCAACCCCCCTGAATCTGTCACTGCTGGCCAGTACGCTCGAACAGGCGCTCGCTGGCGACAGCCGCATGGTCTGCTCCTGTATGCGAGTCAGCGAGCGGCAGATCGTCGCGGCCATCGTCGAACAGGGCATTCAAGAGCGCAGTGGATTGCAATCCCTGTTAAAGTGCGGCACGAACTGTGGCACCTGCATTGTCGAAATCGACAAGCTGGTCGCCCAATACCGGCCACAGTGAGAACACGGACAAGGAGCGTCTGTATGGCAACGATGAATGGCACTGTCACCCTGGTAGGCGCTGGCCCGGGTGATGTGGACTTGCTGACGGTCAAGGCGTTACGCCTGATCCAGCAAGCGGATGTGGTGGTATACGACCGGCTGGTCGGTGCCGAGATCCTGGCGCTGATCCCGGCACACGCCGAGCGGCACGATGTCGGCAAACGCTGTGGCGAACCCTCGCTCAGCCAACAGCAGATCAACGAACGGCTGCTCATGCTGGCGCGGCAAGGCAAAACGGTGATCCGCCTCAAAGGCGGCGACCCTTACGTGTTTGGCCGCGGCGGCGAAGAGGCCCTGTTCCTGCGCCAGCATGGTATCCAGGTCAGCGTTGTTCCAGGCATTACGGCGGCGCTGGGCTGCGCCGCCAGTTGCGATATCCCGTTAACACATCGGGGCATCGCTCGCTCGGTAACGCTGATCACCGGCCATCTGCAGGCCGGTGCCGACAAGCACAGCCGGCCGTTTCTGGGATGGAGCCAGCTGCTCGGCGAAGGGCACACCCTGGTGTTTTATATGGGGCTGGAGCAAGCGGCGACCATTCGTCAGGGCTTGCTTGGCTATGGCCATCTGGCCAGTATGCCGGTGGCCTTGATCGTCGCCGGCACCACGCCTCGGCAACGGGTGGTGACCACGACGCTCGGTGAACTCGAGCAACAGGCGCAGCACCTCAAGGGGGCCACGCCAGTGTTGATCATGATTGGCGAGGTTGTCCGCCTGCGAGCTCAACTGACTCAGGTGGCCGATAGCCTCTGGTCACAGGTGGCCTGATGGGGTTGTCGGCGCAGCCCCTGGGCATGATGCTTGCCCCGCAAGATCTGGGCGACGGTACGCCACACCGGATCCGACAGGGGGAGCCATGAGTTTTTCACGACTGTTGATCCACAGTGACGATGTGGCCCACGCCAACCGGCTGGCGCTGTTATTGAGTCGCTACGGCCATGATCCGGTCACGATTCGACGCCCGGATCCCCTGCAACTACCCGCGGATTTGCACGGCGCCATGGTCGATTGCCGTCAACTGACGGCCGAATGGCGGGTTCTGTGCATCGGCCTGGCGCAACGCGGCTTGCCGGTCGTGCTGTTCAGTGAGGCGTTGCCCGAGCACTTGCATGATCAGCTGATGGAGGCCGGCGTGTTGCTGGTCCCCCACCGCGTGCTGGATAAAGAACCGGTCGAAGCCTGGCTCAAGCAGGCGCGGGCCCAGCAGGCCATGTTGCGGCGGCAACAGGATGCGATGGCGGAGATGGCCGAAAAACTCGCAGCACGCAAACTGATCGAGCGTGCCAAGGGGATACTGATGCAAAAACATCAACTCAGCGAGGAGGCCGCGTTCGCGGCGTTGCGCAAGAGTGCCATGGAGCATGGTCTGACAATGGGCGAACTATCACGCCGGCTATTACAACTGCCGGGCTAGCATGGCCGCTCGGGCGCCCCTGCTGGCGCCGCGTTCAAGCGCTCAGCCGATACCAGGCCGTCACGGCCCGCTGACAAGGCGGGCCTTTTTCCTTAAAGTATCTCGCACTCAAGCTAATTACCGCTGCCGTTGTGCCACCGCAACGGCAGCGGCGCCCCCAAAGAGGCCTGTCATGCATAAAAACAGCGATACCGATCGCCCCACCACTGACCACGTTGATGTACTGCTGCGCCAATGGCAACAGGAGCGGCCGGATCTGGATTGCTGGCCAATGGCGGTGTTGGGACGTGTCGGGCGAATGGCTGCGCTGGCCGGGCGGGAAATCGACGATGAGCTCAAGCGTCAGGGGCTGGCCGCCGGTGAATTTGATGTGCTGGCCACGCTACGTCGCAATGCCGTGCCACTGACCCCGACGGCCCTGTATCAAAGCAGCATGCTCTCCTCCGGCGCGATGACGGCGCGCCTGGATCGCCTGGAGCGCCAAGGCTGGATCCGCCGTCTGCCGTCGCCAACGGATCGGCGCAGCCTGCTGGTGGAGTTGACCGCCGAAGGCAAGGCGCTCACCGATCGCGCGCTGCAGGCCCACGTTGATAATGAGCGCCGCCTGCTGGCGCCGCTGAGCCAGGAGCAGCAGCAGCAGCTGGCCGATCTGCTACGGCAGTGGCTCCTCGCCCACGAAGCCTAATCGGTGGCGTGATCATGCCGGCCTCCACGGCCGGCACGGCTCATGGCGCCGGTGTGGCCGCAGACGCTGCACTGGCGGCCGTATCGGGAGCACTACAGGCCGGCATCGCCTTCGCCCGCGCCTCGGCCTGAGCCTGGGGCGGATACCAGGATGCCAGGGCCTGCTGGATTTGAGCCGCCGCCTGCTGTGGCGACTGTTGCCCCAGCACCACCGCCTGCGATAACTGGTTGAGCTGGGCATTGAATGCCGGCGTTCCGCGCGATAAGAACTGCGCCCCGAGGCGAATCGTCGAGTCACACTCATCACGCCAGCTCATCATTTGCTGCGCCACCGGATGGTGCAATTCAAAGAAGTGGTTCGACAGCGAGAAGAAGCCGGGTACGGCATTGGAGAAGCCTTCGGCAAACTCTGCCGACGACATCCACTCCAGCAGACGCCACGCCGCGTCGCGGTTCGGGCTGGCGCTGTTGATGCCGATGCCCATGTCGGTATGGTCGACGAAATAGCAGGCATCCCCGCGCTTGCCAACCGGCGGATGGAAGGCGGCAAAGTTCACCTTGCCGGTAAATTGCGGAATTGACCAGGAGCCGGCAACGATGATCGCCGCCTTGCCGTTGGCAAAATCCGCCACCGTCTGCGCCTCGGTACGGCTCTCCGCGGCCGGGCCAATATAAGGGCGCCACTGTCTGAGCTCATCGAATGCCGCGACAAACGGTGCACTGGTAAAGGTGCTCTCGCCATGGATCAGCGCCAGGCGGCCATCCTCGCCTTTCCAGTACGCGGGACCAATGTTCAAAAAACCCAGTTCAGAGACGACCCAGTTATCATGGGCGGCCAGTGCCAGCGGTAGATAGCGCCCATCCTGGCGGATACGCTCCAGCACGGCAAAAAACTCCTCGCGCGTGGTCGGCGGGGTTAATTGCAGCTGTTTAAAAATATCCACGTTATAGAAGAAGCCCTGGATGACAGAGGCAATCGGCAGACAGAAGGTGGCCGCACCGGTATCGGTCTGCCAGGCCGATTTGGCAAAGCTGGGAAAATTCTCCATCCCGGGGAAATCGGTTAAATCCACCAGATGTCCGGCTTTAAATAACGCCAAAGATTGATCATAGGGGCGGCAAATAATCAGATCGCCTGCAGTTTTATTTTCCAGCCGTTGTTGCAGCGTGGCGTCATATTCTGACGTTTTAACCGGATTCAATTTTACATCCAGATCCGGAGCGGTTTTATGCAATAACGGCAGTAACGTTTGTTGCCATAATGCCTGGTCATCTACGCGCCAGGTTTCCATCGTTAATGTCGTACTCATCGCAGTTAATGGCAGATTTAATAACGCGACACAGCATAACGTCTTAAACATTATTTCACCTCACACCCTAAATTTGGCAATCAGTTGTCGTTGGTCCGATGCTAATTGCTTCAACACTAACGATGAATTCAATGACGAACCTGCCACCATTTCACTCTCGTGAGCCAATTCGGCAATCGTCGCAATAAATTGTGCGATACCCTGGCTAACAGATATTTGCTCTTCCGATGCAAAAGAGACCTGATCAATAATTTCCTTCACCGAATAGACGCTGGCGGAAATATTATTAAATGCGCGCTCCGCCTCGAGAATATGTTCCACGCTGGACTGGGTATTCTCCTGGCTGCGCGACATGACGCCGAGCACATCGGCACTGCAGTGTTGTAAATCGCCGATCAGGGCCTGGATCTCCTGCGTCGCATTCTGGGTGTGGGTAGCCAGCGCCCGCACCTCGTCGGAGACCACGGCAAAACCCCGGCCGGCATCGCCGGCGCGCGCCGCCTCGATGGCGGCATTCAACGCCAGCAAATTGGTCTGTTCGGCAATACCGCGGATCACCGCCAGGATGTTGCCGATATTGTTGCTGACCACATCCAGCCGGCGAGAAATGGTCACCGCATCGTCGATCTCGCTGACTAATTGCTGCAGGCAGCTGCGACTGTCGCTGATCACCGTCATGCCGCGGGTGGAGGCCTCATGTGCGCTGTCGATTTGCTCCTTGGCGATCAGGCTGGAGCGCGCGACTTCGGCCGAACTCGATTCCAGCTGACAGACGGCGGCCGCCACCTGCTCGGTCTGCCGTTTCTGCTGCTGCACCTTGCTCATCACCTGATTGCTGTTCGCTGACGAGCGGTCGGATTCAGCCACCAGGCACTCGGAGCCCGACTGCACATCCAGCAACACACCGCGGGTGTTGCCCGCCAGCTCATCGATACTGCGCGCCAGCTCGCCGAACTCGTTGCGGGCGACATAGTTGACCTGGGCGCGCATGTCGCCTTTTGCGATGTCAGCAAGCACACTGCGGATCCGACGCAGCGGGCGGCCGATGGCGCGCATCGAGTTCACCGTGATCAGCACCGCCAGTGCGATCGAGATCGCCGACACCAACAAGATCACAAAGAAGGCGCTGTTGATGGCCGCGTCGGCGCGCTGGCTATCGGTCTGCATACTGTGCTGGCTCTGCTTGCTGAGCGCGGCGAGAATGGTGTCTATCTGGCTCAACCCCTGGGCCTGGGTCTGCTGCGCCTGGATCAGCTCCTGAGTGATAGTCAGGTTTTTTTGCATCAGTTCAAGCAAGCCACCGGCCTGTAGCACCTGCGCCTCGACCTGCTGGATGCTGTGCGTCATGCGAGCTTTCACGTCTTCGGGTATCGCCATCTTGCTCAGGCGTGATCTCGCCATGGCAATATCCGTCGTCATGCGCGCACGGCTCTTTTCAATCTCGGCGTGTTCGCTGATACGCTGAATATCCCGCAGATCCCGCGCCAGGCTGCTGGTCACGGATTCAGCACGATTTTGCAGTGAGCGGTTATTGGCGGTGAATTTAATCAATAAATCAACGGCGCGAGAATAACTGTCCACCAATAGCAAGAAGGCACGATTCTTTTCTTGGTGCTCCTGCTCGTTGCGCATTAATTCCCGATGGCGGGACATCATGATTTCAGTGTGTTTAAAAAATGTCGTTGCCTGCTGCTGCAGTTCATCTAACAGCGCATTATCACTGTCATCGAGTTTTTTATTCCGCAACTGTTCCAGCACGACAAAAAACGCGGCTTTATTCTTGGCATAATGTTCAGCATGATTTTGCAATATGGCTGGCTGGCGTGAAATCAAAAAGCCAAGACTGTCGCGGTTACTGCCAATAAGTAATTCTCGCAGCGAGCTGGCCGCCAATGAAAATGGCGCGGCACGGTCGATAACGGTTTTAAATCGGCTGTGAATATCCTCGGTGCGGGAATAACACATTCCGGCTAATACCAGCAGCAATGTGAGCAGCACCATAAATCCGAGTTTAATTCTGGTTACGATCAGCATGGCGATCACCGCCTATTTTGAAAATGGACCTGGAGAAAGAAATAACGCCCGGGCCCTTGGTCCCGGGCGCATTGCGTTAGTGGGCGGCCGGTTTGCCATCACACGTAAGCTGCAGCGGTTGTTTTACCTCCGCTTTCACGCTGGCCGGCTTCCAGCTGATCGGTCCCAAATCGAACTGAGCCCGACCGCTGGTGGCCATGATGAACGGCGTGTTGGTCTTCGAGAAATCCATGTCATTCTTGAAGCAACGCAGCGGCATCGCCAGTGTGACCCACTTGTCCTTCGGCAACTGGCGCAGGGTCTCTGTCACATCAATGGTGGCGCCACATGGCCAGCCACACTGCAGACCCAGCGTCATCGGGCTGTCCGGAGCCTGTTTGATGCGCAGCGTCACCATCAGCTGACTATCGGCCTTGAGGTAGTTGCGGCGATCGGCACCCTTGACGCGGGTGGTTTGCACCTGGATGGTGGCGCCGGTCTCCTTGCTGGAACCGCTGAACGTCACTTCACGGGCATCCTGCTGACGCAGGTAGTCCACCGGTTTGACACGGATGTATTTCATCTCGGTCACGCTGTTACCGGAGACCTCGGTGCCGGTCCAGTTGCTGGCATCCCCCATGCGCAATCTGTGCTCATCGGTGGCTTTGGCGCCGAACAGGACCAATGGCGTGGCCGCCGCCGTCAGCTTCGAAGGATCGCTCTCCTTGCAACCGAAGCTCCGCTTGTCGAGCGGTAGTTTGTCCAGATCTGCATAATGGCTCAGGGCGCTGGCCGGCTGCTGGTACGACAGGCCATAGCCAAACGCAAACAGCTGGTGTGCCTTGTCCGGGCTCTGCTCAAACGCCGGACGTTGCCAGCTTGCCTGGTTCGTCGGAATGCGGTTGATGCTGGTCGCACACTTCTGCACAGGCCAGGAGAACGAGAGACGACCACGGAAATCATGGGCGATGTCGCCTTTCGCATCGCGGAACAGCACATCGGTGATCCCCAACCCTTCGGTACCTGGCAACCAGGCGGCGACAAACGCATCCGCCAGGTTCAGCTCTTCGTTGACATACAGCGGACGCCCGGAGAACAAGATCGCCACGGTCGGGATCCCTTGGGCCTTCAATTTGCGCAGCAACTGCAGATCTTCGCCATAGCTGCTCTTCATCTCGGCATAGGAGAGGGTCTTGTTGTCAGGAATATCGCCAAACCATTCGGCGTACGGATCTTCCCCCATCACCACAATGGCCACATCGGGCTTGCTACCGGCCTGTTGCGCGAACGCTTCGGCGGTCAGCACATTCTGCTTGCCGATGGTCTGTTCCACCGCAGACAACACACTCACCGCCTTCGGGAAATCGGCCAGGGTGTTTTCGGTTCCCTGCCAGGTCAGGCTCCAGCCGCCGACCTGTTTGCCCAGATCATTGGCCGCGCTGCCGGTGACCAGCACTTTCTGCTGACGCTTGAGGGGCAGAATGT
>CAMFKP010000051.1 GCA_945957385.1 uncultured Aeromonadaceae bacterium
TTTGTGCATATGAAGCAACAGTTGCCGTTGTCGACCCGGATCCTGATGGCGTGCTGTGACTTTGTCCGAGACTACTGGCTGGGACTGGTGATGCTGCTGGTTGCCGCGATTCTGGCGTTACGCTGGGCGTTGCGTCATCCCGACCGTCGCCGGGCCTGGCATAAATGGCTGCTGCGCTTACCCGTGATCGGTCGTGTTAGCCGTGGCCTGAATACCGCGCGCTATGCCCGCACCCTGAGCATCCTCAACTCCAGCGCCGTCCCGCTGCTGGAGGGCATGCGCATCAGCGGGGATGTGCTGACCAATGACCATGCCCGCGTCATGTTGACCGAGGCGGCCGAGCGAGTGCGGGAAGGCAGCAGCTTGCGGGCGGCACTGGAGCAGACCCGGTTGTTCCCGCCGATGATGCTGCATATGATCGCCTCCGGTGAACGCAGCGGCGAGCTCGACAACATGCTTGAGCGGGCCGCGGACAATCAGGATCGTGAATTTGAAGGACAGGTGAATCTGGCGCTCGGGGTGTTCGAACCCCTGCTGGTGGTCACCATGGCGGTGGTGGTGCTGGGGATCGTGGTCTCCATCCTGCAACCCTTGATGGATCTGAATAACATGATGAGCCATTGATCGCCCGGGGCGACGGCTGCATCACTACCTACAACAACCAGAGGACTGGATCGATGACGCAAGCAAGACAACGCGGTTTTACGCTGCTGGAAATCATGGTGGTAATCGTGATTCTCGGCATTCTGGCGAGCATAGTGGTACCGAACCTGATGGGCAACAAAGAGAAGGCGGATCGCCAGAAAGCGGTGACCGATATCGTGGCCCTCGAGAACGCCCTCGACATGTACAAGCTGGATAACAGCCGTTATCCGACCACAGAGCAGGGGCTGGAAGCGCTGGTGACCAAGCCATCCGGCGATCCGGAGCCGCGCAACTACCGTGATGGTGGTTACATCAAGCGCCTGCCGAAGGATCCGTGGGGCAACGACTACCAGCTGATGAGCCCGGGTGAACACGGCAAGATCGATGTCTTCTCGATGGGGCTGGATGGTGAAGCCGGCAACGATGACGATGTCGGTAACTGGAACATGGATCAGAAGTGAGTGGCATGATGCGGTCAGTCAGCCGCGGTTTTACCCTGATCGAAATTATGTTGGTGGTGGTCATCATCGGTTGTGCCGTCGGGATCGTCGTGCTGTCGATCCCGGGGTTGGCCCCCGGTGGCACCGTCGATCTGCGCACGCGCACCGAAAACCTGACGGTGTTGATGAACCAGATTGCCGAACAGTCGTTGCTCGAAGGGCGGACTATTGCACTGCGTGTCGATCCCGAGGGGTATCAATTCCTGGTGCGGCAGCAGAAAAAGTCCGGCGAATCGATGCCGCAAGACAACAGCTTGATCCCGACACCCTGGGAAGATCAGGTCTGGGCACCGTACCAGAATGAAAAATTGGCGGTGAAAGGGACATTTCCGACAGGCACCCAGGTGGAGCTGGAGTTGGGCGGCCTGACGCTGGATGACGAGGCGCGTTCGTTGGGCATGGAGAAGCAGGACTGGTTCGGGCGCAGCGAGGATGCCGACAACCGGGAACCGCAAATTCTGTTTCTGCCCGGCGGGGAGATCACCCCGTTCCAGCTGACATTGACTGCCGAAGCAGAAGATGAAAGCAGCCAGCAGCCACCGTTCCTGGCGCAGATCCGCGGCGATGAGACCGGCAAGGTCCAGTGGCTGGATCGCGCAGCCCTTGAGGCCGAAAAGAAGTGAGCCGACGTCCGGCGCAGGGCGTGACGCTGCTGGAGGTGCTGGTCGCATTGGCGGTCTTCGCGCTGGCGGGGCTCGCCGTGGTGCGCACTGTGACTCAGCAAATGGCCGGCCTGGCCGATCTTGAAGAGAAGACCTTTGCCACCTGGGTGGCCGATAACCGCATGGTTGAAGTCTCGCTGACCCGCAGCTGGCCTGGCTTGAGCTGGATCAGTGGTGAGGAGGAGATGGCCGGCCGTACCTGGTATTGGCGCTGGAAAGGCGTCGAAACCGCCGATGCCAGCTTCCGCGCACTCGACGTCGAAGTGCGAAGCGAGAAGGAGGCGAAGAATCCTCGTGCAACGCTGCGAACCTATGTCTCGCGTTAATCAGCCGCTCCGCCGCGACCGGCAGCAGGGGTTCACCCTGATTGAGGTGTTGGTGGCGCTGCTCATCTTTGCCGGCCTGAGTCTGGGTGCCTATCAGGTGCTGACGGCCGTGCTGCAAAATGACGAGATCACCAAGCAAAAAGTGGCCCAGCTAGCCGAGCTACAGCGCGTGTTTGGCCAGATGGAGCGCGACTTCAGCCAGATGGTGCCTCGCGCCACTCGCGTCAACGGCGAAAACAGCAAGGTGGTGATTGATGCCGCTCAGTACCAGCTGCAGAGCGATGACTGGGCGATCCTGTTTGTGCGTGGGGGCTGGTTCAATCCGGGGGCTCAGCTGCCGCGCTCACAGCTGCAAAAGGTTGGCTATCGCCTGCGCGACGAGAAACTCGAACGTCTCAGCTATATCTATCTCGATCCTGTGGTGGGCACTGAACCCACCACCAGTGTGCTGCTTGAGGGGGTGAAAAGCTTCCGCCTGCGTTTCTTCACCAATGGCCAGTGGGCCAGCTCATGGAACAACACCACGCTGTTACCCAAGGCGGTCGAGGTGGAGTTAGAGCTGGCGCAGTATGGCAAGATCCGTCGCCTGTTCCTGGTGGCTAACGAGAGCGCCTCATGATGAAAGCGCAACGTGGTGTCGCCCTGTTGGTGGTGATGTTGATCCTGGCGGTGATGATGATGGTCGCGGCGACCATCAGCAGCCGCTTCCAGAGTGCGCTGTTCCGCACCAGCAATCTGGTGAACATGACCCAGGCGCGCTGGTATGCCTATGGCTCGGAGGCGCTGGTCACCAAGGTGTTGAATCAGGATATCAAGGACAGCCCTCAGGTCACCCACCTCGGCCAGTACTGGGCCAGCCCGAATCAGGTCTTCCCGGTCGACGGTGGCCAGATCAGCGGCCAGGTGGTGGATGCCCAGGCCTGCTTCAACCTGAACACCCTTGGTGCACCGCAGAGCGGCCTCAAACCGGGGGAGTTACCGTTTGCCGGACTGGTGTTCAAGCAACTGCTGGTGCAGCTGAAGGTGGATGAGTTTGAGGCGGAACAGGTCACAGCGGCACTGATCGACTGGCTGGACAGTGACGATACGCTGTTTTCCAGCCTCGGGGCCGAGGATGCCTGGTATCAGTCATTGAAAGTGCCCTATCTGGCGGCCAACAACATGATGAATGACGTCAGTGAGCTGCGGATGGTGCGTGGCATCACGCCGGCCCTGTACCGCCGGTTGGCGCCCCTGGTCTGTGTGCTGCCGGTTCGGGATCTGAAATTTAACGTCAATACGATACGTGACAGCCAGGCGCCGTTGCTGGCGGCGCTGTTTCTTGGCCGGATGGAGAATGACGTGGCGCTGGATCTGATACAGCAACGCCCGAAAGATGGCTGGAAAGACATCAATGATTTCAAGGGAATGGAGCAAGTCAAATCGGCGGTGGCCGGCCAGGGCGAAGTGAGCAAGATCTACGCGGCCAGCGACATTGTCAGCTCTTATTTTGAGGCACGGATGCTGGTGGAGGTCGATACCATCCAGCTGCGGGTCAATAGTCTTTTCAAACGTAACAATAACAAGGTCAGTGTGATAAGACGGCAGTACGGAGGCCAGGAGTGAACGAGTATCTGTTGATCCGCCTGGGGGCCCAGGCTAAAGAGGCGATCGACTGGTTGGTCTGGTCCCGCAGTGAACAGGAGATCATCGCCAGCGGTACGCTGGCCGGTGCCGAAGAGTTGGGCCAGCTGCAGGAGCGTGCCGGTGGTCGCCCTGTGATTGCACTGGTGCCGGCGGCCGATCTGCTGTTTCGTGAGGTGACGCTGCCCGGGCGCGGTGGCCGTCAGGCGCTGAAAGCCTTGCCCTACCTGCTGGAAGAGGAAGTGGCCAGCGATGTGGATAATCTGCATCTGGTGGTGCTGGAACAGCAGGCGAACCGGGTCCAGCTGGTCGCCGTGGATCATGATCGTATGCAGCAGTGGCTGGCCTGGCTCGACGCGGCGGGGTTAGTGGCGCAACGCATGCTGCCGGATGTGCTGGCGCTGCCGTTGGCTGCCGAAGGGTGGAGTGCCGTGGCATTGCGCGATATCTGGTTATTCCGCACCTCCGCCTGCAGCGGCATGCAAGCCGAACGCAGTTGGTTGGCGGCGCTGTTACAGGGCTTCGATCCCGTGCCGCCGATCACCTGCTACAGTCCGCTGCCGGAGAATGTGCCGGGTGAGTGGCGTGCCGCACCGGCCGAACTGCCGCTGCGCCTGTTGGCTGATGGTGCCTTGGCCAGCAAGTTGACGTTATTGAGTGGTCGTTACCGACGCCAGCCGGAGTGGCAACGCTTGTTGTTGCCGTGGCGCAAGGTGGGGTTGGCGGCGGCGGTGCTGTTGCTGTTGGCGCTGGGCAACCAGGTGCTCTATCTGCAACAGCTGCGTGCCGAGGCCAATGCCGTGCGCGCCCAGACGGTCAGTCTGTATCAGCAGCTGTTCCCGGGAGAGCGGCGCGTCATCAATCCAAAGACGCAGATGAAGCAGCACTTGAAAGCGGCCGACGGCAAGGGGAGCGATAGCAGCTTCGTACGACAGTTGATGCTGTTGAGCCCGGTGTTTGCGCAGGTCAGCGCCGTCAAGCCAGAGCAGCTGCGCTTTGACGCCAGCCGCAACGAGTTCCGGCTGCAGGCCACCGCGGACTCCTACCAGGATTTTGACCGTTTCCGCCAGCTGGCTGGCGAACAGTTCACCGTGCAGCCCGGTGACATGAAGAGTGAAGGCGGCAAGGTGCAGGGTGTGCTGTTGTTGAGGAGCAAGTCATGAAGAGCTGGTGGTTATCAATCTCGCCGCGTGAGCGGCGTATGGTCTTGCTGGCCGGTGGTAGCCTGCTGCTGGCCATCCTCTACTGGGGGATGTGGCGACCGTTCCAGCAGAGCGTGACCGACGCTGAGCGGCAATTGAAGATGCAGCAGGAGACCCTCAGCTGGATGCAACTGCGGGCTCCGGATGCCATGGCGTTGCGTGGGGGCGGGCGCAGTGTTGATCTGGGAATGACGCTGGAAGGCGTTGCCAACCAGAGCGCGCGCCAGCTCGGGCTGTCGCTGACCCGACTGCAACCGATGGACAAACAGTTGCAGGTCGAGCTGGCACCGCTGGAGTTTGAGCGGTTGATGAACTGGCTGGTGATCATGGAGCGCGACTATGGTGTCACGCCGCAGCTGATTGAGTTAGCCCGCGAGGGTGGCAAGGGCATGGTGCGCGTGCGCCGTTTGCAGTTGGGACGCGGTTAACGCATGAAAAACAAGATACTGATGGGATTGGCCGGCCTGGCCTGTTATCTGCTGTTCCTGCTGGCCCAGGCGCCGGTCGGCCGTATTCTGCCGTGGGTGACGTTGCCTCCGGGCGTCATGCTCTCCGGCGTGTCGGGCACCCTGTGGCATGGCTATGTCGAACAGGTGCGCTGGCAAAACGTGGTGCTCGGCAAAATAGAATGGCGCTTGCCGCTGACCAGCGTCTTGCTGGCCGATCCGGTGCTGGAATTAACGCTCAAGGACCGGCAGACCCTCAGCGGCCAGCTGGAGCTGGGGTGGCAAGGTGGCCCGCGCGTGCGTGACGTGGCGTTGCACAGTGATGCCGAGTGGTTGCAGGGGCAATCGCCGCTCCCGTTGCCGGTCGGCGCCAGCGGGCCGCTGCAACTGACGCTGGCCGAGGCGCGTGTCAACTTGCAGGGGCAGTGCCAGCAGGTGCAAGGGCGCCTACAGTGGCGCAATGCCGTCGTCACTTCGCCGATGGGTGAGCTGCAATTGGCCACCGCCGAGGCGGCGCTGAGCTGCGAGAAGGGCAAGCTGGTGGCGCGGCTGCAACAAGGTTCCGAGCAGCTGAGTGTGGCCGGCCGCGGCGAGTTGGATGCCGCCGGCAACTACCGCTTCGAAGGCACGCTGACACCGGGAGCGAACTTGCCGCCGGCGTTTGCCCAGGGCGTCAGTTATCTGGGGCCGCGTGACAGCCAGGGGGCCATCCGTCTGAACTACGTCGGTCGTTTTTAACCCGCTGGCAGGCCGGCAAATCGGTCGATTATTAAATAAAACTTAATAATCGACCTCTTCAAGACCCTGCTATGACGCAGAATCCCGGCGACGGCCGGAGGGCTGGCTAGGCGTTACCCGCTGCCGCCTGCAGGTCGGGCAGCAACTCCGTATAGTGATGAATCGCGGCAAAGCCGGGCAGGGACTGGGCCGGGCGCTGGCTGTCCGGGGCCAGGATGCCGAGCAGGTGACCGATGCCGAACTGGCGCGCCGCCTGCAGGATGCGCAGCGAGTCATCGATGAACAGCGTGCGGGCCGGATCGAAGGCCAACGCCTGTTGCAGCGCCTGCCAGCAGGTCTGTTCCTCCTTGGGAACGCCAAAGCTGTGTGTCGAATAGAGGCCATCCAGATAGCGGTCGAGCCCGGTCTGTTCCAGTTTCAGAGCCAGACTGTCCGGGTGGGCATTGGTAAACAGATAGCAGCGCCGACCCGAGGCGCGCAGCGCCTGCAAGAAGGCCTGGGCATTCTGCCGCCAGCCGATCTTGTCGACGATTTGCCGCTTCAGCGCCAGGATGTCGAGGCCGAGCTCGCGGCGCCAGTGGTCGAGACAGTACCAGTTCAGCGTGCCGGCCACCCCGGCAAACACCGGCGCCAGCGCCTGTTGCGCGCTGGCCAGATCCAGGCCGCGTGCCGCTCCCCACTGCTCCGGCACCAGCTGTTGCCAGAAGTAGTTGTCGAAATGCAGGTCGATCAGGGTGCCGTCCATATCCAGCAGCACAGTGTCAATCTGTTGCCAGGCGAGCATGTTGTTCCTCATCTCAGTTCGCTTACAATGGCCTGTCATTCAGGCGGAGGCGGCGAGTATAGCCGAACGGGCATGGGTCGGGAAAAGCGTAAACCAGAGATCCTCAAACGCGAACTGGTGGCCGAGAGCCGGCTGTTCCGGGTCGAATCGCTGCACCTGCGATTTACCAATGGCGCCGAGCGCTTATATGAGCGCATGCAGGGCGGCCACCATGGTGCCGTCATGCTGGTGCCGGTGCGCGATGATGACACCCTGTTGCTGGTGCGCGAGTACGCTGCCGGCACCCACAGCTATGAGCTGGGATTCCCCAAGGGGGTGATCGATGCCGGCGAGAGCGCCGCCGAGGCCGGGAACCGCGAGCTGATGGAAGAGACCGGCTTCGGTGCCCGCGAACTGATTCCCCTCAAGGAGGTGACGCTGGCGCCGGGATTTCTGGGCAGTCGCATGAGCCTGTTGCTGGCGCGGGATCTCTATCCCGAGCAGCGTGAAGGCGATGAACCGGAACCGCTGGAGCTGGTGTGCTGGCCGCTGGCCCGGGCGCGCGAGCTGCTGGCCGAGCCGGATTTCAGCGATGCCCGCAGCGTCGCGGCGCTGATGCTGGCCCTCGATTGGTGGCAAAATCACCATTAATTGCACCATTTATGTACAAGAAAATGGTTTCGGTCACTGCAGGCCGGCGCCGGCTTGCCTAGTATGAAGCTGTCCTGAGGTCTTGGCCCGGGTGACAAGGGAAGTCCACGGCAACGCTTGTGTCTCCTTGTGCGAATAACACACAGCTTGAACGGCCCGTCAGGGCCGTCTTTTTTGGCGAAATGGTTTTTACAGCGGCTTGAAATAAAACACAAAAGGCGACCGATCGGTCGCCTTTTGTGCATCTTGAATCTCTGACAGAAGTTTATTCGTCAAACTTCTCGATCGGTTTTCCCAACTCCTGCATGATGCGCTGGACATCGCTTGGAATGTCGTCGGGACGATCCTTACGCAGGTCTTCATCGCATGGCAGTGGTTGGCCGGTGAAAGCGTGCAGAAACGCCTCGCACAACAGTTCGCTGTTGGTGGCATGGCGCAGGTTGTTGACCTGACGGCGGGTGCGTTCATCGGTCAGGATCTTCAACACCTTCAGCGGGATGGAGACGGTGATCTTCTTGACCTGCTCGCTCTTTTTCCCGTGTTCGGCGTAAGGACTGACGTAATCGCCATTCCACTCTGTTTTCATGTTTCACCCGTTGACTATTGAATCCCGCGCGATTCTAACCCGTACCGGTTGTAATGGCAATCCAAAGGCAAAGCCATTTAGACGTCTAGAAGTGTTGACGTCTTTTGTGGCGATCGGTAAGGTGTGGCAAATATCCCAGTTTCCAGCACGGTAGCCAGAACAGGAGAGGCATCATGGCCGAGTACAAGCAGCAGACCCATGCGGTCAAGTCAGGGATTGGCGAGGACCACCAGTTTGGTGCCGTGGTGCCCCCCATTTATCTGTCCACCAACTATACCTTCGCCGGTTATGGAGAGAAGCGGCAGTATGACTACAGCCGCTCCGGCAACCCGACGCGCGATACGCTGGGCCACGCGCTGGCGGCGCTGGAGGGCGGTGCCGGCTGCGTGATCACCGGTACCGGCATGGGGGCCGTCAATCTGGTCGCCAGTGCGTTGCTGCAGGCCGGTGATCTGCTGGTCGCGCCCCATGACTGTTATGGTGGCACCTACCGTCTGTTCCAGCATGTGGCGGCACGCGGCAACTACCGGGTGCTGTTTGTCGATCAGGGCGATCCCCAAGCGCTGGCCGATGCGCTGGCGCAGCAACCCAAGCTGGTCTGGGTCGAGACGCCCTCCAATCCGTTGCTGCGGGTGGTGGATGTCACCGCGATCTGTGCCGCGGCCCATGCTGTCGGCGCCAAGGTGGCGGTCGATAACACCTTCCTCTCGCCGTTGTTGCAACAGCCGCTGAAGCTGGGGGCCGATGTCGTCGTGCACTCCACCACCAAGTACATCAATGGTCACTCCGACGTGGTGGGCGGTGCCGTGATCGCGGCCAGTGCCGAGCTGGCGGAACAGCTGGCGTGGTGGGGGAATTGTCTGGGCCACACCGGTGGCGCCTTCGATGCCTATCTGACACTGCGAGGCCTGCGGACTCTGGCGCCACGCCTGCGCCAGCATCAGGAAAATGCGGCGGCTATCATCGCCTATCTGCAGCAGCAACCCCAGGTCACGCGGATCTATCACCCCAGCCTGCCAAGCCATCCCGGCCATGAGATCGCCCGTCGCCAGCAGCAAGGCTTTGGCGCCATGCTGAGTTTCGAGGTCGATTTTGATCTGGAACAGATGCAACGCTTCCTTGGCGCGCTGGAGTTGTTTAACCTCGCCGAGTCACTTGGTGGCGTCGAGAGCCTGGTGGCCCATCCGGCCAGCATGACCCATGCCGGCATGGATCCCCAGGCGCGCCAGGTGGCCGGTATTTCCGACCAGTTGCTGCGGTTGTCGGTCGGTATCGAGGATGCCGATGACCTGATTGCCGATCTGGCGCAGGCGTTTTCTCAGGCCGCAGCCTGTTAATTTTCAAGCGAGGAGTTTATGCAGCAGTCCACGGCGCCTCAGGCGCGTCAGGTTCACAAGTTTGGTGGCAGCAGTCTGGCCGACCCCGGGTGTTACCGGCGGGTCGCTGGCCTCATCGAGCAGCAGGGGCGCGGGGATGAGCTGATCGTCGTCTCGGCGGCCGGCAAGACCACCAATCGCCTGATACAGCTGCTGGACTTGAGCGAAAGCGGTGACCATGCGTTGGCTGCGGTGTTCGGGGCGTTGCAGAGTTACCAGCAGGGGCTGATCGATGGTCTGCTGGAGGGTGAGCGTCATGCGGCGCTGAGCGCCGCGCTGCAGGCCGATCTGGAGGCGATCACCCGTGCGCTGCAAGGCACGCTGGACCCGCTGGAGCGCAACCGGCTGATGGCGTTTGGTGAGGTGTGGTCGGCGCGGCTGCTGGCGGCGCTGCTGCAAGAGCGCGGCAACCATGCCAGCTGGCTGGATGCCCGCCGTTTTCTGCTGGCCGAAGAGGCGGCGCTGGCCCGGGTGGCGGTGGCCGCCTCGCGCGAGCGTCTGCAACATCTGCTGGCCGAGCTGGGCAGCCAGTATGTGGTGGTCACCGGCTTCATTGCCGCCGATGCCGACGGGCGTACCCTGCTGTTGGGGCGCAACGGCTCAGACTATTCGGCGACGCTGCTCGGTGCCTTGGCCGGTGCCGAAGCCACCACCATCTGGAGTGATGTGGCCGGTGTTTACAGCGCGGATCCGCGCCGGGTGAAATCGGCGCACCTGCTGGAGCGGTTGTCGCTGGCGGAGGCCAATGAGCTGGCGCGCCTCGGCTCTCCGGTGCTGCACAGTCGCACCCTGCAACCGGTGCTCGACAGCCAGCAGCGCCTGGCGCTGCGCTGCAGCTACGATCCCCAGGCGGGCTCGACGCAGATCCTGCGCCGCAAGTCCCTGGTCAAGGGAGCACGCATCGTCACCTCGCTGGATCAGGTGGTGCTGATTGAGCTCAAGGTGTTGCCGCATCAGGAGTACGCCACCGTGGTCAGCGCCGTCGAGCGGCAGCTGGCGGCGCAGCAACTCAGCGCGCTGGCCTGTCATGCCCAGCCGGATCGCAAGGTGCTGCGCCTGGCCTACACGCCGGAGACAGCACCGAATGCGTTTGCCTTGCTGCAGGCGTATCAGGCCGACGGCGGCTATACCGCCCTGATCCAGCGCGAGGGCTACAGCCTGCTGGCGCTGGTCGGCGCTGGAGTCTGTGATCACGCGGAACAGTGTCACCGTTTCTATCGTCTGCTGGCCGATTTGCCGGTGGAGTTTATCCAGACCAGCAAAGAGGGCATCAGCCTGATCGCCGTGGTACGCGAGATCACCATGGAGCCGCTGTTGCTGGCACTGCATGCGACGCTGTTCCACCATACCCGCCGCGTCGGGATTGCCCTGTTCGGGCGCGGTAATATCGGTTCCCAGTGGCTGGCCCTGTTTGCGCGGGAGAAGGCGCGCCTCGAGGCGACGCATCATCTGGAGCTGACGCTGTTTGCGGTGTTCGACAGCCGTGGCGGCATGTTGGCCGATGGCGGGCTGGATCCGCTGCAGATGCTGGACAACTTCCATCCGCAGCCCCTGGCGTGGAGCGAGATCCTGGCACAGCTGGAGCAGCACAGCTTCGACGATTTGATTGCGATCGATCTGACGGCCAGCACCGAACTCAGCGCGGCCTATCCCGAGCTGGCGCAGCTGGGAGCCCATCTGATCACCGCTAACAAGTTTGCCGGCTCCGCTCCGGCCGACATCTACCAGAAGGTGCGCCAGAGTTTCCTCGACCATCAGCGACAGTGGCGCTACAACGCCACCGTCGGCGCCGGCCTGCCGATCCAGAGCACGTTGCAGATGTTCTCCCACTCCGGCGATCGCATCCATGGCATCAGTGGCATCTTTTCCGGCACCCTGAGCTGGTTGTTCCAGCAATACGATGGCACACGCCCATTCTCCGAACTGGTGGAGGAGGCCTGGCAGCATGGTCTGACCGAGCCGGATCCGCGGGAAGATCTCTCCGGCCAGGATGTGCGCCGCAAGCTGCTGATTCTGGCGCGCGAAGCCGGTTTTGCGCTTGAGCCGGAGCAGATCAGCCTGCAGAACCTGGTGCCGGCCGCGTTGCGTCAGGTGAGTCGCGAAACCTTCATGGAGCGGCTGGCAGAACTGGATGAACCTGTGCTGGATGCCTTTGAGGAGGCGCAGCAACAACAGAAGATGCTGCGCTATGTGGCCCGGCTGGAGCGCGATGGCCGTGCCAGCGTCGGTCTGGAGGCGCTGGAGCCGCACCACCCGTTCGTCAATCTGCGCCCTTGCGATAACATCTTTGCGGTCGAGACCGACTGGTATCGTACCAACCCGCTGATCCTGCAGGGGCCGGGGGCGGGGCGCGAGGTGACCGCCGCCGCGGTGCAGGCCGATCTCTGGGCCATCTGCGCCGAACTGTAACCCCGAGGACCCCGCCAGTCGGCGGGGTTCCTCAACGTCATCCAATCGAATCCATTAGTTGACCTGTTCGCTGCAGCTGATTGCATTCAGCGCGAGTCAGCCTGCAGTTTCGCTACCTGATCAGGACAACATTAGCGATCACAGATACACTCGGTCGGTCTGGTTACTGGAGCCGTGTATGATGGGGTTGCGCTGGCTATTGCTGCTCTGGGTCGTGCTCGCACCGGCTGTGTCGGCACTACCTCTCCTCGATCTGGCCTCGTCCCATGAGGCGATCGGCGAGGCCGTGGCCGTGCTGGAGGATCCAGGTGGCCAGCTTGGCGCGGAACAGGTGTTGCATTTACCGCCCGAGCACTTTGTGCCATTGGGGCAGCCGGTGGCCAGCCACACGTTTACCCGTTCCGCCTATTGGTATCGCTTTGACGTCGAGAATCGCCAGGCATTACCGGTCAGCCGCATATTGTGGCTGGTGCAGGGGTGGCTCGATCGCGTCGATGTCGTGATCCAGGCGCCGGATGGGCGGTTGACCCGGCTGGAGACCGGCAATGGGCGTCCGTTTGCGGCGCGCGCCATCGCCGTGCCGGCGCCGAATGTGCGGGCCGAGTTCGCTGCGGGCCGCTCTGTGGTGCTGGTGCGGGTGCAGACCCCGGATCCCTTCATCGTCTCGATCAATGTCACTACGGAGGCCCGATTTCTCTACGCCCAGATGGTGGATGGCATCCTGGGGGGGCTAGTGTACGGGGCTATCCTGGCGATGCTGCTGTACAACCTGCTGCTGTATCTCGGCACCCGCGAGGGCTACCAGCTGGCCTATGTCGGCTATCTGGCCAGCTTCCTGCTGATGAATGCCGCCTACAACAACTACACGTTTCCGCTCTGGTTTGCCGAGAATCCGGCGGGGCAGGACTGGATGCAGTCCGGAGCCATCTTCGCCTTTTTGTGTGCCGGGCTGATCTTCACCCGCTCCTTCCTCGAGTTGCACCAGCGCCGACCACGGCTGTACCGCGTCGCCTCAGCGCTGCTCTACTTGTTGATACTGCTCGGCCTCAGTGGGCCGTTACTCGGCTATGCGTTGCATGTCGAGCTGTCGATCGTGTTGTCATCGCTGGTCAGTGCCTACTCCTTCAGTCTCGGGCTCTACTCCTGGTACCGCGGTGATCGCGCCGCCCGTTTTTTTCTGCTCGGCACCATGAGTGGTCTGCTGGGTACCATGCTGACGGCCTGTACCGTCATGGCGCTGGTGCCGTTTCATTACATCACCTACAAGGCCATCGATTTTGGATTGGTGGTGGATGGCATTCTGATGTCGCTGGCGTTGATCGATCGCATCAAACAGGCCGGTGAGCAGCGGCTGCGTGCCGAGCTGGAGTCGCGTACCGACGCGCTGACCGGACTGTATAACCGGCGTGGTTACCAGGACCTCTGCGCACAGCACATGGCCCGCTTGGCCGATGGCCCGCCGACGCTCTGTGCCTTGCTGATCGACATCAACCATTTCAAGCAGGTGAATGATACCTATGGCCATGCGGCGGGGGATGCGCTATTGCAACACGTCGCCGGGTTATTAGGGCAGGCGTTGCGGCAGCGCGATCAGGCGTTCCGCATGGGCGGCGACGAGTTTTTGCTGTTGCTGCCTGGTCAGGATCTGGTGGCGGCACAGGGCCTGGCGGCCCGGTTGCGGCAGCTACTGGCCCAGACGCCGTTGCCTTGGCAGTCACTGCGGTTACCGTTTTCGGTGAGTATCGGTGTCAGCCAGTGGTCGAGTGATGAGGCCGGGTGGGATGCGTTATTGCGCCGTGCCGATGCGGCTATGTATCAGGATAAACAAGCGTATGCCAGGCAGAATAAGAATAGCGGTGATGCCACGGTGGAGAAATAACGTTCTCAAATGAGCAAATTGCTATAAATATAGTGATCAATAGTGGGTTTTCATTATTGAGCTAATGCTCTTATGTGGCGCCTTTTGATAATTTGATTGTGGTGCAAATAATGACATCAGATTGTTTGGTAAGCATATTTTGTCTTTATCTGGTGCATCTGTAATTTATTCTATTCGTTTCAATATTGGCATTCGAATTGCGATATCACGACGGATGGCTCGGTAGCTGGTTATTTATCGAGCATGGTGGTGAATAAATTGCAAAGGATGCTTCCCATGTTATTTCTCGAACAGAAAACACTGTTGGCGACGCTGATTTCGGCGCTGTGCCTCTCGGCGTGCGGTAATGGCGAGTCAGCGGCGGTCACGCCGGCACCCACTCCCACCCCTAAGGCTGAATTCAAGCCGGTAGAAGGGACGATCAGCCAGTTGCATGCGGCCTTGAAAGATGGCACCACCAGCTGTGAACAGGTGGTACAGCACTACATTGATCGCATCAATGCTTACGACAGCGCGGGTCCCACCCTCAATAGCGTGATTGCCGTGAATGCCGATGCACTGACCAAGGCTCATGAACAGGACGAGGCGCTGGCCGCCGGTGCCAGCATGCAGCCGCTGCAGTGTGTCACTGTGCTGCTGAAGGACAATATCGACACCGCAGACATGCCGACCACCGCCGGCGGCCTGGCCTTGCAATTCAGCCAGCCGGAGGATGATGCCTATATCGTCAAACGCCTGCGTGAGCAGGGCGCCATCATTCTGGGCAAAGCGAATTTGGACGAGTTTGCCTTTGGCTATCAAGGCAGCAGCTCGATGCGTGGTCAGGTGAAAAATGCTTACGATCAAACGCGTGGCCCGGGTGGCTCGTCGGCCGGCACGGGCGCCGCGATCGCTGCCAGCTTTGCGATGGTGGGGTTGGGAACCGACACCGGTGGCTCGATTCGCGTCCCTTCCTCCCTGGAGGGACTGGTTGGTCTGCGCCCCAGTCTGCGTTTGGTTAGCCAGGATGGCATAGTGCCATTGGCGCACAGTCAGGATACGGCGGGGCCGATGTGCCGGACGGTCGAGGATTGTGCTCTCGTGATGGATGCCCTGGCCGGCTACGATGCCTCCAGCCACAGCGGCCAACGTAGCAGTTATCAACACGATGCAGCGCTGGTGAGCTCGGCGGTGGCTTACCGTGACATGACGCACCTGCCGGACAGCTATGCCAGCGGTCTGTCAGCCAGTGGACTGAAAGGGGCGCACATTGGTGTGGTGCGCGCCCTGTTTGGCGATGGCAGCAGTGATGAGAATAAGGCGGTGCAGGCGGTCATGAATGCGGCACTGGAGAAGATGCAGGCCGCTGGTGCCACGGTAGAAGATGTGACCATTCCCGGTCTCGATACCTTGCTGAGCAAATATAAGAGTGTGTCGCGCTACGAGTTCTGTAACGATCTGAGCAGCTATCTCAGCTCCTGGTCTAGCAGTCTGGATAATCACTACACCAGCTTTCAGCAGGTGGCAGCGAGCCTGGCCTATGAGGTGCGTAACCAGGGCACGTTCAGCTCCTATGGCAACTATTGCGGTGATCAAAGCGGCAATGCCGATTACCAGTTGAACCTGACCGAGCGGCCACAGGCGGTGCGTGCCGCGCTGTTGCAGACGTTGGAGAATCTGGATGCCGCCGGCAGGGCACAGGGATTGCCTTATGATGTCATCGTCTACCCGACGATTCTGGGGTTGGCACCGGAGCTGGGTAAATCACCGGTTGCCGGCAGTAATAACCGCCTGAGCCCCTTCTCCGGCTTCCCGGCCTTGACGATGCCTGCCGGCATGGCGGCCACAGAACCGGCATTGCCGGTCGGCATCGAGATGTTGGGGCGTGAGTTTGCCGAGCCGACCCTGCTGAAACTGGCCTACAGCTACCAGCAGCAAGTAAAGCCTCGTCAGGCGCCGACGGCGACGCCTGAGCTCTAAGTTGCAGCAAAAGCCACCGCAAGGTGGCTTTTTTGTGGCAGCCGTTATTCGGCGATGGTGGCGACGGTGGCGCCGAGCAGCTGGATGAAGTCCTGGGGCGTCAGACCCACCGAGAGGCCGCGTTTGCCACCGCTGACCAGGATGGTGCTCTGCTGCAGTGCTCGGCTGTCGAGCAGTGTCGGCAGCTGTTTTTTCTGCGCGAACGGGCTGATACCGCCCACCTTGTAACCGGTCAGGCGCTCGGCATCGGCCGGCTTCATCATCTCGACCTTCTTCAGTCCGGCAGCTTTGGCCACCTCTTTGAGATTCAGCATGCAGCTGACTGGAATCACGGCGGTGACGACCTGCTTGTCGTGCTGCAGCAGCAGGGTCTTGTAGACCTGCTCTGCCGGCAGTCCGAGCTGGGCGGCGGCATGCAGACCGAAATCATCGCTGACTTCGCATTCATACAGATGGGTGGTGAACTGGGTGCCGGTGTGGCGCAGGTAACGAACGGCGGGGGTCATACGTCTGTTCTCCTCTGGCAATGGGCGCAGGCTAACGGGACCGTATGTCACGACGATGAATTCGGGGTGACGCGGATTAATTTGGGTGACACAAAACAAACAGGCCGGGGAGACCCCGGCCTGTGATCGTGGGCACTAGCCCGTATTTCTCATCCCGGCAGCGATACCGGCGATGGTGACCATCAAGGCCTGATCGACCTCGGGGTGCAGTTCGTCCGGGGTGCTGCGCGAACGGTTCAGCAGTTCGACCTGCAGTACGTTGAGCGGGTCCGTATAGGGATTGCGCAGCTTGATGGACTCTTTGATCCACGGCTGGTCATCCAGCAGGCCGCCTTGCGGACGCAGGCGCAGGACGATTTCCGTCGAGGCCTTGAGCTCTTGACGCAGACGTTGCCCCAGCGGCCAGAGGTTATCCGGCACCAGGCGCTGTTCATAGTACTCGGACAGCCAGAGATCGGCTTTCAGGAATACCATTTCCAGCATCTCCAGACGGGTGCGGAAGAAGGTCCACTCCTTGCTCATCTCGACCAGCAGGTGTTCCTTGCCGTCGGCGATGATGGCTTCCAGCGCGACGTTGGTGCCCAGCCAGGCCGGCAACATCATGCGGTTCTGGGTCCAGGCGAAGATCCACGGGATGGCGCGCAGCGATTCGACACCACCATTCGGCTTGCGCTTCGACGGACGTGAGCCCAATGGCAGCTTGCCCAGCTCCATTTCCGGTGTCGCGGCACGGAAGTATGGCACGAAGTCCGGCTCACCACGGATGATGCTGCGGTAGTGGTCGCAGGAGATGCGAGCCAGCTGTTCCATCACTTCACACCATTCGCGCTTCGGCTTCTGCGGCGGCAACAGGTTGGCTTCCAGCACGGCGCTGGTATACAGCTTGAGGCTGGTCATCGCCACTTCCGGCAGACCGAACTTGAAGCGAATCATCTCGCCCTGCTCGGTGACACGGAAGCCGCCCTTCAACGATCCTGGCGGTTGCGACAGAATGGCTTGATGAGCCGGGCCACCACCGCGACCGACGGTACCACCGCGGCCGTGGAACAGGTTCAGCTTCAGCCCTTCACGTTCAGCGATTTCGACCAGCTGTTCCATGGCACGATACTGCGCCCAGTTGGCAGAGAACATGCCGGCATCCTTGGCGGAGTCGGAATAACCGATCATCACATATTGCTGGCCCTGGATGTAACCGCGATACCAGTCGACGGAAAGCAGGCGGTTCATCACCAGCGCCGCGTTCTCCAGGTCGTCCTGGGTTTCGAACAACGGAGCGACCGGCATGTGGAACTTGCAGCCGACCTCCTTGAGCAACAGCTGGACCGCCAAGACATCAGAGGCCTGACGGGCCATCGAGATGATATAGATGCCGAAGGCACCCGGATCGGTCTCGGCGATCACGCGGCAGGTGTCCAGCACTTCTTGCGTCTCATCGCTTGGTTGCCAGTCTGGCGGCAACAGCGGACGACGGGAGTTCAGCTCGGTCAGCAGGAACGCCTGCTTGTCTTCTTCATTCCATTGACCGTAATCGCCAAGGCCCAGATAGCGGGTCAGCTCGGCAATCGCCTGGCCGTGACGTTCGCCATCCTGACGGATGTCGAGCTTGAGCAGGGTGATACCAAAACAGGAGAGCTTGCGCAGCACATCCAGTAGCAGGCCATCGGCAATGATGCTCATGCCACACTGTTGCAGCGAGTGGTAGCACAGCTCCAGCGGCTCGCGCAGTTGCTCGGTACGACAGATCAGATCCCGGCTCTCGGTGTATTGACCTTGCAGACGGGCGGTCAGGTTTTGCAGGGTTTCGCGGATGTCGTTGCGCAGTTGGCGCAGCACGGCCCGGTACGGCTCGTTGCTGTTGCCGGCCAGCGCACGGATCTCGTCGCTGCAATCCATCATCGACAGTTCGGAGACCAGCTCTTGCACGTCGGACAGGAACAGGTTCAGAGCTACCCAGCGTGATGTCAGCAGCACTTCGCGGGTCACCTTGGCGGTGACGAACGGGTTACCGTCGCGATCGCCACCCATCCAGGAGGCAAACCGGATCGGTGCCACATCCAGCGGCAGGCGAATACCGAAATTCTCCTGCAGACGCTCATCCAGCTGACGCATGAAGTTGGGGATGGCCGGCCACATGTTGTTTTCGATCATCGCGAAGCCCCACTTGGCCTCATCGACCGGTGTCGGGCGTTGCTCACGGATTTCGTTGGTGTGCCATGCCTGATTAATCAGTTGTTCGATGCGGTGCAGCAGGAAGTTGCGCTCACGCTCGGTCAGGTCACACAGCTCCAGCTGTTCCAGACACTCGTTAAGCTGGACGTGTTTGTGAATCAGGGTACGGCGTGTCACTTCAGTCGGATGCGCGGTCAGGACCAGCTCGATGTCCAGCTCGCGAACCGCTTGCAGGATCTCCTGCTCGCTGGCCTGGCTGGCCTTCAGCTTGGCAAACAGGTGATCCAGCGAATCGGGACCCTGATGCTCTTCGTTGTGACGTGAAATGGTGTGGAACTGTTCGGCCACGTTAGCCAGATTCAAAAACTGGCTGAATGCCCGGGCCACGGGCAGTAATTCGTCGTCGCTGAGGCCGTGCAACATGGTCAGCAGCTCTTGCCGTGCCTTGTCGTCGCCTTTGCGTGAAGCTTTGGCCAACTGGCGGATCGTTTCGATCTTCGCCAGGAAACCCTCACCCAGATGGTCCTTGATGGTCTTCCCTAGTAGTTGGCCCAACAGACCAACATTGCCGCGTAGTGCAGCGTACTTCTCGTGCATAACGTCCGTCCTTCCCTTTTCTTGTGAGGATTACCACAAAAAGCCCCCTCACCGACCGAGGGTACAATCTATCCGTAATGGGTGAGCCAGGTCAAATCATGGCCCATTAAATGTGCAAATTTATGCGTTTGGGGCGCAAGGATGGGTCACAGACAGAACCGTTTGACCAGATGCTGCAGCACCTCCCGGGTGGGTTGCACGAACGACAGATCCAGGTACTCATCGGGTTGATGGGCCTGGGTGATATGGCCCGGTCCCAGCACCAGGGTGTCGCAGCCCAGCTGTTGCACGAAGGGGGCCTCGGTGCAGTAGTTGACGGCCTCTGCACTGCGGCCGGTTGCGCGTTCCGCCTCGGTGATCAGCGGAGAGCCCTCCTGGCAGGCATAGGGCGGAATCGGGTCATGCAGGTGGCTGATGTGCAGGCAGCCAGGATGGCATTCATGTACCGCCGCCAGGTTGTGTTGCAGCATGCCAACCAGCTCTTCTGGTGTGACTCCGGGAATCGGCCGCAGGTCGATATGCAGTTCACAACAACCACAGATTCTATTCGCGCTGTCACCACCGTGAATGGCACCGAAGTTCAGTGTTGGGTAGGGCACTTTGAAGTGTGGATTGTTGTATTTTTCTTTCAGTTCCTGTTGTAGAGACATCAGATTGGTTAGGACCTGCTGCATGATTTCGATGGCGTTGACGCCATTGGCCGGATCCGAACTGTGGCCGCTTTTACCTGTGATGCGGATGGCTTCGGACATGTGGCCCTTATGCATCACCACTGGCACCAGCCCGGTCGGTTCTCCAATCACTGCATAGTCAGGTTTGATCGCCTGACTTTCGGCAATGACGCGGGCACCAGCCATCGTGGTCTCTTCATCGGCGGTTGCCAGAATGCGCAGTGGTTTTTGTAACTTGCTTAAATCCAGCTCCTGCAGCGCAGAGACAATAAAAGCAAAGAAACCCTTCATATCTATAGTACCGAGGCCATACAGCCGGTTGCCCTCTTCGGTAACCTGAAACGGATCCTTGCTCCAGCGTCCGGCATCATAGGGGACGGTGTCGGTGTGTCCGGCCAGCAACAGGCCGCCCTCACCCTGACCCAATGTGGCAATCAGATTGTATTTGCCGGGTAAGTCAGGGAGCGGGGTGATATCACAACGAAAACCCAGTTGAGTGAACCAGTCGGCCAGTAGATGAATGACCCCCTGATTGCTCTGATCCCACGCAGGATCGGTGCTGCTGATTGACGGAATCGCGATGATATCCCGGTATAACTGAAAAAAGTCGAGATTTGCCATACATCCTCCTTGCGCCCCGGATACTAATTTGATAAATAATATAAATGCAAGTTGAATGCATAAATATTGATTCGCAGCGAGCGCGAACCGGTTCTGGACTATTTGTAAGGCAATGCGGACAGGATGTCACTGCTTGATTCCTCCTGTTTCGCCGCATCTGGATCCACCCATCCTGTTCTGCCGCGTTACCTGAATCGTCTGTCAGCGTCATACGGAATAAAGTCATGTTGAATGTTGTCATCATTGGCGCCAGTGGTTATGCCGGCGCAGAGCTGGCCGCCATGGTCCAGAAGCACCCGCACCTCACCTTGAAGGGGTTGTATGTCTCCGCTGGCAGTCAGGATGCCAATAAGCCGTTTTCGGCGCTGCATCCGCGTTTTCTCGGCTTGGTGGATCTGCCGGTCAAACCCTTGAACGAAGAGGGGATGGCTGAAGCCAAAGCCGGTACCGATCTGGTCTGTCTGGCCACCGCACATGAGGTCAGCATGGATCTGGCGCCGCAATTTTTGGCTGCCGGCATCAAGGTGTTCGATCTCTCCGGCGCCTTCCGTGTCGAGCAGGAAGGTTTTTACGACCAGTATTACGGCTTCACGCACAACCAGCCGGACTGGTTACAAAAAGCGGTCTACGGTCTGGCAGAGTGGAATGATGACGCCATTGCCCAGGCTGAGCTGATCGCCGTGCCGGGCTGTTATCCGACCGCCTCGCTCACCGCGCTGAAACCGCTGATGAATGCGGGTCTGATCGCTACGGGTTGCACGCCGATCATCAATGCGGTGTCCGGTGTTTCCGGTGCCGGCCGCAAGGCAGCGTTGAATACCAGCTTCTGTGAAGTCAGCCTGAATCCGTATGGCGTGTTCAAGCACCGCCATCAGCCGGAAATCAGCCACCACCTGGGTACCAAGGTGCTGTTTCAGCCCCATCTGGGGAATTTTGCCCGTGGCATTCTGGCCACCATCTACGTGCAGCTGGCCGATGGCGTGACTGCTGAGCAGGTGGATGCCGCTTATGCCAAGGCTTACGACGGTAAGCCGATCGTCCGCCTGTGTAGCCACTGGCCCTCCATTGCCGGTGTTGCGGGGACGCCGTATTGCGATCTGCACTGGCAACTGGAAGGGAATCAACTGGTCGTTGTTTCGGCCATCGACAATCTGCTCAAGGGCGCTTCGGCGCAGGCGATGCAGTGCATCAATATCAATTATGGATTTGAACAGACCTGCGGTCTGATCTGACGGAGCAAACTAAGATGGCGAACAATACCCTGATCATCAAGCTGGGCGGTGCCCTGCTGGAGAGCGATGAGGCGCTGACGGCGCTGTTTGATGGCTTGACACAATTCCTGGAGCAGCAACACCGTCCGTTGGTGCTGGTACATGGCGGCGGCTGTCTGGTGGATGATCTGCTCAAGGGCTTGGGTCTCAAGAGCACCAAGAAGAACGGTCTGCGTGTCACGCCGTTTGAACAGATTCCGATTATTGCCGGCGCTCTGGCTGGGACGGCCAACAAACAAATGATGGCCAAAGCCATCCAGCACGGCATCAAGACGGTCGGTCTGTGTCTGGCTGATGGCGGTTTGTGCAACGTGACCCAACTCGATCCGGAACTGGGTGCCGTGGGTGATTGTCAGCCTGGTGATGCCAGTTTGTTGCATAGCCTGCTGGATGGCGGCTTCCTGCCGGTCATCAGCTCCATCGGGATTACTGCGGATGGCCAACTGATGAATGTCAATGCCGATCAGGCGGCGACGGCGATTGCCGAAGCCTTGGGCGCCGATTTGGTGATGCTGTCAGATGTCAGTGGCATCCTGGATGGCAAAGGACAGTTGATTAATGAGGTAACACCGGCCAAAGCCGAGGAGCTGATTGCCAAGGGTGTGATTACCGGCGGCATGGAAGTGAAGGTCAAAGCGGCGTTGCACGCGGCCGCCAGCCTTGGCCGCCCCATCAGCGTTGCCAGCTGGCGCTATCCGGATCAGCTCAGCAAGTTGCTGGCTGGTGGCGAAGTGGGTACCCGCATCAGCGCCTGATCATGGCGTCGACAAGATAAAGATAACGAGCACGAGCAAGCAGCAAGGAGAAAAGCATGCGGCATCTGTTAACGACTCAGGAATTCAACCAGGACGAGCTGTTGGCGCTGATTGCGCTGGGTAAGGCGATGAAAGCCAACCCGGCCGCCTACCGTTCCAGCCTGGCCGGCAAGAGCGTGGTGACACTGTTTGAAAAACCGTCATTGCGTACCCGCGTCACCTTTGACATCGGGATTCACCGCCTCGGTGGTCATGCCGTGTACCTGGATCAGCAAAACGGAGCCATGGGTCAGCGTGAAACAGTGAAGGATTTCGCCGGCAACCTGTCACGCTGGTGTGAGGGCATAGTGGCCCGGGTCTTTGACCACAAAACCCTGATTGAGCTGCGTAACCATGCCAGCGTACCGGTTATCAACTCGCTGTGTAACCTGTATCACCCCTGTCAGGCGCTGGCGGATTTCATGACCATCGCCGAAAACTATGACGATCTGACCAAGGTCAAGCTGGCCTATCTGGGGGATGGCAACAATGTGGCCCACTCGCTGCTGCTGACCGGTGCCATTCTCGGCACCGATGTCACCATAGTGGCGCCGAAGGGCAATGGCCCCGATGCCCAGATTTTCAATGAGGCCGTTATTCTGGCCAACAAGTCGGGGGCACGTCTGGCTGTCACCGATAGCATTGAAGACATTCGTGGTTTTGATGTGGCCTATACGGATACGTGGGTCTCAATGGGTGACAACACCCCGATGGACACGGTAAAAGACAAGTTCATGCCCTATCAGATCAATCAGGGACTGTTGGACAAGACCGGGATTCGCCATGTGCTGCACTGCCAGCCGGCGCACCGGGAGCTGGAAATAACCTCTGACGTCATGGATGGCCCAGCGTCACTGATTCTCGATGAAGCCGAGAACCGGATGCATGCGCAAAATGCCATTCTGCACACACTGATCAATCAAGGAGACAAGTAATGGAAGGCATCAACAAGGTAGTGCTGGCCTATTCTGGCGGTTTGGATACGTCTGCGATCGTGCCATGGCTGAAAGAGAACTATAACTGCGAGGTTATCTGCTTCGTTGCCGATGTCGGTCAGGGTGCGGACGATCTGGAAGGCGTGGAGCAAAAGGCACTGGCCTCCGGTGCTTCCAAGTGCATCGTCAAGGATCTGAAGGAAGAGTTCGTCAAAGACTATGTCTACCCGACCCTGAAGACCGGTGCCATCTACGAAGGTACCTATCTGCTGGGGACCTCCATGGCGCGTCCGGTGATTGCCAAGGCCATGGTCGAGGCAGCGATGGCCGAAGGTGCCGATGCTATTGCTCACGGCTGTACCGGCAAGGGCAACGACCAAGTGCGTTTCGAAGGTGCAGTAGCCGCTCTGGCACCACAACTGAAGGTGATCGCACCGTGGCGTATCTGGACCATGCGTTCCCGTGAAGAGCTGCTCAACTATTTGTCTGAGCGCAACATTCCCTGCAAAGCCTCGATCACTAAGATCTACAGCCGCGATGCCAACGCCTGGCACATCTCCACCGAAGGTGGCGAGCTGGAGAGCACCTGGAACGAAGCCTCTGCCGCCGTATGGCAGTGGACTGTGGATCCGGAAAATGCCCCGGACAAAGCCGAATACATCAAGCTGACTATCGCTCAAGGTGAAGTGGTGGCAGTAGATGACAAGACACTGAGCCCCTATCAGGTGCTGGTTGAGCTGAACGAGCGTGCCTCCAAGCACGGTGTGGGTCGTATCGACATCACCGAGAACCGTTTGGTAGGCATGAAGTCTCGTGGTTGCTATGAAACTCCGGGCGGTACCGTCATGATGGCCGCACTGCGTGCCGTTGAAGAGCTGGTACTGGACAAGACCACTCGCGCCTGGCGCGAAAAGCTGGGTGCCGAGTTCTCCCACCTGGTGTATGACGGTCGCTGGTTCACGCCGCTGTGCAAGGCCATCGTCGCCTCTGCCGATGCCATCGCCGAAGATCTGACAGGCGAAGTGGTACTGAAGATGTACAAGGGCTCGGTCAACGCGGTACAGAAGCGCTCTGTCAACAGCCTCTACTCTGAAGACTTCGCCACCTTCGGTGCCGACGAAGTGTACGATCAGAGCCATGCCGAGGGCTTTATTCGCCTCTACACACTGGCCAGCCGCATTCGTGCGTTGAAGGCACAGAGCAAGCAGTAATTTCTCGCCGGCCACATCGCCAGGATGTGGCCTCATTTCTGATGACCCGATTTATGGAGAATGCCCATGGCGTTATGGGGTGGACGTTTCAGTCAGGCTGCGGATACGCGCTTCAAACAATTCAACGACTCACTGCGTTTTGACTATCGACTGGCTGAACAGGATATTGTCGGCTCCGTTGGCTGGTCACGTGCGCTGGTACAAGTGGGTATTTTGAGCGTCGAAGAGCAACAACGACTGGAAGCGGCACTCCAGGCATTGTTAGCCGAGGTGCAAGCTAATCCGCAGCAAATTCTGAGCTCTGATGCCGAGGATATCCACTCGTGGGTTGAAGGGCAGCTCATCGAGCGGGTCGGGGATCTGGGTAAGAAGTTGCACACTGGTCGTTCACGTAACGATCAGGTGGCAACGGATCTTAAGCTGTGGTGCAAGGCGCAGGGGCAGCAGCTGTTGCAATCGATTCATCATCTGCAACAGGCATTATTGGCGGCAGCCAAAGCGAACGAATCTGTAGTGCTACCGGGTTATACCCATTTGCAGCGCGCCCAACCGGTGACGTTTGCGCACTGGGCCCTGGCCTATGTCGAAATGCTGGAACGCGATTTCAGTCGTCTGCAGGATGCATTGGCGCGGTTGAATCTCTGTCCGTTGGGCTGTGGTGCACTGGCTGGTACCGCGTATGCGATCGATCGTGAAGCTCTGGCGTTGGACCTGGGATTCGCCGGCGCAACACGCAATAGCCTGGATTCGGTTTCGGACCGTGACCACGTCATCGAGTTAATGAATTGTGCCAGTCTGTCGATGGTCCATCTGTCGCGTTTTGCCGAAGATCTGATTTTCTTCAACACCGGAGAGGCTGGATTTGTCGAACTCTCCGACAAGGTCACCTCTGGTTCGTCGTTGATGCCGCAAAAGAAGAATCCGGATGCACTGGAACTGATTCGTGGTAAAGCTGGCCGCGTAGTGGGTGCCCAGACAGGGATGCTGATGACACTGAAGGCACTCCCTTTGGCTTATAACAAGGATATGCAGGAAGACAAAGAAGGCTTGTTTGATGCTTTGGATACCTGGCATGACTGTCTGGATATGGCGGTGCTAGTCCTTGATGACATCCGAGTAAATCAGGCGCGTACTTTGGCGGCGGCGCAGGGCGGCTATGCTAATGCCACCGAGTTGGCAGACTATCTGGTCGCCAAGGGGATTCCATTCCGCGAAGCGCATCATGTTGTGGGTGAAACTGTCGTGTTCGCCATCAAAGTGGGGAAACCATTGGAGGCCCTGTCGCTGGAAGAGTTGCGGCAGTTCAGTCCAGTGATTGCTGATGACGTTTATCCAATATTGTCACTGGAATCGACATTGGGAAAACGTGTTGCCAAAGGTGGGGTTGCACCGCAACAGATAGCGGCCGCACTGAGCTGGATGAGTGCACATTTGGCGAAAAGGGATTTCAAGTAAATCACCGCAGCAAGACAGCGTTTCTTTTCTTGCCCTTGTGACGATATGTTGGTGAAAATAAGTACTAGACCACTTGCACCTTGATTGCCGATCCGTATAATACGCGGGCTCGTCAATTTGACGGCTGAGCCTCTGGCTCGGATCAGTGCAATAAGCATGGTCCTACAATCTCCCCGATTGGGGGAGAGTCGTTTAAAACAACCTCCGAACCTCCTGTTAGGGAAAGGTACGGGCGGTTTGTTTTTATGTTCTTTAATCCATTTGGAGCTCTGGTCAATGCAGAACCAAAGAATTCGTATCCGCCTGAAGGCATTTGATCACCGTTTGATCGATCAGTCCACGGCGGAAATCGTCGAAACTGCTAAGCGCACTGGCGCACAGGTTCGCGGTCCGATCCCGCTGCCGACTCGCAAAGAGCGCTTCACCGTGCTGATTTCTCCACACGTGAACAAAGATGCACGTGATCAGTACGAGATCCGCACTCACAAGCGTCTGGTAGACATCGTTGAACCGACCGACAAGACCGTTGACGCTCTTATGCGTCTCGATCTGGCCGCCGGTGTCGATGTTCAGATTAGCCTGGGTTAATTACGGAATAGAGGTTGATAACAATGACAATCGGTCTCGTAGGTCGCAAGGTAGGTATGACTCGCGTCTTCACTGAAGACGGTGTGTCCGTTCCTGTGACTGTTATCGAAGTTGAAGCAAACCGTGTGACTCAGGTTAAGTCTCTGGAAAGCGACGGTTACGTTGCCATCCAGATCACCACTGGCTCCAAGAAGGCTAACCGCCTGAACAAGGCTGAAGCGGGTCATTTCGCTAAAGCTGGTGTCGATGCCGGTCGTGGTTTGTGGGAATTTCGTCTGAATGAAAGCGAAGCTGCTGACGTTGCTGTTGGTGCTGAGCTGAACGTTGGCGTTTTCGCTGATGTTAAGAAAGTAGACGTTACTGGTACCTCCAAGGGTAAGGGTTTCGCCGGTACTGTTAAGCGCTGGAACTTCCGCACCCAGGACATGACCCATGGTAACTCCCGTTCACACCGTGTACCGGGCTCCATCGGTCAAAACCAGTCCCCGGGTAAGGTGTTCAAGGGCAAAAAGATGGCCGGCCATCTGGGTAATGAGCGTGTAACCGTTCAAAGCCTGGAAGTGGTTCGTGTTGACGTTGAGCGCAATCTGCTGCTGGTTAAAGGCGCAGTTCCTGGCGCAACCAACGGCGACCTGATCGTTAAACCTGCCGTTAAAGCGTAACGTCTGAGGAGATAGTAATGGAATTGGTAATGAAAGACGCCAAAGGCGCTCTTCAAGTTTCCGAAACTACCTTCGGGCGTGAGTTCAACGAAGCCCTGATCCATCAGGTAGTCGTAGCCTACGCCAATGGTGCGCGTCAGGGTACTCGCGCTCAGAAGAGCCGTTCTGAAGTGTCTGGCGGTGGTAAGAAGCCGTGGCGTCAGAAGGGTACCGGCCGTGCACGTGCTGGTAGCATCCGTTCCCCGATTTGGCGTTCAGGTGGCGTGACTTTCGCAGCCAAGCCGCAAGATCACAGCCAGAAAGTGAACAAGAAGATGTACCGTGCTGCTCTGCAGAGCATTCTGTCTGAGCTGGTACGTCAAGAGCGTCTGATCGTTGTTGAGCAGTTCTCTATCGAAGCTCCAAAGACTAAGGAACTGGTAGCCAAGCTGAAAGGCCTGGAGCTGACCGATGTTCTGATTGTCACTCCGGAAGTAGACGAGAATCTGTTCCTGGCCGCGCGTAACCTGTACAAGGTTGACGTTCGTGATGTCACCGGCCTGGATCCGGTCAGCCTGATCGCTTTCGACAAGGTATTGATTACTGCTGACGCAGTTAAGCAAATCGAGGAGATGCTGGCATGATCCGTGAAGAGCGTCTGCTGAAAGTTCTGAAGGCTCCGCACATCTCTGAGAAGAGCACCATGGTAGCCGAAACTCTGAACACTATCGTGTTCAAGGTTGCTACCGATGCGACCAAGGCGGAAATCAAGGCAGCAGTTGAAAAACTGTTTGAAGTTAAAGTTGAAGCTGTACGTACCCTGAATGTGATGGGCAAGACTAAGCGTACTGGTGCTCGTGTTGGCAAGCGTTCCGATTGGAAGAAAGCCTACGTGACTCTGGTTCCAGGTCAGGACATCGACTTCATGGGCGGCGCTGCCGAATAAGAGGAGTCTAGATAAATGGCAATCGTTAAGTGTAAGCCTACTTCTCCGGGTCGCCGTCACGTCGTCAAGATCGTCACCCCGGAACTGCACAAGGGCAAGCCGTTTGCAGGTCTGATCGAAGATCAGCGCAAGACCGGTGGCCGTAATAACAACGGTCGCATCACTACCCGTCATATCGGTGGTGGTCATAAGCAGCATTACCGTTTGATCGATTTCAAGCGCAACAAGGACGGTATCCCGGCCAAGGTTGAGCGTTTGGAATATGATCCGAACCGTTCTGCGCACATCGCTCTGGTTCTGTATGCAGATGGCGAACGTCGTTACATTCTGGCTCCTAAGGGCCTGAAGGCTGGCGATCAGATCGCTTCCGGTGTTGATGCTGGCATCAAGGTAGGTAACGCCCTGCCGATGCGTAACATCCCGGTGGGTTCCACTGTCCACGCTATCGAAATGAAGCCGGGCAAGGGTGCTCAGATCGCTCGTTCTGCTGGCGCATTCGCCCAGATCCTGGCCCGTGAAGGTGCCTATGTGACTCTGCGTCTGCGTTCTGGTGAGATGCGCAAAGTGCTAGCTGAATGCCGCGCCACTCTTGGTGAAGTCGGTAACTCCGAGCACATGCTGCGTCAACTGGGTAAAGCTGGTGCCAACCGCTGGCGCGGTGTTCGTCCGACTGTTCGCGGTATGGCGATGAACCCGGTCGACCACCCGCACGGTGGTGGTGAAGGCCGCAACAAGGGTATCCAGCCTGTTTCTCCTTGGGGCACTCCGTCCAAGGGTTACAAGACCCGTAAGAACAAGCGCACCGACAAGTACATTGTACGTCGTCGTAATAAGTAATTCTTTAAAGAGGAATCACCATGCCACGTTCTCTCAAGAAGGGTCCATTCATTGACCTGCACTTGCTGAAGAAGGTAGAGAAAGCGGTGGAAAGCGGGGATAAA
>CAMFKP010000052.1 GCA_945957385.1 uncultured Aeromonadaceae bacterium
CTGTGACCCCCGCATTATGAGTGCGATGCTCTAACCAACTGAGCTACATAGCCATTACTCTTCACGTTTGAGCAGTGTCCCGCTCAACTGTGCGGGCGAATTATGCGGATCTGACCCTAGGGCGTCAACCCCTTTTTCCCCGCCGGAGCGCTGGCTGGCGAAGAATTGGCCGCCCGAGGCCGCTGTGGTGACGAAAGCGACAGCAAGCGGCTGAAAGCGCATCACTTTTTATGCTTATAAAAAAAGAAACCCCTCCGCAATGGGAGGGGTTTGCCGTGCTTTGTCACTTAGACATTAAACAGGAAGTTGGTTTTTTATGAGTCTCATGGCGTCTCGCCATGTATCTGTACGATATTAAAACCCTTTAAAAACATAATGATAGCGTCCAGTGCCGTCTCATTGGAAATCAGTGAAAATCACCCAAGCCATGTTTTTTGTGTACGCAGTTGTGTACGCTATATTCACTTTGGTACACAGTTCAGTTCGGGAGCCAACTATGGCGCTGAAGACAGATCGCGAGATTGCCAGTTTAAAAGCCGAAGAAGGCCAGAGGCTGGTGGTTGCTGTCGCTAGTGGTGCAGGTGGTGGTTTATGCATCGAGGTTCGAAGCGCGGGACGCTCAAAGACGTGGCTCTACCGATATCGCATAAATGGAAAGCCTCGGAAATTCGCCTTGGGTAGTTATCCTGCGATGAGTTTGGCTGTTGCGCGAGCTGAACACAGCAAGGCGGTTGCGATGGTTAGGATTGGAGAAGATCCTGCCGTGGCTGCTAAAACTGCAAAAGCCAAACGATCAACAATACCAACCGTTGATGCTTTCTTTGAGGAGTGGCTGATATGGAAGCAGGCAAGTAAGCCTGCTCGTGAATCGACTATTGAAGCCTACCGCCATGCTTTCCTTCTATATATAAGCAAAGATATTGGCAGCCTGTTGCTCACAAACATCACCCGTGCTGTTCTCTTCGCTCAGTTATCCAAGATCAGAGGGCGTAGTATCCAGGCTGCACGCAAGGCGCTGACCATCTGTGCTCAGATGTTGGACCATGCGGTTAACCTCGAGCTCATTGAGTTGAATCCTGCTCGAACCATCAGACCCTCCACTATCGGAGCCGAAGCTTCGCCTCCACGTCAGCGCTGGTTGTGCCGTGAAGAGATCGCTGCTTTTTGGAAAGGACTGGATGAAGGCGGATATCATCCAGCCCAGGCAAACTGCCTACGTTTGATCTTGCTCACTGGTGTTCGCCGGGGTGAGGCTATAGGCCTGACGTGGGATCAGATCATTGGTAATAAGTGGGTGATTCCAGCGAGTAATACGAAGAATGGAAAAGAACACACCATCACGTTGCACCCCATGGCCTTGGAGGTAATCGCTCATCAGAGAGCGATTAGTAGTGGCAGTTCTTGGGTATTTGAAGCAATTCGGGAGCATAGTAATGGACAGGGTCATATTGACGGTAATGCCCTTCGCTGGGTAATAAATAAAATCCGGGCTCTCCATTTATCGCAAAGTGAGCCATTTACTTTACATGACTTACGCCGCACATTTGCCAGCGGTTGTGCTGAATATCTGGATGCTAATGAAGGCGTGATTGAGTTAGCATTAAACCATAGTAAACGTGACAGGCTCGTAGCTACATATCAAGCTGGAAAGCGGGCGGAGCAGGTGGCAAAACTATTTGAGCAATGGGCGAGCTTTCTCCAGACGCTAACCCAACCAACAAACACAAAATCGGATAATGTGGTTTTGGTTAATTTTAACAAACGATAGCTTTGATAAGCGATACAAATCGTGCATGGATATTTCTGTAGTGGGGTTCGGGAGTGATATGTCTAAATTAGATATGTGCAACCTTTATTTGCACCATATTGCTGACTAAAACACATGGACGTAATCGGGAGTCGGTCACTCATGTATTTTAGTGGCTTATTCATTTTATGATGCCACTTTAACCACCATCTTTGTGTGTGTTTTTAAGTTTCTCGTATTCGTCTTTAATTACGCCCTCTAGGAATTTATTGCGTGAAACCCCAGTTGCAGCGCAAATTGATATAAGTTTTTCTTTTGTTTTTACGGGTAAGATGAAATTAACCTGGGTGTTATCTTTGTTTTTATCTCTTGTCTTTGATTGACTCCATGATTGCTTGAGTTGTTTGAGTCTTAGTTTTGCAGAATCAGGGGTAAATACAGTCATTAGATCGAAGTGCAAAATAATTACTTTAATGAAGTCATGACTTACAGAGTAAGGAGAAAGCCAGTTTGAAATGGTGTTTGTGAATAACTCCTGTTGCTTGAGCCAATTTGTGATTTGATCTTTTTTTCCCTTTGCTATCCATTCTGAAATATTATTTTCGGCGCTTGCGATTATCCATTTTATTTTGATTTGACTGATTAGATCGTTTTTTTGTTCCATGGTGGAATTCATGCATGTAAGAGTGTTCTTTATTGTTGTCATGGACGTTTCATTTTTTGAAAACGGGTTGTCATCTCCTTTTATGAAGTTTATATTCGGCATAACTTGTGGGGTAAGGATAGGGCTTGAGTTTGCTCCCAGCTGATTAACAAATGAGATGTATTTTAGCGTTGATTTTACGAATGATACTTGGCGCTCGTTTTTACTGTCTACCCATTCTAGGTGCTCATCACCAATTTTGTTTGACAAGTAATAATCTATGCTCACGTTCAATAATAATGATACATCACAAAATCCGGATGAAAATATTATGTTTGCATTGTTGCCAAATATTTCTGCGCATGCGTTGAAATCGTTAATTAATTTCTGTGCCCACTTTTTAAATTGGTATTGCAATTCATGCTTTTCTGTCTGCATCTGAAGCCTTTGATTGTTGAAGCTAATGCAGAAATATAAAAATCCATCATCTGAAAGGAACTTTGCATAGGAGATGTCAAGTTCGACACCAAGTATGTTCTCGCTGAATTTAAAAGCCACATGCATCTCCATTCGCACGTTAAGTAGAGCGTTTGTAGTATATAAATAGATATAACATTGTCTATGTATAGAGATTTAATGGTCTAGAAATAGTAAAAATGTAGATGTGATTTTGTGGTGCGTTTCTCGTTTTATACCATGTCCACACTAGCAGATTCACGATGATTTCTGCTGGTTTCGATACTCATGTTGCTCATGTTGCTCATGTTGCTCATGTCGGATATCCGTCTTGGATTTGTTGTTACCACTTTGAATTGCTTTTTCTTATGGGTGTCCATCTGTTCGGTGATTAATGCTTTTTTTAAGACGGTGGGTTAAAAATTCTTTTATGCCCCTGATGTGACCAAATAACGCGAGGTGCATCATGGAGTTAATGAAACTGAAGGACGTAATTAGAGAAACTAGATTATCCAGAGCAACCATCTATCGGTTAATAGCAAAAGGTAATTTTCCAAAACAGATTCATCTTTCTGAACGAGCGACTGCGTGGTTGAGAAATGAAGTGATGGATTGGATTAAACAAATGGCTGACGCTCGATAAGTGAAGTTGTTAGCACGCTTCTTGAACGGATTACGTCTGATTTTTAACTGCTTTTTTTCATAATTTTGTTTTTATAAGAAGTGGATAATTTCAGAGTTCTTTTCTGAGGTGATTGGTGTTTTTATTATCGATATAGGTGCTGTTTTCATCTGGATTCTGCCGGTTTAGTTCTGAATGAATGTAGGGGGAGGTAATATAAGGAATGTTCTATCTATGTTTATATCTATGTTTATATCCATCTTTAAGTGTAACTACACATCTGCTTTAACTCATTCCACTAATTAAACATCCAAGATCATGTCGCCCGTAGATAGGCGACTCAAACTTTTGTAAAAATAATGATTGGACTAAATAAATGAATGACGTCATTGCCCTTTCAGGGGTAGAGCTATTGGCTTTGGGGAGAGAAGCCAGTCAGCGTTATGGTTATATGGATTATGAAATAATTTATAAACTAGAAGAGGTGATAAGAAATTCGCTGAACGATTATTCGTCTATCTTTGCGGTTAGAGTGGATTTGCGATTCACTGAGCCGGAAATCGGTTGTCCTGATTCACCGGTTTGCTTTCAAAATTCTGAAGGACAGGTCATGAAGCGTTTTATCGCCTCCTTAAAAAGTCAGTTGAAAGCGTATGATGAACGGCGAATAAGAGCGGGTGTTCGGGTTCACCCGACTAAATTAAGGTATCTGTGGGTGTGCGAGCAGGGTGAGGCTGAATTGCCGCACTATCACTTGCTGATCGTGCTTAATAAGGCAGCCTATTGGCGATTGAATAACTTTTGCTCATCTGAGTCGTTGGCAGGAAAGATTCAAAAAGCTTGGTGCAGTGCTTTGGGTTTATATTATCCAGAATATGGGGTTTTGGTACACTTCCCTGATAATTGCGAATATGTATTAAGGAGAAATGATGCAATAAAGAGAAATCCGGCATTTAGGGATTTCATGCTTCGGATTTTCTATCTGGCGAAACTAAGGACGAAGATCCGTGTTGGAGGGCGTCGTTGTATCGGCTATAGCTGGGGGTAGTGATCCTCATAAAGGCGGGGATTTACCCCGCCTTTATTTTCTCTGTTCTAATTTTTTAGAGGGTGATGTTTATTTTTTACCGGATAAGTTAATAACATATGGTTATAATCCCATTGAGCGAATAATTTCAGATTCGCTGGTAGCTTCCGGGGTTACGACGGCATCTTTTAACATCAGCTTTCTTTGTAGCAGACGATCCAAGTGAACATCGAAGGCATCATATTGAGGATGGGTAAGGGCAGGTAAATGGATAAATACAGGTTTTTTCTGACCGATACGGTAGACCCGGTCTGAAGCTTGCGCTTCTTTGGCTGGGTTCCAATGGCGCTCCAAGTGGACGACATGGTTGGCACCTACCACGGTCAAGCCCACCCCTGCAGCCACAGGGGACATGATCAGCACATTGAAGCCAACTTTGGCTTCGAATTGGCTAATTAGCTTTTTACGGGTCATATCTTCGTCCTTGCGAGCAACGGCTTTGGTGTCACCGTTGATTACAGCGATATCCAAGCCGTAGATCTCATCCAGCCAGTGCTTGAGTAATCGCTGCAGCCGTTTAGTCATCATGAATATAATGACTTTCTCCTGCTGCTGACGAATGCGTTCCAGTAACTGGAGAACGGTGCCGAGCTTTCCGGACTCCAGCATCAGCTGGCGTGCCTGCTTGGGGTTTTGGCTATAGAGTGCCGTTTCATCTTCTAATCTAGGGTGCAATGAGATGCTTCTTAGTTTGCAGAGGGCGCTCAAGGCAGCTCCTTGCATATTGTCAGCTCTGGCTTTTTGATTTCTGTACTCATCTAGTACGGCATCATAGGCTTGAAGTTGTAAGCCGCTCATAACACTGCCCAGCTCTGGGCGATAGCGTAGCTGCTGATTATCTGCTTGCCGCACGCCGCTGCAGATAGTCTTGCTTGGCAGACCTTTAAGCTGATCTTCTTTTACCCGACGCAACATAAAGGTACCGACGGTACTGCGCAGTTTTTCTCCAATCTGAGCACGAACCTGGTCGCGTTCTGATTCTTCGGCATTGAGTATGGGTTTGATCCAGGTATTCCGGTAATGTTGCCAGTTGCCAAGTAGCCCTGGCTGAGCGGTATCCAGCAGGCACCAGAAGTCACCCAAGCTATTTTCGACAGGTGTCCCGGTTGCCAGTAGTTTGAAGTCGGCCTTGAGCCCCTTGGCTGCGCGCGTCTGCAGGGCGTTTGGGTTTTTGATGTTCTGCGCTTCATCGAAGATGACCATCCCCCAATCGATACGGCACAGCGAAAACTGATAGTCCCGCAAGGTCTGGTATGTCGTGAGTACCAACCGCTTGTCCTGATCCAACCGCTGAGTTCCTGCCTCCAAACCTACGTGAAGGGCATAGCGGATGCTCCGCTCATCCAGCATGCCGCTTTCATCTGTGTGAAATGCCAGTTGAACCGATTCTCTCTCCTTTCCTTTTATTCGAAAGTTACGTAGATCTCGCCCGCTTTGTAGCACGACCACATCTCGGAACGGAGTGCTATGGAAAGTTTTGTTAACTTCATCTTCCCAGTTTTCAAGCAAGCTCAAGGGAGCAACGACCAGAATAGGTTTTTCTGCGAGTCCACGGGTACGCTGATGATGTAGATATTCACCAATAGTGACTAAGGTCATATAGGTTTTGCCTAGCCCCATGTCATCGGCTAGCAGGGCGCCCTGGAGGCGATAAAGATCAGCTGGGTCTTCATGCAATGCAACGCTCAACAGCTTGAGCATCCACTTGATGCCTTCTCGTTGATGCTCAAAAGGTTCGCGTGCATATCTTGACCAGTCCGGCTCTGCAGTTAATACAGCGTTATTGGCTTTATTCAGCAAGGCATCATAGATTTCATCTGCCTCTTTAAGGATAACCGTGACGCGTTCTGTTGCTTCTTCCTCAGTGGATTCTGGTTGTTCGTCTCGTTCTGGTCGATCTTCGAAGACGCCACTGCTGGCGTAACGCTGTTTGATGGCTGCTACTTGTTGCTGTACGGCCTGAGTGTCGCAGATGTCAATTGTCTCTTCAGCAAAGGTCAAGGTAGTAGCGCCTTGGGCGTAGGCTGCTTGTAACAGCTCTTCAAAGCGTTGTAGTTCATCTGGTGATTGGATCAGTGTGGGAAGTACCTGTGGCGGTGATGGTCGAGCACTCAGTGCGAACCAGTCATTTTGCATGGTATCTAACCCGCCAAAGTCCATATGCTGCACTCTACCTATACCGGCGACTCGGACTGAGAATCCGACCTCGAGGTTGACAAGCGCGGCATCTAAAAAAGTGGTAGGAGTAGAAATAAACTCAGCAACCTTCTCGGTAGGAATTCGCGTATTGGCCAGTACATTGCGGATCCCGTCCAGCCGGGGCTTGTCGAGGAGTACCACTCGATTATCGATTCGCAGTACACCACTATCTTCACTCGTTTCTATTTGAGCCCAGCGTTTGTATAGCTGATCTGGCGTGGAGCCATCTCCCAAACTAGGGCAAAGCTGCAGGCTGCCGTCAGGCTCGCGTGTGGCTATGACCCCAATATTGTCAGGAATGACCACATCAATCCGATCGAAATGATTAAGGTCAATATGCATTCCACTGCGCATAGCCGTTTGCAGTTCAGCGATTAATCGGAGGTTTGCTGTCTCTCCTTTGTGCTCTGCTGGTAGAGATGCATGTTGTTCCCATGCCATCAGTCCCATCAGTTCGGCAGGCGTAAGCCAGTAGATCTCCTGACTGCTCAAGAAAAGGAATGGACCCTTGCGTGTAAAGGGGGCTACACCATCAGGCATCTGAGCTGAAATATTTAATCGAAAACCACTGGTACCGCTGCGACCATGTATTTCCGTGACAAATTGTCCCGGAAAGCGCGGCGGCAGGCGTAGTAGCTCAGCTTGCTCGGAATCCATTCCCGCAATTTCTTTGGCGGCGACATGAAAACCATTCGCTGTTTTCTCGGCAAGACCCTGCTCAAGCAGCATATTGAAGCAGATGAGTTGTATTTTCTGCAGGGTGTTTCCTTGACCTGCCTGTAATGATTTCAAATCACCTGCGGGCAGATAAAAATTCAGTCCATTGGAGTCAGGCAGGGAATAAAAACCTTGCAGGCTATCAATTGATTTGTCCGCATCACCGATAAAGGAGCGTAAGAATTCTACTAAACGCATTTAGTTGTCCCGTTGAAGCTCTTCGTACTCGATTAATTCATCTGCGGCAATCGCAGTTAGATGCCATCCATAGTTGCGCCCTTGCCTAACATACTTTTTCAGTGGGACCCGGAGATAATAACGAAGATCCATAAGTTTCATATCCATAGCTTGGGCTGCCAATGGCGCCTGCTGTCCGGGATGGGCCGCAACGTATTGAAGCACCTTGAGCTCTATCGGTTTTAGTAGGCTTAATGGGGGGCTCCTTTGGGGAAGCGAATACGAATTCTGATGCATGGTTGCATCAACAACTGCTTGGCCAGTTAGCTCTTCGTCTCCCGTCTGTGCTTTTGCTTTCTCGGGTTTGCTCTTGTATTTGGTTTGGCTCTTCAGTGTGGAAACGAGGTCATGCGCTAGCCTGTTTTTCCCGCGCTCACTGTTGCTCGCGGGCTGCGGTGGTAAGGAATTGAGCTTTGCTTGGTGAGTTGCAGGCTCGGTGATTAGCTGTTCCTGTGCTGGCTGAACATGGTTTTTTGTTGTGGGCTTAGTGTCTGCAGCGGAAATTGATTTTGCTACCGGCTGTATTGGCATTAGAGCCTGTGTTTTGCGAGGTGCAACCACTGGGATACCAAACTTCCGCAATTGGTATTGATAGTCTTGGCTGCTCAGCAATTGCTCCATGTCCAAACCAATACCATTTTCGGCCAAGAAGGTAAAAACCCTGTGCTGCCAAGTGTGCGGTGTATGAATGATGTCGGTGCAGGGGAGATTACCGTATTTATTTTTATAATTTTGGGGAATGATTGTGGTTAAGTCATGGTGACTGAATACTATTTTCTCGTAAGAGGTCATCTTGTCACTCGGCGCGGCAAGATAGACCCAAATCTTAAAGCTATGAGACCCTTCGATTAGATAAAAGTCACCACAATCCAAGTAGATCACGGCCTTATCGCTCATTGGTCCATCCATAGAGGCAAAACTGGTTTTGACCTCTTTACCCAAAATATCATTAACAATCTGTTGCGCTCTTTGGCCCAGCAGCAAACGGGTATTGCGGATGAGGTTGAGTTTGAACAGACCTTCAAGAAACAGCTTTCTGGCAGGAAACATGCGCTGCAATTCGATGTTATGACTTTGGAGCCCATATTGCTCGACTGCTTGCAAAAATAGACGCAGATCCTCTTTTGCCAGCCATCCCCTAACTTTCTGGATGCGAGCATCGCCCAAAGGGTGCCACCACTGGCGGTAATTTGCGTCGGTACCGGCGATGCGAGGATCTCCAGCCAGGTTAAGAATGAAGGTTTGCCAAGCATCGCTCGGTTCTTGCTCTGTTCGGTCGATCAGAATTTCCAGCGCGGCATGCCCTATGCAGCGTTCACCTTCAAAAGGAGCCTTACTTATAGAGGGTTTCAACAGCTCATCCATCACCGATGCCCACTCGTGCAAAGGTAAATTGCGCAAGGTATCTAGATAGAAATGCGCGCGGCAAATATCGCCGTAGCGTCCATCATCCAGGCCTTGTAAGCCCAACTTGTTGAAAGTGACACCCAACTCATTGCCAGCTTCTAAAGCCTGTCTTGCAAGTTGATGAGGCCCATCTACTCCTAATAGATGCTTTTCTTGTTGTAGGCTCACGAACGGATCGGCTCGAAGGGTTGGAACGCGCGGCGCAGGTAGGCGACTTAACTGTTGTAATAGCGCTTGTTCCAGCGAAGCGCGAAATCCCCTGTGTTGATCTAGCAAGTCAAACTGGCGGAAGTAGAGCTGTAATAGTTGTTGCAGCGTGATTCGGGTCAGTCGGGGTTGCTGGGCATGTAGCAGCGCGGTAAGTAACTGGGGATTTAGCAAGCGCTTGGATATATGGTCATCACTGAGCCAGAGCCAGGTAAGGGCTCGCGCGGTAATACGGCGAGTTAACAATGAGGGTAATGCCTCGAATTTTCCCGTCTTGGCCATGTCCCGTAGCCTCGCGAGCATGAGCTCAAAGGCCGCGTGTTTTCCTACCTCTGCATCACTCTGGGATGCCTTCGCTTGAAGATCTGTCCATGCCTTTATCGTTGATTGGCTCCAAGAGGCAATCCATGGTTTTGTACTTGGCGACTTCATTGCGGCAGATCCTGCAGACGAGATTTGACTTGCTCATACTGGGTACTGTCAGGCCTACGAATCGTAAAACGGATGTCAATGCGGCGATTACGCTTGAAGTCTTCTTCTGTTATCTGATTAGTAACTGCTGGCCGGGTTTCCCCATAACCGCTAACGGAAAAGAGGGGTTGCCCATCTCTATTGCTCAGCCGAGAGAGTTGCAGGTCACCTGCGAGTTTATTTTCCCAAAATTGCCAGAGAGATATGGCCCTGAAGGTTGAGAGCCCCCAGTTTCCTTTACCCATAAACCCCTGTAATGGGCGGTTATCGGTATGTCCCTCGATAAAAATGGTATCGAGAAACTGCACCCGATTTTCATGAGTGAGCGCCGTGTATAGCACCTCACCAATTTCCTTGGCTCGGGCTTGGTACATTGGGCTTAGTTCAAAAGCGCCGGTATCAAAACCCAGCAGTTCGTTCGGGATGCTTAATACGGTGTTATTTTGACTAATCTCAACCTTGATACCACGCCGGTGCAAGGTTTCGACGGTCTCATCCAGGATGCTTCGCCGTACTTGTTCTGCTTGCTTTAACGAAATGATCTCTTCCTCAAACCTGGCTTGCTTGTATTCAAGTTCTCTTTGAATCTCCATTAACTGCAGTATCAGAATGATTGAAGCCAGAATGAATATGACCAGCAGGGCTGACATGATGTCGGAAAAAGACATCCAGTAAGGGTTATCCTCGTCGACGCTGACTGTGTGGGTTTTGCGAAATTGCATCAGCGTTGCTCCAACTCATCTAGCACATGGCTCATTGCTTCTGCCATGTGGAGCATCTTGTTCGCAAATTCGAAGGAGTGTTTGTTCCACTGTTCCATGCGGTCATTAACTTGCGCGCTGACCTCTTGGGCATAACGGTGTAGCCACTGTTCAGTTTGCTTATCAACGGCTTTAACCTGAGAACAGAGCGCTTCACCCAGCGCTGTGAACTCGCTCTTCACACCAGAGAGAAACTGTTGTTGTGTTTGTTTCATATCCACAAAGCCATGGCGCGCGTCATTGGCGGCCTCTTCAAGCCTCTGGGAGCCCTGCAAAAGCGCATCTTGCAAGTTAGTCAGCATGTCTGCTTGTTTCTTGATGTGTTCAACCAGTTCTGCACTCTGGTTTCCTGTTTGTTCAATGCGTTGTGACACGTCCTCTAGCCGCTGGCCCAAGATATCTGCAGCTGAGCGGACATTCGCGGATAACAAGCCCAATTGATTGGCACTGTGATCCATGTGTTGGCTACTCTCGAGGGTTGCCTCTGTTACGCGTTGCAGGCTGTCCAGTAACTCTTGATGTTGTGCGGCCAACTGCTGACTTTGTTGGTGAGTGGCACTGACGGTATTGGCCAGCGTTGTAAGCAGCTCTTGTTGTTGCACGGCCACTGCGTCTAGTTGGCTTTGGAACCGTTCTTGTCGAGCAATTTCTCGTGTTTCTGCATCACTGCCATGCTGACTGACTTGTTGCACAAAATTAACAAGCAGCTTGCTGACGGTCTCTTGCATTTCATGTTGCTGTGTGTGCACAGCCGATGTCATGGAAGAAATTTGCTGTTGACTAGTTTGACTCAGTGTTTCCAGTAACTTCTGTTGTTGTTCTTGCTGCGCATGCTGATGCAAGTCGTGTTGTCTGGCTGTTTGTTCATCACGCTCTTGCATGTTGGCCAACGTATCATCCAGCTGCTTGCTCAATCGAGCCATCATGTCGCTAAAGCGCGTCTCTAGTTGCTCCTGGCGTTCGTCAGTTGTTGTTAACAGTTGTCGTAGTTGCTCATCGTATCGACGTGTCTGTTCTGCCTCTGCTTCTTGTCTCCGGAGGTGTTGCTCATTGAGCTTGTTGAACAGCTCGTCAAAGTGGTTGTTCATGCCACTTATAGTGGCGTTCATATCCGCTGCAGCCTGCTGCATTAACTGACCTTGAGCCTGACCGGCAGATGTCATTCCTTCCATAAACTTGGAGATCAGGCTTTCCATGACGCGACTCGATTGCTGATTGGTAGAGTCAATCAGACTTTGAATCGCCGGCGCCATGATGTTGTTTAACGTGTCGGTCAGGGTCGTGTGAATGGATGCACTCAAACCACTCACGCTTTCTTGCAGGCGATCGCCAATGCGCTCGTGTAACTCTTGTAAAGACTCCTTACTCTCCTTGCTATGTTCAGCTATGTGTAGCAAGGATTGCTCCGCCGGAATTCGAGAATAGAGCGAATTAATTTTGTTCTGGAGAGCATGGATCTTAATAAGAACATTCCGCTCAACCAGCTTTTCAGTGATATTTAAAAACAGACTGAACGCAACCCCCCATACGGAGGTCATAAAGGCAACAGAAGCACCTGAGATTAGCGTATTAATCCCATCCTTTAGTGTTTCAACCTCATTGGTTGAACCTACTAATCCACCCAGGCCCATGGTCAGCCCGACGAAGGTTCCCAGAACACCGACAGCCACCAGAAAACTAGGTGTAGCGGCTAGCAATCGGCTGGCAGTCAATCCAGGAGCCAGACTTTTGGCATTGAAAAAATGTTCGGCATCGAGGGTGTTGAAGAGTTGCTTTTGATCTGCAGACGTGACCAGGCTTTCGTCAAATTCCCGCCAGAGCATAGCGACATCAGGAACATTTAGACGCTGAGCCTTTTGTAACGTGTCGCGTCGATTTAGGGCCAAACTATCCTTATCTTGCTGATCAAGTAATCCGTGCAGGGCCGTTATTCGACTGTTGAAACAGCGAAAACGTCGACACAGGGAGAATAACGATAAGGATAAAATTACAACTATAAACGTCCAGAACCAGGCACTTATTCCTGATGTATCAGCACTGAACATCTGCGAAAAAGCAGGTATCAGGTGTGTGAGTAAATCCAGCATTTCCGAGCCCTAATTTTCATTATTTAATGAGAAAATGGCATACGCTACGTTTAGGCTTTAACCAACACGCCGAGCATGCAGAAAATCTGATGTATGATATCCACACTTGACCGCCAGATAAATTATTTGGCGGTCAAAAATTGTCACTTTAGATGTTGTATCGGAATTTGTATAAGGATGTCACCGAAAATGCCGAGTTGTTTTTTTCTGCATGGCGGCCCATGTTTATCGTGGTGGGTTTGTTTTAATCATCATTGGTAAATAGCGGCGATAATAAGTCTCTAATTATTGGCCAGTCGCGGGTGAAGAAAATATCAAGCGATTGCTGTAGTCGAGAGCAGAAATCTATTTCTTCCATGGTATCCAGGTCGTTATGACTCAGCAGGTTGCGGCCGTAAATGGATGTCCATTCGGAAGTCAAACTAACCTTGCGGCTGTAGAGTGAACGCCATTGATCGCTATTTATAGCTCGTTCATAAATATTTTTTCTGAATTCAGGGAACTTGCTTGGACCAATGATTAATTTCAGCTGTATTTTTTTCTCGGTGCATTGAAACTCAAACATTACCACTCGTCCACTTTTGGTCCATGACGAGCTTTGCATCTCGGGTTGTTTATTATCCCAAGGTTGGAATGCATAACGGTATAGAGATCTGGTGCTAAAATCTTCTACCCAATTATATTTAGATAAATATGGTTCAAGCACCGAGGCGACCCATTGCTGGCACCCCTCTTTGCGACCATATTTTTGAGGTGAATGTTCGAAGATGAGATCCAGAGCTTTTTGGTGTTTTTTATAGATTCGGTGGCACAATTCTGCAATTTCTGTGTCTTCCATAAAGTATCGCCTGAATAGGGTGATGTAATGCTCAATTCCGATACGAGCAGAGATGGGAATTTGATGGCCATAATCAGTTAGTAGTGACGATAGACAAGTAATAACCTGGTTATAACTCAGACTTAACCATCCATCTCGACTTGCTTCGCGGCCATCGAGAGTTAGAAATACAAAGACTTTTCTGTGGTTAGGGTAGCGCCGTTGTATATTTTCTTCATATCGCTCCAACTGATTGCCATGCTCGCTAGCATCTATCTTGTTTTCGATAACAAATACTTGCTTATTTTTTTCGCTTACCAATAGCAAGTCGATACGTTCTTGCTCACGAAACACCAAGAGATCATCGTAGTCATTCAGGTCAATATCCAAGAGAGATATTTCGCTAGCGGATTGATGGTGTAGTCCGTAAAGCAACTGCGAGAAAATAGATTCAAAAAAGCGAGATCCCAAACCGTGACTTTCACGGGGGTTGAATAGGGCGCCAAGAAAGTGAGAATGCCGAATTTCTTGACGAATCATGCCCATGGCTTCGAACAAATTAAATTCGGAAATCATGCCGCCGAGCTTGTCTAGCTCTTTACTATCAAATATCAAATCGGTGAGCCAACGGTATTGCTCTTCATTTTTGTTGCTGCCGATCCTCGTTATTTCGGAGTTCATTTTCCACTCATGTCAGTTGCTTGGCGTACAAGCCTGGGCTTTAAAGAATGTTGATCTCAAATCTAAGATCATCGCTTCGAGTTTTTGATGGTGAACTGACGGCGCTGTTATCCATTTCAATGAACCAGCTAACGGTGCCGGTATGCATCCATGAGCGATGATAGGTCTGAGACGTGGTCTCTAGGCTAGCGCAATCGTTTTTCTTGGGGGAGGGTAACGAGGGAGTGATTTATATCTGGTTTAGTCTGTATTCAGTTATTGATGTTTTTAAAAGCAATTCCGGCTGTTTTGTGTTTTTAGACCGTAGATCTTTGCATATCGCAAAGAATTCAGGCTACTCCATCGCTTGTCATCGCACCTGATTGAGCCTCACATTTCTTTTTTTCTGCAACCCGGATCTGCTCGAATATACGACATGTGGATACGTTCAGTGTCGAAGCTAACTCATTGAATGCGTATGCTCTCTTCCTGCTTGAGGGCGGTTGGTCTGTTGATAGCCAGTTTGGTGGCTCAACCTTAGGGTGAGGTGATCAGACGCATGGCTCTCTCCTTGGCATGGGGATAAACTGCTGCCTCATCTGTTTTCATTATTTATCGTGTCATCTATCGCGTCGGCGGCGTTATCGCCAGCCAGAGCGCGCGATCTTAGCGGTTACGGGACGAACATTTCATGGCGATCAAGAAAAACGAACTCTACTCCTCCCTGTGGGCCAGTTGCGATGAACTGCGCGGCGGCATGGACGCCTCCCAGTACAAGGACTATGTGCTGACCCTGTTGTTTGTGAAGTACGTTTCCGACAAGGCCAAGGGCAACCCCTACGCCATGATAGAGGTGCCGCAAGGCGCCAGCTTCGAGGATATGGTGGCGCTCAAGGGCGACAAGAATATTGGCGAGGCGATCAACCTCACCATCTCGGCACTGGCCGAAGCCAATGATCTTAAGGGTGTCATCGACATCGCCGACTTCAATGATGAGGACAAGCTGGGCAAGGGCAAGGAGATGATCGACCGCCTGACCAAGCTGATTGGCATCTTTGAGGGGCTGGATCTCTCCGCCAACCGCACCGAGGGCGATGATCTGTTAGGCGATGCCTACGAATACCTGATGCGCCACTTCGCCACCGAATCGGGCAAGTCCAAGGGGCAGTTCTATACCCCGGCCGAGGTGTCGCGCATTCTGGCCAAGGTGATCGGCATCAGTCGCCAGACGCCGCAAGATGCCACCGTCTACGACCCCACCTGCGGCTCCGGCTCCTTGCTGCTCAAGGCCAGTGACGAGGCGGGCCCCAAGGGGCTGACCATCTACGGTCAGGAGATGGATAACGCCACTAGCGCCCTGGCGCGCATGAACATGATCCTGCACGACAATCCGACCGCCAAGATCTGGAAGGGCAATACCCTGGCCGCTCCCCAGTGGAAGGAGGGCAACAACCAGCTCAAGAGCTTCGACTTTGCCGTGGCCAACCCGCCCTTTTCCAACAAGAACTGGACCAGCGGCCTGGATGCCGAGCACGATGAGTTTGGCCGCTTTGTCTGGGGCGTACCGCCGGAGAAAAATGGCGATTACGCCTTCTTGCTGCACATCATCAAGAGCCTCAACAGTCGCGGCAAGGGGGCGGTGATCCTGCCCCACGGCGTGCTGTTTCGTGGCAATGCCGAGGCGCGCATTCGCGAGAATCTGCTCAAACAAGGCTTTATCAAGGGCATTATCGGCCTGCCTGCCAACCTCTTCTACGGCACCGGCATCCCGGCCTGCATCATAGTCCTCGACAAAGAGACGGCGCCCCAGCGCGCCATCCAGGCCAACGGCTACAGCAGCCAGAGCCTGTTTATGATCGATGCCAGCAAAGGCTTTATCAAAGATGGCAACAAGAACCGGCTGCGCGAGCAGGACATCCACAAGATAGTCGATACCTTTACCCGTGAGCAGGTGATCCCCCGTTACAGCCGCGCCGTGCCGCTCTCCGAGATCGCCGCCAACGACTACAACCTGAATATTCCGCGCTATATCGATGCCAGCGAGGCCGAGGATCTGCACGATCTGGCTGCCCACCTAAAAGGTGGCATTCCCAATCGAGATATCGACGCCCTGGGCGCTTACTGGCAGGTGTTCCCGACCCTGCGGGCCGATCTGTTTGCTCCGGCCCATGCGGGTTATAGCCATGCTTTGGTGGAGGCCGCCAAGGTCAAGGGCACCATACTGGCGCATCCCGAGTTTGTCCGTTTTGCATCTGCTTCGCTTGAACCCTTTTCACGCTGGTTTACCGAGTGCCATCTGGCGGAGATAAAGCCGGGTGAATCGCCCAAGGCATTGATCGAGGAGATCAGCGAATCGCTACTTGCCGCCTATGCGCCGCTGCCGCTCATCGATAACTACGATATCTACCAACTGCTGCTGGATTACTGGCATGCCGTGATGCAGGACGATGTGTATGTGCTCTCTCAGGATGGCTGGGTGGCGGGCAAGGTGCTGCGCGAGCTTAAGGTCGACAAGGGCGAAAAGCTTAAAGAAACGCCGGATCTGGTGCTGGGCAAGAGCAAGTACAAGGCCGAGCTGCTGCCACCGGCGCTGCTGGTGGCCCGTTTCTTTAGCGATGAGCAGGCCGCCATCGACGCCCTGCAGGCCGCCGCGGATGAGGCAAGCCAAGCCTTGGAGAGCTACTTGGAAGAGCAAGGGGGCGAGGAGGGGCTGCTGAGTGACGCCGCCAACGACGCGGGCAAGATCAACGCCGCCAGCCTGAAGGCGCGGCTCAAGCAAGCCAGTGATGCCGAGGAAAAGGCGGCGCTAAAAACCGCCATCAAGCTGTTCGAAGCCGAAAGCAGTGCCAAAAAGGCGGTAAAAGAAGCGCAAGAGGCGCTGGATCGGGCGGTGGTTGCCCGTTACCCCAAGCTTCTGGAGAGTGAGATCAAGCAACTGCTGGTGGAGGATAAGTGGCGCGCCAGCTTGCAGGCGGCCATCGAGGCGGAGATTGAGCGCATCACCCAGCAGCTGGCCAACCGCGTCAAGGAGTTGGAGGAGCGCTACCGCGCCACCCTGCCGCAACTGACCCAGCAGGTCACCGATCTGGAAGCCAAGGTGGCGGCGCATCTCAAAAGCATGGGGCTGGAGTGGGCATAATGGCAGAGCAGATGATGCAAGAGACAGCAGGCAAGACTATTCCGGCGGGCTACAAGCAGACCGAGGTGGGGGTTATTCCGGAGGATTGGGATGTAATTCGTGTTTGTGAATTATCAGAGGTGAAAAGAGGTGCTGCATCAACAGTCATTCAATACTGCAATGAATCTGTTGGAATTAGATTTATTAGAATAAATGATTTCTTTGAAAGCAACCCAATATATGTAAAGCCAACAAGCGAAATGATGAAGTTTACTCTCAATCAAGATGACATTCTCTTTGCTGGCACAGGGAATACAGCTGGTGCATCATTTTTGCCACCAAGTGAGTGGATAGGGTTGCCTCATTCATATAACGCACCTCGAATAAGAGTGTTAAAAGGTTATTGCAAGGATTTTGTTTTTTGTTCGTTTAAATCATCATATATGGAACGGCAACAAAAGGCTCAATTTGTTGGTGCAGCGCAGCCTTTCTTAGATACAAAAGCTATTTCTGGTTTCCTGATTGCGTTACCTAAATATATTCAAGAACAAACCGCCATTGCCAATGTGCTGTCGGATAGCGATGAGCTGATCGATGCACTGGAGCAACTGATCGCCAAAAAGCAGGCCATCAAGAGCGCCACCATGCAGCAACTGCTGACCGGCCGCACCCGCCTGCCCGCCTTCGCCCTGCGCCCCGATGGCACTAAAAAAGGCTATAAACCTAGCGAACTGGGAGAAATCCCGGAGGATTGGGAGGTTACTTATTTGTTGGATGTTGCAACTCTAATCCATGGTAAGGCCCACGAACCTTATGTCACGGAGGCGGGTAAATATATCGTAATTAACTCGAAGTTTGTTTCGACTGGAGGGGAAGTACGGAAATATTGCTCACAGAATGATTGTGCGGCAAGAAATGGCGATGTCTTGATGGTGTTAAGTGACCTTCCGAATGGGAAAGCATTGGCAAAATGCTTCTATGCCGATCAGAACAATGTTTACGCAGTTAATCAACGAGTCTGCATTTTTAGAACAAACATTATTGATCCCAAGTATCTGTATCTTGTTCTGAATCGTCATAAATATTTTCTGGCGTTAGATGATGGCGTGACCCAAACGCATATTCTGAATGGCGATATTGCCAATTGCCAGTTATACGCTCCAGTTAACAAAGCAGAACAAACCGCCATCGCCACTATTTTATCCGATATGGATAACGAGCTGCAGGCGTTAACCCAGAAGCTGGAGAAGGCCCGCGCCCTGAAGCAAGGCATGATGCAGCAACTGCTGACCGGCAAAATCCGCCTGCCGCTGGCGGTGGGGGCATAGACGGGGGCATGAGTGCAGCCCAGCCAGATGACCGCCTCTGCCGCTGTCTCTTATACACCTCTCTGGTCGATTGGTGAGATAAATGCCGAAAAGCTTCGAACAGCTCCTCCCCCTGCAAAGGGGGAGGTTGGGAGGGGGTGGCTTTTGATGTTTCACAAGCTAAAAAGCAAACCCCACCCCAACCCTCCCCTTGAAAAAAGGGGAGGGAGCCTCAGCTTCCCTAGATATCTCATTAAAGGGATGGGAGTTGTGTATAAGAGTTAGCCTCTGCCGCGAGCCTTGCCACCGAGCCCATCCTGCAGCGGATTTGCTTGACCGTTGCTTGACTGGAGCGTGATAGGGGCGGTTGTTAATTGGCGCGATAGATGTTTATCTATCTGAAAAGAAAGAGATACTTTTATTGTGAGTTGTTTGATGGCGTGCACAGCGGCCACCCGATTTTTGTATGCGGATGGGGTCATTCGCCCATGCTCAGCAATATTCACTCAGGGCGCGGTGTTCCCCGGCGTGACAATGATGAAATCTTGATCCTGGTTTCCAGCCTGCATCGCATGGCTGAACTGGGGCTACCGTTTGTGTTTACCGATAGCCATGCCTATTACCAGTGGGCCAATTTCTATGCCGATCTTGGCGATCTGGCGCGGATTGACGGGCCACTGTTGCAGCGCCGTGACTTCAAGCGTGATGCGGACGATTTGAGCAAGCTGGAACGCTATCAGGCCGAGGCCTTGATCCATCAACATTGCCCCATCGAGGCGTTGCTGGGTGTGGTGTGTTACAACGAAGAGATAAAGAACTGCGTGGAACAATGCATGAATCGGGTCGGGGTCGCGCGCCCCGTCTATGTCCGTGATGGGTGGTATTTCAGATGATTCGATATACAACAGGCAATCTGCTGGATGCTCCGGTGGAAGCGCTGGTGAATACCGTCAACACCGTCGGTGTCATGGGCAAGGGGATCGCCTTGATGTTCAAGGAGCGGTTCCCGGCCAATATGCGCGCCTATGCCGAGGCGTGCAAACAGGGTGATGTCGTCACCGGCAAGATGTTTATTACCCAGACGGGTGAGCTGCTAGGGCCGCGCTGGATCGTGAATTTTCCGACCAAACAGCACTGGCGCAATCCGGCACAGATGGCGTGGATCCAGGATGGTTTGCAGGATCTGCGGGCCTGGTTACAGGCGCAGCAGGTCTCTTCGATTGCCATTCCGCCGCTGGGGGCTGGCAACGGTGGTCTGCCTTGGCCAGAGGTCAAACAGGCGATTGAAGCGGCACTGGGCGATCTGGATATCGATATCCTGCTCTATGAGCCCAGTCACCAATACCAAAATGTGGCCAAGCGGGGCGGGGTGGCGGAGCTGACTCCGGCTCGGGCCCTGATTGCTGAACTGGTACGTCGCTACTGGTTTTTAGGGATGGAGTGCAGCTTGCTGGAGATCCAGAAGCTGGCCTGGTTTCTGGCGCGGGTCATTGGCCGCAACCCGCTGGGGGATCCGCTGCAGTTGCAGTTTAAGGCCCATCGTTATGGCCCTTATGCCAACAATCTGACTCATCTGCTCAATGCGATGGACGGCAGTTATCTGCAGTCCGACAAGCGCATTCCGGATAGCATGCCGTTTGATGTCATCTGGTTTAATGAGGCCAAAAAACAAGAGCTTGCCGTTTATCTCCAGACCGAGGCCAAAGCATTTTTACCGATACTGGAGCAGACGACCGCGTTAATCGATGGTTTTGAGTCGCCCTATGGCATGGAGTTATTGGCCACGGTCGATTGGTTGATCGCCGAAGAGGGCTGTGCGCCGACGCTGAGCGCGCTGCGAGAGGGGTTGCATCGCTGGCCAGCGGGAACCCCGTGGGGTGAGCGCAAGGCGCGGCTGTTTGATGATCGCAGTCTGCAGATCGCCTTGACCCGTTTGCAGCAGGGATTGGTGTAACGACGTTTGTGTAACGAATAAGAGCGGCTGCGCGGTTGTCGCATCGGCTTGAGAGAATAACAGGGATAGAGAGCATGATTTCAGTTGGCCAACGGGAGCGGGCAACCCAGAACCGCGTCATCAAGTTATTTCAAGCGGAGCTGGGCTATCGCTATCTGGGGGATTGGCATACACGGGAGAACAACCGGAATGTCGAGCCGGAACTGCTCACCGCCTGGCTGGTGGGGCGTGGAGTGGACGCGGTGCTGATCCCCAAGGTGCTCAGGCAACTGGATCGGGCGGCGAGTCTCGGCGAAGGGCGCATCCTCTATGACGCTAACAAGGAGGTCTACCGCCTGCTGCGTTATGGCGTGAAGGAAAAAGTAGGGGCAGGCGAGCAGAACCAAACCGTCTGGTTGATCGACTGGGCCAATCCGCAGGCCAACGACTTTGCCATTGCCGAAGAGGTCACGGTCAAAGGCGAGAATAAGAAACGGCCGGATCTGGTGCTCTACGTCAACGGCATTGCCCTTGGCGTCATTGAACTCAAGCGATCTACCGTCTCTGTCTCTGAAGGTATCCACCAGAACCTGGATAACCAGAAGAAGGATTTTATCCGTAACTTCTTCACCACCATGCAGCTGGTGATGGCGGGCAACGATACTCAAGGCGTGCGCTACGGCACCATCGAAACCCCCGAGAAGTACTATCTGGAGTGGAAAGAGCCAGCCGATCCAATACATTCCGACCATGTCGAGCAGCCGGGTGCCAATCTGCTGGACCAGCATCTTGCGCAGTTGTGCAGTAAGGCGCGCTTTCTGGAGCTGATCCACGACTTTATCGTGTTTGATGCGGGCACCAAGAAGACCTGCCGTCATAACCAGTATTTCGGCATCCGTGCCGCCAAGGCCTATATCCGCCGCCGGGATGGCGGCATCATCTGGCACACCCAAGGTAGCGGCAAGAGCCTGACCATGGTCTGGCTGGCCAAGTGGATCCGCGAAAATGTGACCGACAGCCGGGTGCTGATCATCACCGACCGTACCGAACTCGATGAGCAGATCGAGAAGGTATTCAGTGGGGTGGAAGAGGAGATCCTGCGCACCAAAAGCGGGGCCGATCTGGTGACCCGTCTGCATGCCCATAACCCTTGGCTGATCTGCTCGCTGGTACACAAGTTCGGTCGCACGCCTGAAGGCGAGTCGGATGACGAAAATGACGGCAGCTCGGATGATTTTATTGCCGATATGCGTCGCAGCTTGCCCTCGGACTTCAGCCCCAAGGGCCAGCTGTTTGTGTTTGTCGATGAATGTCACCGCACCCAGTCCGGCAAGCTGCATGGGGCGATGAAGAACCTGTTGCCAGAGGCGCTGTTTATCGGTTTTACCGGCACGCCGCTGATGAAGCAGGACAAGAAAAAGTCCATCGAGGTCTTTGGCCCCTATATTCACACCTACAAATTCAACGAGGCGGTGAGTGATGGCGTGGTGCTGGATCTGCGTTACGAGGCGCGGGATATCGATCAGCGGGTCAAATCCCAGAAGAAAGTGGATGAGTGGTTCGACACCAAGACCAAGGATCTCTCGCGGCTGGGCAAGCAGCAGCTTAAACAGAAGTGGGCCTCAATGCAGAAGCTGCTTTCCAGTCGTTCGCGGCTGGAGCAGATAGTGGCCGATATCCTGCTCGACTTCGAGCGCAAGCCCCGGCTGGCCGATGGTCGTGGCAATGCCATGCTGGTCTGCGCCAGCGTCTATCAAGCCTGCAAAAGTTACGAGATGTTCAGCCAGGCAGGTTTTGCTGGCAAGTGCGCCATCGTCACCAGTTACCAACCCAATGCCAGCGAGATCAAGGGCGAGGAGACGGGCGAGGGGCTGACGGAGAAGCTGGCCAAGTACAACATCTATCGCAAGATGCTGGCCGACTATTTCGAGCAGCCGGAGGATGAGGCGGCCAAGCGGGTCGAAGAGTTTGAAAAACTGGTCAAGCAGCGTTTTATCAAAGAGCCGGGCCAGATGCGGCTGCTCATCGTCGTGGATAAGCTGCTGACCGGTTTTGATGCCCCTTCGGCCACCTACCTCTATATCGACAAGAAGATGGCCGATCACAACCTGTTCCAGGCCATCTGCCGGGTGAATCGGCTCGATGGTGACGACAAGGAGTACGGCTACATCATCGATTACAAAGACCTGTTCAAGTCGCTGGAGAAGACGGTTAACGACTATACGGCCGAGGCCTTCGCCGGTTATGACAAGGAGGATGTGGCCGGGCTGCTCAAGGACCGACTGGCGCAGGCCAAAGAGGATCTGGATAACGCCCTGGAAGCCGTCCGCGCCCTGTGTGAGCCGGTGAAGGCGCCCAAGTCTCAGCTCGATTATCTGCATTATTTCTGCTGTGAGCAGGGTGCTGATGAAGAGACACTGAGCGAGAAAGAGGCATTGCGGCTGACTCTGTATCAGTTTGTGGCCAAGCTGATCCGCGCCTTTACCAATCTGGCCGGTGAGCTGGAGGAGGCTGGTTACAGCACCTCGCAGGCGGAGTCGATCAAGCAGGAGGTTGAACACTTCGCCAAGGTCAGGGATGAGATCAAACTGTCCAGTGGTGATCTGGTGGATATGAAGCAGTTCGAGCCGGGGATGCGCCAGATGCTGGATCTGTGGGTGGATGCCGATCCCAGCGAGACGCTGATGGACTTTGAAGAGCTGGGGCTGTTGGAGCTCATTATCCAGCGCGGCCCGGAGGCGCTGGAAGGGCTACCCAAGGAGATGCGCAAAAATCAGGAGGCGATGGCCGAGGCGATTGAAAACAACGTGCGCCGAACCATAGTCGATGAGAACCCGGTCAACCCCAAATACTACGAGAAGATGTCGGTGCTGCTGGATGAGCTGATCGAGTTGCGACGCCAGCAGGCCATCTCCTACCAGGAGTATCTGGAGAAGGTCCATGAGCTGGCCAAACAGGTGAAACATCCGCAGAGCCATAGCCAGAGCGCCTACCCAGAGAGCATAGACACGGCGGCCAAGCGGGCGCTGTATGACAATCTGGGCAAGGATGAGCTGCTGGTGGCCAAGATTGATACCGCTGTGCGCTATACCAAGAAAGCCGACTGGCATGGGGATCGCTTCAAGGAGCGGGAGATCGCTTTCGCGATAGCTGAAGAAATCAAGGATTATGAGGTGGAAGTGCGCGAGGTGATGGAGCTGGTCAAGGCCCAGAAGGAGTACCTGTGAGCGAGCAGATGCAGGTGGGTGAGCTGGTGTTCCAGTTGCATCGCAAGGCGATCAAAAACCTGCACATCAACGTGCTGCCGCCCGATGGCTTTGTCCGGGTCTCGGCGCCGCAAGCGATGACCGAAACTGCTATCCGTACAGCGGTGATCTCTCGGCTGCCATGGATCCGCCGTCAGCAGCAGGCCTTTGCCGCCCAGCCCAGACAGCCTGAGCGGGAGATGGTCTCTGGCGAGTCACATTTTCTCTGGGGGCGTAAATACCGACTCGATGTGGTGGAGCAGATGGGGCGGCATCAGGTTCGTCTGCAGAGCAACAACCGGCTGCAGTTGCTGGTGCAGCCCGGAACCAGCCTCGAGAACCGACAGGAGCTCTTGCGCCGTTTCTACCGCGATGAGCTCAAGCAGCAGTTAGATAATCTGGTCGGCCCCTGGTGTGAGCGCCTCGGTGTTCAGATGCCGATATTGGGCGTGAAGAAGATGAAGACCATGTGGGGCTGCTGTAATACCCAGTCATCCCGCATCTGGATCAATCTGGAGTTGGCCAAAAAGCCCCACGCCTGTTTGGAGTACATTCTGGTCCATGAGCTGGTGCATCTGCTGGAGCGGCACCACAACGAACGCTTCAAATCGCTGATGGATACATGGCTACCCGATTGGCGCGAGCGCCGAAACTTACTCAACAACCAGCCGCTGGCGTTTGAAGAGTGGGTGTATTGAAGTGAGCATGAGGTGAATAGCTAATTGATTATATTCATGATCTTTTTCTGGGATCATGAAGGGGCAAAAATCGCTTTACGGGTCTGATGGCGCTTGCTGCTGAATTTACTGTCGGCGAATGTGATTTGATGACCCATTATGTCACGCTGCGATAGAGATCTAGATGGAAATCACGATCTCAAGGACTTATTCGCATCATCCATTAAACAGACGTTATGCTATAAAAAGTCAACGCAGTACCGATAAGGACAAGATATGAACGATGTAACACTATCTGTTCAACGGTTAGCTTCATACAGAGAAGCCATACAAAAAATTAAAAAAGGAAAATATTCCTTATCTTTCCCGAAGGATACCAACATAGAATCCATTCTCGATTTTGAATCTGAGCTTGTTCAGTTGGCTGCTTGGCTTGATGCCCAATTTGATGGGTTTAATAAAATTCAAGAAATATCCACTGAAATCAGTAAAGGCAGTGTTCTTGATGAGGTTTTAAATCGCATATATGATACATTTCATGAAATAATACCTTACGATAGGATCGGCTGCGCATTAATATCTGATGATTATGAGCGGGTTTTCGCTCATTGGACAAAAAGCAACTACCCAGAAAAAATAATGATCAAAAAGGGATATACTGCTTTTTTAAGTGGTAGTAGTTTAGAGGGGATACTAACAACACAACAACCCCGCATTCTTAATGATCTGCAACTATATTTAGTTGAACACCCTAATTCATTGTCAACTAAATTAATAGTGGCTGAAGGCATTCAATCAAGTTTAACCTGCCCGCTCATTGCAGATGGTAAGCCTATCGGTTTCATTTTCTTCTCTAGCAAAGTAAAAAACACATACATTGATGCTCACCAAAAAACATTTATTAACCTTGCAAGGCAAATATCATTTTTAGTCGAAAAAAGCCGTCTTTATCAACGCATCTATGACATAAACAATCAGTTGGTAAATGCATTAGCGCAACTCAAAGAGCAGTCTTCTCGGGATGCACTTACTGGTGTTTTTCATCGGGGCGCTATAATGGAATTCCTAAAAAACACCATCGAAAAAGACACAAGAAAAAAACAGCCTACTACTGTAATACTTGCTGATATAGATCATTTCAAACATGTCAACGACACATATGGTCATGTTGCTGGCGATACAGCGCTGAAGGAGGTCAGTAAAAGTTTAACTAACCACTTAAGGAGTCATGATTGTGTTGGGCGTTATGGTGGTGAGGAGTTTTTAATTATACTGGGTGAAACCAATGCCACAGATGCTCTGTTAATTACAGAGCGTATCCGTCAAGCAATTTCTGAGCTAAAGTTTGAAAGGAATGAAGGCAATTTTTCTGTCACCATGAGCTTTGGTATTGCCTATTCAGACAATACCTCACATATAAAGACTGAAGAAACATTACTACTAGAAGCGGATAGTGCTTTATATCATGCAAAAAACGAAGGTAGAAATCGTGTATGTATCGCATAAAAAGATTTAATTTGGCTTGAATAGTGAGAATCGGCATCTCACTGGGGAGCGAGGTGCCGTTGGCCCGTGGCGGATTGATCTGTGAACATCTAGTTACTTATGGATACAAACCTGAGCTTTACCCGCATGCTTGGCCGTATACATCGCCGAATCAGCGGCACTTACCAGTTGGTCGGCAGATTTTTCATCATCAGGCTGATGCATCGAAATGCCGATACTCGCACTGATGGTGGCGGTTACTGAATCGAGTTGTATCGGTTGCTGAATGGCTTCCAGTATTTTTTGTGCCAACATATTGGCATCGGGAATACCGTGCTTAATGTTTTCCAATATTACAGTGAATTCATCCCCGCCAAGGCGCACAGCAGTATCTGTCTGCCGAATACTAGCTTGTAAACGAGCGGCTACCTCACGCAACACGGCATCACCGGCGTCATGGCCATATCTGTCGTTAATTTGTTTGAATCCATCCAGATCGATGAAGAGCAGCGCAAGAGATGTTCGAGTTCGTTTGACGCGAGCAATAGCTTGAGACAATAAATCGAACATGCCTCGGCGGTTAAGCAGCCCCGTCAATGGGTCATGCGTTGCCTCGTGTTCGCGGATTACCTCTACCTGTTTACGCTCAGTGATGTCATGCAAGAACGCACTAAAGATAGTTTTTCCATCAATGGATAATGGACTAACCCGCACTTCAACAGGTAATAGTGTGCCATCACGGCGTACAGCTGTCAGTTCAATGTGCCGGTTCAACACGTTGTGCTCACCGGTCGCTAGATAGTGCCGTAATCCTGCACGATGCGCTTCGCGCATGGTGACTGGGATGATCATTTCATCCAATCGGTGGCCAATAGCCTCTTGGCTACTCCAACCAAAGGTCTGCTCCGCTTGTTGATTCCAGTCCCGGATCACACCGTTATGGTCAATACAAACATACGCATCGTTTGCGTTTTGGAGCACCATCTGCAACTCAGCTTCGCGTTTACGTAGCTCCTGCTCAGATTGAAGTTGTTGAGCCATGGATGATGAGAGCATTTCATTAGCTAAACGAAGGTCTTTTGTCCTTGTTTCGACGCGAGCCTCCAGATCCTTGCGTAGTTCAGCCAAGGATGCTTCTGCCTCTTTGCGCTCTTGTATATCCTTAATAATCGAGACGAGGTATTCCAACTCACCTTGAGGACTCATTTGCTTGGTGACGATTAGCTGTATCCAAATGGTATTACCTGATTTAGTGATATACCGTTTTTCTAATTGGTAACGGTCTATCTCGTCATCGATTAACTGTCGTAACAGGTATAAATCCGAGTCCAAATCGTCTGGATGAGTAATGTCCTGAAAAGTAAGCTTAACGAGTTCATCTTGGCTGTAACCGACAATTTGACACAAGGCATCGTTGACACGTAACCAACCACCGTCTGGAGCAACCAGCGCAATTCCCACGCCAGCACGTTCGAATACGGTTCTAAACCGTGCTTCAATGGTCTCAACAGCTTTTTTCGCTAGCTCTGAGGTTGCCTGACTCAGGATCATTGCTTCACGCATTTGTACTTCTTTGCTGATCACTGCAGCGAGGTCGATCAGGATGTTAATTTCGTCCGCGTTTAACTTTCGTGGTTTGGAATCGATTGCGCAAAGGGTGCCTATCGATAGTCCACTGACACTGCGTAATGGCACGCCAGCGTAGAAGCGTATATTCGGATTACTCGTAACAAGAGCGTTGTCCGCGAAGCGTTCGTCCAGCGTTGCGTCTGGCACTATCATCGGTGAAGTCTGCACGATGGCGTGAGCACAGAATGCCAGTTCACGTGGAGTTTCTATCGCGTCCAGACCAACACGAGACTTGAACCATTGTCGATCCGTATCAACTAATGAAACTAGCGCAATCGGGACATCGAGAACGCGTGCGACTAATCGGGTTATGCGATCAAAAACCTCCTCAGGCGGTGTATCGAGAAGATTGAGAGCATGAAGCACATTTAGCCGCTCATTTTCATTCGGCGGGATTGGGTAGGTTGTCATGCTGGATTGTTCCAAGTGATCTGCGCATAAATATAGCCATAAAAAATATCAGGTTAGAAGTTGAAGAAACATTGCACGGATATCAATTATCGAGATATGTGTCGATGGTCCGATGTCGTGCTATGCAGGTATAAAGGTTGCAGAGCACCTCAGTATTGGACTGGAGGCGGTTTCTCGCATGGAGCGAGGATTGGTTGTGCCGACCATTGTTCGGTTAGCGGAGCTGGCTCAGCTGTTTGATTGCGATATTGCGGAATTACTGCGAGAGAGCAGTAATCGCCCGACGGACCAAGGTGTGGTTCTTGCACAACACTTGGGGCGGTTGAACACAGCAGATCGGAGCATGTTGTTGGAGTTGATTGAGAAACTATCGGACCGGTTAGCCAATCCCATCGCTTGATTGAACACCTGATCCTGGGGCTATTCCGCGGTTTAGTTCAGCAAGTGCCCCTGACTCCTCTTTTACTCTCCTTGGTCGTTATAGCCATCCTCGTTCCGCCATTGACACTCTTCCCTCTATTCCTATTACCAGATGATCCAGCAAGCGGATCTCGACGGTGGCTAGGGCTACTTGGAGTCGTTCTGTCAGTGAACGGTCAGCTCGGCTGGGTTCAGGCAAGCCGGATGGATGGTTGTGTGCCAGGATCACCGCCGCCGCGTTGCAGGCTAGTGCCGCTTTGACCACTTCACGCGGGTAGACGGAAGCGGCATCCAGCGTGCCTTGGAATAACTCTTCAAATTTGATGATGCGGTGCTGGCTATCCAGAA
>CAMFKP010000053.1 GCA_945957385.1 uncultured Aeromonadaceae bacterium
GACTAGTCGTCGGCAGCGTCAGATGTGTATAAGAGACAGCTCTAATCCACGATATATGCATGTCCATAGCTCAGTTAAATTTAAGTGACGCACTTTCTCTTGGATGTCATGAGTTATATCAGCAATACATGAGCCTTCACGAGTTCTACACAATGTAGAATGAAATTCAATCTTGGAGCCGAACCCATGTATAAATGCCGATTGCAATTCATTAAATCCTTTAACGAATAAGGCCATGGATTCAAAGACACGTTCTGGATTTCTATTCAATGACTTATCAAAGTCAATTTTGATTGAATAAGCTGCCGTCATTGAAATTCCTTTTATACAACTCAAATTTAAAGCCAATATAATCGACACTAATAAATTTATAAAGAAAAACGTCCACTTCGATATTCAGATCCGTGATTGTCATTCATCGATGCAGAAGGCCGCGTAACAATAAGGGAGCCTGAGCTCCCTTATTCATTCATCCGGCTGGCGGAATAACGCTTACTCGCAGCGGACCAGGACCCGGCCGGTGATCTGGCCGCAGGTGATGGCCTCGGCGGCGGCGATGGCGCCGTGCAGATCGACCTCGTGGCAGGCTTGGCTGTAGAAGCTCGCCGGCAACAGCTCGGCCAGACGTCGCCACGCCTCGCTGCGGCGCGCCGGCGGGCAGAGCACCGAATCCACCCCCTGCAAGCGCACATTGCGCAGGATGAACGGCATCACGCTGCTCGGCAGATCGCTGCCCGCTGCCAGGCCGCAGGCCGCCACGGTGCCGTTGTAACGGGTCTGCGCCAGTAGATGTGCCAGCAGGTGGCTGCCGGTGGTATCGATGGCGCCGGCCCACAGCTGTTTCTCCAGCGGTTTCGCCGGCGTCGCGAACGCGTCACGCTCCAGCACCCGACACGCCCCCAGCGCCAGCAGATAGTCGTGGTTCTCGGCGCGGCCGGTCACCGCCACCACCTTGTAGTCGAGCTGGGCCAGCAGCGACACCGCCAAGGAACCGACACCGCCGCTGGCGCCGGTGACGATCACCTCCCCCTGTTCCGGGCTGACGCCGCCCTCCTCCAGCGCCATGACACACAGCATGGCGGTGAGGCCTGCGGTGCCAATCTGCATCACCTGACGCGCACTCAGGCCCGCCGGCAGTGGTTGCAGCCAATCGGCATCCAGGCTGGCCTTCTGTGCCAGGCCACCCCAGTACTGCTCGCCGACGCTCCAGCCGGTGGAGAACACCGCCTGGCCCGGCACGAAGCGCGGATCCCGTGACGACAGCACTGTGCCGGCCAGATCGATACCCGGCACCATCGGAAACTGGCGCACGATCGGCCCCTTGCCGGTGATCGCCAGTCCATCCTTGTAGTTGAGCGAACTGCAGGACACCGCGATCACCACATCGCGATCCGGCAACTGACTGTCATCCAGTTCAGTGACACGCGCCTGTGTCACCCCCGCTTGTTGTTCCAGTAGCAACGCCTTGAACATCGCACTCTCCACACTTTAAGACCAGACACTGACAACATATTGCCACACTCGGCGCGCGCTGGCGTCAGCCAATCGACAGCCGTGATGACGGCGCCGGAATAACGTCGGCATAACGGCGGATCCACCGGCTACCGAGGCCTGAAAGGGATCACAGAAAGAGATAAAATCGTTTTAATTCAATCCGATACAAACACATCACCTATCAGCACAAAAATCGGCACAGGGTTTGCTATAGACAGGTAAGCGTTCATGTTAAATAGGTGGTCGTATGGAGACCCTTCAACTCATCGGTGGCTTCGCCAGAGCAAATGAGCTCAGTCTCAGCCAGTATCAGGCCCGCAATGGCCTGCCGAACCGGGACAAGCTGGAGTTGCTGGAAAATCTGATGGCGCAGGAAAAACTTGCCGACCTGCTGCAAACTTTTGCCGCCTGGGTAGCCAACCAGTTGCCGGTTTGCCGCCTGGCCTATCACTTCATGACCCGGCGCATGAAGTTGCTCGACAGCATGAAGCGCGGCCACAAGCTGAGTTTCACGCTGCAGGATGCGCGCCATCAATATCTGGGCCAGCTGGATTACGAGCTGGGGGATGAGCTGGATACGCAGCAAAAGCGTCTGTTGCAACACCTGCATCAGCTGTTGGCGCAACCGCTGCGCCTGTTCCTGCGCATGGACCAGATGGATGTACAAAGCCGTCTGGATCACCTGACGGGGATCGGCAACCGCGCTTTCTTTGATGAGTCGCTGCAGCGCGCCATCGAACAGAACCTCAGAAGCCCGAATGGCCTCACGCTAGCGTTGCTGGATCTGGACCATTTCAAGCAGATCAATGACACCCATGGCCACCCGGTCGGTGACAAGGTGCTGCAAGAGTTCTCGGCGATCCTCGGGCGCAGCATACGGCGGACCGATATGGCATTCCGCCTCGGTGGTGACGAGTTTGCGCTGCTGCTGCAACCGGCGGATGACGGCGCTGCGGGTCGGGTCGAGGCCCGCATCGGCTATCACCTGGCCCATAACAGTGAATTGACACCGCTGCACGTCGGCAGCAGTCTCGGTTTTGCCCACTGGCACAAGGGGATCAGCGCCAGCGAACTCTATCAGCACGCCGACCGCCACCTCTATGAGGTGAAACGCAACCGGGCCTGATCAGGCCCGCGGTTGCCAGCTCAGCGCCAACCCGGCGCCCTGGCCGGCAAAGCCACGACAGACACAGAGTCCCGGAATGGCCGCCAGCTGTTCACCATAGAACAGCAGCGGCCAGCGATCACGTAGCCACGGGGCCACGCCATACTCATGCCAAATCTTCTTCAGCTCGCGCGAACGCGGCCGCGTCAGCGGCTGTACGCGCAGGCTGCCAGCCTGTGCAAAACGCAGCGACAACGGCTCGGCATCACCCGGTTGCCGCAGCTGGGCCTGTGCCGCCACCGGCTGCAACCGCAGCTCGCCACACTCGCCCTGCCAATGCAGAGGCAAATCCGGGATCGGCAGATCGATGGGGGCCGGCGCGGCCGCCGGCGTCAACCAGAGCTGACCGGCGTAACGGCGGATGATTCCCGCCGCCCAGACCAATGCCGGCGTGGCATCGGCGCGCGCCAGCACCACCTCCGGCCAGATACGCCGTAACTGCTCGGCCGACGGCACCTGGCCACAACACTGGCGCAACCAGTGGCGCAGCAGGTTATGGCGCCGCGGTTCCGACAGCCCGAGCATGGGTTCGATCTGCAGGTTGTGGTTATCCGTCAGACACAGCGCCAGATCGGCGGCGGCGATCTCCGTCAGCAGGCTCTCCTGCTCGCGGCACAATTCGGCGCTGCGTGCCGCCGTGGCGGCCAACCCCGGCCAGCGGGCCAGCAGCGGTGGCACTATGCTGTGGCGTAGAAAATTGCGGTCGAAGCGTTGATCCTGATTGCTGTCGTCTTCGATCCACTGCCAGCCCTGGCGCTGGGCCCACTGCTCGAGTTGTTGCCGCGAACAGTGCAGCAGCGGCCGCAACAGCATACCGCTTGCGAACGGCTGCTCGGGGGCCATGGCGCCCAGGCCGCGTGGCCCGGCGCCGCGTTTGAGCGCCAGCAGCAGGGTTTCGAGCTGATCATCCAGATGGTGTGCCGTCAGCAGGGCCGTGGTCGGCGACATGTGGCGTGCCAGCACCTGGTAGCGAGCGCTGCGGGCCACCGCCTCCAGGCTCTGGCGCGGGCCAACGCTTAGCTGCACGCGCTCGACTCGCAGCGCAACGCCCAGCTCAGCACAGACCTGCTGGCAGTGGCTAACCCACTGCTCGGCAGCCGGATTGAGGCCATGATGCACATGCAACGCCGTGAGGCGAAAGGCAGGATGGGCAGCGACAAACGCCACCGCCGCCTGCAACAGACAACGCGAATCCAGGCCACCGCTGTAGGCGACCAGCAGCTGATCGCAGCCCAGCTGTTGCAAACGACTGAGCCATGGGGCCCCGAATAACGCCTGTGCTTGCATCGTGCCTCCTGACGGTACAGAGTCATTAACCCGGCTTCGAAACAACAAAGGCACCCTGAGGTGCCTCTGTTAGAACCGCGGTGCGCCTCAGCAGTAGCCGAACGACATCAGACGCTGATAGCGCTCGCTCAGCAGCTGTTCGGTGGACAGGCGGCGCAGATCCGCCAGATCGGCCAGCAGACGCTTGCGCAGCAGGGCGGCCATCTCGTCGTAATTGCGGTGGGCACCACCCAACGGCTCCGGAATGATGTTATTGATCAGCTTCAGCTGCTTCAGACGCTGGGCTGTGATGCCCATCGCCTCGGCGGCCAGCGAGGCCTTGTCGGCACTCTTCCACAGGATAGAGGCACACCCTTCCGGCGAGATCACCGAATAGGTCGAGTACTGCAGCATGTTGACACGATCGCCGACACCGATCGCCAGCGCGCCGCCGGAGCCGCCTTCGCCGATGACGGTGCAGACCACAGGCACCTTCAGGCTGGACATCACCTTGAGGTTACGGGCAATCGCTTCGGACTGGCCGCGCTCTTCCGCGCCAACGCCCGGATACGCCCCCGGGGTGTCGATGAAGGTGATGATCGGCAGCTTGAAGCGTTCGGCCATCTCCATCAGGCGCAGCGCCTTGCGATAGCCTTCCGGGCGCGGCATCCCGAAGTTGCGCTTGATCTTCTCCTGGGTATCACGCCCTTTCTGATGACCAATGATCATCACCGGCTCGCCTTCAAAACGCGCCGTACCACCGATGATGGCCTTGTCGTCAGCATACGCTCGGTCGCCCGCCAGCTCGTCAAAGTCGGTGAACAGACGGCCGATGTAATCCTTGGTGTAAGGACGCAGCGGATGGCGTGCGACTTGAGAAATCTGCCAGGCACCCAGCTCGGAAAACAGCTTGCGAGTCAGCTCTTCGTTCTTCTTCTCCAGACGGGAAATCTCCTCGGAGAGATCCACGTTGCTTCCCACGCTACTGCTGACATGCTTAAGCTCGTCAATCTGCGCCAACAGTTCGGCAATAGGTTGTTCAAAATCGAGAAAATTGAGATTCATAGTGATATCCGAAAGCGCTACTCAAAAATCAGGTCGACACTCTGCTTGCCTAACAGCATGCGGAGTTCGTCCAGTAGTTGATCGGTGGGCGTGACCCGCCATTCTGTACCCAGTTGCAATGATGCCTGGACGCCGGTTGTGCGGTAGCATACCTGAACCGGACAGATACCGGCACGATGCGGTTGCATAATTTCGGCAAATCGCTGGAAAAATCGCCCATCAATTTGCTGCTGATTCAGTTTCAACCTGATACCGCGTGCATACCGGGCCCGGGCGTCCGCTATGTCCATGACTTCACGGGCCGACATTTTAAGCCCACCGGAGAAGTCGTCAAAGCTGACCTGTCCGCTTACCACCAGAATCCGGTCTTTTTCCAGCAAACTTTCGTAACGCTCCAGCGCCTCGCTGAACAGGGTGACATCCAGACGCCCGGATTTATCGTCCAGCGTCAGTATGCCCATCTTGTTACCCCGCTTGGTGATGAGCACGCGCGCCGCGATGACCAGTCCGGCCACCGTCGTCACCTTGTCGCGCTCGGTGGCATGCACCTCGCTGAGCCGGCCGGAGACATAGTGCCGCAACTCCCCCAGATACTGGTTGATCGGATGTCCGGTCAGGTAGAGCCCGAGCGTCTCGCGTTCGCCCTCGAGCCAGACCTTGTCCGGCCATTCGGCGACGTCGGCAAAGCTCGGTGGCGGCAACACGGCGTCGTCGCCGCCAAACAGGTCACCAAACAGGTCATCCTGGCCCCGTGCCTGATCCTTGGCCTTCTGCTCGGCCGCCTTCATCGCCTCTTCGAGGCTGGCCGCCAACGCGGCGCGGTGCGGCCCCAGCCGATCGAGCGCGCCGGCTTGGATAAGCTTCTCCATTACCCGCTTGTTCAGCCGCTTGATGTCGACTCGGTTGCAGAAATCGAACAGATCGCGGAACGGCCCGCCGGCGTTACGCGCCTCGATGATCGCCTCGATGGGCCCCTCACCGACCCCCTTCACCGCACCGATGCCATAGACGATGTGTCCCTGCTCGTTGACGGTGAAGCGGTACTGACCGGTGTTGACGTCTGGCGGGATGATCGTCAGCTTCATGTTCTGACACTCATCGACCAGCGTCACTATCTTGTCGGTGTTGTCCATATCCGCGGTCATGACCGCAGCCATGAACTCGGCCGGATAGTGTGTCTTCAGCCACAACGTCTGATATGAAACCAGCGCATAGGCGGCAGAGTGCGATTTGTTGAAACCATACCCGGCGAACTTCTCCACCAGGTCGAAGATCTTCATCGCCAGTTCGCCATCAACTCCGTTGTTGATGGCCCCCTGCTCGAATGTCGCCCGCTGCTTGGCCATCTCCTCGGGTTTTTTCTTACCCATGGCACGGCGCAACATGTCGGCGCCCCCCAGCGTATAGCCGGAGAGCGTCTGGGCGATCTGCATGACCTGTTCCTGATACAGGATTATGCCGTAGGTCGGGTCGAGGATCGGCTTTAGCGAGATGTGCTGCCAAGTCGAGTCCGGATAGGAGATCGCCTCGCGGCCATGCTTACGGTCGATGAAGTTATCCACCATCCCGGATTGCAGCGGGCCGGGACGGAACAACGCCACGAGCGCGATCATGTCTTCAAAACAGTCCGGCTTCAGGCGCTTGATCAGATCTTTCATGCCACGGGATTCCAACTGGAATACCGCCGTGGTCTGGCAGGCGAGCAACGTCTTGAACGAAGCCTGGTCATCCAGCGGGATCGCTTCGATGCGGACCGCCTCCTGGCCCATGGCCTGCACCCGCGGATTGATCATCTCCAGCGCCCACTGGATGATGGTCAACGTACGCAGCCCCAGGAAGTCGAACTTGACGAGGCCGGCGTACTCAACGTCGTTCTTGTCAAACTGAGTCACCGGGTTGTTGCCTTCGCTGTCGCAATACAGCGGGGCGAAATCGGTAATCTTGGTGGGTGCGATCACCACGCCACCAGCGTGTTTACCGGCGTTGCGGGTGACCCCCTCCAGCTTGCGCGCCATGTCGATCAGCGCCTTGACCTCTTCATCCTGCTCGTACAGCTCCGGCAGCTTGGGTTCAGCCTCAAAGGCCTTGGCCAGCGTCATGCCCGGATCGGGCGGCACCAGCTTGGAGATACGGTCACAAAAACTGTAGGAGTGGCCGAGCACGCGTCCGACATCGCGGATCGCCGCCTTGGCGGCCATGGTACCGAAGGTGATAATCTGCGAAACCGCCTCACGGCCATACATGTCGGCGACGTGTTCAATCACCTCATCGCGCCGATCCATGCAGAAGTCGACGTCGAAGTCCGGCATCGAGACCCGTTCCGGGTTCAGGAAGCGTTCGAACAGCAGATCGAATTCCAGCGGATCCAGGTCAGTAATTTTCAGCGCATAAGCAACCAAGGAGCCGGCGCCGGAACCCCGCCCCGGCCCGACCGGAATGTTGTTATCCTTCGACCACTGGATAAACTCCATCACGATGAGGAAGTAACCCGGGAACCCCATCTGGTTGATCACCTTGAGCTCGATATCCAGACGCTCGTCATACTCGGGACGGCGTTCGGCACGCACTGCCGGGTCCGGGAACAGAAAGGCCAGACGCTCCTCCAACCCTTCGCGCGAACGCATGACCAGATAATCTTCGGTGCTCATCTCGCCGGTCGGAAACTTGGGCAGGAAATATTCGCCCAGCCGTACCGTCACATTGCAGCGCTTGGCAATCTCCACCGTGTTGCTGATGGCTTCCGGCAAGTCGGCGAACAACTCGCTCATCTGCTGCTGTGACTTCAGATATTGCTGCGAGCTGTAGCGTTTGGGGCGGCGACTATCATCCAGCGTAAAACCGTCATGGATCGCCACACGAATTTCGTGCGCGTCGAAATCCTCCTCGTTGAGAAAGACGACCTCGTTGGTCGCCACGACCGGTAGCGCCTGCTGATGGGCCAGGCTGACCGCCATGCGCAGATAGCTCTCCTCGTCCTGACGCCCGGTCCGCAGTAACTCCAGATAGTAGCGATCGGCAAAATGCTGCTGGTAGAAGTCGACACAGCGCGCAACCATGGCCTCATTGCCCTTGAGCAAGAAACGCCCCAGATCGCCCTCTCGCCCACCGGAAAGCAGAATCAAGCCGTCGTTCAGTTCGGCCAACCAGTCACGGTCGATGACCGGGCGCTCCTGAATATGGCCTCGCAAATAGGCGCGGGAGATCAACTGGACAAGATTTTGCTGGCCGTCGTTGTTCATCGACAATGCGGTCAGGCGGAACAATTCCTCGCCGAGATCCTCACTGCGCACCCAGAGATCGGCACCAATAATGGGTTTGATCCCTTTGCCATGGGCATCGCCATAGAAACGCACCAGCCCACACTGATTCATCTGATCGGTCAGGGCCATCGCCGCCATGCCGTGATCAGCCGCGCGGCCAACCAACGGCTTGACCTTTTGCAGGCCATCGAGCATTGAGAAGTCAGAATGCACACGCAGGTGGACAAAAAGCGGCTCTGCCATATCCGGCTCCAGTCAATATGCTGTCAAGTCAGGCCGATTCGCCAAGGCCTAACGCCTCGCGAACCGGGCGGAAACTGCGTCTATGGTATTCGGTTACGCCAAACTGTTGCAGACGAGCCAGATGTTCAGCGGTGGGATAGCCCTTGTGGCGAGCAAAGCCATAATCAGGAAAACGCGCATCCAGCTCGGCCATTTCGCGGTCACGCGTCACCTTGGCCAGAATGGAGGCGGCACTGATCTCTGCAACCAGCGCATCACCTTTCACCACGGCCTGGGCCGCAATAGCAAAATCCGGAACGCGATTGCCATCCACCAACACAAAACCGGGACGCACGCTCAAGCCTGCGACGGCGCGTTGCATCGCCAGCATGGTGGCATGCAAGATATTCAAGCGATCGATCTCAGCCGGCGAACAGCGTCCGATGGCATAGGCGAGCGCTTTGTCGCGGATTTCGTCATACAGCGCCAGGCGCTTTTTCTCCGACAGCTTCTTGGAGTCTGCCAGTCCGATAATCGGCCGCGCGGGATCAAGAATGACCGCAGCGGTGACCACATCACCGACTAAAGGCCCACGACCGACTTCATCGACGCCGGCAACCCGGACTTGCGTGACATCGCAGGGATAAATAAATGCCGTCATGACGTTGTTACCAGTTCGAGGACTGCCTCGGCGGCCTGATGGTCCGCATTGCAACGGATCAGTTGATGCAGACGAGTAAACTCACTGAGCAGCGCACTGTTATCACTGTTCAACAGTGTTTCTACTTGATGGGCAATCCGCTCGGCGGTGCACTCATCCTGTATTAATTCTGGAACCAGATGGCGCCCCGCCAACAGATTCGGTAACGAGAAGGTGCGGATATTGACCAGTTTCTCAGCTAGCCAATAAGTAAATGGTTTGACACGGTAGGCAACCACCATCGGCCGTTTTACCAGCATGGCCTCCAGTGTTGCCGTGCCCGAGGCCAGCAAAATAGTAGACGACGCCGCCATGACATCTCGCGCCTGTCCATCAAACAGGGTGATGGGCAAGTTAGGCGCAGTGGCCGCCAGATAAGCCTCAAACTGGGCGCGCCGGCGCGCATTCACCAGCGGCACTATATAGCGCAGCGCAGGGTCGGTTGCCCGCAGGCGCTGGCAGGCCGCTAAAAACACTGGCGCCAGCATCTCGACCTCCGCCTGGCGACTGCCCGGCAGCACGGCGAGGTAACGTTGTGCCGGATCCAGTCCCAGGCGTTGGCATGCAGCATCGCGATCACTCACCAACGGAATGGCGTCGGCCATGGTATGACCGACGAATCGACACGGCGCGGCATGTTGATCGTAAAAGGCTTTCTCAAATGGCAGGAACGCCAGCACCAGATCGGTTGCCGCCTTAATCTTATGAATGCGCGACTGACGCCAGGCCCAAACCGACGGGCTGACATAGTGCACCGTACGGATACCATGGCGTTTGAGCTTGGCCTCGACTCCCAGGTTGAAGTCAGGGGCATCGACACCGATATAGAGATCGGGCGGGTCCTGTAGCAACGTACGGATCAGCTGATGACGAACCGACAGTAAACGCGGCAAGCGGCCAAGGACTTCAACCAGCCCCATCACGGCCAGCTCTTCCATCTCAAACAACGAGATAATCCCTTCCTGCTGCATCTGTGGACCGGCGATGCCGATGAACTCGATATGCGGACACAGTGCCCTGAGCTCACGCATCAGGCCAGCAGCAAGAATATCGCCGGAGACTTCTCCGGCGACGATGGCAACGCGCAGTGGACGAGCGGGACTGAAGGAGTGCATCAGCGAACGATGCCGCGCTCGTTTTGCTTGAGGAAGTCAACGAACGGGGCGACCGCCGGCTGCTCACTGGCTAACTGCTCAAGCTCAACCAAGGCCTCCTCTACCGTCAAGCCTTGACGATAAAGCACCTTATAAGCCTTTTTAACGGCAGAAATTGCTTCCGGAGTGAATCCGCGGCGCTTCAGGCCTTCGCTGTTCACACCGAATGGCTTGGCATAGTGACCCGCCGCCATCACATACGGAGGGACATCCTTGTTCAACGCCGCCATACCGGCCACGAAGGCATGAGAACCGACGCGTCCGAATTGGTGAATCGCCGACAAGCCACCAAAAATGACCCAGTCACCGATGTGCACATGACCAGCCAGCGTGGCGTTGTTCGCCAAAATACAGTCATCACCGATGATGCAATCATGGGCGACATGCACGTTGACCATCAACAGGTTGCGGCTACCAATCTTGGTCAGCGCCTGATCCAGGGCTGTTCCGCGGTGCAGGGTGCAATGTTCGCGAATCACATTCTCGTCACCGATTTCAAGCGAAGTGCGTTCACCCTTGTATTTCTTGTCCTGACAGTCCTCACCGATCGAGCAAAAAGAGTAAATCTTGTTACCCTTGCCAATGCGGGTTGGCCCTTTCATCACGACATGGGAGCCCACTGTGGTACCGTCACCGATTTCGACTTCGGCACCCACCATGGTCCATGGACCAATTTCGACGTTGGCCCCGACTACGGCGTCAGGGTGAATGATGGCAGTTTCATGAATCACAGCGCTTGGATGAATCACAATATCAGCTCTCGCGTTTGGCACACATCAGCTCGGCAGTACACACCACCTCACCATCAACAGAAGCAACGCCAGTAAACTTGGCAATGCCGCGACGCTCTTTTAAGAATTCCACATCCAGTACCAGCTGATCTCCCGGCACAACGGGACGCTTGAAGCGCGCATTATCGATGGCGGCAAAATAATAGAGCTCGTTCGGACCCGGTTTGCCGACCATCCGGAAAGCGAGGATACCTGTAGCCTGAGCCATCGCTTCGAGAATCAGCACGCCAGGCAGCACCGGCTTCTGCGGAAAATGGCCTTGAAAGAACGGCTCGTTGAAAGAGACATTCTTGATGCCACGCAGCACCTTGCGTTCTTCGCTGATTTCATAGTTGACCACACGATCTACCAGGAGAAACGGGTAGCGGTGAGGCAGCAAATCCAGAATCTCCTGGATATCGAGTTGGTTAAGTTCGTTGCTCAAACCTGTATCCTTAAATTACTTATTGTTCGCGCTCTTGCAGCAATCGCTCGAGCTTGGCCAAACGCTTGTGCATATCATCAATATGCATCACGCGGGCTGCTACCTTGCGCCACTCCTTGTTGCTCTGGGCTGGGATGCCAGAGGAGTAGAGTCCTGGTTCCGTAATGGAACGCATCACCATCGCCATACCGGTGATAGTGACCTGATCACATATCTCAATGTGACCGTTGAAAACAGATGCGCCGCCAATAATACAGTATTTGCCGATTTTGGTGCTACCAGCCATCACGGTGGCACCTGCAATTGCAGTGCCATAACCAATCTCGACGTTGTGAGCGATCTGGCACTGGTTATCAATAATGACGTTATCCGCAATGCGGGTATCATCGATGGCCCCGCGATCTATTGTCGTCGAGGCTCCGATCTCCACCCGATTGCCAATCACTACACCACCCAGTTGCGGAATTTTTATCCACTCACCGCGTTGATTGGCATAGCCAAATCCATCGGAACCAATCACTGCGCCCGATTGAATAAGGCAATCCTCACCGAGACGGACATTGTGATAAAGGGTGACATTAGCCCACAGACGGCTACGTTTGCCCATGCGGCTATTTTTGCCAACAAAACAGCCTGGACCAATTACAACGCCATCTTCCAGCACAACGCCGGATTCAATGACACTGTTGGCGCCAATGGCCACATCGCTGCCTAGCACCGCATCTTCAGCGATCACGGCAGTGGCATGGATGCCAGTGGCGGGCTGCGGGGTGGAATCCAGCAGCTGGGCAGTACGGGCAAATCCGACATAAGGATCGGCGACAACCAGCGCATTGGTGCGACAATCCGCCAACGCCTCAGCCTTGATCAGCACCGCACTGGCTTGCGTTGTGCCTAAAAAGGCGCGGTATTTGCTATCAGATAAAAAACTGACTTCTCCTGATTGCGCCGTCTCCAGATTGGCGATACGGGATATGACCACCTCCGCATCGCCATGCAACTCCGCCCCCAGGTGGGCGGCCAGTTGTCCTAATGTCACCACCATTGATTACTTACTCTTGCTGACTTGCTGAATAACTTGTGCAGAGATGTCCAGCTTGTCGCTACCAAATACAACAGCATTACCATTCAGCACCAGATCATAACCTTGGGACTTGGCGATGCTATCGATGGCAGCCTGTACCTTGTCCAGAACCTTCTTTTGCTCTTCGCCATAACGACGGCGCTGATCTTCCTGCAGCGCTTGGCCCTTGAGGTTGAAGTCGGCCTGCATCTCAGCCAGCTTGCGCTGCATCTTGGTACGCTCATCGGCACTCATAAAGGCTTCATCTTTTTTGAGCTTGGCGGCCATGGCCTCACCATCGCTCTCCAGACGCTTCATCTCATTAATACGAGAAGCGAACTCGGACTTGAGCTTGTCTTCAATGGCCTTGGATTGCGGAATCTCGTGCATGATACGCGGCACGTTGATGACCGCGATTTTGGTCTCGGCAGCAGCCGATACGGAGAAACCAGCGGCCATCAGGCCCAGGGCCAGCGTGGCCATCTGAAATACTTTATTCAATTTGAGCTCCTATTCCTTGAACGCACTACTCATCAGAAAGTTCGACCGATGTTGAAATTGAACACTTCGGTCTTATCACCGGGTTGCTCCTTGATCGGTCTGGCGAACGAGAATGCCAGCGGGCCGAGAGGCGACAACCACTGCAACGCTACCCCAACAGATGACCGGTATTTGGACGGATCAGAGTAGTCGTAGAACTTGTCGCAGGATGCACTGCAACTGTTGTAATCATTCGGATTAAACGTCGTATCCCAGACGTTACCAATATCGAAGAAGATCGAGGTCCGTAACTGATTGCGATAACTCTCGGATGCGAACGGAGTGGGCACAATGAATTCCAGGCTGGCAACGGCCATGGCATTCCCGCCCACCGATTGGTCGGTAGCCGTGACAGTATCATTACCTTGGCTGTTGTACAGATAAAGCGCCTTCGGGCCAACGGTATTGCTGCGGAAGCCTCGCAGCCAATCACTGCCGCCGGCATAGTAATTTTCAAAGAACGGCAGGACTTGGTTATAGCCATCCACCTGACCATAACCGGCACCGTAGGCGAACTTCATGCGGCCCAGAATGACCCAGCTGTGTTCTTTATCCAGCGGATAATAATGACTATCGTCAAAACTCAACTTGTAAAACTGCAGATCCGAACCAGGAATCGTCACCTTACCGGTCAATTGCTGTTTATCACCTTCGGTGGCAAACACCCCTTTATTCAGGTTGTTACGAATCCAGCTACTGGAGAAATCGTATTTATTAAACACAACCCGACCATTGCTATCGCGGTTTTCGGCATAAATTTCCCAGAATTTACGTATTTGAGCATACGCTTGCAGCTGGGATAATTTGTTATTTTCATAACCGACACCGAATTCCAGACGGTTGATTTCATTAAATGGATAACCAAACGTCAGGCGAGTACCAATGGTCTCATTGTTATAATCGACCAGATTGGCATTACCGGCTTCAAATTGGGTGTAATAAGCACGGCCACCGAGGCTGACGCCATCCAGCGTGAAATAGGGATCAGTATAACTGACATCAAAGGTCTTGCTGTAGTCGTTCATATTGAACGTAAAAGCAGCCTTATTACCCGTACCCAGGAAATTGTCCTGCGATAAACCAAACTGGAAGCTCACACCGGATGAAGTACCGTAACCAATACCACCAGTAATTGAGCCAGCCGCTTGCTCTTTGACCTTCACATCGAGGTCAACCTGATCTTCAGAACCTGGCAACCGCCGTGGCTGAATTTCAACTGTTTCAAAGAAGCCAAGCCGATTAAGCCGGGTTTTAGAGTTTTCTACCTGCTCGTTAGAGAGCCAGGTGCCTTCCATTTGTCGCATCTCTCGACGCAGGACTTCATCTTTAGTTTGCTGGTTACCCTGAATTGAAATGTTGCGCACGTAAATCCGCGGTCCCGGAGTGACGTTGATATTCAGGCTGACCTCTTTTTTCTTATCGTCAATCGAGGGGTAGGTTGTCACCTGCGGATAGGCATAACCAAACTTACCTAAATATTTAGACAGGCTCTCTTCTGCGTGCGTCACATCGGCCGCGGAATAAAGTTCACCGGGAGTAATAGCCACCAGCTTTTTCATATCCGCATCATGTCCAAGTAAATCACCTTTCAAATGAACACCAGCGACCTTATATTGTTCGCCCTCAGAAATATTGATGGTGATATACAAACCCTTTTTATCTGGCGTCATTTCAACTTGAGTTGAGTCCACCTTGAATCGAACATAACCGCGATTCATATAATAAGATCGCAATGCCTCAAGGTCGCCCGCCAGTTTTTGTTTTTGGTACTTCTGATCGGCAACGACATTCCACCAAGGAACGCTATCGCGCAGCGATAATTGCGCCAGCAATAACTCTTCGCTGAATACCTTATTTCCGACGATGTTGATTTGATCGATTTTCGCAGAAACACCTTCGATGAAATTCAATTTCAAATCGACACGATTACGCGGTAAGGGGGTAACAATTGCCTGCACTTTGGCTGAATATTTGCCCATCCCGTAGTAGAAATCTTCCAGGTTTTTTTCCAGCGAACGCAGGATAGTTCTGTCCAGCGGCTCACCCACGCGGACACCAGAAGCCTCAATCGACTGTTTGAGCTGTTCTTCCTTAATATCCTTGTTGCCGACGAATTCAATATTACTGATGGTGGGGCGCTCGCGAACAGAGACGACCAGCGCCTCGCCATCACGCACCAGCTGGATATCCTCAAAGTTGCCTGAGGCGTAGAGTTTTTTGATCGCATTAGCAACCACAGTGCTGTCGACGGTATCACCGACGCGCACTGGCAAATTAAGAAGTGCGGCCCCTAATGTGACCCGCTGCAATCCTTCAACACGAATGTCCTTGACGACAAAGCTGTCAGAAACTGGTTCCACTGCATGGGCAACCAGACTGGCACTCAGAAGGCATGAGGCGACAAGCGCTTTTCTCACTGACATGTTGTTCTCGTATGTCCTAGTTGTGATGCCCCATCAGAGGCGCACAAAGTCATTAAACAGCGCAATTCCCATCAAACAGACCAGAACAGCTGCGCCAAATTTGAATGCGTATTCCTGAAAACGCTCTGAAACCGGCTTGCCACGGACGGCCTCGATGATGAAGAACATCAGATGGCCACCATCCAGCACAGGCAACGGAAACAGATTGATAATACCCAGATTGATACTGACCAACCCTAAAAACCCGAGGAAGTATACCAGACCATAACTGGCAGTGCTCCCCGCCCCTTTAGCAATTGAGATCGGGCCACTCAGATTGTCCAACGAAACCACGCCGGTGAACAGCTTGCTGACCATGTCTACCGTCAATCCCATGACATCGACGGTCTTCTTCAGCCCCATCCAGGCCGCATCCAACGGACCGTACTGCAGATCGATACGGTAACGCTCGGGGAGCGGTTTCACGGCTGGAGCCAAACCGACATAGCCGACGACTTTATTGCCACTGTCGCGCGCCGCCGGCGTCAACGCGGTCTGCATCAGCTGACCACCGCGTCGATAGCTCAGACTCAGGCTCACCTCGGGTGATAATTTGATCTGGTCGACAAACTGTTTCCAGCTGGCCAGTTTAACGCCGTCCAGTGCGACCAGCTCATCACCAACCTGTAATCCAGCCTGCTCGGCGCTGCCCTTCGGTACTAACTGACCGACTTGCAGCAACACTTCTGGCATCACGGGTTCAAATCCCAAGGCAGCAAATGGAGCCTGCTCTTCCTTGCCATTCAACGTCCACCCCGCCAGTTGCAACTGACGAGTGAGCTGACGGCCTTGGTCATCGCGCAACGTCAGCTCAACCTCTGGCTTACCGATGTGGCGTACCAATTGATATGTAACGGCCTCCCAATCCACGGTGGGATGATCAGCGACAGAGACGATCTCCATGCCGCTTTGCAAACCCGAGCGCGCAGCCAGACTCTGCGGCTCGATAGTGCCAATCACCGGTTTGACGCTCGGGACGCCAAGCAGAAACATTAACCAGAATACCAGGAGGGCAAAGACAAAATTAGCGATGGGCCCCGCCGCCACAATGGCAAACCGACGCCATACCGGCTGATGGTTAAAGGCGCGGTGCTTGAGCTCGTCGGGCACCGGCTCCACACGCTCATCGAGCATTTTGACATAGCCGCCCAGGGGAATCAGTGACAAAGAAAACTCGGTGCCGTAGCGATCTTTGCGGCTGAAGAGCACCTTGCCAAACCCGAGCGAAAAACGTTGCACCAGGACACCACAACGACGCGCGACCCAGAAGTGGCCCCATTCATGTACTGCGATCAGAATTGCCAGCGCTACAACAAACGAAAGCAGATTCCACACAATGGTAATCATCAGAACTCCTGTAAATATCGCAGAGCGAGGCGTCGCGCCTCACTGTCGAGTTCGAGAATAGTATCCAGATCCCGGGCCGAGCGTGAAGATAATTGCTCTACCACTCGGGCACACAGGGTATGAATCTGGGTAAAGCCCAGTTTATTGTCGAGAAAAGCCGCCACCGCCAGCTCATTCGCCGCATTTAAAGCGGTGGTGGCAGCCTGACCGGCCCAACAGGCCTCGATTGCCAGCTTAAGACAGGGATAACGCTGCTCATCCGGCGGCAGGAATGTCAGTTCCCCTTGGGTGAAGAAATCCAGCGCCTCGACCCCAGAGGTGATTCGTGTCGGATACGCCAGCGCATGGGCAATCGGCGTTCGCATATCCGGTCGCCCCATCTGGGCAAGCACGGAACCATCCTGATATTGCACCATAGAGTGAATCACCGACTGCGGGTGGATGATGACCTGGATCTGTTCCGCGCTGGCGTTAAACAGCCAGCGCGCTTCAATGAATTCAAGCCCCTTATTCATCATGGTGGCCGAATCAACCGAAATCTTGCGTCCCATACTCCAGTTTGGGTGTGCGATCGCTTGCTCCGGCGTCACCGCCGCCAGCGCAGTCAATGGCGTAAACCGAAATGGGCCACCTGAGCCAGTGAGCAGGATCTTGCGCACACCAGCGTCCGCCAGATTGCAATAACCCAGTTCTTTTTGCACCGGCTCGGGCAGACACTGGAATATTGCATTGTGCTCACTATCCACCGGCAAAATGCGCGCACCAGATGCCTTGGCTGCCGCCATGAACAGGGCGCCCGACATCACTAGAGACTCTTTATTCGCCAGGAGCACACGCTTGCCCGACTCAATGGCCGCCATGGCCGGTAACAAGCCGGCAGCGCCTACAATCGCCGCCATGACGGTGTCCACTTCCGGCAGGCGGGAAACCTCTACCACGGCCTGGGGACCACTGAGCACTTCCGTATCGACCTTGGCCTCAGCCAAGGCCAAGCGTAATGTTCGTGCTGCCTCTTCCTGTACCAATACGGCATAGCGCGGAGCGAACTCCAGACAGTCCGCCAGCATGCGTTCCACATCGGAGTAAGCGGCCAGCGCGGTCACCTGAATATGCATCCTGTGCTGACGTACCACATCCAGCGTATTGCGCCCAATAGAGCCCGTCGCACCCAGAATGGTCAAATTCATCATCGAGAAGACCTTAATTCAGCAGCAAATAGCAGATAACAAACACCGGCAACGCAGCCGTCAGGCTATCAATTCGATCGAGCACACCACCATGTCCCGGTAACAGCGAGCCGGAGTCTTTGATCCCCGCTTCGCGTTTGAACAGGCTCTCGGCCAGATCGCCTAATACGGACGCCAGCACCGCCATGATGGCGCTGATGATAAGCGCCAGCTGATTCGCTTCCGCCGGCAAGAAACTAAATGCCGTCACGGCGGCCACGATGGCTGACAACACCAATCCGCCCAATAGCCCCTCGACGGTTTTCTTTGGGCTGACAGCGGGCATCAATTTATGGCGGCCAAACGCGCGGCCACAAAAATAGGCTCCCGAGTCTGCACACCAGACCAATAACATGACAAAAAACAGCGCCCATCCACCAAACAATGCATTCTGCTCGTAGTGATAACTGCGCAACAGCAACATCGCCCAGAAAAAAGGCAGCAGCGTCAGCAGGCCGAACACAGCTTTAAACAACGCATGTTGTCGCCACCATAGCGTGCCGCGAGGATAACGCACGACCATCATGAGCGCACCACACCACCATAATGCCCCGATTGCCAACAAGCCGAGTAACCAGGCCGGCGGTGCCACATGCAGTAGCTGCGCCGTCGGTAGCAGATACAAAGAGACCGACAACATCGCCGCCATCGGCAACATCAGCAGTGATGGCCGCGCTGGCCAGACAAAACGACCCCATTCACGACTGGCCAATAGATAAATCAGCACAGCACCGACGGTGAAATAATCAAACGGTAGAAAAAACATCCACCCCACAGCCAGTGGGATGAGAATCAAAGCGGTAAGCAGGCGTTGTTTGAGCAAATGAACCTCGATAATCAGCCCGAGTGCGCCAGCAGCGCCCGGATTTGTTCACCAGTACAACCAAACCGGCGCTCCCGGCTGGCAAACGAGGCAATGGCCTCACTAAAGGCCACCTCATCAAAATCGGGCCACAGTACAGGCGTAAAATAGAGTTCGGCGTAAGCTAGCTGCCAGAGCAGAAAATTGCTGATGCGATGGTCTCCGCCAGTGCGAATCAACAGATCAACATCCGGTAAACCTGCTGTAGTCAGACGCGAGGTTATCGCATCCTCATTCAGTTGCGACGACTCCAGCAAACCCGCATCCATATCTGACTGCACCCGTTGGAAAGCCTGCAGCAGGTCCCAGCGCCCACCATAGTTGGCAGCAACATTCAGTACCAACCCGGTATTGTTCGCGGTCAATGCCTCGGCGGCAGCCACCTTCTGCTGCAAACGCTCGCTAAAGCGACTTTGCTCGCCGATGACGCGCAAACGGATATTACTCTTGTGCAGCTTTTTGACCTCTCCACCCAAGACGTGGATAAACAGTTCCATCAGGGCAGAGACTTCAGATTCTGGACGACGCCAGTTCTCGCTGGAAAAAGCAAACAACGTCAGCGCCTCGATGCCCAGGCGAGAAGCAAAGGAAACAGCATTGCGCACTGCCTGCACTCCGGCCTTGTGACCGAACACCCGCATCTTGCCCCGCTGCTGAGCCCAACGTCCATTGCCGTCCATAATAATGGCAACGTGACGAGGGATTCCCTTGTTTGGCAGATCGCCCAGAGAGGCTTCTAGCGACATGCATTACTCCTATAAATAGCAAGGCGCCGTGCAGCGAGCCGCACGGCGCCGGTACTATACCTGATGTGACAATCAGATTTCCATCAGCTCTTTTTCCTTCGCGGCCAACAGGTCATCGACCTGTTTGACGAAGGTATCGGTCAGCTTCTGGATCTCTTCTTGTGCCCGACGATCGTCGTCTTCAGAAATCTCTTTGTCCTTCAGCAAAGCCTTCAGATCGGCGTTGCAATCACGACGCACGTTGCGAACGGCAACGCGGGACTGTTCAGCTTCAGCGCGCACCAGCTTGATCAGATCCTTACGGCGCTCTTCAGTCAGCGGCGGCAGCGGTACCCGGATGGTGGCGCCTGCCGAGGAGGGATTCAACCCCAGATCTGAGGTCATGATCGCCTTTTCAACCGCCTGGATCATCGAGCGGTCAAACACAGTGACAGCCAGCGTACGCGCATCTTCTGCAGTCACGTTGGCAACCTGACGCAGCGGAGTTGCAGAGCCATAGTATTCAACAGTAATGCCATCCAGCAGGGCTGGTTGAGCACGGCCAGTGCGGATCTTCGACATCTGGCTCTTCAGGGCCTCGATGCTTTTGTTCATGCGCTCTTTGGCGTCTTGCTTGATTTCGTTGATCACCTTGTCATCCTTCTTCGCTCTTGGGTGGCAGACAAAATAGTACCGCCCCCCACCCAAACATGGGAATGCGTTATTTGTTTTTGTGATGAATGAGGGTTCCTTCCTGCTCGCCCAGAATCACGCGACGCAGAGCCCCCGGCTTGTTCATGTTGAATACCCGGATCGGCAGATTGTGATCACGAGCCAGCGTGAAGGCCGCCAAATCCATGACTTTCAGCTCTTTGTCCAATACATCACTGTAATCCAGTTCAGTATAGAGTTCGGCTTCCGGGTTCTTGACCGGATCCTCTGAATAGACGCCATCAACCTTGGTCGCCTTGAGGACACAATCCGCTTCGATTTCGATACCACGTAAACATGCAGCGGAGTCGGTAGTAAAGAACGGGTTGCCGGTACCCGCAGCGAAAATCACTACCTTGCCAGCACGCAGCTGGCTAATCCCTTCAGCCCAGCTGTAGGAATCACAAATCCCTTGCAAGCTGATGGCTGACATCAGGCGCGCATTCACATAGGCACGATGCAGGGCATCCCGCATGGCCAGACCATTCATGACCGTGGCCAGCATGCCCATGTGATCACCCACCACACGGTTCATCCCAGCCTTGGCCAGGCCGGCACCGCGGAACAGATTACCGCCACCGATGACCAGACCGACTTGTACACCCAGCTCTACCAGCTCTTTGATCTCCTGCGCCATACGATCCAGCACAGCCGGGTCGATGCCGAAGCCTTCATCACCTTGCAAAGCCTCACCACTGAGTTTCAGCAGAATTCGTCTGTAAGCAGCTTTAGGATTGGTACTCATCTTTTCTTCCTGGTCATAGAAAGACCGCGACATAGGTCGCGGTCTGGATTGGTGCTGGGTTTATCTTAACCCAGTATCAGTTCTTCATGGCAGCAATTTGCGCCTGAACTTCGGCAGCGAAATCAGTTTCTTGCTTCTCGATACCTTCACCTACTTCGTAGCGAACGAATTCGAGCACATCAGCGCCTTCTTTCTTCAGCAGGTCGGCAACCAGAACTGACGGATCCTTGACGAACGGCTGACCGGTCAGGGAAATTTCGCCAGTGAACTTCTTCATGCGGCCTTCAACCATCTTCTCGGCGATGTCTTTCGGCTTGCCTGAGTTAACAGCGATTTCAACCTGAATTTCGCGCTCTTTGGCCACGACTTCAGCAGACACATCTTCCGGCTTGACGAATTGCGGGTTGTTCGCCGCAACGTGCATTGCCAGATCCTTGGCCAGCTCGGCATTGCCGCCTTGCAGCTTGGTGATAACACCAATACGACCACCGTGGATGTAGGTACCCAGGTTCTCGCCTTCGACCACGATGATGCGGCGCAGGTTCATGTTTTCGCCAATCTTGGCGATCATGTTGTTCAGGGTCACTTCAACGCTTTCGCCGTTTTCGAATTCAGCCGCCTTCAGCGCTTCCAGCGTGGTGATCTTGTTAGCAACCGCGATGCCGACAACCTTGTCACCGAATGCACGGAAACCGGCATCCTTGGCAACGAAGTCAGTTTCACAGTTCAGTTCGATCATCACAGCGGTGTTGCCTTCGGCACGCGCCAGGATCACACCTTCAGCAGCGATACGGCCAGCCTTCTTGGCCGCCTTGGCCTGACCGGACTTACGCATGTTCTCGATGGCCAGCTCGATGTCACCATTGGCTTCAGTCAGAGCCTTTTTGCAGTCCATCATACCCGCGCCGGTACGTTCGCGCAGTTCTTTAACCAGAGCGGCGGAAATGTTTGACATATCCTCTATCCTCGGTCTGAGTGTTTTGTATAAAAAAACAGGGGTCACATTGGACCCCTGCTAACCAATTACAACGGGTTAATAAGGGTGAAACGAACAGCGAACTGTCCGGTCCTTATTAGTTGGCTTCAACGAAACCGTCTTGCTCAGCCTGAACAGAGATGTCCAGTTCACGAGCGGCATTGACAGCGCTGGCAGCCGCAGACAGGTACAGTTGTACCGCGCGGATCGCGTCGTCGTTACCCGGGATGATGTAGTCAACGCCGTCCGGGTTGGAGTTGGTATCAACGATGGAGACAACCGGAATACCCAGGTTGTTGGCTTCCTTGATCGCGATGTGCTCGTGTTCGGCATCGACTACGAACAGAACATCCGGCAGGCCGCCCATGTCCTTGATACCGCCCAGGCTCTTCTCCAGCTTGTCCATTTCACGAGTACGCATCAGCGCTTCTTTCTTGGTCAGCTTTTCGAAGGTACCGTCCTGAGCTTGGTTTTCCAGATCTTTCAGACGCTTGATGGACTGACGAACGGTCTTCCAGTTGGTCAGCATGCCGCCCAGCCAGCGATGGTTCACATAGAACTGATCGCAGCTGCTTGCAGCTTCCTTGACGGCTTCAGAGGCAGCACGCTTGGTACCGACGAACAGGATCTTGCCCTTCTTGGAAGCGATGTTACCAACGAAGTTCAGGGCATCATCAAACATCGGAACAGTCTTTTCCAGGTTGATGATGTGAACGCCGTTGCGAGCACCGAAGATGAACGGCTTCATCTTTGGGTTCCAGAAACGGGTTTGGTGACCGAAGTGAACGCCGGCTTGCAGCATGTCGCGCATTGAAACTTTTGCCATTTTAAACCTCTGCTTGGGGTTAGGCCTCCACACATCCCGCAAATCCGACCCATACAGGCACCCCGGAACGCGTGTCGATGTGTGTGTGTTGTTTAACGGATTAAAGTGAATTGAGCATGACAGCGCATGACTCGGCGCGCTTTATACCATAACGGCAGTTTATTCGCCACCGCGACACGCGAGACAGATTCCGCTTCTCGGCCTTTTTGATCCGGATCAGCAAACTGGAACTGAACTGACCAAGTCGGTACACTTCAATCTTCGTCTCATTCCCGTTTCATCGGCTGTCGCCGCCTTGCGACGACGACAGCAACATTCATCGAGAGAAGCCATGTCCGTCGTCCTGAAAACAGCAGAAGAAATCGAGAAGATGCGCGTTGCCGGCCGTCTAGCCGCCGAAGTGCTGGAGATGATCGCGCCCCATGTCCAGGCCGGGATCTCCACCGAAGAGCTGAACCAGATTTGCCATGACTACATTGTCAACGAACAACAAGCCATTCCGGCCCCGTTGAACTATCACGGCTTCCCGAAATCGATCTGCACATCGATCAATGAAGTTGTTTGCCACGGCATCCCGAATCACAAAAAACTGCGCGATGGCGACATCATCAATATCGACATCACTGTGATTAAAGATGGCTATCACGGCGATACCTCCCAGATGTTCATCGTTGGCTCGACGACGCCGCGCAATCGCAAGCTGTGCGAAATCGCGCAACAAAGTCTGTATGCGGCGATAGCCAAAGTCCGCCCTGGCGCTTGCCTCAGCGAGATTGGCGCCACCATACAGCCGATTGCCGAACAAGCCGGTTTCTCCGTGGTCCGAGATTACTGCGGTCACGGCATCGGCAAGGCCTTTCACGAAGAGCCGCAAGTCCTGCACTACCGCAACAGCCAGAAGCTGATCTTGCAACCCGGCATGTGTTTTACGATAGAGCCGATGATCAATGCCGGAACCTGGCGTTGTAAGGTCGATCGTAAAGATGGCTGGACGGTCACGACCCAGGACAAACAACCCTCAGCCCAGTATGAACATATGTTGCTGGTCACCGAAGAGGGCTGTGAGGTGCTCACGCTCCGCAATGACGAGACGCTAGCCCGCCATATTCGCGGCTAAACCAGGACGGAGCCCGCATGGAACAGCAAGGCACTCTGGTCAGTTTTCTTCCCAAGGATGGACTGGATATCAACAACGGGCGCGAAGCCCAGGCCCGCTTTCAGGAGTGGTTACGCGCACAGTTTCTGGCCGGGCAACCGGTCGGCGAGCTGGTTGCCAGCCGCTCCAGTTTTATTGATCAGCTGCTGATTCAGGGCTGGGAGCAGTTTGGACTGCACCACGTTCCACAACTGGCGTTGGTCGCAGTGGGGGGGTATGGCCGAGGTGAACTGCACCCCCACTCCGATATCGACATCCTGATCCTGAGCCATTCACCACTGCCCAGTGCGCTGGGTGAAACTATAGGCGCCTACCTGACGCTGTTATGGGATCTGCGCCTGGAGGTCGGTCATGCCGTGCGAACCGTGCAGGAGTGTGTGGAGCAGGGCAAAGCCGACATCACAATTGCAACCAACCTGATCGAATGCCGCTTGATTACCGGTTCGGTACAGACGTTTGCCGATCTCAATCAGGCCATCCAGCCAGACCATTTCTGGCCCAGCGCCGACTTCTTCCGCGCCAAGCGTGATGAACAGATTGCACGCCATCAGCAGTACAAAGATACCGTCTATCTGCTGGAGCCGGATCTGAAGAGCAATCCCGGCGGCCTGCGCGACATCCAGACGCTGGCCTGGGTGGCGCGACGCCAGTTTGGCGCCACCACCCTATATGAGATGACCAGCTACGGGTTTTTGAGCCGCAGTGAATACCTGGAACTGCTCGATTGCCAAAACTTCCTCTGGCGCTTGCGCTTTGCGCTGCATATCGCCATCGGCAAAAATGACAATCGCATGCTGTTTGATCGGCAACGCGCCGTCGCCGAGTTGCTGGGTTACCCCGGTCAGGGCAATGCCCCGATCGAACAGATGATGAAACGCTTCTACCAGACAGTGCGCCGTGTTGCCGAACTCAATCGCATGCTGTTACAGCTGTTTGACGAGGCCATTCTCGGCAATCAGAGTACCGAGACGCTGCTGCTGAGTGACCAGTTTGTGCTGCGCGGCAATCGCATCGATACCCGTGAACCGGATCTGTTCCTGCAATCACCGGTGTTGATGCTGACCCTGTTTCTTCAGATCGCCGACCATCCCGAGATTACCGGCATTGCGGCCGGTTGCTTGCGCCAGCTGCGTGAAGCCCGGCGCACACTGATCTATTCGCTGCAGGAGCTGCCGGAATGCCGGCAACAGTTCATGGCATTGATCCGCCACCCCAATGGCATGGGGCTGCCGATCACCCTGATGCATGAACACGGTATTCTTGCCGCCTATCTGCCGCAGTGGAACCAGATCGTCGGCCAGATGCAGTTCGACATGTTTCACGCCTATACCGTGGATGAGCACACCCATCGCCTGTTAAAAAACATCTATCGTTTCTTACTGACGGCAAACGAGCGCGAACAGCCGCTATTTCGTGACGTGCACAAGCGCTTGCCGAAACCGGAACTGCTGTTGCTGGCGGCACTGTTTCACGACATCGCCAAGGGCCGCGGTGGTGATCACTCGGAACTCGGGGCCAGCGAAGCACTCTACTTTTGCCAACTGCATGGCCTCGATCGCTACGACAGCCGGCTGGTCGCCTGGCTGGTTCGTCAGCACCTGTTGTTCTCGGTGACCGCCCAGCGCCGTGATATCTATGACCCGGATGTGGTCAATGATTTTGCCGAGAAGGTCCGCGACGAACAGCACCTGGATTATCTCTACTGCCTGACGGTCGCCGACATCTGCGCCACCAATGACAATCTGTGGAATGACTGGAAAGGCACCTTGCTGCGCGAGCTCTACTTCGCCACGCAAAAAGCCCTGCGCCTGGGGCTGGAAAATCCGCCGGATCTGAAGTTGAAAATTCGCGAGAATCAGCGCAAGGCACAGGAGATCCTCGCCGCCAATGCCCAGCCGGAGAGTGCCATCGATGCCCTGTGGTTGAACTTCAAGGCGGATTACTTTCTGCGTCATACGCCGGAGCAGATCGCCTGGCACACCCAGCACATACTGCACCACGACAAGAGCGAGCCATTGGTCCTGTTTGGCCAGCATGCCGCTCGCGGTGGCAGCGAGCTGTTTATCTATTGCCGTGACATGCCCAACCTGTTCGCCACGGTCGCCGCCATCCTCAGTTATAAAGGACTCAACATTCACGATGCCCAGATCATGACCTCGAAAGATGGCTATGTGATGGACACCTTTGTCGTGTTGGAGCCCAGCGGCGAGCCGGTCGATGCCGAGCGTCTCCCCTCGCTGCGCAAAGGCTTGACGATTGCGCTCAACAATCCGGCCATGCCACTGCCCAAACCGCGCCCTCTGTCGCGCCGTCATCGTCAGTTCTCGGTGCCAACCCGGGTGACGTTCCTGCCGAACAAGGGCGACCGCAAGCACACCTTGATCGAACTGACGGCCCTCGATCGCCCTGGTCTGCTGGCCCGTATCGGTGCCGTATTCCAGCAATGCGGTTTAACCGTACATGCCGCCAAAATCACCACCATCGGTGAACGGGTGGAAGACTTCTTCTCGCTCAGCCGTGCACAAGGTGCCCCGCTGAGTGAAATTGACGAGCATAAGCTCGAAGAAAAATTGGTCGCCGAGTTAAACCCCGGCGACGATATGTGATAAAAAGGATGCCGATTTTTGAAGGGAGACAATCATGACTGAGTTACAGCGCCTCATTGAAGAGGCTTATGAGCGCCGCGAGGCCATTACCCCGGTTTCCGTAGACGCCCTGACCCGTCAGGCCATCGAACAAACCATCGAGATGCTGGACGCCGGTCAACTGCGCGTGGCGGAAAAGATTGCCGGTGAGTGGGTGGTGCATCAGTGGGTCAAAAAAGCCGTGCTGCTCTATTTCCGCATCAATGAGAATCAGCAACTGGCCGCGCCAGGCACCAATTTCTATGACAAAGTGCCGCTGAAATTTGCTGATTACACTCCGGAGCGTTTCAAGGAAGAAGCCATCCGCGTCGTGCCGAATGCGATCGTGCGCAAGGGTGCCTACATCTCCCGTAACGCCGTGCTGATGCCTTCCTATGTCAACATTGGCGGTTACGTCGGTGAAGGCACCATGGTCGATACCTGGGTCACCGTTGGCTCTTGCGCACAAATCGGCGCTAACGTGCACCTTTCCGGTGGCGTCGGCATCGGTGGCGTATTGGAACCGCTGCAGGCGAACCCAACCATCATCGAAGACAACTGCTTCATCGGCGCCCGCTCCGAAGTGGTGGAAGGGGTCATCGTCGAAGAAGGCTCTGTCATCTCGATGGGCGTGTTCATCGGCCAATCGACCCGTATCTACGACCGTGAAACCGGTGAAATCCACTACGGTCGCGTACCGGCCGGGTCAGTCGTGGTCTCCGGCTCGCTGCCGTCCAAGTGTGGCAAGTACAGCCTGTACTGCGCCGTCATCGTCAAGAAGGTCGACGCCAAGACGCGCGCCAAGGTGGGGATCAACGCCCTGTTGCGCAGCATCGACTAAGTTTGCCGATACCGGCCGACATGCAGGTCGCACACACCAAGGGAGGCTGACGCCTCCCTTGTTTTTTTGTCACGTCCACTCTAGTCCCGCACAAATGTCCAAGCCAGACACAGTGGCGAATGGCCCCGTGTTCGTCGTTGCCGTACGCTCAGCCCACCTCGCGTGTCGAACGGATTACCTCGCTAAAGCACTGCCAGAATCAACGGATTATTAAATCAAACTTAATAATCCTGTCGGCTCGGCGCTGACACGAGCGCGCAGTGGGCTAACAACGGCGATAAAAAAGGGAGGCTCACGCCTCCCTTTTTACTGCAGCTATCTGCAATCAGTGGCTCTTCATCCACTGATCCATGTCAGTCTTCAGGTTATCAGACTTGGTACCGAAGATAGCCTGGATGCCAGAGCCCGCGACAACCACACCGGCGGCGCCGAGTTGCTTCAGCTTGGCTTGGTCAACCTTGGCCACATCCTTGACACCGACACGCAGACGGGTGATGCACGCATCCAGTGAGGAGATGTTCTCCTTGCCACCGAAAGCCACAACCAGTTGCTCTGCCATGTAGTGCTCGGCCATTTCAGCAACAGATTCCGCTTCAACAGCATCATCTTCACGACCCGGAGTCTTCAGGTTCATACCGGCGATAACCAGACGGAACACCACATAGTAGACAGCGGCGTAGCACAGACCCACAACCGGGAACAGCCAGAACTTGTGAGAGTTAGCTGACAGCACGACGAAGTCGATCAGACCGTGAGAGAAGGAGGTACCGTGTACCATGCCCAGCATGTTGGTCACGACGAACGCAGAACCCGCCAGCAGAGCGTGGATTGCGTACAGAACCGGAGCCACGAACAGGAAGGAGAATTCGATCGGCTCGGTGATACCGGTCAGGAAAGAGGTCAG
>CAMFKP010000054.1 GCA_945957385.1 uncultured Aeromonadaceae bacterium
CCCGGGGGGCACTAACACCTGAAGCTAGCGCGTCTACCAATTCCGCCACCCTCGCACATAGTGTTTGTCGGCTGTTTTTACATGCTGCCAACCGCATGGTCTGGGTCTGCTTCACCACAGTAAGTGGTGCGAGAGGAGGGACTTGAACCCTCACGCCCGGGGGGCACTAACACCTGAAGCTAGCGCGTCTACCAATTCCGCCACCCTCGCCTCACTTGTCTGCCGTTTTTTACGTTGTCAGCACAACGTCTGATGTTTGGGTTGTCAGCCAACCTTGAATCCAGTTTGGTGCGAGAGGAGGGACTTGAACCCTCACGTCCGTGGGACACTAACACCTGAAGCTAGCGCGTCTACCAATTCCGCCACCCTCGCATCTGGAGCCCGCATTCTAGCGATTTCAGATATGGCGTCAACAACTGTTTTGCATTGAACGATGCGATGGTGTGCTTTTTGTACGGCCATGATTAGCGCCGATTGTTGACCCCCAGTGCCTCTTGATACATCAGCTCATATTCACGTACCGAATCGCTCCACAGATAGCGGGTGCGCATCGCCTGTTCTTGTACCTTGCGGTACTCGCAAGGCTCCTGCAGGAAGAACAGCAACGCACGGCGCAGCGTCGACAACAGCGCGAGCGGCTCGGGCTCCTGAAAGCTGAAACCGGTAGCGCGTCGCGGCTGGGTATCGTAGTCGACGACGGTATCGCGCAGGCCACCGACTGCCCGCACGATCGGCAGCGTGCCATAGGCCAGACTGTACATCTGGTTCAGACCGCACGGCTCGAATAACGATGGCATCAGGAAGAAGTCGCTACCGGCTTCGACCAGGTGCGCCAGCGCGTTGTCATGGGCATTCAGGTAGGCCAGGCGATCGGGGTTGGCTTTCATCAGCTCGTTCAGGCGATCCTGCAATGCCGGCTCGCCAGTGCCGACAATCACTACCTGCAGCTGGTGCACCAGAAACTTGTCGAGGATCGGCAGCAGCAGGTTCAGCCCTTTTTGTTCGGTCAGACGACAGACCATGCCGAACATCGGCAGATCGCTGATCGGCAGGCCAGCCCGTTTCTGCAACGCATGTTTGCACAGCACCTTGTCGTCGAGATGCTGCAGATCGTAGTTCACCGGAATCAGCGGATCGGTCTTGGGATCCCAATCGGCATAGTCACAGCCGTTGATGATGCCGCGCACGTCGCTGGAGCGTTCCTGAAAGTTCTTCGCCATACCATGACCGCCCAGGTAGGTCATCAACTCGGAGGCATAGCTGGGACTGACGGCGTTGATCTTGTCTGCATACAAGACACCACACTTTAGAAAGTTGATGTAAGCGTGGCCTTGCATGATGGCTTCATTGTAGGTGTCGGTGATCTCCGGCAATGCCCACAACTGGTTACGCTCGAACACGCCCTGAAACGCGCCATTGTGAATTGTCAGCACCGAGCGCGTGCTCTGAAAGAAGCTGTGATTGGCATAGCGAGTCTTCAGCAACATCGGAACCAGCGCCGTATGCCAATCGTTGCAGTGAATAATGTCTGGCCGGAAGCCGGTTTTTTCCGCTACCTGCAGGCAGGCGCCGGAGAAGAAAGCAAACCGTTCGCCGTTATCCGGATAGGCGTTGTTGTTCTCGGCGTACAGGCTGGCGCGATCGAAGTAGTTCGGAAACTCGATCAACATGACTGGGACATCATCCAGCGCCATCTCCCGCACTTGATAAGGGATGTCGGTATGGCCGGGTCGAGTAGGCAGTGTGTAGCCGCCAAGCTGACTGGCTTTTTCCCGGTTCGGAATGGCGGCGTAGAACGGCATTATGATGCGAACATCATGACCACGGCGTTTCAGTGCCAGCGGTAACGACTTGGCGACGTCGGCGAGGCCACCCGTCTTGGCGAAGCTTTCCACTTCAGAAGCGATAAACAGAATATTCATCTATCAGAAACCAATCCTGGCGCCTTTGGGCACGACAACAATTCCCTGTTCGGACACGGTAAACCGCTCACGATCAAGTGCCAGATTTTCCCCGATTACCGTACCGGGCGCAATTTCTACTTGTTTATCAATGATGGTGCGATACAAGCGACACCCCTCGCCAATCTTGACATCACCCAGCAGCACCGAATCGCGGATGTGGGTGTCACAGGCGATGTTGCAACGGAAGCCCAATACGCTGCGTTCTATGGTGCTGCCCTGGATGTAGCAGCCGGCGGAGATCAGTGAATGCGAGATATTGGCCCTGTGTTCCGGCGTATCGATGAACGTGGCGGGAGGCACCGGTGGGTAGTAGGTGTGCAGAGGCCACTTGCGGTTATAGAGTGTGAAGGGCGGGTTATCACTGACAAGATCCATGTGCGCCTGCCAGTAGGTATCAATGTTACCGACATCGCGCCAGTAGACACCGGTCTTTTCACCTTCCACCTTGTTGGTGCCGTAGTCATAGACATAGACAGGCGCACGGGGATAGAGATCTGGAATGATATCGCGACCAAAATCGTGACTGGAGGCTTCGTTCTCGGCGTCGGCGGCCAGTTCGGTGAACAGCGTGTGGGTATCGAAGATGTAATTGCCCATCGAGGCCAGGGCATGCAGTGGATCGCCGGGAATGGATTTGGGCTCCCGTGGTTTTTCTTCAAAGCCGATCATTTTTCCGGTGTCATCGACCTCAATGATGCCAAATTTACTGGCCTCGTGGATCGGGACGCGGATTGCCGCAACCGTCAAAACGGCTTTTTTCTCTTTGTGAAAATCCAGCATCTGCCGGATATCCATCTTATAGATATGGTCACTACCAAAGATGCAGACATGGTCCGGAGCTGTCAGTTCGATAAACCCGAGATTTTGATAAATGGCATCGGCTGTGCCGTCATACCAGCGTTTACCCATGCGCATCTGGGCTGGGATGGGATCGATAAAACGACCGCTGATGCCGCTAACATTCCAGCCTTTTTTCATATGCAGATAGAGAGATTGCGACTTGAACTGGGTCAGGACATAAATGCGCAGGAAGTCGGAGTTGACGAAATTGTTGAGAACAAAATCGATCAGTCGGTAGCTGCCGCCAAAGGGGACCGACGGCTTGCTGCGCGTCACCGTCAGAGGTTGCAGCCGGGTACCTTCACCGCCAGCCAGGATCATTGCCAATACGCCCGCCATATCGCCTTTCCTTGAAGTTCAGAAAACGGTTTCACAAGGATTATAAAAAAATTACCCCGCCTTGGCAGAGGTAATTTGTTCATTTCGCAATCTAGCAGATTCAATAAGAGCTTGTTAAGCCTGACAAGGCGTTAACTCGCCAGATAGAGACGGAACTTCCGATTTTCTGCGATGACGCTGTGCCGTTCAAAGGCCCGCTCCAGATAAGGTGGGTAGCGAAGGAAGGCGTTGGCGACCAACAGCATTTTCCCGCCCTTGGCCAAGCGGCCCGGGGCGGCCGTGATCATCTGCTCTGTAGGGGCGTACAGGGTATTCAAACCGGCATGAAATGGCGGGTTGGTGATCAGAAAATCAATGCCAGGGGCGATGTCGGATAGCATGTCGGAGGCATGTACTTTGCCATGCATACCATTCGCAGCAAGCGTGCGGCGGCTCGACTCCAGTGCGAGGGCATTGATGTCGCAGAGCTCCAATTTGATATCCGGATAGCGGTGAGCCAAAACGGCACCGATCACGCCGGCACCACAGCCGAGATCCAGCACCCGACCATGCAGCGGGGGCGTGTGTGCCAGTAACAGGGCCGAGCCTTCATCCAGAGCATCGGCACTGAATACGCCCGGCAGTGCGCAGATATTCACCGTGCTGGTGTCGACCGGGATGGCATAGTTCGTCACCCACTGTTCCAGGCAGAAGCGTGCCGGTTCGGCGTTCAATCGGCAATGAACTAAACTGCATCGCCGCGCACTGTCGAGCTTACTGCTGCCATCACCATAAAGAGCTAGCAATTTGTCAGCGCCATTAATTCCACCGCGATTCTCTCCGGCCAGAAACAGGTCGGCACCAGGGGTCAGCAAAGGTGTTAGACACGCCAGTAGGTACTGACTTTCGCGTTTCGCTTTAGGCAGCAACAACAACAGTGCATCGTAGCGGGCATCTGTATCTCGTGGTTGATGATCGAATTCCAGAGTCAGATTAGGGCTGGATGGTGAAGCTTGCAGAGCTCGGTATCGATGATAATCGGTGCAGAAGATCGACACGCAGCTGGCCACGGTTTGCAGATGCAAGGCAAAATTGTCCTCGAGATAACCAGCAATCAATAGACGCTTACCAGCAAACAGTGACTGATTTCGTTCCAGCAGCTGACTGACTGGGCTCAGGGCGTGGGACATGAGGCTCTCCTTCTGACGAAGGGGCGATTATACATGAAGGGAGCTCAGAGCTTGACATTTCACTGTCGATGCAGAACTATGCTGTTTCATTGCACACTTATTTAGCTAACGATGACTAATTGCGCGTTGAAACGAAAATTCAAGAAACCTCTCAAAGCAGAGGCTTTTTTCGTTTACGCGTAATCCGTTTTTGGCGTGTGCCAGATTGAAAAACCCCGGTTGCGCATCCCGTAACCGGGGTTTTTTTTCGGGATATAAGCATCAGACAAGGAGTTGGTATGATTCAGGGATCCATAGTGGCATTGATTACCCCGTTCCGGGATGGTCGATTAGATGAAGCGGCGCTGTGTCGCATGGTGGAATGGCATATCGAACAGGGGACGCATGGTATTGTCCCGGTGGGCACCACAGGTGAAAGTCCAACCCTGTCTCACGATGAACACTGCCGTGTGATTGAACTGGTGGTCAAGCAGTCTGCGGGGCGGGTGCCGGTGATTGCCGGTGCAGGTTCCAATAATCCTATCGAAGCTATCGAGTACACCCGCGTCGCTGAGCGCGCAGGTGCGGATGCGACCTTGCACGTTGCGGGTTACTACAACCGTCCGAATCAGGATGGCCTGTATCATCATTTCAAGATGGTGCACGATGAGACCAATATTCCTATCATCCTGTATAACATCCCGCCACGCGCCATCGTGGATATTCAGCCTGCAACCATGGCTCGCCTGGCTGAGTTGCCACGGATCATCGGCGTCAAGGACGCGACTGGCGATCTCTCTCGTCCCTGGAGTGAGCGCCAGTTGATTAAGAAGCCATTTGTCTGGTTGTCAGGTGAAGATGCAACCGCAGTGGCTTACAACGTTTCCGGCGGCACCGGTTGTATCTCTGTGACCGCGAATGTGGCTCCCAAGCTGGTGGCTCAGGTTCAAGAGCTGACACTGGCCGGTAAGTGGGAAGAAGCCAAGGCGTTGCAGGATCGCCTGATTCCGTTGCATCAAGCCATGTTTGCGGAACCGAGTCCGGCGGGAGCCAAATATGCGGCGTCGTTACTGGGCTTGTGCACCGAAGCATGCCGAGTCCCCGTGATGCCACTGAGCGAGGCAACCAAGCTGCGCATCCGCAGCGCAATGGAACAACTGGCGCTGATTTGATAGGGTCAACCGGTCTGTCATCAGGGGAGCTTGGCTCCCCTTTGTTTTTGAGGGCAATATGATTTTGGAACAGTTCAAGGCGCTGATATTTGATATGGACGGAACCTTGGTGGATTCGATGCCATTACATCTGGCTGCCTGGATCGCGACCTCCCAAGAATATGGTTTTCACTGTGATGCCGAGTGGTTATACGCCCATGGTGGTGTTCCGAGTCGAAAGATCGCTGCATTGATCGCACAACAGCAACAGCTTACGTTGGATCCGGAGCTGGTGGCTCGCCGCAAGACGGCACATTATGTCGCGAGTATTGCCAATGCGGTTCCATTTCCGCAGATGGCGGCGCTGGTTGCTCAAGCCTATGGCCGCTGGCCGATGGCCATTGGAACAGGATCATTGCGATCCAATGCTGAGCGAATTCTCGAACAGAGCGGACTTGGTCGTTACATTCAAACCATTGTGGCTGCGGAGGATGTATCGGCGCATAAACCGGCACCGGACACTTTCTTGAGGGCGGCTGAATTATTGGGTGTTGCGCCGTCCGACTGCCTGGTGTTTGAAGATACCGCTATTGGATGTGATGCAGCCTTAGCCGCCGGAATGGCCTGTGTGATGGTGGTCGATGGCGTGCCAATGTGGAAGGGGCTGACGTATCCGTCACGTGAATAGCGACGCCCACAAAAAAGGGGCTTTAAGCCCCTTTTTTATTTCAGCCGTCAATCATGAACTCACTCTTGCGTGTCATCCGCCGGTGGCGCATTGCGGCGATCTTCATAGCCGCCAGTGCGTTCCATGCCAGGACGTGGCGGACGGCGTGGACGCTGAAAGCTCCCACCCGGACGAGATCCCAGCATGGCGATGGTGGAGATCTTGGCCTTATAAATCATCTGTTGATTACCATGGGCATCGGTCAGCAAGACACTGTATTGGTCAAAACCGCTGATGCTGCCTTCGAGCTTGATGCCACTGACCAGAAAGATGGCGACCTGACTACGGTTCTTTCTCAACCAGTTGAGTGCCGAGTCCTGGCCATTTCCTAACGAGAAGGCCTGTTCGAGGGTTGAGAAATTCTGCTGTTCGGTTGTCATTGTTATACATCCCGCTGGATAGGTAATTCGTTCGATTTTGCGTGATAAATATTCGGCTTGTCAAAGTGATAGCGCTTAACGGATCAGAGATTGAGCGTCTTTACACATTCCGCTACGCCAAAAGGCTATAGAGCATTCTATCAGTGGTCAAGTCTAGAATCGGCCCGGTTTGTGGCGGATTAACCAGCATGGGCATCGCTAGATTAACTGTTAGATGTGACAGGTCATTGCCTCATCAAGGCCGAGCGGGAATCAGATCGGCGCAATGAACGTCTCTTTTATTACAACAAGTTACGCCATGCCGCATCGTTACTGTTTTATTGGTAGTCATGAGGCTCCCATCACAAAAGAGTGGCTACTCGCCGTGATAGTGCCGATTTCTTCCTAAGATTTTGGAGTGTGTCGCTCCGTTTGGTGCGGTGAGACATAGAGGGGGAGATCTGCAATGCGTTGGTTATCCATGTCACTGTGTTTGGGTTTCATCTCGCTGATCACCGGCTGGTGGTCATGGCCTATTGCATCTGGTTTTCTTGTTGTCGCCCTCATGACGTTATTGCCATTGTTTAACCGCCTTGCCAAGACGGCATCAATTTCGGTAACGCAGGCGGAGCAACAAGCTCTGGATCAAACCCCGGTCGTGATGCAAAAACCTGATGATCTAATGACGCAACTACCTGCGGTGCTGGATGCGTGGCAGCGACAATTGAACGTAGTGTCAGAATTGGTTCAACAGAATATAGAGCAATTAATCAACTCCTTCACCATCTTGATGGTGCGTCTTCAAGAAGAAAATCAAACCAACTCCGGACTGTTTGGACATGCTCAGGCGGACGGATCATCTATAACGGCCGTATTGCATGACACTAATAAAGCGTTAGCCGAAGTGATATCGGCATTCAATGGCGCTAAAAGCTACAAGCTGGAGTTGCAACAAACGATCGCGGAATTGAGTAGTTATATGCAGGAATTAAAAAGCATGGCCTCATCCGTACAAAAGATAGCCAGCCAAACCAATTTATTAGCCTTGAATGCGGCCATTGAAGCGGCGCGAGCCGGTGAGGCTGGACGGGGATTTGCGGTAGTTGCTGGTGAAGTCAGAACCTTGTCTTCGCAATCTGGAGAAACCGGCCGCGACATTGCTCATAAAGTCGAACTGATTACGCAGGCGATCACTGCAACGATCTCTGCTGCCGATAGCTTAGTTCGAACTGACGATGAGAATTTGGGGTTACTCGATAATACGGTCGATACCGTTGTGCGTCATCTCGGGGAGGAAATTGACACGTTGCAAACAGCGGGAAGTCGTTTACATGGGCTGTCGCAAGAAAGTGAGCAGAGTATCAGTCAGATTATGGTCAAGCTTCAGTTTCAAGATCGGGTTTGCCAGATAATTGATCACCTGCAAACAGATCTACGTGAAATACACCAAATTATGCTACAGGATTTGAATGGTGAATTTGATCTTGAGGTCTGGGAGCGTCAATTTCGTCAACGTTTCACGACTGACGAGGAATACTCTGGTCGAGTGAATAAGATGACTGAAAAGAGTGAAGTGACATTCTTTTAATTGTTTTTTGCCATGAGTTTTAAGAGGGCCGCCAACATGAGTAAAACGATTCTGATTGTCGATGATTCACTTTCAATTCGCCAATTGGTGAAAGCGGCGCTTACATCACAGGGATATGGAGTCATTGATGCCTGTGATGGTGTGGATGCGTTGGATAAACTCAATGGTCAGCGTGTTAATTTAATAATTAGTGATGTGAATATGCCGAACATGGATGGCATTACTTTTTTAAAGACACTTAAAACCAAACCTGAACATAAATTCACACCGGTTGTGATGTTAACTACCGAAAGTCAGGAAAATAAAAAAAAGGAAGGGCAGGCGGCGGGCGCCAGAGCCTGGATCGTCAAGCCTTTTCAGCCTCCGCAGTTATTGGCCGCTGTTGAAAAGCTGCTGATGTAAGGGGGCGATATGTTGCAAATTGACACGGAGAATGATGTTTTTTTTGCCAAGATTACAGGTGCATTAACCATTTATGAAGTGGCCGAATATCAGCTGCAATTACAGAAGTTAGATTTGGATAACTGCCAAGTTATGGTTGATTTGGCCGGGGTGGATGAGATCGATACGGCAGGCTTGCAGTTGCTGATGGTATTACGTAAAAGTCTTGGCGAGCGCCTGCGAATGCAAAATCATTCACCATCCGTTATTGAGTTACTGGATATATATCACCTGGCAACTTTTTTTGGTGACCACATTATATTGTCCGGGCATTGAGCTGGAGGCGTCATGTTCAGTCAAGAACAATGGGGGCAATTGCTCGCAAACTTTATCGAAGAAGGTCGGGAGCTTATTCGTCAAGCTGAGTCAGCATTATTGGCTTTAGATGACGGTGAACAAGATCCCGATCTTATTAATGGCTTGTTCCGTGCTGTTCATACATTGAAAGGCTCGGCAGGACTTTTTTCTTTAGATGAATTTGTCGCCTTCGCTCATCACCAAGAAAATTTAATTATGCGCGTCAGAGATGCGTCGGCAGTGTTGAGTCGTGAGCAAATATCCGTTCTTTTACAGGGGCTGGATATTTTATCGGGTGAATTGGAACGACTTGCGTCAGGGGATGAACCAACTGAGCTAACAAAGTGTTTCTCAGAGCAATTCGCTTGTTTGCAGGCTTCTGTTGATGAGTACATTTCTGAACCGCCGGCAATATTAGAAAGTGAACCAGCAAAAATCGACAGAGAGTGTTATTCAAATGCTGCTGCTAGCTGGCATATATCATTGCGCTTTGACTCGTCATTGTTTGAATATGGGTTTGATCCGGCCTCTTTTATTCGTTATCTCGGTAAAATAGGTGAAGTGGTTCATTTACAAGTGATACACCAGCATCTTCCCATGTGGCGTGATTTTCAAGCCGAGTCTTGCTATTTGGGTTTAGAGCTGGATTTGGTGACGGATGCAACCAAAGAGGATATTGAAGAGGTATTTGAGTTTATCCGAGAATTATCGACATTAAGAATTCTCCCTCCAGATAGCCAGCTGCAGGATTACTTGCAATTAATGATGTCTTTGCCAGAAGAACAAGAGTTGCTAGGTGAGATTTTGATCGCCAGTGGCTTACTCACGGCAAATGAACTTGAGGCGGGTCTTGCTAAGCAAAACTCCAATCCTGAGGTTGGAAAATTAGGTGAGGTGCTGGTTAACGAAGGTGTCGTTCCTGCCGAGGCTGTGGCTCAAGCCCTGATTAAGCAGCAGGTGAACCGAGAAAAGAAACATTCCGACAGTTCATTTATCAAGGTGTCTGCCAGCAAACTGGATGAGCTTATTAATCTGGTGGGAGAGCTGGTTATTGCAGCGGCTGGTGGCGAGATGCTAGCGCGTAGCAAAGCGGATAGTGAAATGCTGGCGTCGGTATCGGCAATTAACCGGCATGTGGAACAGATTCGCGAGTCTGCACTGCGACTACGAATGGTTGAAATAGGTGAAACTTTTCTGCGCTTTCAGCGTCTGGTTCGCGATGCCGGACAAGAGCTTGGCAAATCAATTGCGCTGAAGATCGAGGGGGCTGAGACGGAACTCGACAAGTCGGTAGTTGAACGCATTAGTGAACCGCTGACGCACTTGGTCCGAAACGCGCTGGATCACGGGTTGGAAACGCCGGACGAACGCGTCGCTAAAGGAAAGCCGGCACAAGGGACTCTAACGCTGAATGCCTACCACGAGTCCGGCAGTATCGTCATTGAGGTTCAGGATGATGGGCGTGGGCTTGATGCCGAACGGATCAGACAAAAAGCCTTCCAGAAAGGACTCATTTCAGCCGACACAGTGCTGGATGACAACGCGGCATATCAGCTGATTTTCGAGCCGGGTTTTTCTACGGCCGAGGCGGTCAGCAACCTTTCTGGTCGAGGCGTTGGCATGGACGTCGTGCGTCGTAATGTTGAGGCGCTGCGCGGTAGTATTGAACTTGACTCCCAACCCGGACAGGGCTGTTGCGTCAGAATTCGTTTGCCGTTAACGCTCGCTATTATCGACGGTTTTCTGGTCAATGTTGGGAATACACCACTGGTTATTCCATTGGATATGGTCACGGAATGCCTGGATGCCGCAGGCATTAGCTCCCAGCACAAGTACAGTTATCGTGAATTGCGTGGACATCCGTTACCAGTCATTAACCTGCGACATCATTTTTCAATCGATGGCCCCACATCCAAGCGAGAGAACATCGTAGTCGTCAGCCATGGGCGCCAGCAGTTGGGACTGATTGTTGATCAGCTGCTAGGTGAGCAACAGATTGTTATCAAGCCGCTCGGACAACTTTTCACTCAGCTTAAAGATATTAGCGGCTCCAGCATTTTGGGATCGGGCCAGGTGGCCTTGATTCTCGATATTCCGGGGATGTTGCAGCACGTCCACGAAATGTCGGTACCAGCTCAGTGCGGGCTGGGTTAATCACCGAGAGACGGGAGAACACCATGAGCATGTTTACAAAAATGAAGCTAAGGACACGGCTTTTGCTGGCGTTTATTTTCATGTCATTGATTGCCGGCAGCGTTGGATTGGTCGGTTATCTGAATATGAGTTCAATTAATGACATGGCAGTCAGGATGTACGAGAAAGAATTTCTTGGCATGTCTGCAGCCATGGAAGCCCGCGCCAACATGTTAGCGACCGGTCGCTATTTAAGAGCAGCTATGTTGGCCGAAACTCAGGAAAAACGTGATCAATATCTTCGGACAACGGAGAAGAATTTAGAGGGTATTCAAGCCGCCATCAAAGAGGCTCGTCCAAAATTTGTTTCGGCTGAAGGAAAAGCACTTTTTACTGAGTTTGATCGGATATGGCCGGATTATCGAGCCGGGATTGACAAGACCATTCAATTAATTAAAAGCGAGCCGCTTCGAGCTGCCTCTCCATCGAATCAATACCTGGATGAGGGATTTGTGGCCACCATTCAGGCGATGATGAGTCAGGTAGGGAAAATTAGCGATCAAAAGATCAAGCGTGCACAGCAGCAGTCTGAAGCATCTCAGGCGTTATATGAGAAGAGTACCTGGATCATGAGTGTTGCCATTATTACGGGCATCGTGATTGGCCTTGGTCTTGGTTTCTTTATTGCCTATCGGATCGTCAGTCAGCTCGGGGGCGAGCCTGATTACGCTGTTGAAATAACCAGACAGGTCTCCTCCGGCGATTTGGAACTGAATATTCAGGTTGATGAGCGTAATCGTCATTCCCTGTTGTATGCCATCAAGGAAATGGTGGATCGATTGGCTCACATGATGCGGGAGGTTCGAACCTCTGCGGATGCGCTTTCAAGCGCTGCCGAACAGGTGAGTGCGACTTCGCAAGCGCTGAGCCAAGGGGCCAGTGAGCAGGCTGCTAGTGTGGAAGAGACCTCAGCCTCTATGGAACAGATGTCTGCTTCAATAGCGCAAAATACGGAAAGTGCGAAGATCACTAACGGTATCTCGGCCAAGGCAGCAAATGATGCGCTTAAAGGTGGTGATGCGGTAAAGGATACCGTTGTGGCGATGAAGCAGATTGCGAACAAAATCAGCATTATTGATGACATTGCTTATCAGACCAATCTGTTGGCGTTGAATGCCGCCATTGAGGCGGCGCGGGCGGGTGATCATGGCAAGGGATTCGCTGTCGTGGCAGCTGAAGTCAGAAAGTTGGCTGAACGCAGTCAGGTGGCGGCGCAGGAGATCGGAGAAGTGGCCGAGAATAGTGTGGCGCTGGCGGAACAGTCCGGTTTGCTGTTTGACCAATTGGTACCGGATATTCAAAGGACCTCGGATCTGGTGCAGGAGATCACGGCTGCGTCCCAAGAGCAGACCTCCGGTGTAAGTCAAATCAATATTGCGATGAACCAGCTCAATCAGATCACGCAACAAAGTGCCTCCTCTTCTGAAGAGTTGGCGGCAACAGCCGAAGAGATGAATGCGCAAGCAACACAATTGATGCAACTTATCAGTTATTTCCGCGTTGGAGGGGAACAGCAACCATCTCGTGCTGCCAGTCGTATGACATCCGCGGCGAGCAGCGTATCTAAACCTGTGGCGTTGGCCAGCAGCGGTGCAGGGGATATCTCAGATGGACATTTTGTCCAGTTCTAGGGGGCTGAAGATGAGCGAGATGATTGCGTTGTTAAATAAAGTGGAAGGGGATGAGAAGGCGGTGGGTCAGCATCTCTCCTTTCGCTGCATGACGACAGCTCTGGCCCTACCCATAAGCAGTGTGCGCGAGATTATTGAGTACGGTCATTTAACGGCGGTCCCTATGATGCCCTCTTACGTATTGGGAGTGATCAATCTGCGGGGGAATGTAGTACCGGTTGTTGACCTTGCTGCGCGCTTTGGCGCCGGGTCAACCAGCTTGGGAAAGCGGACTTGTATCATCATTTTGGAGTTAGGAGGTCAAGGCAGTTTGCATTTAGTCGGTTTGGTGGTCGATGCAGTGGATGAGGTGCTGGATATCGAGCCAGAGCAGGTAGAACCTGCGCCAGCCTTCGGGACTGCAATCCGCAGTGATTTTATTCATGGCATGGCGCGTCGCGATCAAGGCTTTCTGATTCTGCTCAAGGCGGATCGTTTGCTAGACATGGAGAGTCTGGCGCCGGGGTTAGAGCAAGGAATTGCACTGACGACGGGGTGATGCCATGGATCTTCCCCAAATGACCGATACCGAGTTTGGCCAGGTGAGAACGTTGATGCGGGATGTGTCAGGCATCATCATGGCGCCCCACAAGAAGCAATTGGCGGCAGGGCGCCTGATCAAACGACTCAAGGCGTTGGGCCTGGCCAGTTTTCGTGAATACGTCCAGTTATTACAGCAGCCAGATCAACATGAGGAACGGCGTTTGGCTGTGGATCTGCTGACAACAAACGAAACATTCTTTTTCCGTGAAGAGGCGCATTTTCAATTCCTCCGCTCTTATTTGATGGATAAGGGCGGCGCGGCAATAAAAATTTGGAGTGCGGCCTGCTCTTCCGGAGAGGAGGTCTACTCTCTGGCGATGCTACTGGAATCACTCTACCCAGGTCAGAATAATTGGAGCCTTATTGGTTCGGATCTCTGCCGGCATGTGCTTGAAACTGCACAACAGGGGATCTATCCGCTATCCAGAGCCAGTGCTATCCCGCAAGACATGTTACGCCGTTACTGTCTCAAGGGGGTTGGGAAAATGGATGGGTTTATACAAATGCAAAACAGTTTGCGTCAACGAGTCAGTTTTCGTTGTCTTAATCTGAATACTGCGCTACCTAATGACCTACCATTCTTTGACGTTATTTTTTTACGAAACATCCTTATTTATTTTGATGCTGCGGGCAAAAAAAGCATTGTCTCGAATGTTATCTCGCATCTGAGTCCAGGAGGTTTCTTGTTTATTGGACACTCTGAAAGTTTGTATGGGCTCGATTTACCGCTGACCTCTTGTGGTTCTGCGATTTATTTTAAAGAGGGATGAGAAATGATTTTCATCGGCCCGGGAGACTATTTGTTTGCGTGTGTCGATGAAAAAGTATCGATTGTGCTTGGATCGTGTGTTGCACTGATTGGATGGCTACCACAACATAGATTGACATTGGCGACCCATATTATGTTGCCAGGTTATACGCGGCAGGCAGAATATGATTTAAGGTATGGTGGCGATGTTTTGCGTAGATGGTCAATCGATGCGCAGCGCTGTGGATTTAACATGCAGACATTTCGTCTTGGCCTGTTTGGTGGTAGCTCTCGTTTTTTTAATTCAGAACAAAGCGTGCTGAGCGTTGGTATGAAAAATATTTCATTCATGCATTCGGAGTTAAACGAATTAGGGCTGACTCTTCATGTTGAAAAAACGGGTGGGGGAGTGCATAGAAAATTACTATTCAATGGCCAAACCGGCGGATATCAAATTCATTATCTTGATCGGGAGGCAGAAAATATATTGGGGGACGAATCATGGTTATAAAAACCCGTGTCTTTGTGGTTGATGATTCAGCATTAGTGCGTCAATTCATGACCGAAGTGATACAGGGGCAGCCTGATATGATGCTGGCTGGGGTGGCGGCAGATCCCGTGAGTGCGCTTCCCAAGATGCAACAACAGTGGCCTGATGTCATTTTACTGGATGTGGAAATGCCGCGCATGGACGGTTTGACATTCTTGCGACAGATTATGGCCTCCCATCCAACCCCGGTTGTTATCTGCTCTTCGTTGACAGAGGCCGGAGCCAGTTTGACGCTGGAAGCGCTCTCGGCGGGGGCTGTTGCCGTGTTTGCTAAGGCTAAGCTAGGGGTGCGTCAACATCTTGAGAGCATAGCCTCGGATTTAGTTCGCGCAGTCAGGGAGGCTGCAAATGCCAAAGCGATGCGCGTACGTGTACCGGAACCCTTGCAGGTTAAACCTGCCGTCAGGATGACGGAGAACCATCGGGCTGTCACGCATACAACGGATCGCGTTGTGGCTATCGGCACTTCGACCGGAGGAACGCAGGCACTTGAGAATGTACTCAGCGCGTTGCCTGCAGATGCCCCCGGAATTGTTGTGGTGCAACATATGCCTGAAAAGTTCACGGCCGCCTTTGCAGAGCGACTGAACCAGCTATGTGCAATCGAAGTTCGTGAAGCACGAAATGGCGACCGGGTGATGGATGGCTTGGCGTTAATTGCTCCGGGGGGATTGCATCTACAGCTGCTGCGCAGCGGTGCACACTATACCGTTGAGGTTCTGGATGGTCCTCCGGTGAATCGACACAAACCCTCGGTGGATGTGCTGTTCCGTTCGGCCGCCAAAGCTGGGGGGCCCAATGTATTGGGCATTATTATGACGGGCATGGGGGATGATGGCGCCCGTGGGTTATTGGCCATGCGTGAAGCAGGAGCGATAACGCTGGCTCAGGATGAGGCCACATGTGTGGTGTTTGGGATGCCCAAAGAGGCGATACGAATGGGCGCCGCGGTGGCGATACATCCGTTGGACCAATTTCCAGTCGATATCATGAACTTTGTGCGCCAAGGTATCGGCCGACAGCGTTGATGTGCTGGGCGGTGTTAGCGCATAACAAAATATCGATTCAGCGCACATTTCTGCCCTTCAATATTAATGCAGGAGTCTTTATTGAGGCCGTTTTTAGCGCTGCAATAATTTTTTTGTGCGGATGAATCCGCCCCCCTTTTTTATTTATAAAAGCCACTGTTATGCTTGATAAATAAATCATGCTATCCAGCAAAGGGGCTGCGGAGATCTTATGTCTTTATGCCGACTGATATCTATGCTGTGGATTGTCGTTAGTCTGTCTGTTCCAGTTGGCGCTGCTGAACGGAAGGTTCTTTTTGCCGCAATGGATGATTGGCCGCCTTTTATTATTGATACCGGTGGTGTCAGTTCTGATTCCGGCTTTGATGGTTTTGATCAGGAATTATTGCAAGAGTTGGCCTCGCGTAGTGGCGTTGAAATATATCTTTTGCGTTACCCATTCGCCCGTTCTCTTCAGGATTTAAAAGTAGGAAAAATTGATTTAATCACCAGCCTGGCTAAAACCCCACAACGCGAAAAGTATATAGGCTATTTTAGTCAGCCATATTATCAATGTCATACCGCATTTTATGCGCAGCCTAACGTGGCTAAAGTTATTCGTGATTACAATGATTTGAAAGGGCGAAAAATTGGTTATATGCGCGGTTCTGTTTATTTCGAGCGGTTTGATAATGACGCGAGCTTGAATAAAGACCCTGTGCTGAGTGAAAGTCAGCTTCCGGGTAAATTGCTTAAAGGCAGGAATAGTGTTTTTGTCGGAACCGATTGTCAGATGGATTATTTGCTGATTAAGAATGGGTTGAGTGACCAAATAGTGAAAACAGCTTATCGCCCTACGCAGGCAGTTAACTTATACATCGGTTACAGTAAAGCGGCAGGCATAGATCGCGAGGTTCTGCGATTAGATGCGGCGATGACACAACTGATTGCCGAGGGTTGGGTGCAGCGTTTGGCCAGAAACTACTTCGGCCCCTGAGCGTCACATTCGTCACCCCAGTTCAAGCGGGCAACCTAATCAGGAATTGTGTAATAAATCAGCAAAGAGTGACGAAGCATCAAATTTACAAAAAAAATTAAACAAAAATTTAACAACAACAGAAAAAAGGATACCCTCTGCGGCCTAGTATCTATGGTAGTCAGCCTGGATATCGGGAACGACATTGAAGCCTCATGGGAGTCGTTAGATGAGAGGAAAACAAAGCAAGCTGAGGGCATGGATGCTGGCGCTGGCACCCATGTTATTGACCGGTTGTGAAATGGCCCTGCTCGATCCGAAAGGTGAGGTAGGGGTTGAGCAGCGGTCGCTAATTTTGACGGCACTTGGACTGATGCTGATTGTCGTCATTCCCGTCTTTATCATGACCATCTGGTTTGTATGGCGTTATCGCGCTTCGAATCAGCATGCCACCTACAAACCTGAGTGGTCGCACTCCAATCTGATAGAGGCGGTCGTCTGGGGTGTGCCCTGCATTATCATCATCATACTGGGGACCTTGACCTGGCGAACGACCCATTCATTGGATCCCCGTCATCCACTGACTTCGGACGCCCCGCCCATCGTCATTCAAGCCGTTTCGCTGGATTGGAAATGGCTATTCATTTACCCACAGCAGGGGATCGCAACGGTGAATGAGATTGTATTTCCGGTGAATGTGCCGGTGCATTTTGAAGTGACGTCGGGTTCTGTGATGAATTCGTTTTTTATCCCGCAATTGGGCAGTCAGATTTATGCCATGGCGGGAATGCGCAATCAACTTAATCTGATTGCGAACCATGAAGGCGTCTATAAGGGGATGTCAGCCAATTACAGCGGACATGGTTTTTCCGGCATGAAGTTCTCGGCACGGGCTGTCGATGTGGCGACGTTTGATAGCTGGCTTGCCAAGGTGAAGCAATCGCCGATAACACTGCAGATGGCTGATTATCAAACTTTAGCCAAACCGACTCAGAATCATCCTGTTACCTACTATGGCGCGGTGCAAGAAAAACTGTATGACGGCATCGTCGGCCAGTTTATGGCCCATGACGAGGTACCAAAGTCTGAACATGCAGGACACGAGATGATGATGCATCAAGATAGCGACATGATGGATATGCAGTCGCAACCGGCAAGCGGGGAATAGAGACGATGTTAGGTAGATTAACTCTGGATGCGATTCCATTCCACGAGCCCATTATCATGGGCGCAGTGGGGGCGATGATTCTTGGTGGCATAGGCATAGCGGCGGCGCTGACCTATTTCCGTAAATGGAAATGGCTGTGGTCTGAGTGGTTGACGTCGGTCGATCACAAGAAAATCGGTGTCATGTACATACTGGTCGCAATGCTGATGCTGCTGCGCGGTTTTGCTGATGCGATCATGATGCGTATGCAGATGGCTGCTGCGTCAGCGGGCAGTGAAGGCTTCTTGCCACCACATCATTACGACCAGATTTTCACCGCACATGGCGTGATTATGATTTTCTTCATGGCCATGCCGTTTATGGTGGGGCTGATGAATATTGTGGTGCCATTGCAGATTGGTGCCCGTGATGTCGCCTTTCCGTTCCTGAACTCCTTGAGTTTCTGGCTCTTCGTGGTCGGCGTGGCGCTGATTAATATCTCGTTAGGCGTCGGCGAATTTGCCCAAACCGGGTGGTTAGCTTACCCACCATTATCCGGTATTGCGTTCAGCCCTGGCGTGGGCGTTGATTATTGGATCTGGAGTCTGCAGATATCGGGTATTGGCACTTTGCTAACGGGTGTTAACTTCTTCGTTACTATCTTGAAGATGCGGGCTCCTGGCATGAGCATGATGAAAATGCCGGTGTTTACGTGGACCGCCTTCTGCACCAATGTGCTGATTATCATCTCGTTCCCGATTCTAACGGCCACGATCGCTTTGTTGACGTTAGATCGTTATCTGGGCACCCACTTCTTTACCAATGATATGGGTGGTAATCAGATGATGTATGTGAACCTCATCTGGGCATGGGGGCATCCGGAGGTCTACATCCTGATCCTGCCGGCCTTTGGCATTTTCTCCGAGGTGGTAGCCACTTTCTGCAAGAAGAAACTGTTTGGTTATACCTCATTGGTGTGGGCGACGGCAGTCATTACGATTTTGTCATTTATTGTCTGGTTGCATCACTTTTTCACTATGGGGGCAGGTGCCAACGTTAATTCCTTCTTCGGTATTGCCACCATGATTATCTCCATCCCCACCGGGGTGAAAATATTCAACTGGCTGTTCACCATGTATCGAGGACGGATCCAGTTTTCACTACCGATTCTCTGGACAATTGGTTTCCTGTTTACGTTTACGCTCGGTGGTATGACGGGCGTGTTGTTAGCCGTACCTGGGGCGGATTTTGTATTACATAACAGCCTGTTCCTGATTGCACACTTCCACAATGTAATCATAGGTGGCGTGGTCTTCGGTTACCTTGCCGGCTTCAATTATTGGTTCCCCAAAGCGATGGGGTTCAAACTCAATGAGTTCTGGGGAAAGTGGGCGTTTGGCCTGTGGATCAGTGGTTTCTTCGTCGCCTTTGTTCCCTTATATATCCTGGGCTTTATGGGCATGACTCGTCGTGTCAGTAACCAGATTGATCCTGAATATCATCTGTTATTGGCCATTGCAGCTGTTGGCGCTGTCATCATCCTGTTCGGCATTATTTGCCAGTTGATTCAATTGGCTGTAAGCATCCGTGATCGCCATCAGTTGCGTGATGTCACGGGAGATCCATGGGGTGGGCGGACCCTTGAGTGGGCGACGTCATCTCCACCGCCTTTCTATAACTTCGCGGTGCTACCCCATGTTGAGGAACGTGATGCGTTCTGGGCAATGAAAGAGTCTGGTTCAGTGTATCGTCAGCCTGCGCACTATGCGCCGATTCATATGCCGCGTAATACCGGTGCCGGGTTGATTCTCAGCGGTTTTAGCTTGGTCATGGGTTTTGCTCTGGTTTGGTATATCTGGTGGCTGGCGGCAATCGGCTTTATCGGTATGGTCGCAACCTACATTTTGCATACGTTCAACGATGACGTGGACTATTACGTTCCGGTTGATGTGATCGAAAGGACTGAACAACAACATCTGGATAATCTACGCAAGGCAGGGGTAAACCATGTCAGCTGAAATTTTGCATCATCCGGCGGCCAATGTGGCCGCCCACGCCGGCTCAAGTGAAGAACACCATGATGCGGGTGGCAATGCGGTATTCGGGTTTTGGATTTACCTGATGAATGACTGCATTTTATTTGCCACCTTGTTTGCAACTTATGTGGTCTTGTCTGGGAGTGTGGCTGGCGGTCCTAGCGGTAAAGATATTTTCGAGCTGCCCTATGTATTGGTAGAGACATTCTGCCTGTTGATCAGCTCGGTCACATATGGTTTTGCCATGCTGGCGTATTATCGGCAAAACCAGACACAAGTGTTGCGCTGGCTGGCTGTGACGTTTGTTTTTGGTGCCGCTTTTATTGGGATGGAGCTCAATGAGTTTGTGCACCTGATTCATCAAGGTTGGGGCCCTGAGCGCAGTGGCTTCTTGTCCGGCTTCTTTACGCTGGTCGGGACGCATGGTTTGCATGTGTTGTCAGGATTGGTCTGGATGCTGGTACTGATGGTGCAGATTTATCAAAAGGGACTGACGGCCAAAGGTGGGACTCGCCTGATGTGCCTAGGCTTGTTCTGGCACTTTCTGGATATTATCTGGATCTGTGTCTTCACGGTGGTTTATCTGATGGGGGCGCTGCAATGAGTTCCGTTGAACATAAATTGGCGGGGGCCAGCCACGGCTCCGTCAAGTCTTACAGCATAGGATTTGTCTTATCTGTGCTGCTAACTGTCATCCCATTTGCATTGGTGATGTATCCCTCATTCTCGTCTTTGACGACCTTGTATGTGATCGCAACTTTTGCCGTCGTTCAGGTGTTGGTTCAGCTCGGTTTTTTCCTGCATATGAACACCCGTTCCGATGAAGGGTGGAACATGATTGCGTTCATTTTCACGGCGGTGATCATTGCTATCGTGGTTGTTGGGTCTTTGTGGATCATGTTCCATCTCAATCACAATATGTCACATTGAGAGTGCACAGATGAAGCTGAAGCAGTATTGGCTGGTGACGAAACCCGGGATCATTGCCGGTAACCTGATTTCGGTGGCGGGTGGTTTTTTCCTGGCGGCAAGAGGTTCATTTGACGCAGGACTGTTCCTGCTGACGTTGATTGGCGTTTCCTGTGTTATCGCCTCTGGCTGCATCTGCAATAACCTGATCGATCGCGATATCGATGCGTTGATGGAACGAACTCGTCACCGTGGTTTGGTTCAGGGCGTTATCTCCCCGCGGATTGCAGTGATGATGGCGATCGTCTTTGGTCTGGCGGGTGGGATACTGCTTTGGTTGGCCAATCCGTTGGCCATGTGGTTGGGACTGGTCGGATTTATTGTCTATGTCGGCTTTTACACCCTGTGGCTAAAACGACGTTCAGTCTATGGCACTGTGGTAGGTAGTCTTTCAGGCGCTATGCCACCAGTTATTGGTTATTGTGCTGTATCTCATCAGTTTGATGTAGCTGCGTTCATTCTGTTGTTGATTTTCAGCTTATGGCAGATGCCACACTCCTACGCAATTGCGATTTTCCGTCTGCGTGATTATCAACAAGCAGGTATCCCTGTTTTGCCTGTCATTAGCGGTGTGGAAGTAACCCGATATCACATAGTGCGTTATATTGCCGCCTTTGCGATCGCGGCCTTGTTACTCACTCTGTCCGGCTATGCCGGATACGGTTATTTGGCCGTATCTGTACTGGTGGGCGTTACTTGGTTGGTAATGGCTTTACGAGATGCGGATGGCAGTGACAGCCGGTTGTGGGCAAGACAGCTGTTCGTATTTTCTATCGTTGCGATTACTGTGTTGAGCGTCATGATGTCGGTCGATTTTGTTGCCGCAGATGAACTCGGGTTAACCGTATTGCGTTGATGTCGCTGTGCCTCTTCGGGAGGCATTTTTCTTCCTCGCAGGAGATCTGATGGCTTCTATCTCTCCTCTGGAGCGCCGTTCCATTGTCAGTATTGGTCTGCTATTTGCGCTGCGAATGCTGGGCATGTTTATGGTTGTGCCTGTATTGGCGATGTATGGCACCCAGCTGACTGGTTCTTCGCCATTGTTGATTGGAGTGGCCATTGGCGTATATGGACTGGCTCAAGCGTTTTGTCAGATTCCTTTTGGGTTATGGTCTGACCGCATCGGTCGCCGCCCCGTCATCATGGTTGGCCTCTTGCTGATGCTCGTTGGCAGTATCTTACCTGCATTTTTTGAACATATTGGCTGGTTGATACTGGGACGTTTTTTACAAGGTGCAGGCGCCATTTCTGCAGTTTTAATGGCTCTACTCTCTGATTTGACTCGTGAACAATACCGCAGTTTGGGGATGGCGATCATTGGCATGAGCTTTGGTGTTACCTTTGCTTTAGCCATTGGTATGGGGCCTTGGCTGGCGGCCAAAGCGGGTATCCATGCCGTTTTTGGGGTGATAGCCGTGCTGGCGATCTTGGCGTTTATCTGTATGTTGGTATGGGTACCAGAGGCGCGTCAGCAGCGATCTAATCGGGAGGCTGAAGTGATACCCGCTGCAATCCGTCGGGTGTTCCAGACGACAGGCTTGATGCGTCTGAATCTGGGTATCTTCATGCTGCACCTGCTGCTGATGTTATCATTTCAAGCACTTCCGACTGCATTGCGCGCGGCTGGATATGTCGCTGATCTACAATGGCAACCTATGTTGACCGCTATGCTGGTCTCTATGTTGATGGTGATTCCCCTGATGCTGGGAGCTGAACGTTTCCAACGCATCCGCTGGCTTTATTTGTCTTCAATCATAGTAATGGCGTTGGCCGAAGTGCTCTGGTTCTATGCCACAACTCAGTGGCTGATATTGGCCGCGCTGATTGCTTTTTTCCTCGCGTTCAATCTGCTGGAAGCTTTGTTACCCTCCATGGTCAGCAAAATGGCCCCAGTCGGACTGAAAGGTACCGCAATGGGGGTCTATTCTACCGCCCAGTTTTTAGGACTTGCCTGCGGGGGCGGGCTGGGTGGCGTATTGGCCCAGTATTGTGGAGCCTCTGCGCTTTACCTCGCCGCGATGTCGATTGCGTTAATTTGGTGGATTGTAAGCAGGAAAATGCTGGAACCTGCCACGAGCCGTAGCCTGAGGCTTGAACTCGACAGTCCATTATTATCTCCGTCTCTCTATTCGGAACTGATGGCACAACCTGGAGTATTGGCGGCGGAATTGGCGCCTGAAGAGGGTTGTGCTTACCTCAAAATAGATCCACGGCGTACTAGTCGCGGAGAGCTGATGGCATGGATATCAGCCCAGAGCCGTGTCTAAGGTCATCATTAGGGCGAAGCCTGCCATCAGCCCTAAGGTGGCGTAGGTTTGATGCCCATTTCGATGTGTTTCAGGGATCACCTCATGAGATACGACAAATAACATGGCGCCTGCGGCAAGCCCCAAACCAATCGGGTAAGCGATCTGCAGCCCGCTGGCGAGGCCGATACCAATTACGGCACCTAGCGGTTCGAGTAGCCCAGTCATGATCGCGACGCCGACAGCAATGTGACTGCGAAAACCGGCGGCATAGAGTGCCAGTGCGACGGCCAGTCCCTCAGGGATATCCTGCAACGCTATGGCGGTGGTCAGGGGGAGCCCCACACTCATGTCTCCGCGAGCAAAACTGACCCCGATTGCCATGCCCTCCGGCAGGTTATGCAATGCGATAGCAAATACAAACAGCCATACCCGAGGACAGGCCTGATAACCGGGGCCACATGGTCCAGTTTTGTCGTGTTCATGCGGTGTGAATTGATCCAGGCCGAGCATCAAAAGCACACCCAGTGTCATCCCGGCCACAACCACTGCTGCCGCAAGACCGGCATGCTGGGTCAGCTCTCGGGCGGCAGCTAATCCGGGAAGCAACAAAGAGAATGCGCTGGCTGCCAGCATCATACCGGCCGCAAATCCAAGCATCGCATCTTCAATCCGTTGCGGCACCTGTCTTAGCACTAATGCTGGGAGTGCACCGAGCGCTGTCGCTATGAATCCGGCGATGCCGCCATAGAGACCGTATCGAGCCGCCTGCTCTCCCCCCTCCATCATCAGGGTAGCAAGGCTTTGTCCCAGCAAAACTAATACCGCAAGCAGAGCTAATGACAGACTGATAGTGGTAAGAGGATGGGCTTGCAGCTCATGCTTAATCTGTTGTGACCAGGATCCTGTTGTAAGCGGAGGCGACGAATCGTGAGTCATGATAACCCTCTGTCTAGTTGAGAACTGTTATCAGAATTAAACCCTGTTCAACGTGAGTTGTCACGACCTCCGGTCGATTGATTAGTGATGTGCGGCTGCGGGCACTGAAGACGCGGAGTCAGATCCTGATTTGTTGGGTGTGAGCAGCAACTTGTTGAGCATTTGGTCATAAAGCACCGAGTATTTAAGGATATTCCGCATATAACGGGCCGTATCATTTCCAACCTCACGGGCGACAACCAACTCAACCTCTCCAAACCAACGATCAGGATCACGCCCTTGTGTTGCAGCCAGATCGCGCATTCTAGCAATGCTGACGGGCCCTGCTTGGTAGGCTGCGAGGGCAAATAACATCTTATCCTGCTCGGGGATATCGGCATCGTTGAAATACTTCTGGCGCAATTCGTCAAGGTACTTGATCGCGGCGTGTAGATTCGGTTCCAGCGTATGGATATCACCAACCTGCATTGCTTGACCTGTAGTTGGCATCACTTGCATCAAACCGATAGGACCTTGTGCGGAGACATAACTTTGATCCAAGCGTGACAGTTGATAGCCCTGAGCCAGCAGCAACAAGGGATCAAAATGATATTGATGAGCATATTTTTGTATCAGGCTGTCAACATGCAGTGCCTTTTGAACGGCATCCTGACTTCGAGCTGGCGCCAGTTTTGGTAATTTACTTTGATATTTGGCGAAGCGTATGGCGGCCTCTTGTTCTTTTCCGGCGAGATCACCAAATCCCATCAACACCTTGGCCAAAAGTGGGGATTGCTTGCGGATAGCCCAGCCCACACGTTTACCGGTGCTGAGACGGATATTTTGATAGAGGCGGATATCGGAATAAACGGGTTGCCAGAGACGGGCTTTGCGATCATCAATGACCGCAAAATCGAGCAAGCCGGCATTTAGCATTTCCAGCAAGTCCTCATCCTCTAATTCATCTGGTACCGTTCTTGAGTCTGTGACGGCTTTCCCGGCTTTAATTAAGCGCTGATTTAACTGATCCAGACTCTTTTGATAGCGACCATCCCGCCGAATAGACAAAGGTTGACCACTGAGATCTTGCTCCAGCTGGATTGCAGGGCTCTGCGGGCCAGCCACTAAAATGTCATATTGTGCCAACCCCTTGAAACCGATGAAATCGACCTGTTTCAGGCTTTCAACGCTGATACTGATATCGCCGATGGCAACATCCGCCAAACCCTGGGTAACTGTTGTGATTAATTGCTGGCTGGCCACCGGCACAGCCAAGACAGCAATAGGATCGTCTCCTGTCTTCAGGGTGACATTCAGGTAACGTTCTAGCTCGGCGAGAATTTCGGTGCTGATGCCGCGGGTCAAGTTGTTATCGTTGTAGAAATAGGTTCGATTGTAAGGAACGGCTACACGCAAAACATGGCGTGTATGGATTTGAGGCCAATCACCAGTTTCAGGCAAAATTTGTTGTGGCAAGAGTGAGGGGAAATGAGCCGCGCGCTCAACAATTTGTTTGGTCTGGCTTCTTGCTCCAAGCGCCAATGACCGGGCGTCATGTAAATGCTGTTGATACGTTTGTTTCTGTTGATCGGCCGGATTGGCTTCAGGCCAGAAGAATACCGCAAACACAATCAGGCTCACTGCCCCGAACGCACACCATCCCTTCCACCCCATTATTTCGCCGTCCCCTGTCAGTCGGTGGCTAATCGGGAGCCAAAAGCTACCTGATCCTAAAGTCTGGACTCTAAACATATGTGTCCTGAATAGCTAGGATCGAGCTGCAGGGCTGTGCTATGACGCAATATTTGATGGTTTGTAAAAGAGAAGAACTGAAGGGGGAGTGCGAGGGGTAACGAAGGGAGGTCATTGACCTCCCATCAAAGTATTAGCCAGCTACAACGTTAGCAGCTTGCGGGCCCTTTTGGCCTTGTTCAATGGTGAATGTCACAGCCTGACCTTCACGCAGGGTTTTGAAACCATCGCCCTGAATAGCACGGAAGTGAACGAATACGTCCGGACCGCCATTGCTCTGGGTGATAAAACCATAACCTTTTTCTTCATTGAACCACTTTACGGTACCAGTCACGCTTGACATGATGTTTCCTTTTGAATCTTTAAATGACGATATGTGCCGGCGACGATACGACAATAAAAATATAACAAGGCGGGTCTACTCGGAAATGACGGTATTGAAACCGTAAAGCGAGAAAGGACATTTCTGTTACTTTTTATGCCACGTTGACGGCATCAAGGGACTCTACGTGCTCACAAGATGAAATGCAAACGGTTTGTTATCGCTCAACATCTGGTTTGGTGTTTGACTATGGTTCTAAAAAGATTTCAATCACTTGATTGCGTCGGGTGTTAAGGCCTATTTACGTCGTTCACTGACGTTGGCGGCTTTCAACGCCTAACTTTAGGGCTATATTCCACCCCTAATGGTTATGACGACAGCTGAAGCCTGTTCAGTGATGTAAAATCGTTGCCGAATCGTTTTGGCTAGTGCTCAGGTTGGCTCACAAATGCCATTTTATGAACGCCAAACCGCGATGCTTCTGCGAGCACATCGACTAGCCGGCCGTAGCTCAGGTTTTTATCGGCTTGAATTTGTAATTGTGGTTGATCAGATAGGTTGCCCGTCTGCTGCAGCCGTATGGTCAGTTCTTCATTGGTCAACCTTTGGCCATTCCAATAGCTCACGCCATCAGCATCTATTGAAAGTGTGATATCACGCTTGTCGGGTTCGTTTACTGTGCTGCTGGCCTGAGGAAGCTCTAACTGAACAGAATGTGTCATTAATGGGGCTGTGATCATAAAGACGATCAGCAATACCAGCATGACGTCAATCATAGGGATCATGTTGATTTCGGCACTAGGCTGAAAATGGTCATCGGATGAGAACTTACCAAAAGCCATTATGCACTCCTCAGCATGCTGGGCGTATTGTGCTGCGCTATCACGTCACTTTGCTGGAGGGGCATGGTTGTCAGCAAGGCCTGGATATCGTGGGCAAATCCATCCAGCTCGACCAAGCGTACACGATTGCTACGGGCAAAAATGTTGTAAGCCACGACGGCAGGAAGTGCTACACCAAGACCGAACGCAGTCATGACCAACGCTTCTCCAACAGGACCGGCAACCTTGTCCAGTGCGGCTTGGCCACTCTGGCCGATAGCCAGTAATGCGTGATAGATGCCAAGCACGGTTCCAAGCAAACCGACAAATGGTGCTGCAGTGCTGATGGTCGCCAGAATCGTCAGTCCTGATTCCTGACGTAACGTTTCTTGGGTGATCGCCCGTCGTAGTGCTCGGGTGATAAATTCGTCACTTGATGCCGAGTCCAAAGAGGCAAGGGGCGGCGCTGTTTGAAGTTTTTTTGCGGCTGAAATCCCCGCTTGCGTTAGTCGACTGAATGGGTCTGCAGTCACTAGGGATGACAAAGCGCTTGCAACCTGGCTCAGGTTTTGGCTTGCCCAGAACTGTTCGATAAAGCGCTTGCCGTGACGCTTTTCACTGGCGATAGCAACACCTTTGATGATGATGACTAGCCAGGAGCAAACAGACATCAACAGCATCAATGCTGCAATGATGCATCCTGCTGTGTTGTCCTGTTGCATTAAATGCGATAACCAGCCGCTGTCGGCGCCCAAAAAACCTGTCATGGATCTTATGTCCTGTCGTGATGATGAAGAACGCAAATATACAAATGATATTCGTTATCATCAATGTTTCTTGAGCTTTCTGGTTGTCTTTTTCAATCCGGGCTGAGTCAATCCAGATGCAAGCCTGGCTGGTTCTTGCGACGCCGTATCAGCTGTCGAGCTGCAGGATGGAGCGAGCCTTAAGCAAGGCAAGCATGGCCGCTCGTTGCGGATTTAGATCGTGCACCCGGCTGCCGACCATATGAATGGTCTGATCAGTGAGCGTCAATATGGCCGGAAAAGCCATGGCAATCCACCCTTGCTGATCATGTGCCGGAATCAACGCCAGACTGTATTGCTGAATAATAGGCCAGGCATCTGCAATATTGCTGCAGGGTGAAAAATCGGGGCTGGAGACTCCCAGGGCATCGGCAATCAGGGAATCGATCTGTTGGTCGTTCAGAGCGTTGTGATTCATATGATGTCGTTGGCGGTCGATGTGAAAGAGTGATTAAAAAACCGACGCCATTATCCATTAAATGTGATCCGTGTCACGTTAAATGTTGTGCTGAATGACTCTTTTTGTTCTGTGTGAGTCTCTGTTGTTTTGCTCAAGCTGGTTGATGGGCGGGGAGAACTACATCAGGAATATCGGCATTGCCGAATTTAGCCTGGCCAACAGAAGAACCTGCACGATGACATGACTGAGAGGGTGATGCTGGCGAGATAGGCAAGACAAACAAAAAGGCTCTGCATTGCTGCAGAGCCTTTTGCTGTATGGTGCCCAGACGCGGAATCGAACCACGGACACGCGGATTTTCAATCCGCTGCTCTACCGACTGAGCTATCTGGGCGA
>CAMFKP010000055.1 GCA_945957385.1 uncultured Aeromonadaceae bacterium
AGATAGGCTCCGGTCTCGTGGGCTCGGAGATGTGTATAAGAGACAGAGCCTGACCCTGGCTCCGATGCTGGCCGAAGCTATCCGCCGTATCAGCAACGAAGAATCCATCTCCGCGATGTTCGAACACTGATTTTCAGGCTCGAACTGCTGCCAACAGGCCCCTTATGGGGCCTGATTCATTTCTGCCGCCAGGCATCCCATGGCGCCACGCTCCCTCCCCACTCCGCTTGCAGAAAGGTCACCATGGCCCGCACCTTGGCAGGCACAAAGCGTCGGCTTGGATAGACCGCAGCCAACTGCAATGCCGGCATGCGATAGCCTTCCAAAATTGGAACCAAGCGTCCACGAGCAATCGAATCGGCCACCATGAAACTGGGTTGGCGCGTGATACCCATGCCGTTTTCTGCCGCCGCCAGCAAAAAGTCACCATTGTCGGCCTGAAACACACCCTGCACTTTGACGTGCCGCGTCTCGCCTTGCGGACATTCGAAACGCCAGACATTAGGGTCAGGCACGCCGTTGTAAACCAGACAGGCATGCGCGGCCAGCTCATCCGGTGAGTTGGGTGTTCCCTGGCGCTGCAGGTAGTCCGGCGCCGCACAAATCAGGGTATGGATCTCGGCCAATGGTCGTGCAATCAAGCTGCCATCAAATTCGCGACTGATGCGCAACGCCATGTCGATCCCCTCATCCACCAGGCTGAGCTTGCGATCGGTCGCCACGACCTCAATTTCGAGACCAGGATAGAGCTGGCAGAAACGCGGCACCAGCGGCGCAAAATGACGCGCGCCAAACGGAATCGATACACTGATGCGCAATAAACCGCTGGGGTTTTGCCGTTGTTGATCCAGCTCCATCTCGGCATCGGCGACCTCGCTGAGGATCTGCTGACAACGCTCATAGAAGCGCGCGCCACTCTCGGTCAGGCGCAATGTTCGCGTGGTACGTTGCAGCAAACGCGTATCCAAATGCCCCTCCAGCTCGGCAACATGACGTGAAACCGCAGTGGTAGACATGGCCAACCGCTCGGCGGCTTTGACAAAACTGCCGGCTTCGACCACGCGACAAAACACATCCATCGCTAATAACTTGTCCATTACGCTCCTATTATCCCTAAATATGGGATTAAGCATCCTTGATTAACATCTTTATCACATTTAGCAAGACAAAGATAATGAACTCATCAACCCGGACAAGAAGACCGGGTCCAGAACCCGGTTCCGCTATCACAGGAAGACTGATGACGGACAGGAGGATGAATTCATGAACAAGCGCACTCTGATCACCACATTCGTTATGTCCCTGCTGCTGGCCGGCCCGGCACTGGCAGAAAAAGATAGCGATGGTCCCGTTCGTCAGCCCCAGGCCTCAACCCAAAATGCCAACCAGGGCCCATCAACACCCCTGACACTGCCTAGCCAGTGGCATCGCGAAAGCGACCATTAATTCCTGTTGTTCCCGTCTCTGTGGTTGCCCTGTTTCGACAGGGCTTTTTTATTTCCGCAGCGCCACATGACCAATAAAAAGGGAGCCAAAGCTCCCTTTTTATTGGTCATCATCGCCATCGTTAATGTCGCAGACCAATGCCGCGGGTAACCAGAATATGCGCAACGGCATACAGCACAACAATAAAACCGCTAATCAGCGTATAAGCCAGCCACAACGGGACGTCCGAAATCCCGAGGAAACCGTAACGGAAGGCGTTAACCATATAGATGATCGGGTTGCCATGAGATAACCCCTGCCAGAACGGTGGCAGCAACTCGATGGAGTAGAACACCCCGCCCAGGTAGGTCAGCGGTGTCAGCACAAAGGTCGGAATAATGCTGACATCATCAAAACTCTTCGCAAACACCGCATTGATCAGACCACCGATCGAAAACAGGGTGGCCGTCAGCAACAGTGTCACACACACCGCCAGCGGATCATGAACTTGCAACGGGACAAAAAACAGTGATACCGCGGTCACGATGCCACCAACACACAGCCCGCGCGCCACCCCACCGGCAACAAATCCCAGGATGATGACGTAATTGGGTACCGGCGCCACCAACAACTCCTCGATATTGCGCTGGAACTTGGCACTAAAAAAAGAGGAAGCCACGTTGGCATAGGAGTTGGTGATCACCGACATCATGATGAGGCCGGGCACAATGAACTCCATGTAGCTCACACCGTGCATCTGGCCGATACGTCCGCCGATCAGGTTGCCAAAGATGACGAAGTACAGCGTCATGGTGATCGCCGGCGGGACTAGCGTCTGAACCCAGATGCGGCCAAAACGGGTGATCTCCTTGATCAGAATGCTCTTGAAGGCGATCCAGTAGACAGATGGATTCATTGCCGACCCTCCTCAACCAGACGGACAAACAGCTCTTCGAGCCGGTTGGCCTTGTTACGCATACTCACCACCTTGATCTGCTGCGCAGACAACGCTTCAAACAGACTGTTCAGACCCACACTCTTCTCGATCTCAACCTCAATACTGCTGTCATTCAATGTCTGCCATTTGAAGCCAGGCAACTGCAGCGCGCTCACCGGCACGGCGAGATCGAGAATAAAGGTCTCGACATGCAGTTTGGAGAGCAGGGCGCGCATCGAGGTGTTCTCGACAATGCGTCCACGGTCGATGATGCCGATGTTACGACATAGCATCTCCGCCTCTTCCAGATAGTGGGTGGTCAGTATGATGGTGACCCCCTCGGCATTGAGCTGCTGCAGGAACTGCCACATCGAACGACGGATCTCGATATCGACACCGGCCGTGGGTTCATCGAGGATCAACAGCCGCGGGCGATGCATCAAAGCGCGCGCAATCATCAGCCGTCGCTTCATCCCGCCAGACAGCGTGCGCGCCTGCTTGTCGCGCTTGTCCCACAAATCCAGTTGCGTCAGGTACTGCTCGGCGCGCTCATAGGCCAGTTTCCGCGGCACGCCGTAAAAGCCGGCCTGGTTGACGACGATCTGCAACACCTTCTCGAACTGGCTGAAGTTAAACTCCTGCGGCACCAGACCCAGTTGCGCCTTGGCCAGCTCCAGTTCGCGGTCAATATCATGGCCGAAGATCTGCACTCGCCCGCTGCTCTTGTTGACCAGCGAGCTGAGGATACCGATGGTCGTCGATTTTCCCGCCCCGTTCGGACCGAGCAGCGCGTAGAAGTCGCCCTCCTCGACGGCGAGATCGATCCCCTTGAGCGCCTCGACGCCCCCTTTGTAGGTTTTTCTTAACCCTTCGATGGACAATGCCTGCATGTCGCTGGCCTCTCTCCTACTGGTCGATGATCGCGTGGCCCGGCCAGTGACCAGGCCGGATGCCCATTACTCGAGCGGTACTACCTTGGCGATATAGCGCAGATTGCGATACAGCTGGGCGTAGTCGATACCACAGCCGACGACAAATTCATCCGGGATCGCAAAACCGACCCAGTCCACCGGGACTTCCACCTCACGGCGCGACGGCTTGTCGAGCAGGGTACAGATAGCCAGTGATTTCGGCTCGCGCAGGCGCAGGATTTCTCGCACCTTGGTCAGCGTATAGCCGGTGTCGATGATGTCTTCGACAATCAGAACATCCTTGCCCTTAATCTCGTCCTCGATGTCCTTGATAATACGCACCTCACGCGAACTGTTCATGCTGTTGCCATAACTGGAGGCGGTCATGAAATCGAACGACACCGGCACCGTAATTTCGCGGCACAAATCGGCCAAAAAGACGCAAGAGCCGCGCAGCAGACCAATCAGTACCAATTCTTGTGTGTCGTGATAACGGGCACTGATTTCGGCGCCCAGCTCGGCAATCCGGGCCTGTACGTCGGCCTCGGCAATCATCACGTCTACCCGATGCTTCATTGTCTGCTCCTGATACGTTTTGCTTCGGAAAAGCGGTAAAAATGGTTAAGATGGCCGCGGATTTTATCACTAATCACTCGATTGGCGCGATAAAGTCCGGGGATAAAAGCAACGGTCTGGTCAGCAACGGGCCGGCCATACAATAACGATTACACGAGAAAAATGTAGTTATGCACCATGCCACGGAACCACGTCGTCGCACACGGCTCAGTCCGGATGCACGTAGTCGCCAACTGATGGATCATGCCATCGCCGTCTTTGCCCAACGCGGCATAGGTCGTGCCGGCCATGCAGAAATTGCCGAGCGCGCCCATGTCTCCGTTGCCACTGTCTTCAACTATTACCGTTCGCGGGAAGAGCTGATCGACAGTGTGTTGGGTGAAGTGGAGTCCTTCTGGTATACGCTGGCGCGAGAAGCGCTTGGCCGTGGGGAGACGGCCATCGATTCTTTACGCCTGTTCTTCGACGCTACCGTCGATGCTGTGTACGAGAAAGGAGACTACGCGCAGATCGCGCTGGAATGGGCCGCCTCTGTCCGTGATGATCTCTGGCCACGCCACACGCAGTTTTGTGGCCGAATGCTGGATCTGACACGACAGACGCTACAACGTGGAGTCGAACGCGGCGAGTTCGAATTACGGATGTCAGAACGGGAAACGATGGCCGTCATCAACAGCCTCTACTACCCGGCCTGCCAGATGATATTTCGCGAACCGCAACCGCCAAGAGATGAGATCAAGGCCTTCATGCTGAATACCAGCCGTCTGGTACTCGGCCTGTAAGCTGGCGATCTCCCCTCCCCGTGTAACAATGCCAGCTCCGGTCGCAAGACCGGGCTGGCTGGTTCACTCCCCGGTCAGTCCCCAGCGTGGCACCAGTTGCTGCACCAGCCCCAGATGATCCAGCACCCGCGCCACCATGAAGTCCACCAACGCCTGAACCGAATCCGGTTGATGATAAAACCCCGGTGACGCCGGCATGATGGTGACCCCTAACTGGCTCAGACTCAGCATGTTCTGCAGGTGGATCGTCGAATAGGGAGTCTCGCGCGGCATCAGGATCAGCTGGCCACGCTCCTTGATCACCACGTCCGCCGCCCGCTCAATCAGGTTATCTGACGCCCCATGGGCAATGGCACTGAGGGTGCCCATCGAACAGGGGGCAATCACCATCTGTTTCGGCGCCGCCGAACCGGAGGCCACCGGCGCAAACCAGTCCAGCTTGCGACACACCGATAACTGTCCAGGTGCCGCGCCAAAGCGTTGGCTCAGGTAGTGTTCGCACGCCGCTTCATCATCCGGCCAGCTCTCGCCCAGTTCGGTACTGATCACCACTTGCGCCGCCGCTGAACGTAACAGATAGACGGAGCAACCGGCCGCCAGCAGCGCCTGCAGCAGGCCGACGCCATAGGCGGCCCCCGAGGCGCCGGTCAGCGCCAGCGTCACGGCACGGTTCACGCTTCCACCCCGGCAAAACGCTGCTCGAGGGCGCTTAGCAGGCGACCGTGAATCCCGCCAAAACCACCGTTGCTCATCACCAGAATCTGGTCACCGGCATGCACCTGTTGCAATAACACATGCAGCAGTTCATCGATGTCATGGAACACCCGGGTTGGCACCGGCGCCCGCGCGGCCACCTGATGAATGTCCCACGGCAGATCGGCCGGGGCAAACAGATAAGCGTGATCGGCCTGCGCCAGACAGGCCGCCAGCTCCTTCTGGTGCACCCCGAGCTTCATGGTGTTGGAGCGCGGCTCCAGCACGGCCAGGATCCGCGCCTGACCAACCCGGGCACGCAGCCCCCCCAGCGTGGTGGCAATCGCCGTCGGATGGTGGGCAAAATCGTCATACACGCGAATACCCGCGACCTCGCCCTTGAGCTCCATACGCCGTTTCGGCATGCAGAAGCTGGCCATCGCCGCGATGCCTTGTTGTGCGGTCACGCCGGCATGGCGGGCTGCCGCCAACGCCATCAGCAGGTTATGCACATTGTGCTGTCCCATGCCCTGCCAGTGCAGCTCACCCACCTGCTGACCATCCAGCAGGATAGCCAGATGACTGCCATCGGCACTCAGCAACCGCGCCTGCCAGTGGGCGCCCTCACCATCCACTCGCTCGACTTCGCTCCAGCACCCCAGCTTCAATACTTCGTCCAATGCGGCGTCATGGCCGGGCACCAGCAGGCGTCCCGTCCCCGGCACAGTCCGCACCAGGTGGTGGAACTGCCGTTGAATCGCCGCCAGATCCGGGAAGATATCGGCATGGTCATATTCGAGGTTGTTCAAAATCAGCGTGCGCGGCCGGTAGTGGACGAACTTGGAACGCTTGTCGAAGAAGGCGCAGTCATACTCATCGGCCTCGATGACGAAGAACGGACTCTGCCCCAACCGGGCCGACACCTCGAAGTTGCCCGGCACACCGCCGATCAAGAAGCCCGGCTGCAAGCCGGCGTGTTCGAGGATCCAGGCCACCATGCTGGCGGTACTGGTCTTGCCGTGGGTGCCGGCCACCGCCAGCACCCAGCGGGTTTGCAGCACGTGATCGCGCAGCCACTCCGGACCCGAGGTGTAAGGCAGGTTGCGATCCAGTACATATTCAACGCAGGGATTACCGCGGCTCATCGCATTGCCGATGATCACCAGATCCGGCGCCGGTTCGAGCTGGGACGGATCATAGCCCTGGATCAGGCTGATGCCCTGTTGTTCCAGCTGGGTGCTCATCGGTGGATAGACGTTGGCATCCGAACCTGTGACCTGGTGGCCCAACTGCTTGGCCAACACGGCAATGCCGCCCATGAAGGTGCCACAGATACCGAGAATATGAATGTGCATCGCAAACTCCTAATGCGAAAGGATGAGGCATTCTAGCAATGGTGCCGTCGTTTGGGCAGGGCCGGTGTGGCGCCGAGGTAGCCATTTCATGCGCGCTGGCTATAATACGGGCTCACTTGTTATCAACCCTTGCAAAAAGGACCTGCCATGAGCCTGAATCTGGTTCCCGCCGGCAAAGCACTGCCGGAAGATATCTACGTTGTCATCGAAATCCCGCAAAACGCCGATCCGATCAAGTACGAGATCGACAAAGAGTCTGGCGCCGTTTTCGTTGACCGTTTCATGGCCACGCCGATGTTCTATCCGTGCAACTACGGTTACATCAACCACACCCTGTCGCTGGACGGTGATCCGGTTGACGTCCTGGTGCCGACCCCGTATCCGCTGGTGCCGGGCTCCGTGATTCGCTGCCGTCCGGTTGGCGTGCTGAAGATGAGCGACGAAGCCGGTCAGGATGCCAAGCTGGTGGCGGTTCCGCACTCCAAGCTGACCAAGCAATACGACCATATTCAGGATGTGGAAGATCTGCCGGAGCTGCTGAAGGGTCAAATCAAGCACTTCTTCGAACGCTACAAGGAACTCGAAGCCGGCAAGTGGGTTAAGGTCGAAGGTTGGGGCAACAAGGCCGAAGCCATTGCCGAGATCGAAGCCTCAGTGGTTCGTTACAACGAAGCCAAGTAAGCCCCATTCGGACAAAAACGCCACGCCTTGCGTGGCGTTTTTTTATGCGAAAAATAAAAGACCTATCAACGATGACAGGTCGGATTAAATAAATTTCCTCGGTTGATGACTGCCGACAAATAAATAACATCTCAGTCACTAAAAATATTTTTTATCAGTACAACATAAAATACAAGCTATTGTTTTTAATGGTTATTTGAATTGTTTTTTGCACTGGAAATAGTTATTTCAACCTTCTGATATCGCTGGAAAATAAGCGCTAGCGACTCAAGATTGCATCGGAATAAAGCCGGGTAGTTCAGCCACTCGCTCCAGCCAACGACTGAGCGCCGGATAATTTCGCAAGTTAAATCCCCCCTCTTCGGCGACATGGGTATAGGCATACAGTGCCAAATCGGCAATGGTCGCCGTCTCGCCCACCAGGTAGTCGTGCCGTCCCAGATGCTGCTCCATCACCTGCAAGGCCGCCTCGCCCTTGGCGATCAGCGCCGGCAGCTCGGCCGCGCGCTGCGGGTAGAACAACTGGATGGCCCGGGCAACGGCGACATAAGGTTCATGGCTGTATTGTTCGAAGAACAGCCATTGCAGCACCTGGGCCCGCGCGAAACGATCACTCGGCCACCAACGGCTGCCTTCGGCCAGGTAACAGAGAATGGCATTGGATTCCGGTAACGGGCGACCGTCCGGCAACACCAGTACCGGCACCTTGCCCAACGGATTGAGCTTTAAAAACGCCGCCGTGCGGGTTGCCCCCTGGCGCGGATCACACTCATGCCAGGTGAAGGCCTCACCCAGCAGCGACAACATCAGTTTGACCTTGTAACAGTTTCCCGAGGCGGCCATGCCATAGACCTGATACATATCTGCTCCTTGCATGTTAATAGCCTGTTAACTTACGGCACCCCGTTTGCTGACGTCAAGTCAGCGCAGTGTGGCGCCTTGGTCGCAGCCTGGTCGGCTGTTATGCTCAGGGTCAGCGTTGTTATGGAGTCGCCTTATGTTGTCCCCTCTGTTCTCGCGCTGGCTGCTGGCCAGCCTGCTCTGGCTCGCGGGTTGTAATGTCTGGCTCAATGTGGGCGGCGAGCCCACCCCGCCGCCGGATCCCGATCCCATGCCGCCGCGCTATCAACCAGCCCGTGATGTTCGCTGGCAACTGCAGTTGCAAGGTGCCGTCACGCCGCAGAGCGGTACCCAGCTGCTGGAGATCGATCTGTTCGATACACCGGAGAGCCAGCTCATCACGTGGCGCCGGCAAGGGATCCGGTTGCTGTGCTACTTCTCCGCCGGCACCCTGGAGATCTGGCGGCCAGACGTCGCCAGCCTCCCCGCCAGTGTTCGCGGTGAGCCTCTGCCGGCATGGCCGGGAGAGTACTGGCTGGATGTCCGCGCCAGCAGCGTCCGCGACCTGATGCGCTCCCGCCTCGATCTGGCACAACGCAAGGGGTGTGATGCGGTCGATGCCGACAATGTGGATGGCTTCTTGCAAAACAGCGGCTTTGCCCTCAACGCCAGCGACCAGCTCGATTACAACCGCTTCCTGGCACACGAAGCCCATCGGCGCGGCCTGGCCATAGCGTTGAAAAACAACCTGACGCAGATCGCGGATCTGGTGGCAGACTTTGATCTGGCGGTGAATGAGCAGTGCCACGCCTATCAGGAGTGCGTTCGCCTGGCCCCGTTCGTACGCGCCGGCAAGCCGGTGTTAAACATTGAATATGACCCGCGTTTCGTCGCTGATGCCGCCAGTCGTCGCCAGCTCTGCGATGAGGCGCAACAGGAAGGGTTGCAAACCCGGGTGCTGACACCGGCTCTGGATGGCACTCTGCTGCACAGCTGTTTTTAACGCCAAAACAAAGGGCGACTCAGGCCGCCCGTCTTCAACGCTCGCCATGGCTAACAGACGAAACGGCAGCGCCAGTCGCCAGAGGGAATCGCCGCCAAGCCCTGGCAGGTCTGACGGTAGTGGTAGTAAAACGCCTCGCCCCACGGCGTCAGCATCATCTCGCGGGTATATTCATCCGGAGTCTCTTCAAGGAGATCCAGGCGTGCCAGTGTCGGTTCATCCACCACATAAATTTCGCCCAGCACCGACTGCTGGCCACTGATGATGCCCGGATACTCCCCCAGGTCGATGAGGTAAAAGTTGGGGGGGCTCCACCACTGCCCCAGATAGGCGCATTCGCGCATCAGGCTGTGATTCGATTCGCCACGTCGCAAGGTGCCATAAACCCAGACTAAAGCCATACCCATGCCTCCCGCTCTCTTGTTGTTTCTATTCCTGCCGCCGTTATCGCGTCTGTGTCATCGTCGATTTGTACAAACGCTGGCAAGTCCCTAGAATCCCGCACCACCAGACGTGCTTACCATCCAGTATAGGGAGTTTAGCCAATGCGTTCCTGTTTCATCAGTCTGCTGGCCGGCCTGTTGTTGCCGTTGCAGCTGCATGCCCACACACTACAACTGAACACCAGCCTGCCCGGTGTCGAGGTCACTCAACGCGGAGAACTGCAACTGCAGAATCAGCAGTACCGCTACCAGAACTGGAACAGCCAACAGCTGACCGGCAAAGTCCGCGTCATCCAGCATATTGCCGGCCGCAGCCACGCCAAAGAGCTCAACGCTCCGCTGATTGAAGCCATCAAAGCCGCCAAACTGCCTCATGACCGCTATCAGACCACCACCATCATCAATCTGGATGATGTGCTATTTGGCACCGGAACCTTTGTCGTCAGCAGTGCCGAAAAGAGCAAGGCCGAATTTCCCTGGTCTTCTTTCGTGCTCGATGACAGCAGCAAGGTACGCCAGGCGTGGGGACTGCAGGAGGAGAGCTCCGCCATCATAGTGCTGGATAAAGAGGGCAAGGTGCGCTTCGTCAAGGACGGCGCCTTGACCCAGGCCGACGTCAGCCAGGTGATGGCGCTGATCGCCAGTCTGTTATAGGCGCACGCCGATAACAAATCAGCCCGCAAATGCGGGCTGATACACAGGCAGGCCTGAGAAATTAGAAAATGTAGTGTCCCAGAACAATCAGCACGAAGACATAGGCTAACAACAAGAACCAGATGCGTGGACTGGGCGTGCTCTTTCTCACGACGTCGGCACCTCCCTCGGTTACAACATTGCGTTAACAATATCACAACCTGAAAGTCGCACTCCAGACACAGTCGCGAGCAGCCTCACAAAAAGCAGGTTTTTACGCCAGCACGGCGAGAAAAAGGCTTCGAAGGAAGCCATTTCAGCACTTATGGCAGCACACCATGCTGTTGCAGCGCGCTCAATAGCCGCGCCACTCCTTCTGCCAACGGCAAGTTATCATTCACCAGGCGGATCTCGGGTTGCAACGGCGCCTCATATGGGTCATCAATGCCGGTAAAGTGGCGGATCTCCCCGGCGCGTGCCTTTTTGTAGAGCCCCTTGGGATCCCGCGCCTCACAAGCCGCAAGCGGGGTATCAACAAAGACCTCGATAAACTCACCATCGGCAAAGCGGGCCCGAATGGCATCGCGCTCGGCACGATACGGCGACACAAATGCCGCCAGAACCACCAGGCCAGCATCTACCATCAGCTTGGCGACCTCGCCGACCCGGCGCAGGTTCTCCTGCCGATCGGCCGGTGCAAACCCCAGATCCGAACACAGGCCATGGCGCACATTGTCACCATCCAACAGATAGGTGCGTACGCCGCGGCGATGCAACTCATGCTCCAACGCGCCGGCCAACGTCGACTTTCCCGAGCCGGAGAGACCGGTAAACCAGAGCAATAACGGCGGATGGCCGTTCAGCGCCGCGCGGGCAGCCCTGTCGATTGCATGCTGATGCCAGACAATATGTTCTGTGGTCGCCTTGTCCATCTTCTCTCTTCCTGTGATGAAACGGGCGCCAACGGCGCCCGCTTCCAGATTACAGCTGGCTGATATCCAGCGCCTGCCAGTGCGGGAAGTGCTTGCGCACCAAGGCGTTGAATTCCAGTTCGAACTCACTGAAACCTGCTGTGCTCTGGGTCTTGTCTTCCAGTGCTTCAATCACCATGCCGGCACCGATCGTGACATTGGTCAGGCGGTCGATGACGATGAAGCTGCCGGTATCACGCACTTGCGTGTACGGATCGACGCCAACGGCGTTGGTCAGCGACAGCTCAACTAGACCAATTTCGTTCAGCTGTAACGCCTGCGCCGGATGCTGCTGCAGCGTGTTGACATCGATACGGTGACGAATGATATCGACCTGGCCTTGCGTCTTCTTGGTGGCCAGCTTGATATCGTAGAGTCTGCCGGCCGCCAGCGGCGCCTCGGTCATCCACACCAGATGGGCCAGCACACGCTTGCTAACCACGGTGGGCGCCTCCGGTGCCACCAGCAGATCGCCGCGGCTGATATCAATCTCGTCACGCAACGTGACCGTCACCGCCTGACCGGCACTGGCCTGTGGCAGATCGCCATCGAAGGTGACAATGCGTTCGACCACGCTCTGCTGACCCGATGGCAGCACCTTGAGGGTGTCGCCCGGACGCAGGGTGCCGGCGGCCAGCGTGCCCATATAACCACGGAAATTCAGATCCGGACGGCTGACCAGTTGCACCGGTAAACGCACCGGCACATCGGCCTGGTGAGCACCAACCTCGGCATTCTCCAGCAGAGTCAGCAGCGGCTCACCGCGATACCAGAGCGAACGCTCGCTCAGCGTCACCAGGTTGTCGCCATCCACTGCGGACAACGGCACCACCTTGATGTCGGTCGCCGGCAAGCGACTGGCGAACGCCAGATACTCGGCCTCGATACGATGGAATGTCGCTTCGTCGAAATCGACCAGATCCATCTTGTTGATCGCGACGATGAACTGGCGAATCCCGAGCAGGCTGGCAATAAAACTATGACGCCGGGTCTGTTCCAGGACCCCTTTCCGCGCGTCGATGAGGATAATCGCCAGGTCGCAGGTGGAGGCGCCGGTCGCCATGTTGCGGGTGTACTGCTCGTGGCCCGGCGTGTCGGCGATGATAAATTTACGCTTCGCCGTCGAGAAGTAGCGGTAAGCGACATCGATGGTAATACCCTGCTCGCGCTCGGCTTGCAGGCCATCCACCAGCAGCGCGAAATCCAGTTTCTCACCCCGAGTTCCCACTTTCTGACTGTCGGCATGCAGGCTCTTGAGCTGGTCTTCATACACTTGGCGGGAATCGTGCAACAGACGGCCAATCAGGGTGCTTTTACCATCATCAACGCTACCGCAGGTCAGGAAGCGCAGCAGGCTCTTGTGTTGCTGTTGATGCAGGTACTCTTCAATGCTGCCACTTTGCTTGATGGCTTCGGCAATCGCGCTGTTCATAGTCCTTTGCTCCTCGAAATCCGTTAGAAATAACCCTGGCGCTTCTTCAGCTCCATTGAGCCGGCCGCATCGTTATCGATGACTCGCCCCTGCCGTTCCGAGCTGGTGGAAACCAGCATCTCTTCGATGATTTCCGGCAGTGTCTGCGCCTGTGACTCGATAGCCCCGGTTAACGGGTAGCAACCCAGCGTGCGGAAACGCACCCACTTCAGCTCCGGCTGCTCGCCCGGCGCCAACGGCATACGCTCGTCATCCACCATGATGGTGACGCCATCACGCTCAACCACTGGGCGCGGTTTAGCGAAGTAGAGCGGGACCAGTTCGATATTCTCCAGGTAGATGTATTGCCAGATATCGAGTTCGGTCCAGTTTGACAGCGGGAACACACGAATGCTCTCCCCCTTGTTGACCTGGCCGTTGTACAGGCGCCACAACTCGGGTCTCTGGTTCTTCGGATCCCAGGCGTGATTCTTGTCGCGGAACGAGTAGACACGCTCTTTGGCCCGGGACTTCTCTTCATCACGGCGCGCACCACCAAACGCGGCATCAAAGCCGTATTTGTTCAGCGCCTGCTTCAAGCCTTCCGTCTTCATGATGTCGGTATGCTTGGCACTGCCATGCACGAAGGGGTTGATCCCCATCGCCAATCCGTCCGGATTCTTGTGGACGATAAGATCCATGCCGTACTTCTCGGCCGTGTAATTTCGAAACGCGATCATCTCGCGAAACTTCCAGTCGGTATCGACATGCAGCAGCGGAAAAGGCAGCTTGCCCGGGTAGAACGCCTTGCGCGCCAGATGCAGCATCACCGAGGAGTCCTTACCAATCGAGTAGAGCATCACCGGATTGCGAAACTCGGCGGCCACCTCACGGATGATATGGATGCTCTCCGCCTCCAGTTGTTTCAGGTGGGTCAATCTTGCATTGTCCAGTTGTAGTGTCATTACTGCGACTCCTCTCGCTCGCTCAGGAAGCGGCCGTCAGGCCAACTCCACCAGGTGTTCCTTGCCACTGGCCACCTCGCCGCGAAACCAGCTCAGCTGGTCGGCCAGCGCGGCCACTTCGCCGACGACAATCAGCGACGGACTTGCCGCGCCAGATGCCAGTTCGGCCAGATGTTGTAACTCTCCCCGCCAGACTTTCTGTTCGGCGGTGGTCCCGCGTTCTATCAGCGCCACCGGAGTCGTTGGCGCCCGACCGTGGCTCAGCAGACGTTGCTGAATCACGGGTGAGGCAATCAGCCCCATGTAGATCACCAGTGTCTGGTTGCTGGCCGCTAACGCCGGCCAGTCCGGCTCGCGGCCATCCTGCTGGCAGTGTCCGGTAATAAACACTGCGCTCTGGGCATGATCCCTGTGGGTTAGCGGTATGCCGGCATACGCCGTTGCCCCCGCCGCCGCCGTGATCCCCGGCACCACGGAGAACGCAATGCCAGCCTCCCGCGCCGCTTCAAGCTCCTCGGCGCCGCGCCCGAACATGAAAGGGTCGCCGCCTTTAAGACGCACCACCCGCTTGCCGGCCTGGGCATGCTGCACCAGCAGGGCATTGATCTCGGATTGCGGTACCGAGTGGGCGCCCGCCTTCTTACCGACGCTGATGCGTTCGGCATCGCGACGCACCAGATTCAATACCTCCGGCGAAACCAGTTGGTCGTACAGCACCACTTCGGCCTGCTGGATCTGTTGTAATCCCTTGAGGGTCAACAAACCGGCATCTCCGGGGCCTGCACCGACCAGCACAATCTCGCCGCCTGGCTGTTCGCCCTGCTCGAGTGCGGTTTCCATCCACTGTCGTCCCTGCTCGGTTTCGCCGGTCCGCAGCAGGCAGGCCAACTGCGCAGAGGCAAACACCCGCTCCCAGAAACGACGGCGTTGTGTCAGTGACGTTAATGCCGACTTCACCCGCTCACGCAACTGACCGGAAAGCCGCGCCAATTGCCCCAAATGACTGGGTAACAGCGCCTCCAGCCGTTCGCGCAGCAGTCGAGCCAGCACAGGTGCGGCACCGCCGCTGGAGATGGCAACAATGATTGGAGAACGATCGATGATCGACGGGAAGATGAAGCTCGAACGAGCCGGGTCATCGACTACGTTTACCCACACACCCGCCGCCTCCGCCGCAGCCGCGACATCGGCATTGACCTGTTCATCATCGGTCGCCGCGATCACCAGACGCTGCCCCTGCAGATGCGCAGCCTGAAAATAGTCCGCCAGATGGGTAAGCCGGCCCTGCTGTTGCAATTGCTGCAGCTCGTCATGCAGCTCGGGAGCAACGACCGTCACGCATGCCTCCGCCTCCAGCAACAACCGCGCCTTACGCAACGCCACTTCGCCGCCTCCGACCAGCAGGACAGGGCGTTGTGCAACATTGGCAAACAGCGGCAAGTAATCCATCTTCAGGCTCCTTTTGTTTCGTCATGACTATAAGGTTTGCAAATAAGTGCATAAAATAATAAAAACGCACTTTTTATTCTTATTGGTTATTAAACTGCGACCCACTGGCCGCGAATCAAACTAATATCGAGAGATAAATCGCCACAGCGGACACAGCCTAACGTGTCAGGCGCGCTATCATAGAGTCCCACATGGAACATTCATTGTTACGAGGAGAAATCTCATGCTGCCAGATGGCAATCTGATTGGAATCATGGTGGTGGTGCTTGTCGTCATCACCTTCATCAAGGCCGGCGTCAAGATAGTGCCACAGGGCTTCAACTGGACGGTGGAACGTTTTGGCCGTTATGCCGGTACGCTGCAACCGGGCTTCAATCTGATCATTCCCTTTGTTGATCGCATCGGTCGCCGCATCAACATGATGGAACAGGTGATGGACATTCCGCCGCAGGAAGTGATCAGCCGCGACAACGCCAACGTCACCATCGATGCCGTGAGCTTTGTGCAGGTCATTGAAGCCCACAAGGCCGCTTATGAGGTCAGCGATTTAATGCAGGCGATCCGTAACCTGACCATGACCAATATCCGTACCGTACTGGGCGCCATGGAGCTGGATCAGATGCTGTCGCAGCGCGACACCATCAACGAGAAGTTGTTGATGACCGTCGACGCCGCCACCAGCCCGTGGGGAGTCAAGGTAACCCGGATCGAGATCCGTGATGTCAAACCGCCGATGGATTTGATCGAATCAATGAACGCGCAGATGAAGGCCGAGCGTCAGAAGCGTGCCGAGATCCTCGAGGCTGAAGGGGTGCGCCAGTCGAAAATCCTCAAAGCCGAAGGGGAAAAACAGTCACAAATCCTCAAGGCCGAAGGGGAACGTCAAGCCGCCTTCCTGGCTGCCGAAGCCCGTGAACGTCAGGCCGAAGCCGAAGCCAAAGCGACGGCCATGGTTTCAGAGGCCATCGCCAAAGGCAGCAGCCAGGCCATCAACTACTTCGTGGCCCAGAAATACACCGAGGCACTGACCAAGATTGGCGATAGCCCGAACAGCAAGCTGGTGATGATGCCTCTCGAGGCCAGTCAGCTGATCGGCGCCATTGGCGGTATCAGCGAACTGTTCAAGAGCAGTAAAACCGCCCAGGAAACCACCACCAGCAAGGAGCCGGGTGGATGGAACTCCTAACCCAGATGAGTGCCATGCACTGGCTGATCCTCGGTGGTGTATTGCTGATTCTGGAGTTGCTCGGCACGGCGGGTTATCTGTTATGGCTTGGTGCGGCGGCGATCGCCGTCGCCGCGGTCACCGCCATCGGCAGCCTTGGCTGGCACGGTCAGTGGTTGCTGTTTGCGCTGCTCGCCTTGTTCTTTACTGCCGGCTGGTGGCACTGGCAACGTCGCCACAGCAACGGACAGGACGCCGCAGCCCCGTTGAACCAGCGCCTGCAGCACTACATAGGTCGCGAGGTCTTGCTACTTGAACCGGTCCTGCAAGGGCGTAGTCGGGTCAAGCTGGACGACACAGTCTGGAGTGTCAGTTGTGACCAGGCCCTGACCGCCGGCAGTCGAGTCCGCATCATCGCGGTTGATGGTACCTTGCTCAAGGTTGCGGCCATCACCGCTACCTGATCCTTGCCCCCTCAGGGTGGAGTTCGCCGTTGGAATGGCGCCACCCTGTGTCCCTGCGCACATTTTTTGTTCACTCGGCTGATTAGCCTCGCGGTAAAGCTTCTTTTGGCGCCAAATGTCAAATCCGTCACACCAGGGCATGACATGCTGACGCCCACTTCTGGCCACCATCCACACAGACGCAATAAGGAGAAATGCTATGTCGCCGATTCACTTCCGGCTCCGTCGCCGCGATCTGGCGCTGCTGCTGGTGCTGTTTGCCCCGATTAGTCAGGCTGAACTGTATGGCGGTCAACGCTGGCTGACACATGTGCAACAAGATCTGGCTCCATTTTGGTACCGCGCAGCCAGCACCATACACGATGGCCGGTTCGCCACCTTTCTGTGTAATGATGCGTCCGTGCCTTCCCAAGCCCAGCTCGATGGCAAGCAGGCGGGGCTCTGCCCCGAGCTGGCACAGGCCCCCGACTGGATAAAAGAGGGCTTTCCGTATCAATTCACGCGCATGGCATCACGTCAAACCTTCGCCTATGGTGTCATCTTCCATCTCACCGGCGATCCCAAGGCACTCGAGCTCGCACGCCAGGGCGTTACGTTTCTACGCCAGCAGGCACTGCAGGCTGACGGCAATGTCATCGGCCGTTTCCGCAATGGCCAAGCCGCAGACAAAGCCGAAGATCGCACCAGCCAGGACATGGCCTACGCCCAACTCGGACTGGCCTTTTATTACTACCTGACCCGGGATCCGGCGGTACTTAAAGATATCCAGCGCATCCACAACTTTATATTCAGCCACTACCGTGATCCGAAATATCCACGACTCACCTGGTATCCCGCCAGCCGGCAACAAGATCAACAGATCGAACTGGTTGCCCAGCTCGATCAGCTCAATGCCTACATGGTGTTACTGACGCCACTGTTGCCTGCCGCAGAACGCCAGCAGTGGCAGCAACAGATGGGCTGGCTGGCCGATGCCATAGTGCGCGACTTCTACTATCCCACCGAACAGCGCTTTTTTGGCTATATCCATGATGACTCTGGGCGTTTACCCGACGCACGCCACGCCGACTTTGGCCACACCATCAAAAGCTTCTGGATGCTCTACCTGGTGGCCAAACAGCGCGGCGATACCCTGCTGCAACGCTTCGCCGAAGGTGGGATGCACAACATTCTCAAACGTGCTTACCGGCAGGATCTGCTGAAGCGTTTGCCCCTGAATCAGCCGCTGGATCCCGCGCATGCTGATGATCTGGTCGGCTGGTGGGGCGATCGGGATGGACAAGACGGCAGTGCCTGGTGGGAATATGCAGAGCTCGATCAGGCCGCGACCACACTCGGCATGACACAAGCCCAACCGCGCCAATACCTCTATTTGACCTGGCCAAGCTGGTTTGCCAGTTTTGTCGATCATCAGCAGGGAGAGGTCTGGGGCTGGATTGCCGATCAGGGGAGCGTCAAAGTACATCTGTGGAAGAATGGCTACCATTCGCTGGAACATGCGCTCATCAGCTATCTTGGCGCGCAAAGCTTTCAGCATCAGCCGGTACATCTCTATTTTGCGTATCCCGTCAAACCAGGCCCGGACCAACCGATCTATTACTTCCGTGGCGATATCATCAGCAGTGAGGCGAAAGGTAAGGCGCCATCGGGACTGCCGATCTGGCAGATCCAGGCCCAACAACTTCATTAAACGAGCAACGGGGGCAATGCCCCCGTTGTTTTCTCGGTATTGGCGGTTACACCTTGAAGTGGCGCACCCGCCCTGCCAGTTGCTGCGCCAGCTCGTCGAGATCGTTCCCTGTCTGCATGACGGTCCCGGACAAGGCCGCCGCCTCTTCCGTCAAACTGTTCAATTCCGAGACGGTACGATTCATCTCCTCCATCACCGAGCTTTGCTCCTCGGTGGCAGAAGCGATCTGGAAATTCATATCCAGTACCTTGCTAACCATCTGCTGAATTCCGGCCAATTCATTGCGCATGCGATCGGCCATCTCCAATGTCACCTGCATCTGCCCGGAGCCCTTATCCATGGCCTGCACGGCACTCTGCACCCCCTGCTTCAACGATGAAATCATCTGCTGAATATCTTCGGTAGAGCGTTGCGTCCGGCTCGCCAGTGTACGCACCTCATCCGCCACCACAGCAAAACCGCGTCCCTGTTCGCCTGCCCGTGCCGCTTCGATCGCCGCATTCAACGCCAACAAGTTGGTCTGTTCGGCAATGCCGCGAATCACATCCAGCACCGAGGTAATCCGCTCCGACTCACTCTCCAGCTGGGCTACCATGCGTCCGGCATCACTGACGCTGGCCGCCAACTGGCGATTCATCTCGACGTTACGTTCCAGCAACACCAGCCCTTCGCTGGCCGATTGCTGGGCAATGTGCGTCTGATCCGAGGTTTGCTGTGCATGTTGCGAAATCTCATGAATTGCCTTGCTGATCTCCCCCGTCGCGGTAACCAATGCCGCCAGTTGCTGGCGCTGACTCTCGCTGATGTTATCCACCTGAGACGAAATCTGGCGCAAACCACCGGTGCTCTCTTCTAAACAACCGATGTCACCCAACAGCTCGCGGACCAGTCCCTGCAGTTTATCCAGCAGACGATTGACGCCTCCGGCCAGCTTGCCCAACTCATCGTGGGACGCGACCGGGATCCGGGTCACCAGATCGCCGTCACCTTTACTGATGTCCTCGACCTTCTCATGTACCGACAGCACACTGTCGACGATCAATTTGGGACCGAGATAGATGAGCACCAGCCCGATGATCACAGCCATGGATAAAATACCGAGTGTCCACATCTGACGGGAATCCGCTACCGTCGCAGAAACGTGTTTGAGCGCCACCGCCTGGGCCTCATCCAGATCCCCGGCTTTGTTATACAGCTCGCGTAATGCAGAGAACGCAGGGGCCAGCTTGTTGTACTGGGCCATCGCCTCCGCTTTATCACCATTGGCCATCAAGACAAAAACCTGCGCCGCCTGGGTGCGCCACTGCGTGAACTGAGCATCAAAACCGGTCAGCTGTGCCGTGATCTGCGGATAGGCCGCCATCAGAGTCATAAAGCTGTGCATACGCTCATAGGCCTGATCCGCGTTTTCATTGAAGTCTTTCAGTAATGCCTCATGTTGGCTGCTGTCATCCGTCATCAAACGTGCTTGCTGGGCTGTCAACGCCTGATACAGATCGCGGTCAGCATTCAACACCACCCCTTGCGCCGGCATTAACGTCGACGCAAAGTCATCGGCATTCTGCTGCAGCTTTTCGAGTGCCAGATAATTCAGCCCGCCCAGCAGCAGGATAAACAGGGTGAGTAATACCAGACCGAACGCGGCCTTGGCTCGGATCCCCAACATTTTGCTCAACAACATGGTCGCACCCCTCCAACTGTGATGGGCCTTTAGTCTGCATTCTTTTTGCCCGAAATCGTGCTTAGTTGACTATAGAACCCGGTAGTGGGTTCTGCTTACCCGCACGTATAAGACCACCGGCATGGCGCAGAACCGACTCCACCTTGACCCCGAAGGTCACAACGGCAACGGCCTTACCCTGATAGCGCAGTGGATAACTCAGATGCGCAATAAAGTCATGGGTGGAGTCATCAAAGTCGATATGTCCCCCTGACTCCTCATGCTGGCCATCCAGCCATGAGAGCGACTCGGCATCTGGATGCAACGCGGCCAGGCGTAATGTCTCGCGGACCTTCTCCTCATCGCCTTGCCAATAATCCGACGTCACCACAGAGGTGGCGAGTAACTCACCATGCGCCGAACTAATGAATATCTCGGAATAACGCGCAGCATGCCGTTGCTGCCAAGCAGCCAACGTTTGGGAAATGGGCGAGGACAACAGGCTGACCATCCAATGTGGATAGGGATCATCGTGCTTGACGCTCTGTTGCCAGACCCGATCACGGTTACGCCAGTCCGGATCCGGCGCTGGCATCCGCGCCAGTAGCTGCTGCAACGACGGTTGTTGCAGCAAATCAGCAACATCCTGATCGACGATAAGACGCAACTGCCTGGCTTCGGACTCGGACATTGTCAGCCCCGCACCATGGCAGGTGGGCAATTGAGCATTGAATTGAGCAAGAAACTCAGGGCGCTGAGCCAGCAAGCGAGATGAAAAATAAACACCCAGGGGGACATAACGTTCGAAACGACTGCTAAGACGACTACTATCCAGCTGTTGTTGACGCTGAATCACCTGCTGATCAGCCAGGATGACATCCACCCGGCCGATGGCCAGTAATCGCAGCAGGCTATCAAGATGATTGACCGTCTGAGACGGCATCCAGCCATTCTCTTCCAGCCAACTTTGTTGGTTGCTGCCTCGCAGGACACCAATACGCAGGCTTGCCGGGAAATTTTCAACCTGCAACTGACCGGAATCCAGCGCAAACCAGTACCATTTTTCCAGAACCAAAGGTGACGAAAGACGCGCATAGGGTTCCAGCTCTGGTAATTGCATGACACTGAAAACACCATCCGACTGTCCATTGCGAACATTGTTCTTGGCACGACGCCAAGGTACAACCTCCATTTGATAGCCAACCTGCAACTGATGCATGACACACTGCAATGCTTCAACCGCCAGGCCGGCAAGCCGACCATCATGACTTAGCTGGTAGGGCGGCGCCAGATTCGTATCCAGCCGCAGCATGACGGCGCCCTGCACGGGAAGCCAGATACACAGTGCGAGCGCCAGCAGGAATCGCATGAGAAGCATCCGCGTCAATAGTCAACTTTGATAGTGTGGACCGCGAATACTCTCGCCGCCACAGCGGGTTACAACCGTTCCGCTGCCGACAACAGATACTGTTCGGCCAAAGCGCGCTTGTGATGATATGACGCCAGCAACTGTTCCTGACTCTTACCGGCATTGTCATAAAACAGTGCCCCGCCTTGCGCCAGCACATCGAAGCGCTGTTGCAAACACCGCTCGACAAACGCCAGCCGTCGCAATGTCAGGGCCGTGCAACTCTTGCCATGCAGATCATCCTCGATATCCAGCACCTGGGAGCGGAAGTTCTCCAGCTCGAACAACTCAGCCAGAGCTGTATCACTGCTCAGTGCGTGTTGCCAGCGGGCAACTTGACTACTGACCCACTGGCACACCGGCTGGCTGGCGGCATGCTGTTGCAACCAATGCCATTTCTGCTGGTAGACCTCCACGGCCACCGACTTCAGACTCCGGAACAGCGCCAGCGCCTGCGGCGCCGGGATCGCTGACTCATGCTGCAATAGCCAGCCAAAGAAGTGGCGCGTTTCAAAACGTTCACAGGCATGGAAAAGCGGATCGCTGAGGCCATTGCTGTTGTATTCCGTCAGCGGGTCGAAGGGATACATGTAGCCAAAATCAAACAGCCAGATATGACCGTTATCCTCAAGGATGTTGCCCGGGCAGAGATCCCACTCCATCAACCCGGCTTCCTCACACGCCACAGCCGTCTCCAGGATCTGACGGAAGATCGCCTCATCAAATCGATCCAGCGGTGCTCCGGGTAACCAGGGCGACAAAATAATCCCTAACCGGTAGTCCGCATACAGGGTCGGCACTATGTGGCTGAAGCGCTCGGCCCACACCGGATCGGCTTGCAAACGTGCAAAATCGGCACGGCGTTGCACCTCATTGAGAAACGAGGTCTGACCGTCGACATTCCGCACCAATGCCTCGGCCCGCTTCTGCTTGAGGGTATATTCTCGCCCGTTGATCGCCAGACGGAACACGCGGGCCGTCAGGCCACCACCGAACTGTTGCACCACCAGTGGCGACTCCGCTGTCAGTGCGGCCAGCACCTCCGGCGCCAGTGGACATTGTGACCGCTCACCGACGATCAGATTCTGACCGCTGGCGTCAAAAGCCAGCTGGGCCTGCTGGCGGGCATGGACCCTGGCATTCATAAGAAACTCCGGTTTGAGCTGGGCGATATCATCCATTCTGGCACGTTGCAGCTATCCGCCTATCCGCTGCAATGGGGGATCACGCAGGTGGAATCCGCGCCCGCGCATTGAGTCATCGTGCAGAGTGATTAAGATAGGGCTTCATCCCCCATGACAGGAACGACCGGATGTCTCCTCATCTCGCCGCACTGCAACAGGCTCTTCAGCAACACGCCCTGATCTGGTTGTGTGCTCCGGATGGTTATGACCAGAAGCAACTCTGCCAGCAGTTGCAACAGCATGCTGACGCGGTCGCAACCTGGCCGGCCCCTCCCCATCACGATCAGATGTTGGTGATTCCCTGCCTGGATGCGCTGAGCGAAGCGGAACAACAACGCTTTGTGAGCTGGCTGGAGTCTCAGCGCCCTCGTCCTGGCTTGTGTCTGATTTGCAGCTCTCCGGCGGCCCCACTCGAGGGCGCCCTGCGGGCTGCCGGCTGGCATCCACAGCGCTGGGGAGCGCAACGTCTGCAGTGGGATGGGCCGGCGCTGGCCAGTTGGTGGCAACAGCATGGCATAGCCGACAAGGATGCAAACGCCTGGCTGCCACGTCTGGGCCACTGGCCACTGGCGTGGCAGCTGTGGTGGCAGGCCCAGCAGTGTGATGGCAATGCCGAACAGCTGCTGCAACGCTGGGGACTGGACATCATTCGCCGCCACCTGGAGCCGCTACCGCTGCCCTTGCAACAGGCACTGGCGCTGCTGGCCGGTCATGACCCGCTGGATGAACCACGACTGCTACAGCTGTCCGGCTGTACGCGTGGCCAATGGCGTCCGCTGCGCCAGGGGCTTCTTGATGCCGGTTGGCTGCTGGAAACGGCGACGGGCGATCATTGGCAACCCTGGATTGCCGAGCTGCTGGCCATCTGGCGCGAACAACCCGAGCTGGATTGGGATATTCTGGCGCAGCTGTTAGCCGAATTACCGCTGACCGAGATCGTCAACCGGCTGCCGGATGCCCCCTTGCCACAACTGGAACTGGCGCTGCTCGGCCGCATCGGCCTGCGCTGCATCGAACAGAGCCAAGGTCGCTGGTTGGCCAAGCGCCTGGCCGCCCTGCCGATGCTCTGGCTACAACAGCAACCCACGCTCTGCCTGCTGCAGGCGTGGCTGGAAGTCGAGGTCATGCGCCGCTCGGAGCGAGCCGAGGTGCTGCTTAACCGCTTGCTGGAACAGCCATTAGCGGAAGAGACCGACAAGAGTGCCCGGCTGCTGAAGGCCATGGTCAGTTTCAGCTTTGACCACATGACCTGCGCGGGAGAACAGCTGGCAGAGCTCGAGGAGTTACCCCAGCCGCTGCTGGCCCCTTACCGCCTGACGCACGCCAGTTATCTGCTCTACAACGGCGATTTGCCCCGTGCCCGCGGCATGCTGGAACTGCTGATCAGCTGGGCCGATTGCCAGCTGCAATACCATACCAAGCTGGTCGGCTGGTATCGCCTCGCCCAGCTCTACTTCTATCAGGGCGATTGGCAGTTATGTAGCAAAACCGCCCAGCTCGGGCTGGAGTTTGCCAATCAACAACAGCTGATGGACGACCCGATTTTTGAGGCCTATTACCGCCTGCTGGCGGAATTGGCATTGCATCAGGGCAAGGCCGATGAAGCCGACTATTGGCTGCAGCAGGGAACACCACACGCCGAACCACTGGGTAACTACTGGCAGCTGCCCTACCTGGCCCACCGTTGCCTGACACTGATCTGGCGCGGCGAGGTCAGCGAACTGGCTACAAGGCTGGAGCAGCTGGAACAACAACGCTTTGGTCAGCAGTACTGCCGGTTGTGGCAATTCCGTGTCGGTTACACGCTGGCGCTGGGCTACCAGCAGCGCGGAGATCTCGCCGCGATGCAGCGGCTACTGCAGCGTACACCCTGGCATAACCAGATCGATACGCTGTACGACCTGCTGGACAACCTGTTGGTCGGCTGGCTGTCACAGATGAGCGGCACCCCCAAGCCATTGCGCGAACTGCAGCCACTGCAACAGCTAGCCGAAGAGTGGCAAGCCGACTGGTTGGCGCACCAATTTGCGCTGCTGCAGTTGCTGCAACAAGCGAGTGATCCTGAACGTTGGCAGGCATTATTGGCGTGGTTTGCCGGGCGCGGCGCCCTGTTGCCGTTGCTGCTGGCCGGCCCGAAGGCCGTGGCCCCGCTGCAAGAGGTCGCTCGCTGGCCGCAAACCAGGCCGCCGGTGCTGGCACTGGTACAACAGGCGCTCGACTGGCTGACGCGGCCGCTGCAGTCGCCCAGTGCCCAGCCAGACAACGGCGAATTGAGCCAACGCCAGTGGCAGATCCTGCGCCTGATTGCACAAGGGCTGAGCAATGAACAGATGGCGCGCCAGCTGTTTGTCGCTCCGTCCACCATCAAGACCCATATCAACCATCTGTATGCCAAGCTGGGAGTCCGCACCCGGGCCGAGGCCCAAGCGATAGCCCGGCAAAAACTGATGGCGATGTGAGCGCGACAGCGGTGCCATCGGCGCCGCCTGTCCTATGCTTGAAATGTCGAGCTCAAACCGGACAGCCATCGCGCCATGAACAGCACCAGCATAGGGTGGTTAGTGTGCACGTTCTCATCGTTGGCAGGCGCCAGCGAACTGGAAGTGCTGTGTACCGACTGGAAAGACTATTGCAATCCGGATGGTAGCGGCATTTATTTTGAGATCGTTGATACGATATATCGCCCAAGCTATTCCGAGATTAAAAAGCGGGTACTTCCATATAAACGATCAATATTCTCCGCACAACAAGGCCATGCGGATATTATTCTCGGTAGCTATAACAATGAAATAAAAAACATGCTCTACCCCAATAATCCCGATGCCTATGATGCCATTTATTTACTGACGAACCGTCAGAATGCGCCGGCAGCCACATTGCAGGATATTTCTTTAAAAAACAAAAAATTACTATTATTAAAAAACAATCAGGAATATATAAATTTAATTCCATTCAATGCGCATTTATATTTTGCAAGCAACCTCGAGAATGCGCAGCAACTATTAAAAATAAACCGTTATGATTATTTAATTCTGGAAGAAGACAATTTACCTGAAAAATATTCATCCAATATTGTTGCCCTCTATTACCGTTCCATTCTGACCTATCCGGCTTTTCCTGATACCCCAGAGGGCCGGAAAAACCGCGCCCGCTGGGACCAGCAACTGCCGCAGCTGCGCGACAACGGCCAGCTGCAACAGATCTATCTGCGCTATGGACGCGGCAGCGACTATGCCACCCTGCTGACATTGTATTGATGCCGCGTCCCGTCGCTTACTGCTCGGCCAGATAGCGGGCGAAAGCCCGGCTGTACTGCGTCTTGAAGCCCTGGTCGGTCTTGGTAATCGTCAGGATCGGCAGATTATGCTCATTGGCAAAATAGAGAGCCTTCTCGGTCCCCATCACCATCAGACCGGTATCGAGGGCATCGGTATGCAGCGCCCGCGGCGCAATCACAGTGACTGATACCAGCTTGTGCTGGATCGGCTTGCCGGTGGCCGGATCTATGATGTGAGAAAAGCGCTGCCCCTCTTGTTCGTAATAGTTGCGATAACTGCCGGCGGTGCTGATGCCGTTATCACCTGGCACCACTATGGTCTGCACAGACCCCAGCTCATCGGTTGGTTTTTCGACCGCAATACGCCACGGCTGGCCCTGGCCATTGACCCCCTTCAGGCGCAGCGCCCCGGCAATCTCCACCATGTAGTTGCGAATGCCACGCTGCTCCAGCATGTCCGCTACCTTGTCCGCGGCAAATCCCTCGCCGAGCGTGGATAGATCGACATACAGATCGGGAATGTCTTTACGCAAGGTGGCGGTATCGGCACTGATCTCGGCGTGCAGATTGCCCAGTCCGGTCTTGTGGCGCGCGGCGGCGATCTGCTGCTCGTCGGGGATCTTCACCGGCCGCTTGTCCGGACCAAACCCCCACAGATTGACCAGCGGGCCCACCGTAATGTCCATGGCGCCCTGGGTCATGCGCCCGGAGCGCAGCCCTTCGATCACGACATCGGCCAGATCCTGAGATACCGGAAACGGGGTCGTCGCCTTGTGCTGATTGAAGCGTGACAATTCCGAATCGGGTTTATAGGTCGACAGCTGATCATTGATGCGCTGCAATACCTGTTCCACTTCATGCTGCAGCTGCGGCTCGCCGCCAGGGTAGTTGCCGACCACCTTGACCGCATAGTGGGTGCCCATCGTCGGTCCGCCGACCTTCAATTCGGGTTGGGTGGACGCGGTCCGATCGCAGGCCAGCAAGAAAACGAGGCTCAGCAGCCCCCAACACCAGGATTTCTGATTCACAACACACTCCTTGAGACAAACATCGCCGCCACCGGCTGGCAGCCTCGACGATAACAGGCAAAAACAAGACCAGCTCGCAGTCATAAGATGCGCTCGCCCTGTGCCAGACGGACCTTGCGCGCACGCTCGGCCTCGCGGGCCTGCCGCGCCTGACACGGTTCGGGACAATCACACTCCTTCTCGATGCCGATGGCACCTAGGCCACCACAGGATCCGCTGATGCGTTTGCGCTGCAGCAGATAGCCGATCGCCATCAACAAAAACACTAATAAAAACAGACCAAAGCTCAGTAAAAACGTCAGCATCTGCGCTCCTGTCGACGCCGCAGCGTCAGTCTACTCCACAGCCAGAACGCCACAAAGCCAGCACTCAGGCTGGCTTTGTGGTCATCGCGACAAACACCGGTTCAACCACCGAAGTCATCCAGCAGTATGTTTTCGTCGGGTACGCCCAGATCTTTGAGCATCTTGATCACGGCAGCATTCATCACCGGCGGGCCGCACATGTAGAACTCGCACTCCTCTGGCGCCTCATGGTCACGCAAATAGTGCTCAAACAACACGTTGTGAATGAAACCGGTGTAGCCGTGCCAGTCATCCTCGGGCTGCGGATCACTCAGCGCCACATGCCAGCTGAAATTGGGGTGCGTTGCCGCCAGTGCGTCAAAATCTTCGACATAGAACATCTCGCGCACAGAACGGGCGCCATACCAGAAACTGATCTTGCGCTGACTATCCAGTCGCTTGAGCTGATCAAAAATGTGTGAGCGCATCGGCGCCATACCCGCGCCCCCGCCGATGAAAATCATCTCCGCATCGCTCTGCTTGGCAAAGAATTCACCAAATGGCCCGGAGATCGTCACCTGATCGCCCGGCTGCAACGACCAGATATAGGACGACATCTGGCCCGGTGGCGCCGACATATCATTGAACGGCGGCGTGGCGATACGCACGTTGAGCAGTATGATGCCGCGCTCGTCGGGATAGTTGGCCATCGAATAGGCCCGGGTCACCGGCTCATCAACGTGCGACTCCAGACGAAACAACCCCATGCGCTCCCAGTCAGCACGATAGAGCGCTGGCACATCAAAGTCGGCAAACTTCACATGGTGGGCTGTCTCTTATACACATCTGACGCTGCCGACGAATTAGACGGTGTAGA
>CAMFKP010000056.1 GCA_945957385.1 uncultured Aeromonadaceae bacterium
TGCCGGTGGGGCTGACCTTCGCCGGTCGCGCCTATGACGACAACAACCTGCTGCGTTTTGGCGCCGCGTTCGAGGCCACCGGCAGCAAACGGCTGGTACCACCGCGCACCCCGCCGCTCAAGTGAGGTCAATCCGGCGTATGTGACGCCGGATGTGCTCTTTTCGCAATAAAAAATCACCTGCCAGAAGTTAACCTCGGCAGGTGGTTTTTTATCTGGGAAGTTCGAGTTACGCAGGGGCCGTTCCGCTTTGCTAACTGCACTTACGGTACTTGAACAAATAGAGGCTGCATAGATCCTGCGTAGGTGCGATTAGCGCAGCGTAATCGCACGGATGATTTGACGCGATAAGGCAATCTAGAACTCTATTCTTAATATCTTAATTTCTGGCTCGTTATTAATGCCCTTAATTTTGAGGAGTAGAGTTCAACCAGAAAGCTCATGATCATTTGATGGCATGGGGGAATATCATCATATTTGATTTATGATATGTCGCATGCGTGCGATTACGGTCTTCACTTTAACGTGTAAAGTTCAAGTTTTTATCTAAAAAACATTTAGTTAATAATGCGATTGTCATCATTCTTTGTGACCTAAATGTTTTTATCCATAGATGTTATCTTTTTTCTGTTTTCAACTTGTTTTGCTAAATCTTCAATTATTTCCACCAATTCTTTGTGTTTGTCATTGCTTGAGTATGGTAGGACGAATAATTTTCTATGATTCTTCATTATTCTAATGTTTATTTCGTTGGTGTAATCCGCTAAGAAAGCATAGTGAGGTCTGCTCTTTGGATATTTCTTGGCATAACTATCCAGTATGTTTGTAATGGCATGGTCATTCATTGAGAAGCCAATAAACAGAATGGTGAATGAATTAAGAAGCATTTCAATGAAAGTGGAGTATTGCCAATTAGAATATGCTTTGCTTGAATAATCACTTAATGAGAAAATCATTGTCTCTGGTTGGCTTATACTTCCATGCAGTTTTATTAGATAATTTCTATTGTCGCGAAATAGAGTAAAGCAATCATCGCTTATTCCATTCTTTACCTGTAAGTAGTGTGTTTCGTTGGAGTATACATGATCCCAGTTTTTTTCTATAAATAAGTCAAAGTTTGTTGTTATGATTATTCTTTGGTTTAAGTTCAAAATTTTATTTTGTAGATCTGATAGTTCACCTATCATCTCATATTCTGCGCGCAAAATATCATCCCATCGATCACCATGATGTTCTTTTAATATTTCGCAGGCGAATAACAAGTCACCGCTGCCAATCAGCCTATGAACTTCATCTAGTAACCGAGTGTTATGCGTTTCTTTGGCTGTTTCTTCGATGAATTCAGCCCAAGTTCGAATATGTACATCTTTCCTGGTTTGTACGCCTGAACTAACACCAGCACCAATAAAAATAGCTACTTTTCTACTAATGAAGTCATCTAAGAGATCAGGTGTGAATTCCATTAAAATACGTCCTCAATAAGCAATGTTTTTAATAAAATTCAATGCTAGAAGGCCAAATATCTCTCTTGCGCTTTTTCTTGTTGTTGTATAACTGCCTTTTGCAACAACACTGATCATTGGTGTGTGTGTTGATTGTGATTTTGGAGCAAGACTCGCGAGGTGTTTTATTTCGCCAAGGTTTGTTATCAATTCACTTTTGGCATATATTTTTTTAAAGGTGTGCTCTATAATTGCAGGGAATTGAATGCTGATAGTGTTATATGCCTCAACCATGCGTACGCTATCACCTTTAGATCTTTCTTTATGTTGCTGCATTACATAACCTAAGAACTTCACTTTTTTTCCGGATTGTATTGGCAACTCACTTGGGTCTTCCGCATTTTTTAGACCATGCTCTAGATCTTTTTGCCATGTATTTAATGCTGTTCCGATATTGGATATTGCCCATTTTGAAAAGATGTCAATTGTAGCTGGCAAAATAAAGTAGTCTGACACTAATAATATTGCCCTGTTGATTGCGCCCAGAGACGGCCCCATGTCAAAAAAAACATAATCATAATCTTCTGCTTTTTTTAATAAATCTAAAAACACCAATGTAGTTCTTAATCCGCGCGTCCCTCCAGCACGGGCATCTCGCCAGTCTTGAGATAATAAGTCCTCTTTCATTGCTAGTCGAGGATCTCCAATGATGACATCACAATGAAAATTAATAGATCTTCTTATCGGGAGATCTTCCTTGTAGCCTTTGCCAATTGAAAGTGGATGAATTACAGAATATACAGTCATTGGGTCATCTTTTTGATACTCTTGAATGTATTCATCATCCTGCAACATGTATTGAGTTAAATTGCACTGGGGGTCGGCGTCTATAAGTAAAATTTTCTTTTTATGATTTATGGCTAGCTCAGCTGCTAGATTGGCGACGAGGGTCGTTTTGCCAACACCACCTTTATTATTAAAAAAGCAAATAGACTTAGCTTTCATTCTCGTCTCCTTGTAGTTATGTGCGAGATCCGCATCGTGCTCGGATTCAAGGCTGCAGGTTAGGACAATTCAAACTTATTCGACTAACCACTCTAAACGCTGTTTGGATGCTTGGGAATGCCCATGTAGGATATGGTTAACAAAACGGGCAAAAATGAACAACATGCTCAGCCCGTAGGTTGGGCTGAGCTGGCGAAGCCCAACGTTTACCGCGCAACTACTCGTGCCCCAGCAGGATAGCGTCTGCGGCACTCCAATCCGCAGCCATCCAACCCCGTTCGATAAATTGGTGAATCGACGAGTGTGGCCATTCGACGGGCAAGTGGGCGTGGCCATGTTTGACTGGGTTGTAATGGATGTAGTCCACATGTGCTTGCAAGTCGGCATCATCCTGAATCTGGTGCTCCCAATAGCGGCGCTGCCAGATTCCGCGTTCACGCTTGTGGAGACGACTCTGCCGGATGGCTTCGCTTTTCGGCAGGCTGCGGGAAAAGCCGGCTTTAATCAACGACCAGCGCATGGGGTAATCCGCATCGTCGGCGGGCAGCGTCCAAATCGCATGCAGATGCTCAGGGAGCACCACCATGGCGACAATCTCGAATGGGTGACGATTTTTGACCTCGCGTGTCGCATCACGCAGCAAATCGACATGGCGGATCAGCAAATCATGTCCGCGATCAGCCAGGTTAACGGTGATAAACCAAGTTGCCCCTTGGGCATTGGCTCTGCGGTAGCGCATGGGTGACATCCTACTCGCGGTAAACGTTGGGCTTCATTACATTCAGCCCAACCTACGATGGATATTGGATGTCGTGTACCTGTTATTGCTGGTCATGCCGACCTGTAGGTTGGGCTGAGCTGGCGAAGCCCAACGTTTACCGCGGAAAATCGCGCCGCTATCGGCCCTCCTTACCGCTTGCCCTTGCCGCCGAACGCCCGCTTCTTGGCGCGCTGTTTTTCGGCGGCCTTGCCGTGGCGGCGCGGGGCGGGGGCGCTGCGCGTCAGATCCGGTTCGAAGCCGGGGAACCACTGCTGCGGCAGGCGCCGATCGAGCAGCGACTCCAGCTCCTCCAGCAGCAGGCTGTCGTCGACGCTGAACAGGGTGATCGCCAGACCGTTGCGTCCGGCACGACCGGTGCGGCCGATGCGGTGCACATAATCTTCCGGCTGGAACGGCAGCTCGAGATTGAGCACATAGTCCAGCTCGGGAATGTCCAGGCCACGGGCGGCGACATCGGTGGCGACCAGCGCCTGCAGGCTGCCGTCGCGGAAATCCTGCAACACCTGTTCGCGCGCGCTCTGCGACAGATCGCCATGCAGGGCGCGGGCGCCGATCTGCCGTGCCGCCAGCGCCTTGGCCAGCTGGTCGCAGCCCTGACGGGTGCGGCTGAAGATCAGCACCGGGCGATAGCCGCTGACCTGGATCAGGTGGCTGACCAGCTCGGCCTTGCGTTCGCTGTCGACCACGTAGACGCGCTGCTCGATCTCGCCGGCGGCGCTGTTGCGCGGCGCCACCTCGATGCGCAGCGGATCGCGCAGCCGGCTCTTTGCCAGCTGGTAGACGCCGTCGTTGAAGGTGGCGGAGAACAGCAGCGTCTGGCGCGCAACCGGCAGTTGCGCCAGCAGCGCGTTGATCTCGTCGGCAAAGCCCATGTCCAGCATGCGATCGGCCTCATCCAGCACCAGCACCTCAACACCCGAGAGCGACACCACCCCCTGACGCAGGTGGTCCAGCAGCCGGCCCGGCGTGGCGATCACCAGCTCGACACCGGCTTGCAGCACCTCGGCCTGGGCGGCGATGCTGACGCCACCATAGACCAGTGCGGCGCGCAGCCCGGTGCCGGCACCATAGCGCTCGACACTCTGGTGCACCTGCAGCGCCAGCTCGCGGGTCGGCACCAGCACCAGGGCGCGCACCGGCGTGGTCGCGGCGGCCGCTGTGGTCAGCAGCCGTTGCAGGATCGGCAGCACGAACGCGGCGGTCTTGCCGGTGCCGGTCTGGGCGCCTGCCAGCAGATCTCGACCGGCCAAAATCGGTGCGATCGCTTGCTGCTGGATCGGGGTCGGCTGCGTGTAACCGAGCTGTTGCAGGTTGCTGAGCAGGCGCGGGTCGAGGGCAAATTCGGCAAAAGACATGGTGGACACCTTGGGGCTGGAAACGGAATCAGGCCCGGCGCGGCGGGCGGTGCGCCATGGTAGCAGAAGCACGCCGCTGCTGCCCGGTTGCGGCGGCGCGGTTTTTTTCTGCGCCGGGTGACGACAGGGGGCTGACTGGCCCCCACGGTTGGCGCTAGGCTGTGGTCAGGCATCGGGTGGTCACGGCGGGTGAGGCGCCAGCAACCATGAGGCAACGACATGGCGCCGGCAGCGTGCTGCTGGTGTGGCTGCTGGGTCACGGCGCGCTGGCGTGGGCTGCGCTGCCGCTGCGGCCCGATCCGGAAGCCCCGGAGGAGGCGTACTCGGCGCTGAGCTGGCGCAACCGGCTGCAGGATGCGCTGCAGCCTGAATCCGCTCTGCCGCCCCAGGCGCGCAGTGGTGAAACCCTGCTGGCCGGTGAACACAGTGAGGCGCAGTGGGGGATCAGCGGCTACGCCGATCTGGTGCGCGAGTGGGATGAGCCGGTGCAGACCAGCCAGAGCCTGGAGCTGGGGACCCTGTACTGGCGTACGCCGCTGGGGGAGCGCTCCCAGTTGCAGGTCGGCAAGTTCACGCTGGATATCGATCCCTCGTATGGCAGCCATCCGGCCGGCTTTTTTCAGGCCGCCGCCAACCCGTTTGATGATTTCCTGCCCGATGTCGGCACGCCGATGCTGGCACTGACCCACTGGTGGGGGGAGGCCTGGAGCGGCAACCTGTTGCTGCAGAAGTCGCCGGATGATGGCTCGCGCCGCGCGGGCGCCGTGCTGACCTACCAGACCGCGGAGTGGCTGATACATGGCGTGGTGACCGAGCGTTCGCCGGAGGAGATGGAGAACGCCGTCACGCTGTTGCACCCGGGGCAGGGGCTCTGGTCGTGGCACGGCTCACTGGCGGGCAGTGGCCGCGGCGAAGACAAGCTGGATCTGCTGCTCGGCACGGTGCGCGAGGATGAACAGGACAAGCTGGTGCTGGAGTACAGCTACAACCGCAACCGCTACACCTACCGCCAGCTGTGGCACAGTGAGTTCGGGGAGGAGGCGCCACCGCTGCCGCGCTGGGCGTGGCTGGATAACTACCATGTGACGCTGCACCAGAGCCTGTATCTGGAATATGACCGCCAGAGCGACCAGCGCGAGTGGCTGCTGGCGGCGATGGTGGCGCAGGATGGCAGCGCCATCACCCAGCTGCGTCACAGCTGGCTGCTGAATGCGGCGTGGCGCAGTTGGCTGGAGGTACAGCACAGCAGTGGCGGCAGCGACAGCACCTACGGCTACCTGCCGTGGCGGTGGCAATTCCAGCTGGGCTGGAGCTGGTCGTGCTAGGGGGCCCGTCAGGCGGGCCCGCTGCTTAGAACGGCCAGCCGCGGTGGCCGGAGAGGTAGTACATCAGGGCGCCGAGCAGCGCACAGTTGGCCAGCACTGTGGCCCAGAATGACCGCTGAAAGGCGCGCTTGCGGGTCTTGTGGTTGAGCTGGCGCTGGGCAAACAGCGCGCCGGGCCAGCCACACGCCAGACCCAGCAGCAGCAGGGTGCTCTCGGCGATGCGCCAGCCGTTTTGCATCGCTCGCGCCTTGTCGACCAGGTAGCAGAGGTAGGTGGCCAGGCTCATGCCGGTATACAGCAGCAGCACCGGGATCGGCAGTTCGCCCATGAACGTCAGGATGGCCAGCAGCAGGCAGAAAAGCAGCGTGAACTGGTTGCTGTTGCGGCGAAACTGTTCGACGCGTTCGAAGTGGGCCGGGGTTTCGCCGCCGACGAAGCAGATCTCGCGCGCCACCGGGCGCCCCTGTTCGTCCTGTCCCAGGCGGTAGATCAGCAGATCGCCCAATGCCGGGCGCCGCGTCTGGTCGGCAAACTCCTTGATATGCACGAAGGCACGCGTGCCGCCGCCGTTGGGCTCGACAAAGCCGTATCCCTTCTCGTCATTCCATTGATAAAGCGGGCCCTGATAACGCATTTTGTCTCACACGGGTCTGAATTTGGCCCCGATTTTGCCGCGCAGCGCCGGTGCTGTCGAGTCGGGAAAACCGATCCCGTTGCGAGCATCACAACCGGCCGGCCGCCGCAGCGTCAGGCGGGGCCCCGGTTGGAGTGAGCGTTCAATCCACCAGTTCAATGCCGAGGGCGAGCAGCAGACGCTGCGCCTCGCCACGGCTGAAGCGGGCGCCCTGCAGCCGGTTATGCAGCACATCCAGATCGTAGTCGCGGGCATCGCTGAAATCGGCGTCCTCCAGCCGGGTCTGACCGAACAGACTGCCAGCCAGATCGCTGCCCCGAAAGTCGGCGCGGCGCAGATCCGCTTCGCGAAAATCCACCTCGTGCGCCTGGCAGTCGCGCAGCACCAGCGCCTCGAGTGACAGACCGAAGAAGCTGCCATCATCCAGCCGGCAGCGCTCAAACTGCAGCCGCGGTGCCGGTGTCAGCAACGGGCTGGCCGCGCGAGTCCAGTCGACCCCCAGCAGCTTGCAGTCATAAAATGCGACGCCAGCCAGTTCGGTGTACGGCAGTTGCCACAGGCTGAGGTTGCAGCGCTCGAAACGACACTGCCGCAACAGGCCATGGCGCCACCGCGCCTCGGTCAGATCGCAGTCGATGAAGTGGCACGCCTCGAACCGCGCCCGCTCGAGCACCTGGCCAACTGCCTTGATGTCGCGAAACTCGGTGTCGTAATGCTCGTGGTCGGCAAGCCAGGGTGTGGGGGCCATGCTGTTCTCCTGCGGTGTGCTGGGCACCATTAGGGTTGGGGTGGTAACGGCTGCAGCGGATCCAGCCAGAGTTCGCGCCGTTGCAGCGGCGTGTCGGCTGGCAGGAAGGGGTTGTCGAGATAGAAGACGCGCCGCCCGGGCAGTTTGGCCTGTTTCAGGACCGGGCGGTAGTAGTCGAAGAAAAAACGGTCGAAACTGCCATCGGCCTGCATCTGTTCCAACCCGGCGTGTAGCCGTTTTGCCAGCTGCGGGCTGTTGCGGCTGACATAGAAAAACACCGGATAGCGGTAGACCAGCAGCAGCGTCTGTTCGATCGCCAACTCGGTGTGGTGCTCATGCTGGGCGGCATACTCCAGCGGCGCCACGCTCAGCGCAGCTTGCTGGCCTGGCGCTGGCCGTCGAGGCTCTCCGGCGTGAACAGGTAGCCGAGGCCGTGGTCCAGTGCGGCGTCGCCCTCGGCACTCTCGCCCTGTAGCGTCAGATGCGGATAGTGACGGCTGGCCAGCTTGTCGGTGATCTGCTGGCGCAGCGCCTGCTCGCTGTCCGGGGTGGCGATGAACAGCCGGGCCGGTAGATCCGCGCTCTGGCCGGCGTATTGCCCCTCCAGCGTCAGTGCCAGCGTGGCGTTGACCAGTGCGGGGGCGGTCAGCAGGTATTGGTTGAACAGGCCGGCGGACTGGAATAGCGCGTAATAGCCGAACAGACCGCCCTGATCGTGGCCGTACAGGGTGCGCTGCCCGCTCGCGGTGCGGTACTGGATCTCGATGGCTGGCAGGATTTCGGTGCGCAGCACATTGAGGAACAGCGCGGCGCGTCCGCTGTCAGCCTGACCCGGCGTCGGGAAGGGCGAGAAGTCGCGCGCGCGCTGGGCGCTGAAATCTGGCTGTTCACCGTCGGCCAGCCACGCCTCGCTGTCGGCATCGGCTTGCCAGCGGATGCCGACCAGAATCAGCGCCGGCATCCGCCCCTGATAGTAGAGGTTCAGATAACGGCCGACGACGCGGGTAAATTGCGCCTGACCATCCAGCACATAGAGCACCGGATAAGCGTGCCCGATATCCCGTTCATAGTCCGGTGGCAGGCTGACGGAGAGCACGTAGCGCTGGCCGTTGAGGTGCGAGGTCAGTGTGTGCTGACGGGGGGTGACCTTGATGCGCTGCGGACTGGTGTCGGCGGCCATGGCGTCCGGCGAGACCAGGCTTAGGGTGCACCACAGGCAGAGTGCGGAGACAAACAGTGGCATGGCTAGCGTCCTCAAGCCAGATGCTGTCATCCGGCAGGATGCTACAGCGGGGCGGAATGGGAGAAGCGCTGCCGGCGCGCTGCATACTGGCGGCCGACCGGCACCGGATTCGGCGGGGTGGTCGCCGGTTTTGGCTGCGGATATTAACGTAAGGGCTCCGTCCTGAAAAGGCTTTCATTTGCCTGGGTAACGGCGTCAACTCCGGCAGATCAGCGTGGGGGGCAGATAGGTGACGTGGCTGGTGGCAAGGGGCATGCCCTCGACATGCTGTAGCAGCTGGTGCACCGCCTGTTGCGCCAACTGACTGACAGGCTGGGCGATCGTCGTCAACCGGTAGGCGGGCCAGGCGGCCTGGGGCACATCATCACAACCGACCAACGTCAGGGCCTGCAGCGCCGGTTGCTGGCGGGCACCATCGAGTATCCCCATCGCCAGTGCATCCGATGCGCAGAACAGGCCATCCAGGCTGGCGAGGGTGTCGCCATGCTGCCGGCAGAACGCCAGGCCGGCATCATGGCTGTAGCGTCCGGCACACAGCCATTGCGGGGGGGCTCGCCCGGCCAGCGCCAGCCCTTCGGCAAAGCCGGCAGCACGAGCGCGCGAGGCTTCGCCATCTTCCCGTCCGGCGAGAAAACCGGGCCTGTGGACGCCCCGGCGCAGCAGATAGTCGGCGGCCAGGCGGCCGGCCAGATGGTTGTCGGTCTGAATCGAAGGTACCCGTCCGGCCGGATCGGAGCGCCCCAGCAACACCAGGGGTAGCGCCAGCGTCAGGCACTGGCTCACGCAGCTGGGCGGCAGCGAGCCGACTACCGCCAGTACCCCATCCACCTGATAACTGCCGAGGCGCAGGATGGCCTGATCCAGCGCCTCCACTTCATCGACATTCAGCAGTACCGGGAGTTTGCCGTGGGCTTGCAGCTCCCGGGTCAGCGCGGCGAACAGCCAGCTCTGAAACGGGCTGGCAAAGTCGCCCATCAGGATGGCGACCAGATGGGAACGTGAGCGGCTGTCCGGGGTGCTCAGCGCGCTGGCGAAGACGTTGGGGTGATAACCCAGCTCTCGGGCGGCCTCGAGGATCATGGCCCGTTTGGCCGGGGCCAGCCGGGTGCCGGGCGTGAAGGCGCGGGAGACGGCAGAGCGCGAGACGCCGAGTCGGTCCGCCAGCATGGCGGCAGTCATTCTGGCCATCAGTTTGCACCGCCTGTCGACAACGGCAGCTGCCAGCGCAGGCCATCCTCGGCCAGTTGCCAGCAAACCGCGTCTTGCTGTGTGGCGGTCGCCAGTTCGTGGGCGAGTGCCATGCGGCACGCCGGATCCAGATGGTAGAGCACCGCCAGGCTGCCGGGCTGGCGCGCCAGCTGCTGGCAGGCGCGCCAGCTGCCATGGCTGGGGTGCGGTGCCAGGTATTCACACTCGAGGAACAGCAGATCGGCGCTGGCCGCAGCCGCGGCCCCCTCGGCCGACAGGGCGCCGTCCCCGGAATAGAACAGCCGGCCTCCGGCTCCGATCAGCAGCAGGCTGTGATTGGGCACGGCGTGACGCGTGGGGTAGAACGCCCACTGCCAGGGGCCCAGCGATAAGGCGTCACCGGCGTGGATCCAGCGCAGCGCAAAAGGCAGGGCCGGCTCAGGCCAGTGGGCATGGGCCACCAGTTGTTGTAGCCGTGGCTGTTGTTCCGGCTGGCAGATGAGTTGCAGCGGCTTGCTCCGGCCCTGGCTGGCCATCCAGTTCAGCAGTGTGGTCAGCCCCAGAACGTGATCCGGGTGGTTGTGGGTCAGATAAACGGCATCCAGCTCCTCTGGCGAGCCGCCGCGTCTAAACAGCGCGGCCGGCACGGTGGGACCGCAATCGATCAGCAGGCTGAAGTGAGCCGCGCTGACCAGCAAGGCGGCGTTGGTGCGGGTGCCGTCATAGGCGTCGCCGCTGCCGATGAGCTCAAGCTGCATGCCCGGCTCCCCGCGTGGTCAGGCGCTGGCCATCGGCCGCGAAGCAGTGGCAGACCGAGTGGGCCAGGGCCAGCGGCAGGTGGTCGCCGCGGTTGACGGGTCTGGGGCTTTCGACGGCGATACGGGTGGCCCCGATCTGGCCATAACAGAGCCAGCTATGGCCCAGTGGCTCCACCAGATCGATGGGCAGCTCCAGATCGCGCTGCTGGGCATCGATCCTGATCTGGTTGGGGCGGACTCCCAGCGTAGCGGTTCCGGCGGGCAGTCCGGAGAGCGCGAGACCCTGCGCCAGGTGAAATTGCCCGTCGCGCCACTGGCCGTCGAGAAAGTTCATGCCCGGGGTGCCGATGAAGCCGGCGACGAAGCGATTGGCCGGTGTGTCATATAGGCTCTGCGGTGTCCCGACCTGCTCAATGCGCCCCTGATTGAGCACCACGATACGATCCGCCAGCGTCATGGCTTCCACCTGGTCATGGGTGACATAGATGATGGTGGTATGCAGCTGCTGGTGGAGCTGTTTCAGGTTCAGGCGCATTTCGTTGCGCAATTTGGCATCCAGATTGGAGAGGGGTTCGTCAAACAGAAACAGCGCCGGATCGCGGACGATGGCGCGACCTATGGCCACCCGCTGACGCTGACCGCCGGAGAGCTCGGCCGGCAGACGCTCCAGCAAAGGTTCCAGTTGCAGCGTGCGCGCCACCTCGGCCAGCTTGCGTGCCTGCTGCGCCTTGTTCATACCGGCCATCTTCAGCGGAAACGTGATGTTGCGGGCCACATTCAGGTGTGGGTAGAGGGCGTAGGACTGGAACACCATGGCCATCTGCCGTTGTGAGGGATGCACCCGGTTCAGCAGCCGGCCATCGAGGCGGATCTCGCCGTGGCTGACGGACTCGAGCCCGGCGATCATGCGCAGCAGTGTCGACTTGCCGCAGCCGGAGGGGCCGACGAACACCACAAACTCTCCCTGGTGGATGGTCAGATCGAGTTCGGGGATGACGGTGTGCTGGCGGTAGGTCTTGCCAAGGTTGAGCAGTTGTAAGGTTTCCAATTATTTGAGTCCCATCGAGAAGCCACGCAGCAGGTACTTTTGCAGGTAACCGGCCAACAGCAGCATTGGCAGCGAGGCAATCAGGCCCGAGGCCATCAAGGTGTGCCAGACAGTGCCGTCTTCGGTCATGCCGCGCGCGATGTAAAGCGGCAACGTGAAGCGATCCGGCGTGTGGATAAACAGCAGCGAGAACAGAAATTCGTTCCAGCCCAGCAGGGTGGTGAAGATCAGCGTGGCCACCAGGCCGGGGGCACACAGCGGCAGTATCAGGTACCAGAGCCGACGCAGCAGATTGGCGCCATCCAGGGCGCTGGCTTCATCGATCTCTACCGGCACGTCGCGCAGGAAACCGAGCAGCATCCATAACGCGAAGGGCAGCGTGTAAATCTGGTAGCTGAGGATGAGGCCGGGGCGGCTGTTGAGCAGGTGACTCTGATTCATCATGTCGTACAGCGGCATCGCGATGACGATGGGCGGCATCATCTTGATCATCAGCACCAGCAGCAGGAACAGCTTGTCCAGCCCGGCCGGAAAGCGGTAACGCACCAGGCCATAGGCGGCGGGAAACGCCATGCCGAGCGATAACAGCGCGGCGCCGAGGGCAATCAGCAGGGTGTTGAGCAGCAGTGGCAAAAAGTCATCCTGCGACAAGGCCGTAAAGGCGGCCAGGCTCAGGCCGTCACTGCTGTGGCAGGCGGTGTAGATCATCCACAGTAGTGGCAGGGCGAACAGCAGACTGGCCAGGCCGACGGCGAACGCATGCAGGAGGCGGGTCATCGTTTTTTCCCTCTGGCCAGATAGTGGGCATAGATCAGCGTCATGGTGATGGAGATCAGCAGCATCAGCAGTGCGGCGGCGCTGGCCAGCCCCTGATCGAAGAACTGGAAGCCATATTTGTAGACCAGCATCGACAAGGTTTCGGTGGCATTGCCGGGGCCGCCTCCGGTCATGACATAGGCTTTGTCGAACAGTTTGAAGGTGTCGATGGAACGCAGCAGCACCACCAGCAGCAGCGGTCTGGCCAGCAGCGGCAGCGTGATGTAGCAGAAGCGTTGCCAGCCGCGGGCGCCGTCGACCATGGCCGCCTCCTGCACCTCGCGGGGGATGGCCTGCAGCCCGGCCAGCAGGATCAGAAACGCCATCGGGGTCCATTGCCAGGTATCCACCAGCGCGATGGCATAGAGGGCGCGAGAGGGATCCGACAGCCACTCCTGGGCCGGCAGACCACAGGCCATCAGCACCCGGTTGATCACGCCAACGTCGTAGTGATACCAGGCGCGCCAGATGGCAGAACAGACCAGGGTGGAGAGCATCATCGGGTAGATGAGCAGCGGGATCAGCCAGCGTCGACCGGTAAACGGGCGATGAAACAGCAGCGCCAGCGCCAGACCGAGCAGCACCTGGCTGCTGGCGGCGACCAAGGTGAAGACCAGGGTGTTGCGTACCGCAGTGACGAAGAAGAAGTCATCCAGCAGGGCACGAAAGTGAGCCAGCCCAACAAACGTGATGCTGGCGTCCTGGCTGTTGCTCTCGGTCACGGCGGACAGCAGTACCGACACCAGGGGATAGCCGGTCAGTAGCGCCAGCACCAGCAGGCTGGGCAGCATGAGCCAGAGCAGGACGGTGCGTTGTTCAAACAGCATGGGGGTTGTCCGGTAACGGGCGGGTGGGCCTGGCCCACCCGCAAACGGTAAATTACGCTTTCTTGACCGCGCGGTTGATGCGCTGTTGTGCCTGTTGCAGTGCCTGCTCGGCTGACATCTGGCCGCTGAGTGCCAGCTGCAGGTAGTCGCCCAAGATGCTCTCCACTTCGGCCCAGTTCTGGATGCGCGGGCGGGCCTTGCCGTGTTCCAGTGCGGTCAGCTGGGCGGGATACCAACGGTACTTGGCTACCAGTTCTGCATCCTGGTACAGGGCGGCACGGGTCGGCGGAATACCAAATTTCACCGCCAGTGCTTTTTGCATCGCTTCGCTGCTGGCGAAGCGCAGGAAGCTTTCAGCCTCGGCCTTGTTTTTGCTGGTAGCAGGGATCGCCAGTTGCCAAATGCCGAGCATAGGTGCTGTCTTGCCGGTCTCGCTGGGAGGGGTCGAGATCTCCATCTGGTTCACGACGCGGGAGACCGCCGGATTGTCCAGATCCGGTATCCAGGCTGGCCAGACTTCCAGCGCCATGGCGGCGGACCCGCTTTGCATCGCGTTGCGCACCTCGTCGGCGTTGTAGACATTGACGCCCTTCGGCGCATTGGCCTTCAACGACAGGAACATCTCCAGCGCCTGACGGGCTTGCGTGGTATCGAGGGCGGCCTTGCCGTGGGTGTCCAGAATGTCGGCGCCGTAGCCCCACAGCAGCGGCAAGAATCCGGTGACGACCGGGTTACCTTTGACGCCACGGAACACCACACCGCTGAGTTGCTGGTCGCGCTGTATCTGTTCTGCCGCTGCCTTTACACCCTGCCAGGTGGTTGGTGCGGTCAACTGGTGCTGCTCAAAGAGTCGCTTGTTCCACGCAAACAGTGCCACGTTACCGACCATCGGCAGAGCATAATCTTTGCCCCCTTGCTGCCCCAATGCACTCAGCGTCGGGATAAACGGGGTACTGGCCAAAGAGGTCGGCAGCGGTGCCAACCAGCCTTTGCGCATGAATTCCGGTGCCCAGGTGTCGTCCAGCATGACCACATCATAGTGACCGTTGCCGGCCCGCATCGACAGGGCCAGGCTGTCATATAAACCCTTACCCGGCTGCTGGATCAGCGTGATCTTGGTGCCGTTCTGTTGTTGGTAAGCATCGGCGACAAACTGCAGCGCCTTGCCGTAGCTGCTGTCACGACCGGCGACGACCAGTTCGCCAGCGTGGCTGGCACAGGTCATTCCGATCAGGGCCAGCGAGAGGAGTGTCTTCTTGAGCATGTCGTCCTTTCCTTTGTGATGCGCACGCGTGTGCACGGGGTTCGCAGGGCACAGTACCCAGGCTGCATTGCACCGGAGTGACGGCGACGTGACCAAAAGGTGACAAGCGGGACGGGATCGGGTTATCGCGGCGTAGACAGGGCCGTGTGGGGATTCGACAGCGGGGGGCGGCGGCGACCAGGCGGGGGTTACTCCAGCCACACCTCGAGACAATCGAGATGATGCAGCCATTCGCGCAGGATCAGCAGCGCCGCGGCACCGTCGTTGTCCGGTAGTGGCCAGCCATTGGCCAGTGGATCGCCCTCGCTGTAGGCGGCGAGCCGCTGAAAGTGGTGTTCAATCTGATCGCGGCTCAGCTTGCGCTCGCCGATGCTGGGGCGCAGCAGGGCGAGGGGTTCGCAAAGAACATGCAGCGTACCCGGTGCGATCCAGCGGGCCAGCGGCATGATCTGGTCTTCGACCACGGCGATGGCCCGCTCCAGCTCGAACGGGCTGGGTGGGGTCTGCCGCAGCGGGCCATGGCCCAATTGGCGATAGCCGATGGCCAGGGCGTGCTGACGTTTGCTGCCCCCATCGGCATACAGACACCACAGTTGCTCACGGTCGATTTGCAGCAGCGTCAACGGGCGTTGCTGGTTGTCCGCGTGCAGGCGTTGCCAGCAGGCGGTCAGGGTGGCAGGCAGGGCGTTCATCGGCACCTCGGCGACAAGAACAGACATCCTGATTGCGCCTTTTTGACGTTGAACTGTCAAGTTGTGTGGCTAGGCTGATGCGATGCGCCATGGCATTTAGCCCTAAATGCTTGAAATGGAAACAAATGGCTCCAGTTATCGCGTAAACTGGCCGCTATGCTTATAACGGGCCGACGACCGGGACAAGAGGCATGAAGATGAGATGGGGGGCTGTGGGGTTGCTGTGGCTCTGCCTGCCGGGCGTGGTGGAGGCCTGTGTGGTGCGCTACTTCCAGACCGAGGCGCGTTATGCCTATCGTACCGCGGTTCTGCAGCTGTTGCTGGAGAAGACCGCTGATGAGGGGCCCTGTGCGCCGCAGCCGGTGTTTGCCGGTGTGACCCAGGATCGCGGCCTGGCACTGTTGCAGGAGGGGCGTGTCGATGTCGCCACGCTTCCAACCACGATGGAACGTGAGCGGGCGCTGCGTGCCGTACGTTTTGACATTCTGGCGGGACTGCTTGGCTATCGGGTGTTGCTGATCGATCAGCATCAACTGCCCGCTTTTGCCCGCGTGACCACGCTGGCGGAGTTGCGCCATTTCTCGTTGGGCTTCGGCAGCCAGTGGGCCGATCTACCGCTGCTACAGGCGAACGGTTTTGATGTGGTATCGGCCCCGCATTATGAGTCGCTATTTGGCATGCTGGTCCGTGGCCGCTTTGATGCTTTTCCACGGGGGCTGAATGAAGCTTGGCTGGAGCTGAAGGAGCAGCAGGCGCGCTTTCCGACGCTGACGGTGGAGCCGACGCTGGCGCTCTATTACCCCTGGCCGGTTTATTTTTTTGTCGCCCGCGACAACACGGCGCTGGCCGAACGTCTGCAGCGTGGCTTGCAACGGGCCTTGACCGACGGTTCGCTCAAGGCGCTGTTTCTGCAATATCACGGCAGCTTGTTGCGTCAGGTTCAACTCGACAAGCGGCGCCTGTTCCGGCTGAACAACCCCGGTTTGCCACCGGGCACCCCGGTGCCGGATACCCATTGGTGGTTGTCGCCCCATTGATACCCCTGCGGTTGCTCGGTGTTTGTCGTTCGGCAGAGGGCCTATACTCAGCTCCGTCGTGCATCTCGCACCGCCCTCGTTAAGGAGTGATCATGAGTCATACCGTTACCCTGCAAGGCAACCCGGTTTCTGTTGCTGGCGACTTCCCGGTCAAGGGCAGTCAGGCCAAGCCGTTCTCACTGGTTGCCAAGGATCTGTCCGATGTGACGCTGGCCAGTTTTGCCGGTCAGCGCAAGATTCTGAACATCTTCCCGAGCATCGATACCGGCGTCTGTGCCACCTCGGTGCGCAAGTTCAATGCCGAGGCCAGCGCCCTGACCAATACCGTGGTGTTGTGCATTTCGGCCGATCTGCCATTCGCTCAGGCGCGCTTTTGTGGTGCCGAGGGGCTGGACAAGGTCGTGACGCTGTCGACGATGCGCGGTGCCGCCTTCCTGCAGGATTATGGTGTGGCGTTCAGCTCAGGCCCGCTGGTGGGGTTGACGGCCCGTGCCGTCATAGTGCTGGATGAACAGGATCAGGTGCTCCACAGCGAACTGGTGCCGGAAGTGGCTCAGGAGCCGGATTACGCGGCAGCGTTGGCGGCGCTGGGCTGAGCTCAGTCGAGTAACCCAGGCAGACGCGATGCATAACGGGGGCCTTTGGCCCCTGTTTTTTTGCTTTTTTTCACCCAGTTGAAGCTGGTTTAACCAGTGAATCCGAAAGCGGTGTCATCCATTGCCGCGATTGTAAGCAAATGTTAAGTGTGCGACTCTGCCGCCGACGGGACATATTTGAAGCCACTCCAAGGATGGATGTGCACATGGTAAAGCGGATGATAACGCTGGCAGTCGTGCTGATGTCGGCACAGGCCAGCGAGGCAGCAATTTATCGCTGGATCGATAGTAAAGGTGTGACCAACTACAGTTCTACACCCCCAGCGGTGCCGAAGTTGCAAGAGATTAAACCGGTGATTAATACGCCGGCGGTTACCCAGCGTGAAGTATCGGATGATTCCTATGACAACGATGCAGACGATGCTCAGGATCGGGCATCCAAGAGCGAGGGGAGCGAATCGGCGGCCAGTTTATGCAGCGCTGCCAAATCCAACCTGCGTGACAGCCTGGAGCAGTTTCGTCAGATTGGCAGGGATGCCTACGAGTCAGGAAAAAACGATAAGGCGCGCTACGAACAGGGTATGGCAGCAATGAGTAAACTGGAATCGCTGCTGCAGGTGGGCCTCGATAACTGCACGGCCGAATATCACAGTGAGCCGACTCTGCAACGTGTGGTGGATTGTGCCGCCGAGCGGGACGATGGCATGGCGATTTACTGCCTGCGCTAGTGAACGTCCATTGGCCGCCCTTCAGGCGGCACCTTAGCTGGATTTCGACACATATCCCCGCCTTGGCGGGGATATGTCATGTTGGCTCGCCGCGAGTTAGAACTCGTTGGACAGGGCCTTGTAGCCGCGCACCAGATCGATGTTGGTGTGCGCCACATCTTCGGAGAATTCGGTGGCATCGGCGGTGACGCGCGGGATCTGGCTCAGATCGGTCTTCGGACCGATACGGGTTGTGGACGGCACATAGAAGCCGGGCGGCAGATCGCAGCCATCGACGACGGCGTTGTGGCGGACGACGCACCCCTCGCCGATGCGGCAATTGAACAACACGCTGTTGAAACCGAGGAACACGCGATCACCGACTTCGCACGGACCGTGCACGATGGAGCGGTGGGCGATGGAGCTGAATTCACCGATCACCACCTGGGCTCCGGATTTGGAGTGGATGACGACGCCATCCTGGATGTTGGAGTTGGCGCCAATGATGATCGGTTCCATGTCGCCATTTTCGTCGACCTCGTCGGCGCGGATCACGACGTAGGGACCGACAAAGACATTCTCCTTGATGATCACCTTGCCACAGATGATGGCGGTCTTGTCGATATAGGCGGATTCATCAATGACCGGTAAATGGCCGGACGGGTTCTTGCGAATCATGCTGTTTCCTCGGCTGTGGGTGAAAAACACTCACCGCCAGCCGGCCGCCAAGGCAGCCGGCTGGCTGGTGACGGGGAGTCAGATTACGTGACGCCGCCGTCGCTGGAAACAAATTACTGGTCGGTCCCCTGCTCATTGGGGTTAAACATGGCGTACAGCCGCTCCTCGAGGGAGGGCTCCGGCGCGGCCAACACGTCACGAAACAGTGCTTCGAGTGGCTCGCGCACGGCTGCACGCACGATGAACACCAAGCGGGTCTCCGCCTTGCCTTCCGGCCAGTCGCCGAGGGTGGTCAGTGGATAGAGCTGGCCGTGGACACCGTGAATCACCAGCGGCTGGCTTTCGCCGACGAGCTGCAGAATGCCTTTCAGGCGCAGCAGCGAGTCGCCGAAATGGGCCTGAATCGCCTCGACGGCCGCCAGCAGACGTGCGGCGGCGATGGGCTGGCCGATGCGCAAGCTGAAGCTGACGATGTCGCTGTGGGCCGAGACCGGGCCACTCTGGGCGCCAATCGGCGAGCTGCCGGTGGCGACGGGGCGCAACGGTGTCGCCAGCCCCAGTTGCGGCGCCTCGCTGCGCAGCCAGGCCAGCAGTTGGCGCACGTTTTTGCTGCGCTCCTGATCATAGGGGCCCATCTGCCGCAGTACGGCCGGATCGAGCTGACCATGACTGACCAAATGCTGCGCAGCGGCGGGGTTGAGCTGGCCGAGACGCACCTGGATCGCTGCCAGCGTGTCGGCATCGACCCGGTCCTGTTTGCTGATCAGCAATTGGTCGGCCAGAGCTACCTGTTTTACCGCCTCATACTGGCGGGCCAGCTGTTCGCTGATATGTTCGGCATCGACCACCGTCAGGGTGCCGTCAAAACGGTAACGTTGGGCGATGAAGTCATCCTGACGCAGCGTAAACAGTACGGGGGCTGGATCGGCCAAGCCTGTGGTTTCAATCAGCAGCCGATGAAACGGCTTGATCTCGCGGCGCAGCGCCTTCATGAACAGCTCCTGCAGGGCGCTGGCCAGCGAGCCTTGCACCGAACAGCAGATGCAACCGGAGTCGAGCACCATCACCTGCTCGTCGATCTTCTTTACCAGCTGGTGATCAAGCCCGACGCTACCGAACTCGTTGATCAGCACAGCACAGTCGGCCAGCTCAGGTTGCTGCACCCAGTAGTTGAGCAGTGTGGTCTTGCCGCTACCGAGGAAACCGGTGATCAGGTTGACAGGAATGCGGGTATCGGCGGCAGAGGTCATGATGGGCTCCGGGAATAACGGGAGCCCTATTCTGCCTGTCAGTGGCGCCAGTGCAAGTGTTCAGCGGCCACAGAGGGTCAACGCCGTGGCGATGCGCTGCCGGATGCCGCTCCAGTCGCCGGCGGCGAGCAATTCCGGTGTCACCAGCCAGGAGCCGCCACAGGCCAGCACCGCTGGCTGGGCCAGCCACTGCCCCAGGTTTTCGGCGCTGATCCCGCCGGTTGGCATAAAACGGACCGGGTAGACGGCCGCGAGCGCCTTGAGCATCGGTAGACCACCCGAGGCCTCGGCAGGGAAGAACTTCAGCAGCGACAGTCCCAACTCCAATCCCTGTTCAATCTGGCTTGGGTTATTGATGCCGGGAATGATCGGTATGCCGGCCTGCAGACAGTGACGAACCGTGTTGGGATTTAGCCCCGGGCTGACGACAAAGTCGGCACCGGCGTCCATGGCTTGATCCGCCTGGGCGCCTGTCAGGACGGTGCCGGCGGCCAGACGCAGGGTCGGGCAGGCCTGGCGCAGGCGGCGGATGGCATCCAGGGCGGCGGGGGTGCGCAGCGTGATTTCGGCACAAGGCAAACCGGCTTCCAGCAGCGTCGCGCCGAGGCGTTCAGCGTCGTTAGCGTCATGCAGTGTGATGACGGGGATCAGCCGCAGGCGACCGAGTTCGGCAATCAGATCCATGGAGGGCTCCAGCAAGGGGTCATGGCGCCACTATAGCCGATGGGATGGAGAAAAATAAAAAGACCGCCGCAGCGGTCTGGTTGTCACATTCGTTGCCTAGTCTGGCTCAGCGACCGTAACGGAAGTAGTACTGGCGAGTCGCCGGAGCATAGGACTCGGCCTTGGTGTCGGCGAACAGCGCGTTCAGGTTCAGGAATGCTTTCATGTGTCACCTCGTCTCGTCAGTGGCGTATCAGCGTGTCCGGGCCGGTCTCAGCGTTGGTAGCTGAAGTGGTAGGCGCGGGTGGCCGGGGCATAACTCGGGCTGCGTTCACTGTGCAGCAGACTGGTCAGGCTTTGATAGAGTGCTTTCATGATTCACCTCGTGTTCAAGGGCTGTCTGGTGGCAACGCCGCGCATTAGCGAACGTAGCGGAAGAAGTACTGACGGGTGGCCGGGGCATAGGTCGCGGCAGTGTCGGCATTCAGCAGGGCAGTCAGGTTTTGATACAGTGTTTTCATGATTCACCTCGTGGTGTTTTGTGACCTTCGTCACTTTCGATACTAGGTAATCTGTGATGGCGATCAAGCTCTTTTTTTATGAAAACGCTTGATTTTATTGTGATTACGTTTTCAAGGTCACTGGTAAGACCAGTGTTCTGTGATGAGAGCGCTTGCAACGGCGGCGCCAGCGCGCCACGCTGGAAGAAAGGGAATGACTCGAGTCGTAACGGGAGGTCCTATGCAGGTTCAGGTACAACATCAACGCGATCTTCATCGCTTCATCATCACGCTGCCCGATGGCGTGGCACGGCTGGAATATTCGCTGCAGGAGAAGTGGGTCAACATCTTCCACACCTGGGTGCCGGACTCGTTGCGGGGCAAAGGTGTCGCCGATGCCTTGATGCGCGCCTGTGCCGACTGGTGTGGGCAACAGCATCTGCAGATGGTGGCCACCTGCAGCTACGCGCTACGCTGGCTGGATCGTCACAAGAGCCGCCGCTGATTCAACACGGCGGCAGGCCGTTGCCGGCTTGTCGCCAATACTCCAGCGTTTTCGGGTTCACCCTGTGGTGGCCTTGCTGCAGCAAAAACGCCTGCAGAGTTATCGCGTCGCCAAGCGCGCCACAGGCAAACAGACAGCGCACTATCCGCGTCAGTCGTCGTTGATGAGGATGCTGGTCGTGCAGCCAGTCCGCAGTGGCGGTGCCAATCCCCCGCCATTCGCCAGCCAGCGGCTCGATGCCCATCCCCGCAAGCGTGAAGTACAACGTGTGTTGCAGCGTCAGCTGTAATGCCGGCTCCCGGGCAAACGTCTGGCGACTGTCCTCATCCAGATGCGGTGCCATCGGATGCTGTTGGCTGGATTCCGGCAACGGAAATAGCCACGGCATGACATCATGTTGTTGCGCGAGCCAGCCGGTGTTCTGTCGCCAGATCTCTGCCAGCCAGCGGCCGCGGTGATCCGGTGCCTGGTGCCGGTAAAACGCCAATAACGGCGACATCAGCTGGACATCCGGACGCAGAAAACAACAAGGCCAGCGGGTGCTGGCCTTGTGACATCATTCTTCTTCGTCATCGAAGTCGTCGTCATCATCGATGAGGTCATCGTCATCCCATGAGCCTTCATCGTCATCCCAATTATCCTCGTAGCCTTCCTCTTCGTCGTCATCTTCCCAGAGGTCATCATCTGGATCGTAATCGTCATTGCCGGCCATCAATGCATCTCCTTGTGTTGGGGGGAACAGTTCAAGTCTAATTCGATTTTGTGACACAAACAGAGCCTGTCGCGAGAAAAACGCTCAGTCAACCGCGAGCGCCGCGACCGGACCGAGCACGTCAGCCTTTTAACGGTATGACCAGCATCTCGCACGGCACCTGGTTCATCAGCTGTCGCGCCGAAGAGACCAGCAGACTCCAGAAGCTCTGGTGATGGCCGCAGATCAGCAGGTCGACCCCGTACTGATTGACGGCATCCTGCACGCGCTCACCCAGATCTCCGTTCACCAGCAGCCGGCGTTCCAGCGGGTAATCGTAATTGGCCAGAATGGCATCGAGACGGCCTCTGGTCTCGTCGAGGTGGTGATCCTGGACGGTTTGCAGATCGATATCGACCAGCTCGCTGTATACCTCGGCCATATCGACATCGACATGAATCACGGAGAGTTTGGCCTGCTGGCTTTGTGCCAGTGCTACGGCACGGCTCAGTAGCGGTGTGTTGTCGCCATCCAAATCCAGTGCAACCAGCAGGTGTTGATAACAGGGTTGGGACATGATGTTTGCCTCCAGAAGAACTACCAGGGAATAACATTAGTGTGCGCCTGTGAGGCGGCAGGTTAAACCGAAATATTGAGTGATTATCCGAGGCGGATCACGTGCATTGATTGTCATCCGGCTCCCTAACTCGTAGCCTGAGGGTCGCATTATGTGTAAGTGCCGGTATTTACAACACTTTGCTATTGATTGACGGCTGTATGGCCGTCGGTCGAGCATCAGGAGTCGCCATGTCGAGTGTGGAACCTGAACTTGTCGGTTGTGTCGTGCGCAATGCCTCTGCCGAGGGGTGCCAGGCCTATGTGGCCGCCCAGGTCGCAGCGGTGCGACGCCGCGGCCGTTTTCCTGGTCCGCGCCGTGTGTTGATCATCGGTGCCTCATCCGGCTTCGGGCTGGCGGCACGTCTGCAGCTGGCTTTTGGTGGCGGGTCGGCCACCTACGGGATCGCCTTTGAGCGGGCTCCGTCGGCGGAGCAGGGGGGCAGCGCCGGTTGGTACAAGCAGCAGGCGTTTGATCAGCTGGCCCGAGAGCAGGGCGTGCAGGCCGAGAGCCGCTTTGCTGACGCGTTTTTGCCGGCAACCCGCGCGCAAACGCTGGCCTGGATCCGCACGCACTGGGGGCAGGTCGATCTGCTGGTCTACTCGCTGGCCAGCAGCGTGCGCATCCGTGAGGATGGGCAGCGCTGCTGCGCCGTCATCAAGAGCCTGCACAACTCGCTCGAGGGCTGGGGACTGGATCTCGCCGCCGAACAGCTGATCCGACAGCAGGTGGAGGTGGCGACGGCGCAAGAGCTGGCTGACACCGAAGCGGTGATGGGGGGGGACTCCTGGCACGCGTGGGTGAGCGCGCTGCAACAGGCCGATCTGCTGGCGCCCGGTTTTCGCACACTGGCGTTCTCCTACGAAGGCCCTGCATTCACCCATGCCTGGTACCGCGATGGCACGCTCGGGGCGGCCAAACGTCATCTGCTCCAGACGGCGGATCAGCTGCGGGATGCGCTGGTGCCATTGCAGGGCGATGCCCGGGTGGTGATGTGCAAGGCGTTGGTGACGCGGGCCAGCCTGGTGATCCCGTTTCTGCCAATTTACCTGATGCTGTTGATGGCGGTGATGAAAGAGAAGGGGCTGCATGAGGAGTGCCTGCAGCAGATGGCACGCCTGTTCGCGGACCAACTCTATGGCCCGGGGGCACCACGTTGCGATGCGCTCGGTCGCTGGCGGCTGGATGAGCTGGAGCTCAGGGCGGATGTCCAGCATGAGGTATTGGCGCGCCGCGCCGCACTGACCGCCGAGAATTTCCGCACGCTGGGGGATTATGACGGCCTGCGGGCCGAATTGCTGCGCCAGCATGGCTTTGCCCCACTGTCGGGGTGATTCGCTGCCCGGCTGCCGCTACAATGGCGCCCCGCAGCCGATCACAGCAGGAGAGTCAAGGTGTCACAATCAGCCATTGCCCGGTGGGATGTCATCATCATCGGTGCCGGTGCCGCCGGATTGATGTGTGCGGCCCAGGCCGGTTACCGCGGGCGCCGCGTACTGGTGCTGGATAATGCCAAAAAGCCCGGACGCAAGATCCTGATCAGTGGCGGCGGCCGCTGTAATTTCACTAATTTGCAGGCGGGACCCCATGCCTACCTGTGCCAGAATCCGCACTTCACGAAATCGGCGTTGGCGCGTTATACCCAGCGCGATTTCATCGATCTGGTCGAACGCCATGGCGTCGAGTATGAAGAGCGAGCCCATGGCCAACTGTTCTGCACCGAGTCGGCCAAGGAAATTGTCCGGGTGCTGCTGACTGAATGCGACTGGGCCGGTGTCACGTTGCAGATGCAGACCGAGTTGCTGACGGTGAGCCGTGACGAGGCAGGGTTCAGCCTGACGACCTCGCGTGGCGCCCTGGCCTGCGAATCGCTGGTGATTGCCACCGGAGGCCTGTCATTGCCGAAGCTCGGCGCCACCCCGTTGGGATACCGTGTCGCCGAGCAGTTTGGCTTGCCGGTTGTTCCCACCCATGCCGGCCTGGTGCCGTTCACATTGCACAGCGCCGAGAAAGAGGCCCTGGCCGATTTGTCCGGTATCAGCCTGCCGGTGACACTCACCGCGGCCAGCGGCCAGGCGTTTACCGAAGCCCTGTTGTTTACTCACCGTGGCTTGTCCGGGCCGGCGGTGCTGCAAATCTCCTCCTACTGGACGCCGGGCGAGGCCATCGCGATCAATCTGTTGCCGGGGCGTGATGTCTGCGCCTGGCTGACCCAGGCCCAGCGCGAGAACGGCGCCCAGGAGCTGAAAACCCTGCTGGCTCGCGAACTGCCGCGCCGGTTGGTGGATAAACTGCTGGAGCTGGATCTGCTCCGCAGCAAGCCCCTGCGCCAGTACACGCCCCGCGAGCTGGGCGAGGTCGCGACCCGGCTGACACAGTGGACCTTGAAGCCGAACGGCACCGAGGGGTATCGCACCGCCGAGGTGACGCTCGGTGGGGTGGACACGGATGCCCTGTTGTCGAAGACGATGGCGGCGCGCGACGTGCCCGGACTCTATTTTATCGGTGAGGTGGTGGATGTCACCGGCTGGCTTGGGGGCTTTAACTTCCAGTGGTGCTGGAGTTCGGGCTGGGTCGCAGGACAGTTTGTCTAGTTACTCGCCGTCCGCTGGCGCCAGTGCGCCGGAGTAGAAGCGGTAGGTATGCTTGCCGCTGTGCTTGGCTGCATACATCGCCAGATCCGCCCGCTGGAACAGGGTGGCGTAGCTGTTGCAGCCGCCAGAGCTGGTGCTGACACCGAAGCTGGCGCTGACCACTACGCGGCCGGCGGTCACCTCGTGCCCCAACCGGGTTATGCGCTTTTGCAGCCGCTCCAGCAGCGGCGGCAGCTCGGCGAGCCCGCTTTGTAGCGGGAACGCGAGAATGAACTCATCCCCCCCGAGGCGGGCGACGAGATCGCCGAGCCGGGTCTCGGCCAGCAGCGCCTGCGCCACGCGTTGCAGCAGTTGGTCGCCGTGTGAATGGCTCAGACTGTCATTGACCTGCTTGAAGTTATCGAGGTCCAGCAGGCAGATCGCCAACTCGAATGAGCGCTCAGGCTGTGCCAGCAGCGCTTCGACCTTTTGCTGAAAATAACGACGGTTGTGCAATCCGGTCAGGCTGTCGGTGTTGGCCTGTTGCCGCAGATCCTGGCGTTGTTGCTCCAGCGCCAGATTACGCCGCTTGAGGCGTAGATAACGACTCATCAGGCGTTCGCTGATCACGGCCAACAGCAGTGTTACCGTCAACAAGCACAGCAATAGCCATTCAGCAGTATGGTTGCGCAACAAGGGATCATGGCCATACAGACGCAATACCCAGTGTCGACCCGGCATCGCCAGCGGATAGTCAAATTGGATCACCGGTGCGGTCGCGTCGGTTGCGCTGCGATTGACCGCGATGACGCGCTGCTGGTCGTCGTAATCGATCAATTGCATCAGAAATCGACTCTGTTCCGGCAAGCCAAATTCGTGGCGCATCAGCACTTCGGGGCTCATCAGTAACACGATGAAACCGAGAAACGGAGGTTGGTGCAGCGGCGGCTGCCGTTCCGGACGGCGCACCGGATAGTAGATCGCCACGGAGGCGGCTCCGCTCGGGCTTGCCACATCGGCAAACACCGGCGTAGTGAATGGCTGATTATCTTGCATCGCCTGCCGACGTCGCGCTTCGTTAAGCGGGCGGCCGTGGATGTCGAGACCAAGCACTGTGTTGGCTTTGGTCTCGGGGGCCAGGTAGCGGATTGGCAGATAGAAATCGCGCTCCGGAGCCGTCACCGCTATGTGGCCAGGCTCGCTGTAGTCGAAGATGCCACGCGCTGTGCCCAGCGTCTGCTGCAGTTGTGTGGTGACGATTGCGCGCTGATGAGGTTGTACATAGGGCGCCCAAAACACGGCGGCGATCTCGGGTTCTCCATGCACCATATAACTGGCATAGCGGGCGAACTCGGCTGCGGTGACTTCGTCTGAAACGGTGAACAGCGCGGCAAAGCTACGCGTGATTTGGACTGCCCGGGTGAACAGCAGCCCGGTGCGTACGCTCTGTTCATACGCCTCTTTTTGCCATTCAGCGCGGGCCAAGGCCAGCTCGCTGGCGCGCTGTTGGCGGTATACCGATGCAGAAATGAAACCCCCGGCCAAGCAAATTACTGCCACCGTCAGCCACTTGTATCGGATCCGTCTGCCCATACGTTCCATGTCAGCCTCAACCTACTGCGTGTGCGGCTTGTTGTCGCATGAATCTGCAGCGCCGCTGCTCGCTGCATCATGGTGAAAACGTTCTATTTTGTCCAACACAGCGTGGATTTTATGCGTTATGGCGGCACCAGACCGCGGCGGCCCAGCGTGCCAGCTTGTCGGCATGGGACTGACCGGCGTTGGCAGGACTGGTCGACGGCAGACGCAGCAGGCGATAGCGGTGTTGCCAATCTGGATGCGCACGCAGCAGGTGGCGACGAAACAGCTGCTCTGCCGCGGCACCATTGAACACCAGGGTGTCGATGCCAGGATGCTGCTGCAAGAAACGGGCGATGTCATTGGCCTCTTCACTGTCGCGCTCGATTTGGCTGTCGAGGCTGCCGGCACGTCGGCAGCGCTGTAACACATCCCACAGGGCGACATCCTGTGCCAGCAGGCGCTGGCAGCGTTGCGGATACGCCTCGCTGGCGGGATCGCCGGCCGCCAATGCCTGATACATCAACGGCCAGAACAGGTTGCGTGGGTGGGCATAGTACTGTTGCCGGGCCAGTGATTGGCCTCCCGGCATGGAGCCGAGGATTAGCAGGCGGGCCGTCGGCCGGGCCAAGGGGGGGAGTCCAAGCAGCGTCATGAGCGTTCCTGTTGCAATTTACCAACTGGGTAATTTATATCCGCAATACCGCATTAGCGGAAATAAGTTCTCATATGAGAACTTATTTTTTTTCACATAATAAAAAAGGTTAATGATCGCAGGAATATCGCCAACCATTAATGCAAATAAAACAATTCTGTCAGAAACAACAGTGCGGTTAAATAGATATTTTACAGTCACCGAATAATATGTTTGATTTAATCCAGCCATGGCGATTTGTAATAAATGACAGGTCGATATTTTTTAAACGATTCGACTGTTTTGTGTGTTATTCCATCCAGAGTGGAGATTAAGACCATGAAGAAAATCGTCTATGTGATTGGAGACAGATTTTCCAGTTTTACTGGAATCGAGGGTGCCGTTCATTATTCAGACTGGTGCATTATCCGCACCGGGCCTCTGCTGCGCGAAGCCTTGTATATTCCGGGACAGGGGTTAACGACAGAGCAGGCGTTCGCGGTGCTGGAAACAGCGTTAATCGTGGCGTCGCAAGAGGGTTGGAAGCTGGATTGGCCGACGTTGCAATTGGCCAGTCGGCAACGGACACATAAGAGCCGGCCAGAAAATGTCATTATTACCGAACCGGTTATGACGGCGGAGAAAATATTTGAATCCAGCTTGGTGCTGCAACGCGATAATGAATTATTGCTCGATCACACGACGGGGTTTCATATTCAGGGTATGGTGTTTTTAGAGGCGACCAGGCAAGTGGCGACGGCGGTGGTGGATATTATTCATCATAACAGTGATAAATATTACGTGATGCATGACATTCATGCGGATTATTTAAGTTTTGCCTTTCCTATCGAGACCAAAATTATTTTGCAGCTGCATGAATTAGGCGTCAATGACGAGGGT
>CAMFKP010000057.1 GCA_945957385.1 uncultured Aeromonadaceae bacterium
GGCTTGGGTCTTTTGCGCTACCGGCTTCTTGGCGTGCTTGGCTTTCTTGTGCTTGACCGGTGCCTTGGCGGCTTGGGTCTTTTGCGCTACCGGCTTCTTGGCGTGCTTGGCTTTCTTGTGCTTGGCTGGCGCCTTGGCGGCTTGGGTCTTTTGCGCTGGCTTGTTTACTTGCGTTGCCTTAACGTGTTTGACCTTTTTCTTGTGCTTGACCGTGGCCTTGCTGGCTTGAGTCTTGCTGGCCACTTGGGCTGGTTGAACGGCACCCGCGGCAGGGGCGGTTGTGGTGGCGGCTGCAGCAATACCAGATGACAGAGCAAACAGGGCAGCAGTTGCCAGAGTCAGGATCTTTTTCATTGACGTACTCCAACATTGACAGGGAGAGTGGGCGAGATGCCCTACATGCCTCAGTGCCAATACTACGAGCGCGCCTTGGTGTGTTCCGTGGAGGTTGGGTGTCCATTTGTAACCAAATGTACAGTAGCGGGCATTTCTTGGGGCCAGCGTAAGATGAAATCTGCGCCACCAAGCGTTGCTTGTGAAACCTGTACTGTGCCGGCGTGGGTACGCATGACGCCATCGACGATCGCCAGTCCCAATCCGCAGCCACCGGTATGACGATCCCGGCTGGGATCCAGGCGGGTGAATGGTTCAAATATTTGTTCGCGAGCCTCTTCGGGGATCCCCGGCCCATCATCCTCTACCGTCAGAACCGCACAGCTCTTTTCCAGTTGTAATGTGATGTGCAGGCGCTGCTTGGCATAACGCAGCCCATTATTCACCAGGTTATCCAGTGCCCGCTCAATCAGTCGTTTGTCACCTTGAATGATGATATCTGGCTCTGGGAGCAAGATCTGGAGGTGGATGGCGCCCGCCAGTGCTTGCCACTGGTTGTCTACCAAGTGCTGCAACCAGGGCGCAGCGGCCCAGCTTTCCCACACTAAACGATGGGTCGGATGTTCGAGCCGGGCATAGGTCAGCATCTCATCTATGAGTCGATCGACGGCATCGAGGTCGGCGGTCATTTTGGCTTTTTCGCTTGCAGGCAAGCTCTCTTCCAGTTCGAGACGGTAGCGTAATCGTACCAAGGGGGTGCGTAATTCATGAGCAATCCCGCTGGTCAGGCGTTGGCGGCTGGCAATCAATGTTTGCAGGTTGGTTGCCATACGATCAAATGCCGCGCCGAGGCGGTGTAAGCTGGATGTTCCGGGTAAGTGGCTCCGGATCTGCAGATCCCCCTCTCCAAATTGTTGTGTGACACGCTCCAGACGAATCAGATCCCGCCAATGGGGGCGCATCCAGATAAACACCGGCAGCGCCAGCGACAGTCCAAGCAACCCCAGCACCAAAAAATCGAGCCAATGAAGTTCGCGCATAAACGACAGGTAGGAGATGGGGCCCACTTCCATCACGTAATCACTATCCGGGATCCGCTGTAAAAAACGGTCCTGATCTTCGAGCATGATGATGTCGCCATCCAGCAGTGGCTGCTGAGCCGAGCTATCCAGTTCAGATTGCAATGAGCTGAGTGATTGAATCTGGATATCAAACGAGAGGGGGGAATCAAGCTGGGATAATTGGTCTGCCCAGTGGTCTGGGGGGGTATGCCGCAACTCATTACGCAACAGCGATAAGGCGCCTTGCATCAGGTCATCCAGTGACTTATCCATGGTCCGTTCGAAGGTCAGGCGATACACGCCACCAATCACCAGTGCCATCAACAAAAAACTGGCCATTAACAGCAGGTAAAACTGGATAAATAACTTGCGCATGACGGCTCCGGGTTACCAGGCATTGGGGGCGAGCAGGTAGCCGCGTTGGCGGACTGTCTTGATGCGTTTCGGGCTGAGCGGATCATCATGTAACTTGCGACGCAAGCGGGATATGGCCACATCCATGCTGCGGTCTAAGCCATCATATTCGAGGCCGCGTAGTGATTTGAACAATTGCTCGCGGCTTAGTATCTGCCCGGCATGGCTGGCCAGTTCCCACAGCAAGTCGAAGTCGGCGGTAGACAAATCAATACTCTCGCCGTGCAAATTCACGTCACGACTCTCGGGATCAATGCTTAGCGAGCCGAAGGTTAATTTACGCGCCGCAGGCTTTGCCGGCGCACTGATCCGGCGCGGCTCAATTTCACGCAATTGAACCCGTAACCTGGCTAGCAGCACTGGAGGGGGGGTATTCTTCAGAATGTAGTCATTGGCACCCAATTCCAGTCCCAGGATCTGGTTCATATCACTGTCTAGCGCGGTCAACATGACGATGGGGCCGTCAAATCGTGGCCGTAAGTCTCGACACAGCGACAGACCGTCCAGCCCCGGCAGCATGATATCCAGCAGCACCAGATCCGGTTGTTGCTGCAGTATGGTGGCCAGAGCGGTATCGCCACGCGGTTCGAGATGTACCTGCATATCCTGGCGGCCGAGGAAATCGGCAATCAATTGCCCAATCTCAGGGTCATCCTCAACAAAGACAATTTTGTACATCGTATATCGCTAGCCTGTGGAAAATGGCGACCAGCATACGCCAGCATACTTTCAGTGCAAGCTGGTTGCGGGGTGGAACTCAAAATGCGCGTCACGATCCGGTTGCTGCCACCAGAGCGCCAATAGGGTCATGACGCCAATGACACCGAGTATCAGCCACGGGAGCGCCAGTAGGCCTGTTTGGTGGCCTAGGTCATACAGCCAACCACCGCCGAGGTAACCCGCTAGCCCGCCAAATGCCAAACCAATGCGACTGAACCCCATGTAGCTGCCTCGCGCTGTCGGGTTGGCCAGCGAGGTGAGCAGGGTTTCGCGCGCCGGCTCGGCCAGACTAGAGCCGAGGTAGAACAGTCCGATCAGTGCAAACAGCGGCAACAGCGTATCGACCAGGGCCACCATGACCATAGCCAACGTCATGATTCCAAGACCCGCCATTAAGCGACCATGGAGCGAGAAGCGCTTTTCACTCCAACGCGCCAGCGGATACAGCAGCGTCAGCGCGATCACGCTGTCGAGCATATACATCCAGCCAACGGCTTGGGCGTGCCCGGCCAGAGTCTTGACCAGGATCGGTAACATCAGCATGACTTGCACGCCGAGAATGAAATAACCACTCAGAGTGAGCACCAGCATCACGAAGCGCTTGTCACCCAGCACCTGGTGCATGCCAGCTTTAAGCGGTTGTCGTGCTATCGACAGGCGGTAAGCCGGTAACAGACAGGCGTTGCACAGCGCGGCCAGACAGAACAGCCCAGCGGCAGTCCAGCAGACATAGTGAAAATCGTAGGACAGCAACCAGCTGCCGAGCAGTGCACCGAAAACGGAGCCGGCACTGTCCTGCACCATCATCAGCGAAATGAAGCGTCCCCGTTCGCGCGGTCGCGTGAATTTGATAATCAACGCCGAGCGGGGAGGATCGAACAACATGCCGCCGAGCCCAGAGACCACGCATGACGCAATCAGGATCCAGGGTTGATCGGCAAGAGCCAGACTGGCAAAGCCTGCGGCGCGCAATAGCATGCCTGTCACTATTAATGGGCGAGCCCCGAAGCGGTCTGCCAGTGAGCCGCCAAAGATGCCTAATCCTTGCTGTGTCAACTGGCGTAAGCCCAATGCCAGACCGACCACGCTGGCGGCCCAGCCTAGACCATCAACAAAACGAATGCTGATCAATGGCATGACGACAAAAAAGCCGAGAATAACCAGCAGGTTGTCGAGCAACAGGAAATATTTGCCCAAGCGGCGGGCACGGGAAGCGGAAACCATGATGACCTCAGGTACGGCAGAGCACTGACGATTGACCGTCAGAAAAAAAGAACGTGATCAGTCAGCGATATCTCGGATGAACCATTCTGATGGGATCAATTGTGCGGTGAGTTCAGCTATATTGGTAGCAGCTAACTACCTATAGTTTTTATATGGATTCCTTATGTCTGTGGCGCTCGATGATCTGCGGTTGTTGTTGGAGGTGGCGGCGACCGGTAGCTTCAGTCAAGCAGCCGCCCGTTTGGGGTCGTCTCAGCCGCAAGTGAGTCAGCGCATTGCCGCCCTTGAGAGTGAACTGGGGGTGGCCTTGTTCGCTCGCCATCGGCGTGGGGCGATTCCAACCGCGGCTTGTGAACAGTATCAGCCGATTGCGCGTCAAGCCTTACATCTGTTGGATGAGGGGCGACTGGCGGTTCAGGGGGCACCCGCCTTACCCAGAGTCACGCTGGCCAGCCTGCCCTCGTTATCAGCCGTCGTGATGGGCTCTTTGCTGGTGATGTTGGCGGAAGCGCAGATGGAGATCCGTTGTGAGACTGACCACTCCAGCGTGATCATGCAATGGTTGTTAACCGGGGAGGTGGATGTCGGGTTTGTACTCAAGTGTCCGGCTGTCGCCGGCATCCAAATGGAGCATCTTTGTCGTTCACCGATCATTGCCGTGGCCGCTCAAGGGCACCCGTTAGCCGATGGCCGATCTCTGACACTGGCCGCCATCGCCGATCAACGTATAGCTCCGCAGTATTGGGGGGACGAATGTGATCAGCTGATGCAGCAAATTCGCCGTCTCCGTCAGACTGTGCAGCCACTACATGCTATTCAGCCGGGCAGTGCGGCACGCGAGCTGGCGCTGGAACATGGCTTCATTACCATCATGCCGGAACTGGTGGTGCGACGAGATCTGTTGGCGGGGCGGCTGGTGCGCTTGCCGGTTGCAGATCTACCGGATGCCTGTTGGCAGGTGATGATGGCTTATCGGTCAGGTAAGCGCTGGCATGAGGCCAAAGAGCGGGTGTTGCTGGCGGCGCGGGCATTAGCCACAGAGTGGCAGCACGCTCCCGAAGGAGCGTGCTGATCGGCTCAGCGATCTTGCCACTGGATCTGACAACGGCGATCGTCAGGATCTCGTGACAGCAGCATACGGGCAAACAGTCGGTCAAATTCTTCATCGTCATTGACGAGACCAACGCAGATTTCGACGTGCAGGGTGGGATCGAGCTCGAAGTCGATATACTCCTGCCAGTCCTCTTCGGGGGTGCTATCGCCCAGCGCACCTCGGCTCTCAAATTCATCGTTGAAACAGGCGATCTGTTCCTGACTCAGATTATCACTGGCCAGCTCGAGGAAGATCTCGTAGGCGTGATCCAGGAGTTCATCGACACTCAACAGGTTTTCGGCTTGCATAATGGGTTATCCACTCAGGTCGGGAGCGATATTAGAACATGGAATGGAGGCGGAATCATGTCTCGCCGAACTGCCAAAGCGTGGGGTGTGTCGCGCCAGAAGCGATAGGTTTCGGCTAACGTTAGGGGCCAATCGACACATTACAACGGGGAATATCGTGGACAGGCATGAGCTGGGTGAGGAGCTGTTAACCGGACATCCGCTGATTGATCATCAGCACCAGACACTGCTGGCGCTGATCGATGGCATGGCAGAAGCGGTTGAATCCGGGGCTAACTGGTCGATGTTGCAGCCGCGGTTACAGCTTTTCTTGCGCTTGTTAGAGGAGCATTTCCGCAGTGAAGAGCAGGTGATGCGTGAACAATATTACCCCGACTATGCCCAACACCGAGCCGTGCACCAGCAGTTGTTGGCTCAGGCGCGGCGATGGAATCTCAGCGAGACGGAACACGCACCGGCATTAGAAGAGCTACTGAATGTTCTCTATGAGGTAGTTTTGCGCCATGTCGAAGAAGAAGATCTGCCGCTGGCGTTCTTCATGCGTCGCCAGGCTCGCTGCTGACGCTGGGGCGATAGTTTTTTCTGATACAAAATCGAAAGGAATCTGTGTTTTTTCGCGATTTTTTTTTGTTTTATCTCTTTTTATGCTGATGACCACTATCCGTGACGGAGCCATTCATCATGCATCATCATCGCCCGGCAACTGCCCGCGGTCATGCCAACCACGGTTGGTTGGATACCTTCCACAGTTTTTCGTTTGCCGATTATTACGATCCGAACTATATGGGATTTTCTGCCCTTAGGGTTATTAATGAGGATCGGATCGAAGCAGGCGCCGGCTTCCCGACGCATCCACACCGTGAAATGGAGATCCTGACCTACGTGCTCTCCGGTGCGGTAGCGCATCGCGATAGCATGGGTAATGTGACCGAAGTTCCGGCGGGGGAATTCCAGATCATGAGTGCGGGTACGGGGATTACGCACTCGGAATTTAATCCGCGGCCAAACGAGCCGTTGCACTTGTATCAAATCTGGATCCAACCCTCCCAGCCGGCTGTCAAGCCGCGCTATGACCAGCGTCGGTTCACTGAAATAGCAGGCCGGCAGTTGATTCTTTCGCCACACGGTGAAGAAGGCAGCATGACCATTTATCAGGATATGCGGTTGTGGCGCTGGACGCTGGATGTCGATGCTGGCGAGCAGCGTTACCCTATCGCCGAAGGGCGTCGCATTTGGTTGCAGGTCGTGCGTGGGAATGTGGAGGTGCAAGGGTTATTGTTGCATGCCGGAGATGGCCTTGCGGTTTGGGATGATGCCCAGTTAACCCTGTCAGCGATAGTTCCGAATACCGAGTGTTTATTGTTTGATCTTCCTTGAGCAGAGGCCTGTCTCCTCTGTTACTGATTGTTTATCTCTGACGCCAGGCTCTCGAGTCTGGCGTCGTCATTTCTAGCTTTTACGCTGGAACGTAACTAGATTTCAGCCCCATTCCTGCCAATGACTTGACCAATCTAGCGCTTAAGTAGGTTATTAAATTGTTACTCATCTGCGCCTTGGTCAGACCAAAAGTGGCCAATAAAGAGCGACATTGGCAGTTTTATTTTGATCTCCATCATGTTTGCAATGGACTTCCGTTAATAACATTGATAATTTGTGCAACATTACGAAAATTGGTAATACCAATTTAACAAGTTGATAATGCCTGCACGAAAAAACCAAGCCCCTAAATTGGCCGATGCGATTGTTGCGGAACTTGAGCAGATGATCGCCGATGGCAGCCTGCAACCGGGACAGAAACTGTTACCCGAGCGTGAGCTCGCGGTGCAGTTCCAGGTCTCTCGGCCGTCATTGCGTGAAGCCATACAGCGTCTTGAGGCGCGCGGCTTGCTTTATCGACGTCAGGGCGGTGGTACCTATGTGAAACAGGAGTTGAGCCATGGTCTGGCGGATCCGCTATTTGACCTGTTGCTGAATAACCCGGATTCACAATTTGATCTGCTGGAGTTCCGTCATGTGCTGGAAGGCGTTGCGGCCTACTACGCGGCATTGCGGGGAACCGAGATTGATTTTGAACGCATCCGTCACGCCCAGCTGCAGATCGAAGCTGCGCAGCAGCAGGGCGATCTGGCCGGTGAGGCCAATGCCGTCACCGACTTTTATCTGGTGATGATGGAAGCGTCGCACAACGCCGTATTGTTACACCTGGTCCGGGCGCTGCGCAGCCTACTCGAGCGCAATATCTTGCGTAATATCGAGGTGCTGAATCAGCGTCCGGGCGTGGTCAACCGGATACGTCGCCATCGGTCAGAACTGATAGCGGCTATCCTTGCCGGGCAACCGGAACAGGCCAGGGATGCCTGTCATGAGCATCTCGCCTTTATCGAGGACACCTTGCTGGATATCCAGCGGGAAGATCAGCGTAACCGGCGCCTGACGCGCCAGATACGTACGACCCCCGCCGGGCCGCAATAGTGCCCATATCGTCATTCAAAACAGCTAATGCCGTTAACGAGATAGGAAACAGCCATGTCTGAACTCCTCAGAAACGATGTGGATCCGGTAGAGACCCGCGAGTGGCTTGAAGCCCTTGAGTCCCTGCTGCGTGAAGAAGGCCCGGAGCGCGCGCGCTTCATCATCGATCAACTGGCCGAACAGGCCCGCAAGTCTGGCGTCGAGCTGGCTGCATCCGGCAAGGGTGGTAGCATCCTGACCGATTACATCAACAGCATCGCTACCCAGGATGAGCCCGCTTATCCTGGCGACAAGGAGCTGGAAAAGCGTATTCGTTCCATCATTCGCTGGAATGCGGTGATGATCGTGTTGCGGGCGTCGAAGAAGGGGCTGGATCTCGGTGGTCACATGTCTTCGTTTGCCTCTTCCGCCACCATCTATGATGTGGCGTTCAACCACTTCTTCCGTGCCCGCAACGAGCTGGATGGCGGCGATCTGGTTTACTTCCAGGGCCACATCTCACCCGGCGTCTATGCGCGTGCCTTTGTCGAAGGTCGTCTGAGCGAAGCTCAGCTCGATAGCTTCCGTCAGGAAGTCGATGGCAAGGGACTCTCCTCCTATCCGCACCCGAAACTGATGCCGGACTTCTGGCAGTTCCCGACGGTCTCCATGGGGCTGGGTCCGATTGGTTCTATTTACCAAGCACGTTTCCTCAAGTACCTGACCGATCGCGGTCTGAAAGACTGCTCTGCACAGAAGGTCTATGCCTTCCTTGGTGACGGTGAAATGGACGAGCCGGAGTCCAAGGGCGCCATCACGGTGGCCGTGCGCGAGAAGTTGGATAACCTGATTTTCGTGATCAACTGCAACTTGCAGCGTCTGGATGGTCCGGTAGTCGGTAACGGCAAGGTGATCAACGAGCTCGAAGGGTTGTTCCGCGGCGCAGGTTGGGAAGTGATCAAGGTGATCTGGGGTAGCAAGTGGGACGAGCTGCTGCAGAAGGATACCTCGGGCAAGCTGCTGCAACTGATGAACGAGACGCTGGATGGCGATTATCAAACGTTCAAATCGAAGAACGGTGCCTATGTGCGTGAACACTTCTTCGGCAAGTACCCGGAAACGGCCGCGCTGGTCAAGGACTGGACTGACGAGCAGATCTTCAGTCTGAACCGGGGTGGCCATGATCCACGCAAGGTTTACGCGGCATTCAAGAAGGCTAACGAGACCAAGGGCAAGCCGGTGGTGATCCTCGCCAAGACCATCAAGGGTTATGGCATGGGCGATGCGGCCGAAGGCAAGAACATCGCGCACCAGGTCAAGAAGATGGAGCTGGACTCAGTGCGTCACCTGCGTGACCGCTTCCAGGTGCCGGTATCTGACGATCAGCTGGCCGATCTGCCTTACCTCTCCTTTGAGCAGGGCTCTGCGGAGTGGAACTACCTGCATGATCGCCGCAAGGCGCTGAAGGGTTACCTGCCAAGCCGCCTGGAGCAGACCACGGTGCAGCTGGAGATCCCGGAACTGTCGGCGTTTGATGCGCTGCTGGGTGAGCAGAACCGTGAAATCTCGACCACGATGGCGTTCGTGCGTTCGTTGAACGTGCTGCTGAAAGACAAGTCTGTCGGTCAGCGCATCGTGCCGATCCTCGCCGACGAAGCGCGCACCTTCGGTATGGAAGGGTTGTTCCGTCAGATCGGTATCTACAGCCCCCATGGACAGCAATATACCCCACAGGACCGTGACATCGTCTCCTACTACAAGGAAGACAAGAAGGGGCAGATTCTGCAGGACGGCATCAACGAGCTGGGTGCCATGTCTTCCTGGCTGGCGGCGGCGACGTCGTACAGCACCAACGACTGCCCGATGATTCCGTTCTACATCTATTACTCGATGTTCGGCTTCCAACGCGTCGGCGACATGTGCTGGGCCGCGGGTGACCAACAGGCGCGCGGCTTCCTGCTCGGCGCGACTTCTGGCCGCACCACGCTTAACGGCGAAGGTTTGCAGCACGAAGATGGTCACAGCCACATTCTGGCCGGTACCATCCCGAACTGCGTCAGCTACGACCCGTCATTTGCCTACGAAGTGGCGGTCATCATCCAGGATGGTCTGCGCCGCATGTACGGTGATCAGCCGGAGAACATCTACTACTACATCACCACGCTGAACGAGAACTACCTGCACCCGGCGATGCCGGCTGGTGCCGAAGAAGGCATCCGCAAGGGGATCTACAAGTTGGAAAGCGTGGCTGGCGAGAAGGCAAAAGTCCAATTGCTGGGCTGTGGCTCCATCCTGAACTACGTGCGTCGCGCTGCTGGTATCCTGAGCGCTGACTACGGTATCGGTTCCGACGTCTACAGCGTCACCAGCTTCAACGAACTGACCCGCGATGGTCAGGATGCCGACCGCTGGAACATGTTGCATCCGGACAGCACGCCGCGCGTGCCCTACATCGCCCAGGTGATGAACCAGGCACCGGCGATTGCCGCCACCGACTACATGAAGCTGTACGGTGAGCAGGTGCGGGCCTTTGTTCCGGCACAAAGTTATCGCGTGCTGGGGACCGACGGTTTCGGTCGTTCCGACAGCCGTGAAAACCTGCGTCGCCACTTTGAAGTTAACGAAGGCTATATCGTGGTTGCTGCGCTGACTGAACTGGCCAAGCTCGGCCAGATCGACAAGGCGCTGGTGGCACAAGCTATCGCCAAGTTCGGCATCGATGCCGACAAGATCAACCCGCTGTACGCGTAAGGGGATGGGAATGTCTATCGAAATTTATGTGCCGGATATCGGCGGTGATGAGGTCGCGGTGACCGAGATCCTGGTCAAGGTCGGTGATACGGTCGAAGCGGATCAATCCCTGTTGACCGTCGAAGGTGACAAGGCCTCGATGGAAGTGCCGTCGCCGCAGGCGGGGGTTGTCAAGGCGATCAAGGTTGCCGTTGGCGACAAGGTGAACACCGGCTCGCTGATCATGGAATTCGAGGCGGCCGCTGCGGCTGCTTCCGCTCCGGTGGCTGCTGCCGCGGCTCCGGCTGTTGCTGCTCCGGCGGTTGCCGCGCTGCAGGATGTGCATGTGCCGGATATCGGCGGTGATGAAGTCGCTGTTACCGAAATTCTGGTCAAGGTGGGTGATGTGGTCTCGGCAGACCAATCCCTGCTGACTGTAGAAGGCGACAAGGCGTCGATGGAAGTCCCAGCGCCGTTTGCCGGCACGGTGAAATCCATTCAGGTGGCGACCGGTGATAAGGTCGCAACCGGCTCACTGATCATGGTGTTCGAAGTCGCGGGTGCCGCGGCAGCTGTCGCCGTATCCGCCCCTGCTGCGGCCGCGCCAGCGCCGGCTCCTGCCGCTGCAGTCAGTGCTGAGCAAGCGGTCAAGGTTCCAGATATCGGCGGTGATGAAGTCGCTGTCACCGAAATTCTGGTCAAGGTGGGGGATGTGGTCACGGCCGACCAATCCCTGCTGACCGTGGAAGGTGATAAGGCCTCCATGGAAGTGCCAGCACCGTTTGCTGGTACCGTGAAGGCGATTCAGGTTGCCATTGGTGACAAGGTCGTGACCGGTTCTCTCATCATGACCTTCGAAGTGGCTGGCGCTGCACCGGTGGCTGCAGCCGCTCCGGTGGCCGCTGCTCCGGCTCCAGTTGCCGCAGCGGCTCCCGCGCCTGCGGTTGCTGCCAAGGTCGAAGAGAAGGGTGACTTTGTGGCCAACGATGCCTATGTCCATGCGTCACCGGCGGTCCGTCGCCTGGCGCGTGAATTTGGCGTCAACCTGGCCAAAGTCAAGGGTTCTGGTCGTAAGGGACGGATCCAGAAGGAAGACGTGCAGGCGTACGTCAAGGATGCCATCAAGCGTGCTGAGTCTGCTCCAGCGGGCGTGGCGGGTGGTGCCGGCCTGGGCGTATTGCCGTGGCCGAAGGTCGATTTCGCCAAGTTCGGTGCGGTGGAAGAGGTTGAACTGACCCGGATCCAGAAGATTTCCGGTCCGAACCTGCATCGTAACTGGGTCATGATCCCTCATGTTACTCAATTCGACGAGACCGATATCACCGATCTGGAAGCGTTCCGTAAGGAACAGAATGTCATCGCTGACAAACAGCAACTCGGCTTCAAGATCACTCCGCTGGTGTTCATTCTGAAGGCCGCAGCCAAGGCGCTGGAAGCCCATCCGCGCTTCTGCAGCTCGCTGTCTGAAGATGGCAGCAAGCTGATCATGAAGAAGTACATCCACATCGGGGTCGCGGTGGATACGCCGAATGGCCTGGTGGTGCCTGTCGTGCGTGATGTCAACAAGAAGGGCATCTACGAGCTGTCACAGGATCTGGCAGAAATCTCGAAGAAGGCGCGTGCCGGCAAGCTGACCGCGTCGGATATGCAGGGCGGTTGCTTCACCATCTCCAGCCTGGGCGGCATTGGCGGGACCAGCTTCACGCCGATCGTCAACGCACCGGAAGTGGCGATCCTTGGCGTCTCCAAGTCGGACTTCAAGCCGCAGTGGAATGGCAAGGAGTTCGTCCCCCGTCTGATGTTACCGTTGGCGCTCTCTTACGATCACCGGGTCATCGATGGTGCCGATGGGGCGCGTTTCATCACGACCCTGAGTGGTGCACTGGCTGACATTCGTCGTCTGGTGCTGTAACTGTGACCGGGCAGGCGTTATGCCTGCCCCCTCGCTTCGCAAAGCGCGAAGGCTGACTGTATGCTTGCCGCAGGGAAACGATCCCTACGGCAGCCCAAGTAAAAAGAGGTCATGATGAGCAATCAAATCAAAACTCAGGTAGTGGTCATCGGCGCCGGCCCCGCCGGCTATTCCGCCGCGTTTCGTTGTGCCGACCTGGGATTGGACACCGTGCTGATCGAGCGTTACGGCACCCTGGGCGGCGTCTGCCTGAATGTGGGCTGTATTCCGTCCAAGGCACTGCTGCACGTCGCCAAGGTGATCGAAGAGGCCAAGGCACTGGCGGCACATGGTATCGTCTTTGGTGAGCCGCAAACGGATATTGACAAGATTCGTCTGTGGAAAGAAAAAGTGGTCGGCAAGCTGACCGGTGGCCTGGCTGGCATGGCCAAGCAGCGCAAGGTGCAGGTGGTGAATGGCGTCGCGCGCTTCCTGACTTCCCACAGCATCGAGGTGACCGCTGCAGATGGTAGTCCGACCACGATCAACTTCGATAACGCCATCATCGCTGCCGGTTCCCGTCCGGTGAAGCTGCCATTCATTCCCCATGATGATCCGCGCGTATGGGATTCGACCGATGCGCTGGAGCTCAAAACCGTACCGGGCAAGTTGCTGGTACTGGGTGGGGGCATCATCGGTCTGGAAATGGGAACCGTCTATTCGGCACTGGGGGCTGAAATCGACGTCGTCGAGTTTGCCGATCAACTGGTGCCGGCAGCCGATAAGGACGTGGTCAAGGTCTACACCAAACGGGTCGAGAACAAGTTCAACCTGATGCTCGAGACCAAGGTCACGGCCGTCGAAGCGCGTGCCGATGGTCTGTATGTCTCGTTTGAAGGTAAACATGCGCCGGCAGAAGCGGTACGTTATGACAGCGTGCTGGTGGCCGTAGGCCGGGTGCCGAACGGCAAGCAGCTGGATGCCGAGAAGGCCGGGGTTGTGGTAACCGAGCGCGGCTTCATCGAGGTCGACAAGCAGTTGCGCACCAACGTGCCGCACATCTTCGCTATCGGTGACATCGTTGGCCAGCCGATGCTGGCACACAAGGGTGTCCACGAAGGGCATGTGGCGGCGGAAGTCATCGCCGGCAAGAAGCACTACTTCGATCCCAAGGTCATTCCGTCCATCGCGTATACCGAACCGGAAATCGCTTGGGTTGGCTTGACGGAGAAGGAAGCCAAGCAGCAGGGTATTAACTTCGAAACCGCGGTGTTCCCGTGGGCCGCATCGGGCCGCGCCATTGCCTCGGATTGTGCCGATGGCATGACCAAGCTGATCTTCGACAAGGGGACTGGCCGTGTAATTGGCGGTGCGATTGTAGGTACCAACGGCGGTGAGCTGCTGGGTGAAATCGGTCTGGCGATCGAAATGGGAGCCGATGCCGAAGATATAGCGCTGACTATCCATGCCCACCCGACGCTGCATGAGTCGGTCGGTCTGGCGGCGGAAGTGTTTGAAGGTTCCATCACCGATCTGCCAAACGCCAAGGCGAAAAAACGCTGAAATTAACAACATCAGCGGCAAACGCGCAGATAAGGCCACCGTTAAGCGGTGGCCTTTTTTATGGCTCGGCGGCATCATGCCCACGCTGGCTGTGCTAGGCGGCCGACTCAGGGAGGAGTGATGGGATTCAAAACCTTGCCCACACCGCAGACGCGGTTTGTGCTGTTCGATGCCTTGCGCGGTATCGCCATCATCATGATGGTCAGCTTTCATTTTTGTTTTGATCTCACTTACTGGCAGCTGGCCGAGTTTGATTTGCTCGCTGATCCGCGCTGGATCCTGTGGCGCAACCTGATTGTTGCGTTGTTTCTGTGGCTGGTCGGGATCAGTCTGGTGCTTGGGCAAGCGCGTGACGCGGCACGATTTTGGCCGCGCTGGCGGCAGGTGGCCGGCAGCGCCGTGCTGATTTCGCTGGTCTCCTGGTTCATGTTTGGTGAACGCTTCATCTATTTTGGCGTCCTGCATTTTATCGCCGTGGCGCAATGTCTCGGGCATTGGTGTTTACGTCGTGGTTGGTGGCGGAATCCCGGCTGGGTGATGGGGCTGGCCATCGTCCTGCTGCTGACCGGCGGGCTTGGGTTTGATGCCATGAACCCACGCTGGCTGAACTGGATTGGCTTGGCGGCGCGTAAACCGATGACTGAGGACTATGTGCCGCTACTTCCCTGGTTGGGGATGGTGCTGTTGGGTATCGGATCTGGGATGCGATGGCAGGCCAGGGGGCGACCGTGGCTGGATATCGCGCCTTCGCCAGTTAGCAACGGCTTGGCATGGCTCGGGCGGCATGCGTTGGCCATTTATCTGCTCCATCAGCCCGTGTTGATGTCGGGGCTGGCGCTCTGGGTGCAAATAGTCGAGTGAAAAAAAGCCACCTTCAGGTGGCTTTTGATTTAGCGCTGACCATTTACAGCCGGAATTCGCCAATTAACCGATCCAGTTGATGTGACAGCTCATGCAGAGAGCGGCTGGTGCGCGTCAATGCCTCGGCGATGGTGGCATTTTCCAGCGTGCGGTTGTTGATGTCATCGACGTTGCGGTTGATTTCGGCCACCACGCTGGATTGTTCCTCTGTTGCTGTGGCGACATGAATGTTCATGTCATTGATTCTGGCGATGTGCTCAGCAATCTGACTCAGCGCCTGCTCCGCGGCTTCGGCTTCGGCAACGACCTGATGCGCCCGAACCTGCCCATTCTCCATCGCCGAGACCGCCTTACCGGATTCACTCTGCAGACGATTGATCTTCTGCTGGATCTCCTCGGTGGCTTCTGCGGAGCGGCGTGCAAGATGGCGGACTTCATCGGCGACGACGGCGAAACCACGACCTTGTTCACCCGCGCGCGCAGCCTCGATGGCCGCATTCAAGGCCAGCAGATTGGTCTGTTCGGAAATGCTCCGAATTACCTCAAGAATGGAGCTGATGCTCTGGGTATGTTCATCCAGTGTGGTAATGACGGTCGCGGCTTCGGCGATCTCTTCAGCCAGGAGCGTCATCGCATGCCGTGTCGAAGCGACGACTTTGAGTCCGGCGTTGGATTGATGATTCGCTTCATTGGCGACATCGGCCGCATGGGCGGCGTTGCTGGCGATCTCGGCGACCGTCGCGCCCATCTCATTGATGGCCGTGGCAACCTGAATGGTACTGTCTTTCTGGGTTTGGGTATTGCGGTAGGTGTCGGCGGCTTGACCGGCGACCTGCTGTGCCGACGTGGCCAGCGATGATGAGTTGTCGGCAACCTGACTCAGTGAGGTATGGATCTTGGCGATAAAGTTATTGAAGCCGCGGGCCAGTCGACCCAGCTCATCCTGTGCATCGGCCTCGACGCGTTGTGTCAGATCGCCGTGACCAGAACCTAACTGTTCAAACACCGTTGCCAGACGCGCGATAGGGCGGCTGATACCCGCGGCCAACCAGAGCGCGAACAGCCCCATGACGGCGAGCGTCCCGGCAACCAAGACCACGGTATACCACTTTGCCTGGTTCAGAGCGGAGTAGACTTCGTGCACCGGTACCTGCATCACCAGATACCAGTTCAACGAGGGAATATAGCTACTCGCGATCAAGAGTGGCTTGCCGTCGCGACTGTTGGCCTGGAGCAAATGAAAGGGCTCCTTTGCCAGCAAGGAACCCGCGTTGTCACCAAACTGATCCTGCAACCTTGCCTGGTCGATCAAGCTGGTGTCTGGGTGTAGTTTTACCAGCCCATTATCGTCAACCAGAAAGACAAAACCACTCTGCTCAAGACGAAATGCCGCCAGCTCTTTAATCATGCTATCCAGCGACTTGGATAGTCCCGAGGCTACCCGACCATCCAGCTGCTTGAAATTGACGAACAGTTTTACGTCACCGTTCTGTTCGCGAAATATGCTGAGCATGTAGGCGTCCGGACTCTTGTTGTAGTCATAGAACCAACCATCTTGCTGTGGGGTCAGCTGACGCAGGAAACCATTCTGGTTGTAATAGGCGGCACTTTGGCGATCGACCACAGAGGCATCGACCAAGTCATATTGCCTGCGCAGTGTCTCCAGTTTTTCGATGATCACCGGTTCACTGTTCTTATCCCGCCCGTTGATGAACCAGTCGCGAATTTGTGGATCCGACGCCAGCTGTCTGGCGGCGTTGGCCATGCTGTCGAGATCCTTCTCGATATCCTTGCGGATACTCTGCAGCTGGATGGGTAACTCCTGCTCGATCAAGCGTTGTTCCATGATGTGGCTGAGCAATGTCAAATTCAGGGTGCCGACGGCCAGTGCCGTCAGCAATACCGCCAGACCGACGCCGGCGAGTATCTTTTGTTTGATGGTCAATATGGTTAGCATGTTTCCCTCATCGGTTTTATCTCCGCGGTACGAGTGTAACGACAGGAAAAAACATGGCGCAAAGACTCTTTCGGATTAACTTGCTCGCATACGTTTGCCTGTCGGTTTTTCTGGTTTTAGCGATTCCGAGTGGATCTGTTTGTGCGGCGGAGCGTCCGCGGATCGCGCTGGTACTCAGTGGTGGTGGAGCCAAAGGGGCGGCCCATATTGGCGTGTTGCAGGTGCTCGAAGAGATGCGCATCCCGGTCGATATCGTGCTCGGTACCAGCATGGGCTCCTATGTCGCCGGTATGTATGCCATGGGGTATTCGGCAGACGAGGTGCGCGACAAAACCTTGCATCTTGATTGGAACAAAGGTTACCAGGATGGGGTGACGCGCCAGGAGCTGGCGTTGCGGCAGAAGAACCAGGCCGATGATTTTCAATTTCAGACCAATATCGGGGTTAGCGATGGCAAGGTGAAGCTGCCAGAGGGGGTCTATCAGGGACATGGTATGGCGGCCTTGCTGCGCGATGCCACTTCGAACCTGCCGACCATGCGTAGCTTTAACGAACTGCCGATTCCCTATCGCGCGGTGGCGACGGATATCGAGACCGTTCAACCTGTCATTCTCAGCCAGGGCAATCTGGCGTTGGCAATGCAAGCGTCCATGTCGATCCCCGGTGCCCTTAAACCGGTAGAGATAGATGGCAAATTGCTGGCGGATGGTGGCATCGTCAACAACTTGCCGGTAGACATCGCCAAGCGAATGGGGGCCCAGGTCGTCATCGCGGTAGATATTTCCGACAAGCTTAAGTCGAGAAATGAGCTCGATTCTGCCTTGGGAATTATTGACCAACTGACAACCTACATGACCCGTTCCGGGACCGAGAAGCAGCTGGCCCTGATGACATCGCATGACATCTTGCTGACACCTGACGTCGCCGGATTTGCTGTCGCAGATTTTGAACGCATGCCCCAGATCGTGGAGCGGGGGCGCTCCGCAGCTTATTTGGCGATGGACAAGTTGCGCCGCTTGTCTCTCTCTCCGGCTGAGTACGAAGCCTACCAACAGGCGAAACTCGACCGCCGTTCGCAGCTGAATGTGCAACCCGCGTACTATCTGGACCGGATTGTTATTCATAACAACTCGCGCCTCAGTGATGAGGTTTTGCGTCAGATGTTGCAGGTCGAAACCGGTAAGGTACAGACAACGCAAAATTTAGAGGCGGGCATAGAACGTATTAATGCCCTGGGCACCTTCGAGCGTGTTACATATGAGATTGCCGACGAGCAGGGGCAGAATGTCCTGGTGGTCAATGTCACCGAAAAGCGTTGGGGCCCGAACTATCTGGATTTTACCTTGGGCTTCGAGGATGACTTCCACTCTCGCTCCAACTACATGTATGGCGCCGCCTATACGCTGACCAATCTTTCTGACTATGGGGCTGAATGGCGCAATGAGGCGATTCTTGGGAGCTGGAAAAAGATCAGCTCCGAGTTTTATGCGCCGCTGGATGCGGGTCAAAAGTTCTATGGGCAATTTGGTGCCGCTTATCGCAACGAAACCCGAGCTGTGTTCTTCGACCTTGGCCAGGACCTGTGGGGTAAAGAGATTACCTCGGGCGAGGGGTACGTCAATCTGGAGAACAGTACCTGGGTCTTAACCAGCGAAATGGGGTGGAATGTCCGACCATGGAGCCGTGTTGGTTTGGGGCTGGAAGGGTCAACATCCTCTTTGAGTTTGCAGGGATATGCTAATCGGGAGCGGGTTAATTCCTGGGGCCCTTACCTGTTTTACCTGCATGACACCCTAGACAGTCGCTTCTTCCCCGCCACAGGCAGTTATGGTTCTTTGCGCCTGGCTTCTATTCATGCCAAAGGTGAAGAGGCGATAAGCCCAGATGGCGAGTGGGGACTGACATCAGACATGGAATTACGCCAGCCGTGGCAGCTGACTTCTCGCCAGGTGGTCGATTGGCGCCTTACTGCAGGTGGATCCTCGGTGGATGAGCTGGTGCCCATTTACCTGCAGGATTTGGGGGGATTATTTAATCTTTCTGGTTATCAGCGTTATCAATTAAATGGCCGCTATAAATTGTTTGGTGCTCTGATATATCGCTACCGGATCCTGGAAAATAACTTTGGTGCGCTGAAGGCCCCGGTCTATACCGGTTGGTCATTAGAGCGCGGCAATGTATGGAATAGTAAGTCAGAGATTAATTGGGATGACATGCATACTGCCGGCAGCCTGTATATCGGCTCGGACAGCTTCATCGGGCCGGTCTATTTAGCATATGGCCGCAGTGACAGTGGCGAGAGCGCGTTTTATTTCTTGTTTGGTAACGCATTTGGCCAATAAATATACCCATTATTCACAAAATCTATGCCCCTTATATTTTTCATTGTTGGGGCAAAACTATATAGTGAACACCGTCGGGGCCTATCGGCCCGGTTCATGGAAGATTGTCGATACACGACAACTGATTGATTGAGAGGATTCCATCGTGCTTGATAGCTATCGCCAACACGTTGCCGAGCGCGCTGCCCAAGGAGTAGCGCCCAAGCCACTTAATGCTGAACAGGTGGCCGCTCTGGTTGAACTGCTGAAAAATCCCCCCGCGGCTGAAGCCGAGTTCTTGCTCTCACTGCTAGCCGATCGCGTACCGCCCGGCGTGGATGAAGCCGCCTATGTTAAAGCCGGGTTCCTCGCCGCCATCGCCAAAGGCGAGGCGACATCGCCAGTACTGAGTGCAGAACGCGCCGTTGAACTGTTGGGCACCATGCAAGGTGGCTATAACATTCAGCCACTGATCGATCTGTTGGACGATGCCGGCTTGGCTCCGATGGCGGCCAAGGCGCTCTCTCATACGTTGTTGTTGTTTGATTCATTTCATGACGTTGATGAAAAACGTAAAGCAGGTAATGCTTTTGCTCGTCAGGTGATGGAGTCGTGGGCGAATGCCGAGTGGTTCCTGTCGCGCCCCAAATTGGCAGACAAGATCTCTTTAACGGTGTTCAAGGTTACCGGTGAGACGAATACCGACGATCTCTCTCCGGCACAGGATGCGTGGTCACGCCCGGATATTCCGTTGCATGCGCTGGCCATGTTGAAGAATGCCCGTCCAGGCATTGAACCGGACCAAGATGGTGCCATTGGCCCAATCAAGGCGCTGGAGGCTCTCAAGGGCAAGGGATTCCCTCTGGTTTACGTCGGGGATGTGGTCGGGACCGGCTCTTCGCGCAAGTCAGCGACCAACTCGGTGCTCTGGTTCATGGGCGACGATATTCCTCATGTTCCGAATAAGCGTGCCGGCGGGTTTGTGCTCGGTGGCAAGATCGCTCCTATCTTCTTCAACACCATGGAAGACGCCGGTGCGCTGCCTATCGAGCTGGATGTCAGCCAGATGCAGACTGGCGATGTCATTGATATTCACGTCTATGCCGGCAAGGTCACGCGTCACAACAGTGATGAGGTGATTGCGACCTTCGAACTGAAAACCGATGTGTTGCTGGATGAGGTGCGTGCGGGTGGACGCATTCCGTTGATCGTCGGCCGTGGTCTGACCGACAAGGCGCGCGAGGCATTGGGTTTGCCGCATTCTGAGGTGTTCACGCGTCCCAAGCCGGTTGCGGACACCGGTAAAGGGTTTACGCTGGCGCAAAAAATGGTGGGCAAGGCGTGTGGCGTCAAGGGTATCCGTCCTGGAACCTACTGTGAGCCGAAGATGACCACGGTGGGCTCTCAGGACACGACGGGACCTATGACCCGCGATGAGCTTAAGGATCTGGCCTGTCTGGGATTCTCTGCCGAGCTGGTGATGCAGTCCTTCTGTCACACCGCGGCCTATCCGAAGCCTGTTGATGTGCAAACTCACCATACGCTGCCTGATTTCATTATGAACCGTGGTGGCGTCTCACTGCGTCCAGGTGATGGCGTTATTCACAGCTGGCTGAACCGCATGCTGCTGCCGGATACCGTCGGTACAGGCGGTGACTCCCACACTCGTTTCCCAATCGGCGTTTCGTTCCCGGCAGGCTCTGGCTTAGTGGCGTTTGCCGCAGCAACCGGGGTTATGCCGCTCGATATGCCGGAATCGGTATTGGTACGCTTCAAGGGCACGATGCAACCGGGTATTACATTGCGTGATCTGGTGCATGCAATTCCATACCAAGCCATCCAGATGGGCCTGCTTACCGTCGAGAAAGCCGGCAAGAAAAACATTTTTTCAGGGCGCATCCTCGAGATTGAAGGCTTGCCACAGCTGAAGGTAGAACAGGCATTTGAGCTAGCCGATGCCAGTGCTGAACGCTCTGCCGCCGGGTGTACGATCAAGCTGGATAAAGAGCCGATCATCGAGTATTTGCAGTCCAATATTGTCATGCTGAAGTGGATGCTGGCTGAAGGCTATGGTGATGCGCGCACCATCGCACGCCGTATCAAGGCAATGGAAGCGTGGTTGGCCGATCCGCAATTGATGTCCGCTGATGCCGATGCTGAATACGCCGCAGTAATCGAGATTGATCTGGATAGCATCAAGGAGCCCATCCTTTGTGCGCCAAATGACCCGGATGACGCTCGCCTGTTGAGCGCCGTCGCCGGTGACCAGATCGATGAGGTCTTTATCGGATCCTGTATGACCAACATCGGTCACTTCCGAGCAGCAGGTAAGCTGCTGGATCGGTTCAAGGGGCAGTTGGCTACGCGTCTGTGGATCGCGCCGCCGACCAAGATGGATCGCGACCAGCTGACAGAAGAGGGCTATTACGGCATATTCGGCCGTGTCGGTGCTCGCATTGAGATCCCGGGTTGTTCCCTGTGTATGGGGAATCAGGCTCGGGTGGCGGATGGTGCGGCTGTGGTTTCTACGTCGACACGTAACTTCCCGAATCGCTTGGGGCAGGGAGCCAATGTCTATCTGGCTTCGGCTGAATTGGCTGCAGTCGCGGCTATTCTGGGGCGCATTCCAAGCGTTGACGAATATCGCAGTTATGCCAGCCAACTCGATACATTGGCGGCGGATGTTTATCGCTATCTGAATTTCAATCAGATTGCCAGTTACACCGCCAAGGCTGACCAGGTGATCATGCAGGTTCCGGCCTGATTCACCCACCTTCTGTTGTGATAAGGCGGAGGCGAGAGCCTCCGCTTTTTTATGTCGGTGAGCGAACCGGGGCTGACTAGAATAAACAGAGATAAGGTTCGCGGAGAACAATCATGGATTATGAATTCATTGCCGAGCCCGATGGTAGCTTGAAAGCCTATTTATCGATGGGACACGAGGCACTGGGGCATTGGTTGAACGATGAACTGGGCGAGGATCTGGACGCCGGCGCGCGCGTACTGGCGTTATTGAGTCAAAGTGAAGCCAATCCGGATACGGTGGCATCACTGCCGGGCAAGATTTATAACCTGACCATCGCAGACGGCGAGGTTGAGGTCATGGCCAATGTTGTGCAGTTCGAGTTTCCCGACGAGCTGGAGCCTGATATGTCCTACTACGATGATGAGCAGATGTCTGGCTGTGGCATCCAGGATTTCATGATGTTATTGCGCAATTGGCTCGCGTTTGTTCGCGAGGAGCGCGGGCTGGGTGTTGCACCAATTTGATGCCCGCCAACTGGGCGTTCACCAGTGTGCTGCACCATTTATTGCATTGTCGGGTGTCACAAAAACAAATAATACACATAACATTATGATTTATATATTATTTTTTATTATGGCACAGACATTGAATCAGTAAGCTAAACCCAATACGAACCAGGGAGTGGGAGACAAGGTATGAAGCTTATCAGTGCAATTATCAAACCTTTCAAATTGGATGATGTCCGCGAAGCCGTTGCTGCTCTGGGTGTCGATGGTATGACGGTGTCTGAGGTCAAGGGGTTTGGCCGGCAGAAGGGGCACACCGAGCTCTATCGTGGCGCCGAGTATCAAGTAGACTTTCTGCCGAAAGTAAAACTGGAAATTGCCTCTTCTGACGAGAATGTCGAAAGCATTATCGAAGCCATCTGCAAGGCGGCCTATACCGGCAAGATTGGTGATGGCAAGATTTTCGTTTATGACCTGAACCATGTCGTCCGTATTCGTACCGGCGAAACGGATGACGAAGCAATTTAAGGTTCATGTCTGGCTGACGAGGTGTCAGTGAGATGAATAACCCTGTGCGACGAGACCCTTTATGGGTCTCTTTTTATTTACGGCGTTATCACGCTAAGAAGATAAAGCTGAAGCGCAGTCGGGTCCTATTGAACATGGATCGCGTATAGTAGGGCGCAGATGCTAACGATAAGGAGCTTCTGATGATGCAAGCGCAAAGTGGCATTTGTGCCGAACCGAATCTGCATGCCAGCTATCTGATGTTTGATATTGCCGCTGGCCAGGAGGCAGACGTTCGACAGGCATTGGCGCACTTTCCCGAGTTGTGTCGCGATCTTGAGACGAGCTTTCCCGATGCGGCGTTCAGCGGCTTGGTTGCCATCGGGGCAGCGGTTTGGGATCGTCTCTACACCCACCGCCCACCGGAATTGCAGCCGTTTCCCCCCAGTGCCTCACCACAATTTCAAGCCGCCGTCACGCCGTTCGATCTGTTTGTCCAGTTCCGTGCCGATCGATTTGATGTGCTGCATCTGGCCGGTCAGCGTCTGATGGCCCGTTTAGCCGGTCGCGTGCGCCTGCGCGAGGAGTATCGAGGCTTTCGCTTTCTGGATTTTCGCGATCTGACCGGGTTTGTCGATGGCACTGAAAACCCACAGGGCGCACACCGTGCCGAGGTCGCGTTGGTGGCCGAAGGGCCCTATGCTGGCGGCAGCTATCTGCATGTGCAACGTTATGTGCACAACATGACACACTGGCAACGGTTGGCGTTGAAGGAGCAGGAGGACACCATAGGGCGTACTAAACAGGAGAACATTGAATATGCCTCAGCGGACAAGCCGCAAACCAGTCATATCAAGCGCGTCAATTTGAAGTCTGCCGATGGCCAGAGCAAGGAGATCTTGCGGCAGTCAATGCCGTGGGGAACGCTGGAAGAACAGGGACTGTATTTCATCAGTTGCTGCCGCACGCCCACCCATTTCAATGACATGCTGGATAGCATGTATGGCAGTAACGGCCAGGGACACCTAGATCACTTGTTGCGTTATACCCGCCCGGTGACCGGCGCCGCGTTTTTTGCCCCCTCTGAGACCTTTTTGCAACAGGGTGGTGTGATCTAACACGTCGTCATCTCTCTTGCTGAAATCTATAAACAGGGCCCGCGAGGGCCCTGTTTATTGTTGTGGTCTACTGTGCCGTCGCCGCAGCCGCAGACGTGGTGGTAGTGGCGGGAGCAGCCGAGGTGGCTGACGCGGCTGATACCGATGGCAGCGGGGTGCAATTACTGGCCGATCCGACCAGTGCGGCTTGTTGTTGCGGGCCGAACCAGGTTTCCAGTGTGCTTTGCAACAGTGCGGTGGCCGTGGCGGGTGGCGTGGTGCCGAGAATGACCTGTTGCGATGTCTCATTCAGCTGGCTGCTGAACGAGGGCGTTCCGCGCGACAGGATCTGGGCCGCGACGCGGATGGTGGAATCGCAACGGTCGCGCCATGACATCATGGTACTGGCAACCGGGTCCTTGAGCTCGAAGAAGTGATTCGACAGCGAGAAGAATCCAGGCAAGGCGTTGGAGTAGAGCTCGGCAAATTCGGCAGACGCCATCCATTCCAGTAATACCTTGGCCGCCTCCTTGTGTTTACTGTGGCTGTTGATGCCCATCCCCATGTCGGTATGGTCAGTGAAATAACAGTTATCGCCGCTGTTGGCGACCGGAGGTGGGAAGGCGGCATAGTCGACCGTACCATTCAACTGACTGATGGCCCAGGAGCCGGCAGGCAGGATCGCGGCCTTGCCACCGGTGAACATGGCGACGGCCTGTTGCTCTGTCACGTCCGCCGGATTGGGCCCGCTGTAATCACGCCAGCGGGCCAGCTCCTCATATACGGCCTGGTACTGGGGATCGGTAAAGCGCGCCTTGCCCTCAATTAATGCCAGGCGGCCATCTTCCCCCTTCCAGTAATTGGGACCAATGTTCTGGAAGCCGAGTTCAGACATCACCCAGTTATCGTGGGCCGCCAAAGCCAGAGGTTGATAACGGCCATCGGCCTTGATTTTGTCCAGCAGGGCAAAGAAATCGGCCCGCGTCTTGGGTTCCTCCAGTCCTAATTCTTTGAAAATCGTCTTGTTGTAATAGAAGCCCTGAATGACGGAGGCAACCGGCAGACAGTAAGTCTTGGCTCCGGTATCTGTTTGCCAGGCCGCACGGGCAAAGCTTGGGAAGTTTTCCATGCCGGCGAAGTCGGTCAGATCCTCCAGATACCCCTTCTGAAACAGTTGTAGCGAGGCATCGTACGGGCGGCAGGTGATCAGATCGCCCGCCTTGTCACCCGCCAGGCGCTCGGCGATGGTCTTGTCGTAATCGCCGGACGGCGTGGTTTGCAATTTGACCTGGATATCTGGGTGCTTGGCGGTAAACGCCGGCAGAATTTTCTCTTTCCAGATTGTGGCATCCTCAACGCGCCAGGTTTCCAGCACCAGCTCGGTACTGAGTGCCGGAAGGGAGAACAGGCCCAATAGCAGGGCAATGGATAGTGTGCGCATCATGATCTCCTCTTACACCTTAAACCGGGCAATCAGTTCTTGTTGCTTGTTGGCCAGATTGAGCAGGACGTCGCTGCTGTTGGCCGAGGCGCGTGATGCCGCTTCGGTCTCATGGGCGACGTCGGCAATGCTGGCGATATGTTGGGCCACCCCTTGGCTGACCGAGATCTGTTCGCCGGCGGCATGGGCCACCTGATCACTCATATCCTTGATCGCGTCCATACGCTCGGCGATGGCCTGCAACGATTGCTCGGTATCCCGGGTCAGCGCGACGCATTCGCGGGTCTGATCGTGACTCCGCCCCATAACATTGACCACATCCTGGCTGGAGCTTTGCAAGTTATGAATCATCGACTGAATCTCTTCGGTCGATTGTTGCGTGCGGTTGGCCAGGGCCCGCACTTCGTCGGCGACCACCGCAAAACCGCGGCCGGCATCCCCAGCGCGGGCCGCCTCGATGGCGGCATTGAGCGCCAGCAGATTGGTCTGTTCGGCGATACCGCGGATGACATCCAAAATACTGCCGATGTTCGCGCTGTAACCATCCAGTTGTCGCGTGATCTCCACCGCATGCTCAATCTGTGAAGCCAGCTGTTCGATCTTGCGCCGGCTGTCGACGACCTGGTTGCGACTCAGGGCGGCATCATGGTGCGCCTGATCGACTTCATGACGCGACAGGTCGGTAGAGCGGGCGACCTCGGTGGCACTGACCTCCAGCTCGGCGATCGCGGCGGCCACCTGATCGGTCTGGCTCTTCTGGGCCTGGACCCGCGCCATCGCCTGCTCACTGATGCTGGCGGTGTTGCGAGTCTCGCTAACCAGATGGTCGGCGCCGGAGCGGATCTCCTTGAGCAGGTGATCGCTATTTTCGGCTAACTGATCGATGGATCGCGACAGGGCGCCAAATTCGTCCTGCCGGCGATAGCCAATGCGCCGTGTCATGTCCCCGGCGGCCATCATCGCCAGTTCGCGATTGATCAGGTGCAAGGGACGATGAATACCACGGGCCGATGTCCAGGCGATCACCGCTGCGGCGGCAATCGAGATGGCCGCCACCAGCAAAATCCAGTAGCTGGCGCTTTGTACGGCGTGGCTGGCTTCCTGTTTGTCGCGGCTGACCAGTTGTTCTATCTGCGCTTGCAGGGATTTTAATTGTGCAATCATGGCGGCCGATAGCGTGACCAGCTGTTGTTCACTGCCGGCAAATTGCTGTTGTTGCAGCTGGTGTTGCTGCAACAAATTAATCAGGCCATCCGCACCCAGCGCCATTTGTTCAATTCGGCTGATATTTTGGCTCAAACGGGCTTTGACATCGTCAGGCACCTGAATTAATTCGAGACGCTTGTTGGCAATTTCAATATCTTTGGCCAGAAATTGCGCCAGTGCTTTCAAGTCGGTATTCAAGTCGGTGCGTTGAATCTGACGAATATCCCGCGCCAGGCCACTGGTGACCAGTTCGGCCTTATTTCGCAATGACCGTTTGCTGGCGGTAAATTGCAATAACAGGTCCGCCGCGGCGCGATAGGCATCGCCCTGGCGCAAAAACTCTTTGCGCATGGCATCCAGGCGCGCCTCCAGGGCGACCTGGCGTTCGTGCAGGTCCATCATTTTTCCTGCGGTTGCAAACAGGGTGTCCGCCTGTTGTTGCAGCTGCGTCAGTTGGCTCGCTTCACTCCCCAGTTCGAATCGGGAGAGTTTTTGCTGCAGGGCGTTGAACTGCTCCTGACTGCTGACAAAGGCCTGCCGGGAGGCGGTAAGTGCCTGATTATCATGGCTACTGGCATGCTGCCAGACGCTGCGGTTGGCTTCCTGAAGTGCGTCTTGCAAGGCTGAGGCGGTAAACGCCATCGGCGTAGCTTGCTCGGTTACTTGCAGCAGCTTCTGGTGGATGCTGGCGGTCTGCAGGTAACTGATGCCGGCCAGAGCGAGCAACAAGAGCAGTAACAGGGCGAAGCCAGCTGATATGCGCTGAACGATAGATAACGTCATCAGAGGTTCCTTGTTAGAGAAGAACGGGCCCGGGAGTCGTTGGCGAGACGGCTCCACCATCATCGCGAGTTTAGTTCATTCTGGCGCTGGTACCGTTATCATATCGGTGCACCAAGGTTACAAAATGGTTCAGCGTGATGAGAGCGACATTTTTTGCTGCAAAGTGAAGTGAATACGTTATTTTTTCGTGATGCCGGTTGTGCAAAAAGCATGCACTCAAGTCAGGAGCGGTATTAACAATTAATTCATAGCGTATTGTTTTTGTTGGCATTACATCGGTTTGTAATAAAATATCGCTAATATCGCTAATATCGCTAATATCGCTAATATCGCTAATATCGCTAATATCGCTA
>CAMFKP010000058.1 GCA_945957385.1 uncultured Aeromonadaceae bacterium
GCAGAGCCGTCAGATTTACAGTCTGATCCCTTTGGCCGCTCGGGAATCCCTCCACAAGTGCGGGGCGCATAGTAGCAGATTCTCCCCGCTTGTGAACCCCTGGCCTGCAAACTTTTTGCTAAAGCAAAGGCAAAACCTGCCGATAAACAATCAGATGCCTATTTTTCACACTTAAATAGCGATGATTTCTCACACTCTGCGCGATCAACTGCTAATCGATGAGTTGCAACTGGGTCAGTCCCTGAATCAGGCGGTGCATGAAGGCCGGCGGGGTGATTTCGGTTTGCTGCTGGCGATGCTGTCGCCGGATGTCGAGGATCAGCCTTGGGTCGCGGATGCGCTGCCGAGCGCGACGCAGACCATCGACTGGCGCCGCCGCTTTGAGTTGCCGCGCGCCCGCCCGTTGCAGGCGGATGCCATGAGTGCCGAACGCGCTGTAGCCATTACGGCGACCGTGCAACAGGGGGATCTGACGACCGCGCGCTTGCTCGACTGCCTGGATCCGGAACCCTTGCTGCGTCAGCAGTATGCCCTCGATCCCCTGGTCTGGGAAAACATGTCACCGCTGATTCAGCAGAAGTATCAACTGGCGCGTGAAGGGACGAGTGTGGCGCACGATCCGCTGGCGCAGCTGCCGCCCGCGGCGATGCTCGATTCGATCTCGGCTGCCGTGGCGCAACCGGATCTGACGGTTCGCTACTTTACTGCCGCCTGAGCGCTGTTTCTGACAGTTAGCCAGCTATTACCGCTGATACCCGCTTGCATCCTGCAATTAGCTTCAAATAGCGCCGTTTTGACCGGTTATGATATGAGCTGCTGACAATTTCCCGTGCCGGCTAGATAAATACCATGCTGATGCTATGGGCATGCGATAAAATTCCGCTCACGCAACACCGCACTATCACACCGATATAACAATGAAGGACGCTTGCATGCAGAACACCTGGCCGCTCGAGTGGGACACCCTGATCGAGATTTTACGCCGTGAAGTCAAACCGGCGCTGGGATGTACCGAACCGATCGCCGTGGCGTTGGCTGCCGCCCATTGTCGTGAGCGACTGGGGGCTGTGCCTGAGCGTCTGCAGGTCTGGGTCAGCGGTAACTTATTCAAGAATGGCATGGGAGTAGGCGTGCCAGGTACCGGCATGACCGGCTTGCCGATTGCGGCAGCTGTGGGGGCGGTAGCCGGCGTTGCCAGTGCCGGACTCGAGGTGCTCAAGGCGATTACGGCGGCAGATGTGGATCAGGCGCGCAACCTGTTGGCGCAGACGCAGATTGATGTCAAGGACGTGCCCGAGGTGTTGTACGTCGAGGTGCTGGCCACGCGCGCTACACAGCAGGCGCGTTGTGTCATCTGCACCGACCACACGCGCGTCGTGCTGCTGGAGCACAATGGCGAGGTGGTACAGCAACAGAGTCGTGATCCGGGCGTGGTGCTTACGAGTACGCCGCGGCTATCGCTGGGTGCCATCATCGACTTTGCCTGTCAGGTCCCCTATGAACGCATTGCCTTTATCCGTGAGGCGGCCGAGTTGAATCAGGCATTGGCCGATGAAGGGTTGCGCGGTTACGGCCTGAGCATAGGGCGCATGCTGACCGAGCAGATCGAACGGCGCCTGCTCTCCGACGATCTGATGACGCTGGCGATGCGCCTGGCTTCGGCGGCATCCGATGCCCGCATGGATGGCGCCATGTTGCCGGCGATGTCCAATTCCGGCTCCGGCAACCAGGGTATCGCCGCCACCATGCCGGTCGTCGCCGCGGCGCGCTTTCTCGGTGCCGATGATGAGCGCCTGTGCCGGGCGCTGGTGATGAGCCATCTGCTGGCCATTCATATCAAGACCTATCAGAACAAGCTCTCTGCACTGTGTGCCGCCAGTACTGCGGCGATGGGCGCGGGAGCCGCCATCACCTGGTTGCTGGGGGGGGATCCGCAGCAAATCAGCCTGTGCATCAACAACATGATCGGTGATGTGGCCGGCATCATCTGCGATGGCGCCGGCAGCGCCTGCTCGATGAAGGTGTCGACCTCGGCGTCGGCGGCGGTCAAAGCGGCGTTGATGGCGGTGAACGGTTTTGGCATCTCGGCGCGAGAAGGGATTGTCTGTGACGATGCCGAGCAGACGATCGCCAATCTGGGACACCTGAGCCGCGAAGGGATGCAGCAGACCGATCAGCAGATCATCGCCATCATGCGTGCCAAACAGACGCAATGAACTGATCACTGCCGGTGAATACGGTGCCGGATCAAGGGGGCGGGCAGGTGCCGCTGCTATACTCGCCGCCGTTTTGACGAGGTGATTGGAGAAGGCATGCATCGCGCCCATCAACCGCTGGAGCTGTTGGCTCCGGCCAAGAATCTGGAGTTTGGTATCGAGGCGATCCGCCACGGTGCGGACGCCGTCTATATTGGCGGCCCCGGTTTCGGTGCCCGGGCGGCGGCGGGAAACAGTGTCGCCGACATCGAGACACTGTGCCGCTTCGCGCACCGCTTTGGCGCCCATGTCTATGTCGCGTTCAATACCATCTTGCGTGATGACGAACTGGAGGCGGCACGTCGGTTGACCCATCAGTTATACCAGGCCGGTGCCGATGCGCTGATCGTGCAGGATATGGGGCTGTTGCAGCTGGATCTGCCACCGTTGGCGCTCCATGCCAGTACCCAGACCGATAACCGTACCGTCGACAAGGTGCGGTTTCTTGAGCAGGCCGGCTTTTCGCAAGTGGTGCTGGCACGTGAGCTGCCGCTGACGCGTATCGCCGAGATAGCCGCCGCGACCTCGGTCAGCCTGGAGGCGTTTATACATGGCGCCCTGTGCGTCAGTTACAGTGGCCAATGTTATATCAGCCATGCGATGACCGGGCGCAGTGCCAACCGTGGCGAGTGTGCGCAGATCTGTCGCTTGCCCTGCACCCTGACCGGCGCCGACGATCAGGTATTGGCTCAGGATCAGCACCTGCTGTCGCTCAAAGACATGAACCAGAGTGCCAACCTGGCGGCGCTGGTGGATGCCGGGGTGCGTTCTTTGAAGATTGAAGGGCGCCTCAAGGGGCTCGATTACGTCAAGAATGTCACTGCCTACTACCGGCAGCAGCTCGATCTCCTGCTCGAACAGCGTCCGGCGCTGGCCCGCGCCTCGGTCGGGCGTTCGACGTTTACCTTTACACCGGATCCGGCCAAGAGTTTTCATCGTGGCCATACTGACTATTTCCTGCACGGCCGTCAGCCGGACATCACCGCGTTTGCTTCCCCGAAATTTGCCGGCGAACCGGTCGGCACAGTGGCACGGGTGTCATCTGCCGGCAAGGGCGCGCCGGTCAGTATCGACGTCAACGCGCCGGCGGACGTGACGTTTCATAACGGTGACGGCCTGACTTATTTCCGTGGCCGCGAGCTGGTCGGCATGCGCGTCAACCGTGCGCAGGGGCATTGCCTGTTTCCGGCTGAGCCGGTGACGGATCTCAAGGTGGGGGCGGCGCTGTACCGCAATCATGATCAGGCGTTGGCCAGTCTGCTGGCTAAACCGTCGGCCCAGCGGCGGATCGGGGTGGCATTGACGCTGGCCGCCAGCGTCGAGGGGTTGAGTCTGCAGCTGTGCGACGAGAGCGGGGTCGCGGCGCAAGTCAGCATTGCCATGCTGCTGGAGCCGGCGCGTGATATGGAGCGCGCCGCCCAGACGCTGAGTGAGCAGCTGGCGAAGTTGGGCAACACCGACTTTTACTGCCAGACGGTGACGCTGGCGCTGCAGCCGTTGCCGTTCGTGCCGGCGGCGCAGCTCAATGCGCTGCGCCGTGACGGCATTGCCGCGCTGGAGCTGGCGCGCCAGGCGGCATATCGCCGTCCACCTGCCGCTGAGGTGGCGCTTCCTGTGCCCCTGTTGGAGGGCCAACGCCTGAGCTATCTGGCGAACGTCTACAATGCCGCTGCCGAGGCGTTTTATCGCGAACGTGGTGCCGGTCAGATCGCGCCGGCCTACGAGTGCGACAGCGAAGAGCGTGAAGTGCCACTGATGATCACCAAACACTGTCTGCGCTACAGCTTTGGTCAGTGTCCGAAAGAGCGCGAGGCCGGGTTTCGCCCCGAGCCGTTGACGCTGACCATCGGCAATGACCGCTTCCGTCTGCGCTTTGATTGCCAGCGTTGCGAGATGCAGGTGCTGGGCAAACTCAAGCCGCGTAAACGCCCCTGACCTCCGGAGAGTGTGATCGGCCTCGCTGACTGCACGGTATGAAGTGGGGGCGGCGGCCGCGAATCGCTACGCTGGTGTTCTTTCCCGTTACTTCCCCGGTTGGAGATCACACCATGCATCTGGATCGTGGCATGTTGCAGCAAGCCGTTGCCGACGGACTGCTGCAAGCACAACAACTTGAGCCGTTATGGCAGCACCTGCAGACACAGGCGGCGCAGCGACCCGGTTTTCGCGCCAGCCACCTGTTGTACTATTTCGGCGGTCTGCTGGCGATTGGCGCCATGACGCTGTTCATGACGCTGGGTTGGGAGCGCTTCGGTGGCGGCGGCCTCATCGTCATCTGCCTGATTTACGCGGCCGGTGGGCTGGCGGTCACCGAGCATCTGCTGGCGCGGCAGTTGGCGATCCCGGCCGGGATCTGTGCCACCTTTGTCCTCAGCCTGACGCCGCTGCTGGTGTATGGCATTCAGACCCAGCTCGGCTGGTGGAGTGGTGATGACGCCTACCGTGACTATCACTACCGTATTGACTGGCGCTGGCTGCTGATGGAGCTGGCCACCCTGGCGGCCGGCGCTGTGCTGCTGTGGCGTTACCGCTTGCCGTTTCTGGTGATGCCGGTGGCGGTGACCCTCTGGTACATGAGTATGGATCTGACGCCGATGCTGTTTGGCGAGGATTACGACTGGGTGTTGCGCAAGTGGGTGTCGGTGGCGGTTGGCCTGCTGATGACGCTGTTGGCGTTTTGGGTTGATCTGCGGGCGCGGCACAGTCGGGATTATGCGTTCTGGCTCTATCTGTTCGGGGTGCTGGCGTTCTGGGGCGGGCTGTCGGCGATGAACAGCGACAGCGAATGGAACAAATTTATCTACCTGTGCATCAACCTTGGTTTGCTGCTGATGGGCGCAGTCCTGAGCCGCCGCATCTTCGTCATCTGTGCGGCGTTCGGTGTGGCCGGCTATTTGGGCCACCTGGCGTGGGATGTGTTTGAAAACAGCCTGTTGTTTCCGTTTGTGCTGACCCTGCTCGGGTTGGCGCTGATCGGCTGTGGCCTGTGGTGGCAGCGCCATGAGGCGAGCCTGACGCGCCGCCTGCGGCAACATCTGCCGTTGCCATTGCGCGAGTTACTGGCGACGCGGCAGGGGGGCTAGCCGCCACCGTTGCGGCCCATGTCACCCGCTGGGTTATCCTGATGGCCGGAGATTGTTTATCGATGATTTTCGCCATCAGGACCGCTTCTGCTGCAATCGCCTTATCGCTTCATCGCTTGCCACCTGCTCTGTATGTCGACTCGTTATTTATTGCTCTTCAGCGGCAGGTGGCTGAGGCGTTATCTGCTGCCGTGCGGCCTACGGCAGGGTGATCTCTCCCCCGATTGACGAGCCAGTATTCCCATTTCCTGCAGGTAAAGCCCCATCCGGGGCACCTTGGATGTCTCCCCGTTATTCTGTCGCCTGCCGATAAATCAGCGGAAATAACAAAAATGCATGTGCATCTGTTTATAAAACAAACAGATGTTGACGAATAACGCATTAGCAACATAAAAAACTATATAAGCGACTGATTTCGGTTGAATCAAAATGGTGAGAGCGATCGAATCTTGTGCCCTTATCTCGTGATTTTTTACAGATGAAAACTGACTGGAAAACGTTATCCGTTGTTTATATTCCGTCCAAATGAAAAATAATGGTGGTTTATTTTGCTGAGTAAACGCTCTCTTGGTGGAAGATCGTTTTTTCATGTAAGGAATTGTAAACACCTCCGACCATGAGTAACGTGTTTCGAATGCTACCGCTGGATTTTATTTTGGTAGCCAGGATAGTTATAAAATAAAAACAGGGAAGATTATGAACTGTAGTCATAAGTGCTACGGCATCGCGTTAGCGTTTGCCGTCGGGTTGCCTTTTACTTTTATTTGTACCACCGCCTCGGCTAATAACAATGATAAAGCGGTGACGGCCGCGGCGAGTCAACCGCAGGGGGCTATTTATGGCTCGGCTGTGGCCTATTACACCAGTAATTTCTATGCACCTTCTGAATACTCATCCGAACGCAGTGTCGGCCTGGATGGAAAAATAGGTTACCGCTTTGCCAATCGGCAAAAAATAAGCTTATTGCTCTCTGGATACGATGCTATTTCTGGTGAGTCACAAGGGCAATATTGGAATGATGGCTGGTTACGACATCAGATCCCGACGCTGTATTCCTATGCCGATTGGCTAAATATCGGTGCCGAAGAAGGGCTGCGATTACCATTATCCGAACAGAGTCGGCGCGATGATTTACGCACGGCATTGCGTGTCGGCTTGCCCTTTGATTTTTCTCCTTCGCGTTGGATCTCCGGGCTGGAAATTACTTTTCGTCCTCGTCTGGCCTACAACTTTTATGAATATGAAACCCGGGGTGGAAATAATTTAAACCAATGGTCGTTGGATAATTTGCTGGAATTTTATTACCAGCCCGGCGCGCACTGGAGTGCGGATGTGAGTCTGGTCCGTGTCACCAACTGGACCTACAAAGGCACCCGAGTCCGGGAAAATCTGCAACATATTGAAGAGCTTGGTTATCACTTTACCGACAGCATGGCGCTGTATCTGAACCATACCAATTCCGGTAGTTACTATAACCCGGAATTAGGTGGCGGCGGTGGGCTGTCGTTCTACGATAAAGAGCATTCCACCTGGTCTGTGTCATTTGAATATTTGTATTGATTAAAAGTTAATATAAACAAGAAAGGAGAAAACCGTGTTACGGAAAACATTCGTAGCCTTGGCCATTGGTTTGGCTCTGGTAGGCTGTGGCGCTAAAGATGAGCCGTATAAAGAAGTAAAAAGGGCACCGGAAGAACGAGCGTGGAAAGCGTTTGATAATTCCGATTTGTGGTTATATGTGCCGTCCACCGGTGATGCACCACGTTATGCTTCAAATATGGATCCTTTCTTCCAGGGCGAGGAAAAGGTCGTACAATTACGCTTTGTCGATGGGGCCATGAGAGTCATGGAAGTCGACCAGGATAAAACCAGCACAGAACAGGATTCACGGTGGAATGACGTGGCGCCGGTCTTGGAAATTCCTGGCCGTTACAGTGATTATCGTTGTGCGCTGGATAAATATAACGAGTGCACCAATCAGGAAGAAGAAAATAACGACGCCAATGTGGCGTGGGATAAAAAACGTTATTTCATTCCTGACTTTAAAAATATTCGTGATATTGAGGTTAATACCAACCAGGTCTGGTTCCATGACGATCGTGTGCGTGAAACCGGCTCACCACGTGTCGTGCGTTGGGAAATGGATGCCGATCAGGGCGTGATTAATGTCGAGGTTGAACGCACCTTTACCGTGACGCCGGAGAATTTAACTGAGTTATCGAGCAGTAATTCATTTACCACCAGCTTCTATTATTCGCTGGTCAAACTCGACAAGCTGGCGACCAAGAGTTACCAGCCCATTCGTTATAACGTCGATGAGCAGAGCGAGTTCGGTTTCTTTACCAGCGATTTTTCCAAGCTGGATAATCAGGGCATGCCGAGCGACGGCAGCAATCGCTCCTACCTGAACCGCTTCGATCCGCATAAGAGCACCATCGATTACTACCTCAGCGATACCTTCTTCAAGCCGGAGAACAAGCTGTTCCTCGACGAGACGCTGAGTACCATAGCGCTGCTGAACCGCTCGCTGCAGGGCACAGGTGTACCGGCGCTGCGCATCGTCAATCCCGATGCCGCGGCCGGGCGCATGGTCGGCGATCTGCGCAATAACATGATCAACCTGATCGACAGACCCCTGGCCAATGGCCTGCTCGGTTATGGCCCTTCGGTGGCGAACCCGCTGACCGGCGAGATCGTGCAGGCCCATGTCAACCAGTACTCCGGCGTGATCAAGACCACGGTGCCGCGGGTGTGGAACAACCTGGCGCGCAGCTACCTGCGGGGTGACTTTGCCGCCGCGGGCAATGTCGGTTATGCCGGTGTCGACTTCGAGAAGCTGGCAACCAGCACCGTCGGTGCCAGCAAGGTGAAGGCCGAGCTGGACGACCAGCAGATTGCCGAGTCCGGCAAGCAGTTTAGCCACCGCAAGCTGGCGTTCGAACCCTTCAACGCCAAGCTCAGCATCAAGCGGCCGGACGAGAGCACCAGCCTCAGCGAGCGCGGCAAGATTGACGAGCAACGCCTGCGCCGCTGGACCGAGAAGGATTGTGCGTTCGGTGAAGAGGCGATCTGGGTCTCGGCCACCGAGAAGGGGATCATCAAGGGCATCGATTACACCGATCCGGCGCTGTATGTCGATGGCATCCCGGATAACCACCATCTCAAGCGCTGGACTGAACTCAGCAGCCAGCAGCAGGCGACGATCAGCGATGCGGTCTCCGCCCACGTCTACCGTTCGACGCTGGTGCACGAGCTGGGCCACAACCTGGGGCTGCGCCATAACTTTGCCGGCTCCACCGACAAGGCCAACTTCTACACCCATGAGCAGCTGCATGCGCTGGGACTGGAGATGGAGAAGATCCCGGCCTACAGCTCGATCATGGACTATTCCGCGTCCGAGTTTGACGAGCTGCCGGTGTTTGGTCCCTATGATCGCGCGGCGCTGCGTTTTGCCTATCAGCGTGCCGTCGAGGTCAACTACGACCTGTATAACAAGGATGGCGCCGTGCTCGACGCCAGCAACCAGCCACAGAAGGCCACCGGCCTGGTCGATCTGAGCGGCCTGGATTCGGCCTACTACCAGGGCGACAGCAGCGTCAAATATGGCCCGCTGAACTATGTCAGCCGAGTGCTGGCCAATCCGGCCAGCGCCGATGCCAGCCTGCCGGGCTATATCTCCTCCTGGTCCAGCGTGCCCGGGCTGTATGACACCCTGGTGTATGCCGCCAGCAACGACCGGCCATCCCGCAAGGCGTATGCGTTTTGTACCGATGGCAACGTCAGTCTGAACTCGAATTGCAAGCGCTTTGACGAAGGGACCGACCTGTACGAGATGATGCTGTACAAGCGCCAGAGCTACTTTGATAGCTACGAACGGCGTAACACCCGTTACAACCGTCAGGAGTTCTGGAGCAACGATCTGGCCAGCTATACGGTGCGCCGCTTCAACGAGTTCTCGGAGATCCGCGACTTCCTCGAGGATTACGAACGCATCGACCGTCTGCTGGTCGACAACTACACCGCGGGTGGCTCGGCGCCGGGCGAGTTCCTTGGCAGCCTGGTACTGAACAAGAACTACTGTGGCAGCAGCAAGGCGGATGCCTGGTTCTGCAAATACGGCAAGGCGGCCATCGAGGCGGCAAACTTCCTCGTCGATGTGGTGGCGCGTCCGGACAAGGTGTGCGAGCTCAAGGACAGCGATGGCAACATCAGCCAGAAGCCGATGGGCGAGCTGTTTGAACTTGTGAAGTACGATCTGCCCAGTGGCAAGTCGCTGCCGGCCAGCTGCTTTGATGAGGAGTTCAGTGCCGCGCTGGCCGCCATGCCGATGGGATACAGCGTGTTGTCCGAGACCCGTGACGGTGCGCCATTGAACTCGGTGGGGACCAACAGCCCGGATCACCCTTACTCCAATGAGCTGGATGTGATTGGTACCTGGCCGGATAAGCTGCTGGCGATGGAGTACCTGGTGAGCCACTACTCGAACCGTTACACCGAAGAGGGGCAGGCGATGTCGCTGGTCGATCTGCCGGGCGTCCGCAGCCGCCTGCTGGCACTGGTCAATGCGATGGCGCTGGAGCAGCCGTCCCCCGAGCCTGTGGTCTACGTCGACCGCGATGGCAAGGTGGTCACGCCCCATGAACCCTACACCTGGAAGCGCAGCAGCCAGCTGGAGTCGTTGTCACCGGATCTGTTCTTCCTGCGTCGCCACTTCGGGTTGCCAACCTCGGCCAATGTCGGCATCAGCAAGGCGGTGATCGCCCAGATCCCGAACTTTGCCGCCACCAGCGACAGCGACATGCAAAGCAGTGCCCGGGCGTTGATCGACTATGTCTCGCTGCCGGCGAATGCGTATGACAGCGTCTCCGGGCGCAAGGTCGAGTTACAGGGCAAGGTCTATAACATCGGCAGCAGCAATACGCTGGCTAACCGCATGGTGGACTACAAGTTTGTCGGCAGCCAACCGATGGCGGATTACATAGCGGCACTGGACGACGCCAGCTACAGCGCGCTCAAGAGCCATGCCAGCGCGGCGTTTGGCAACCTGTTTGAGCTCAGTAGCCTGATGGCCAGCGAACCGCAGTTGTTGAATCTGGTGGACGGTGCCGCGCGTCTGGATAGCAGTACGGTGCAGTGGCTGATGACGGCGGAGCGCCAGCAGCAATCATTTGATGCATTGCTGGCGACGCTGACGGTGAGCAAGTCCGGGCTGTATGCCAGTCCGGTCGCCGTCGGCAAGGCGTATAGCCGCGCCGATCTGGCGACGCTGTGGAGCGGGACCCGGGCGCTGCGTACCAGCCTGAAGCCTCAGTTCCACGATCTGGTGACTGGCTGGGTGGTGCAGCTGAGCAGCGATGTCGCCAGCCTGCGTGCCGATAGCAGCCTGAGTGCCGCCGAGCAGCCGCTGTGGGCAGCGGGCAAGGTGCAGGGGCTGTTTGTGACCCTGGCTGCCGATGCCGATATCAACAGTGCCGACAGCAGCCGCTTCGAACAGGCGCTGAATCTGCTGACCCGTAACGTGGAATAAGCTGCACACCGGGTGCCTCTGGCACCCGGTGTCATTCAAGGAGCAAGCGATGAAACAGACTACAAGCTGGTGCTATACCGCGTTGGCGGCCTCCTGGTTGGTATTCAGTGGCGGCGTCAGCGCCGCCGAGCTGCCTGCCGAGGTCAAGTTGGCGAAAAACCAGGAGTTTATCCGCAATATCAATACTGAACCGGCCTCGATCGATCCGCAGAAGGTCGAAGAGAATGCCGGTAGCGAAGTGGTCAACGATCTGTTTGAAGGGCTGTTCAGCCAGGGGGCGAACGGCGAATTGCGCCTGGCCGGCGCCACGGCCTACAGCGTCAACCCGGAGGGCACCGTCTACACCTTCACGCTACGCAAGGAGGCGCGCTGGTCGGACGGCGTGCCGGTGACGGCGGCTGACTATGTCTATGGCTGGCAACGGGCGGCGGATCCGGCGACCGCATCGGTCTATTCGTTTTTTATCGAGCTGACCGGCGTCAAGAATGCTGCGGCCGTGATCGCCGGCAAGATGAAACCCGATCAGCTGGGCATAGTGGCGCTGGATGACCACAGGCTGCAAATCACCCTGGACCATCCCAAGCCCTATCTGTTGAAGATGCTGGCGCACTACACCACGTTCCCGGCGCCCCGCCATGTGGTCAGCAAGTATGGCGAGGAGTGGGTCAAGGTCGGACACATTGTCGGCAATGGCGCCTACAAGCTGGTGGAGTGGACGCCGAACGAGCGCCTGGTCGCCGAGCGTAACCCGCGCTATTGGGATGACGCCCACACCGTGATCAACAAGGTATCGTTCCTTGAGGTGGGCTCGGACGCAGCCGCCTTCAACCGTTATCGCGCCAACGAGCTGGACTACACCAGTTATCCGCTGGAAGTGCGGCAAAAAGTGCGTAACGACATGCCGGAGCAGCTGGTCGAGAAACCCCTGCTGGCCACCGCCTATTATGTCTTCAACACCACCAAAGCGCCGTTCAACGATGCCCGGGTGCGGCGGGCACTGGCGTTGGGATTTGATCGCGAGATCATCACCAACAAGGTGCTGGGCCAGGGACAGCAGCCGGCCTATAGCCTGACGCCACCGATTACCGAGGGCTTTGGCTTCCAATCCAATGCGTTGATGCAGATGAGCCAGGCGCAACGGGTCGAAGAGGCGGGCAAGTTGTTGGCGGCGGCGGGCTACAGCCGGGATAATCCGCTGCGTTTTCGTCTGGTGTTCAATACCAACGAGGGGAACAAGACCATAGCGGTGGCGATCTCGGCGATGTGGCAACACAATCTGCCGGTCAAGGTCGATATCCAGAACATGGAGTGGAAAACCATGCTCAGCACTGTGCATGGTGGCAATTTCGATGTCGCGCGTTACTCTTGGACCGGAGACTACAACGAGGCCTCGACTTTCCTCGATCAGCTCAGTGGCAGCAACAGTTCGAATGACAGCGGCTGGAAGAATGCCGGCTATGACGCCCTGCTCAAACAGGCCTATGCCACCCGAGACGATACGGCACGCAATGCTCTATACCGTCAGGCCGAGGCGATCCTCGAGCAGGAGATGCCGGTGATGCCAATCTACTTCTATGTGCAGTCCCGCCTGCTCAAGCCGGACGTCAAGGGCTTCCCGCTGGGGAACCCGGAAGACAAGGTCTACAGCAAGGATCTCTACCGCGTCGCGCCTTGATGGGCACACGATACAACAAGGGCGCCTCGTGGCGCCCTTTCTATTGTGGTGATCATGGCCTGTGGAGCAGCACCTGCTGTTCATGCGCCAGCAGCCAGCGCTTGCGTTCCAGTCCGCCGGCATAGCCGGTCAGGCTGCCATGGCTGCCGATGACTCTGTGGCAGGGCAAGATGATCGGCAGCGGGTTGCGACCATTGGCGGCCCCGACGACACGAACCGCCTTGGGGCGTTGCAGACTGGCGGCTTGCTGGGCATAGCTGCGGGTCTGGCCATACGGGATCTCAGCCAATGCCTGCCAGACCGCCAGCTGGAACGGGGTGCCGTGCAGCGACAGCGGCAGCTCGAAGCGTTGACGTTGACCGGCAAACCAGGCCGCGAACTGTTCACGATAGGGGCGCAGGGCGATGGGGTCGACCTGCCCGTTAACGCACGGCGTAGCGGCATCGATAAAGTCGACACGGCACAGACCGATCTCGTCGATCACCAGCCGCAGCGGGCCACAGGGGGTATTCAAGGTGTCATAGCGCAGCATCGCGGGCTCCGGACGGAGGGGATGCTGCGACTCTATGTGGCGTGGTTAGCCCTGTCAATCGACGGGCCGAGCCGGCTTATTGGCCGGGGAGCAGACAGGGGCAGGCGAGCGTGCCCGCAGCCTGACGGGTCAGCAACGCCTTGCGCACCGCGGTGAAGTGCCACCATGGTTGCGGCTCGCCGCCTTCAACGAAGGCGATGATCGACATGATCACGTCCAGCACGCAGGGATCCTGCTGCTTGCCGGTGATGTCGCACAGGCGTTGATAAAGGTTGAGTGGGGAACAGCCGCGCAGTTGTGCGGGTTGTTGTATGCCCAGCGCGATCAGATCCCGCGCCATGGCCGGGCCGATATTCGGCAAATCGGTTAATTGCTTGACGCCATCCCGTACTACTTTTTCTGGATGCATTGAGTGCCTCCGTTTTTATTTGTGCTCAATGTTGTAATGGTTTTGTTGTGCGCTCCACTCCTTTGAATACGGCAAAAGGAGACCTTAATGGCACCTCCATCTTGGCCTTTTTTTTCGAATAAATCTTCAGTTTTTTCGCTATTTTTACACCCCGCCGTGGCGGCGGGGATTTAGACCAGCTTCAGCGTGTCGAGTGTCTGTTGCCGCACGCGGGCGGCCAGCTCGGCATCGTCAATCAATGATTCGCCGTAGGAGGGGATCATCTGTTTCAGCCGCGCAGACCAGCCGGCCGCCAGTTGCGGCGCAAAGCAGCGCTGAATGACATCGAGCATGGTTTTGACGCTGACCGAGGCTCCGGGAGAGGCGCCCAGCAACGCCGCCAGCGAACCGTCGGCGGCGGCGACAATCTCGGTGCCGAATTCGAGTTTGCCCCACTTGTGTTGGCAGCGTTTGATGATCTGAACCCGTTTGCCGGCATGGGCCAGTTGCCAATCCTCAGCCTGGACTTCCGGCAGGAAGCTGGCCAGCGCCTGCAGGCGCTGGCGCGGCGACTGCAATGCCTCTTTGACCAGGTAAGTGGTCAGTTCGAGATTGTGGCGGCCGGCACCCAACAGGCTCTTGAGGTTGTGCGGCCGTACCGATTTCACCAGATCCAGCCGCGAGCCGTGTTTGAGGAAGCGGGTGGTAAAACCGGCATACGGGCCAAACAGCAGGCACGGTTTGCCGTCGACAATTCGGGTATCGAGATGGGGCACCGACATTGGCGGCGCGCCCACCGGGGCCAGGCTGTAAACCTTGGCATGATGGCGTTGCACCAGCTGTGGATTCTGGCAAATCAGCCATTGGCCACTGACCGGAAAACCGCCATAGCCTTCGGCTTCAGGGATGGCCGATTTCTGCAGCAAGTGCAGGGCACTGCCACCGGCGCCCAAAAACACGAACGGGGTGTCGATTTGCAGCGTTTCACCGTTGCCGGCCAAGCGGCGGGCGGTCAGGTGCCAGCGAGCCGCGTGACCGGTACGGCGGCGCACGTCCTGTACCCGGGTGTGGGTCAATAACTGGAAGTTCGGGCTGCGTTGCAACAGGGTGATCATCGCCCGCGTGATGGCGCCAAAGTTGACATCGGCACCGTGATTGACGCGGGTGGCGGCCAGACGGGGTTCGGCGGCGCGGCCTGTCATCAGCAGCGGCATCCACTGCTCCAGCGTCGTCCGCTCACTGCTCCACTCCATCCCGCTAAACAGATGATGTTGCTGCAGCGCCTGATAGCGCGCTTGCAAGTAAGCGATATTGTTCTCTCCCCAGACGGCACTCAGATGGGGCACCCGGTTGATGAAGCTCTCTGGTTGCAGCTTGCCTGCCTCACTCTCGACCAGATGAGACCAAAATTGCAGCGATAACTCGAAGGCGGCGTTGATCTCCAGTGCGCGGCGGATGTCGATGGCGCCATGACTGTCGGCCGGTGTGTAGTTCAACTCGCAGTAACCGGCATGGCCGGTACCGGCATTGTGAAGCGCCGCCGTGCTCTCCAGCGCCACCTCCGGCAGCTGTTCGAGCATCACAATCTGCAGCCCCGGATCGAGTCGCTGCAGCAGCATTGCCAACGTAGCGCTCATGATGCCGCCACCCACCAAAGTTACATCCGCCTGAATCGTTGCCATCCCTTACTTCCGATTAGCCCTGCCGTCAAAGGCACAAATTATATACATTTTATGTCTGGCCTCACAGTCAGCTTTCATGCGCGCTTCACGCGAGCCATCGTATAGGCGTTGACATAGCCGCCGTTGCGAAATGCAAAGTCGGTGTGTTCGCCTTCAATGATAAAACCATATTTGCGATACAGGGCGATGGCGGCGTCATTATCGGTGTAGACCGTCAGCTCCAGCCGGCGAATGGCCAGCCAGTTATCACACAGGTCGATGGCTGCGGACAGCAAGGCGCTGGCCACGCCCTGACGTTGGCTGGCGGCACTGACCGCCAGGCCCAGCGTGGCGACATGTTTGCGGCGGTGGCGCTCGAACGTGGTCAGCATCAATTGGCCAACCACACAGCCATCGCGTTCGGCGACCAGGCTGCGTTGCTGTTCATTGCACAGGGCAAGGCGTTGCTGCCACTGTTCCTCGCTTGGATAGGGTAGCTGCAGGGTGCCGTCATAGGCGTGGGGTTGGGCATAGAGATCGCGCAACGCCGCGGCGTCGCCAGGCCCCGAATGCCGGATCAGCAGACGGCCTGTAGATGTCGATGTCGGGTTGGGTTCACGAGGGGGATGGCTCATTCGATGCAGGCTCCGGATGGTGAGGCGGCAAAAAAGGTTTCCTGCTTGCGATAGGGGCCCTGATTATTCACCGGCTCGGTAGGGTGCAGCTCTTGCCGTTGATGCAGTTCGGCAACCAGCTGACGATTGAACGGCGCATTGCGCTCATCGTGCAGGTATTCGCTGAGTGCCATCCAGCGGGCCTCGGCGATCTCGTCATGATCCTGAATCGCAATCTGCTCGCTGTGGGCGGTCAGCCGGCAGATCAGGTAGAGATCGGTGCGGCCGAACGCCGCCGGATAACGGGTGGTAAAACCGGCGATCGAGTGCAAACGGGCATGAATCCCTGTTTCTTCGTATACCTCGCGTTCGATCGCCGTGGCGATGGGCTCGCCCAGTTCGACATGACCCCCCGGCAGTTTGTAACCGAGCATGCCGTGTTCGCGAATGGTCAGCAGTTCACCTCGGGGGTTGAGGATCAGGGCGCCAGCACCGAGGGTGTGGGTTGGCGCGAAAGGCACAAAGGTGTCCGCTGCCGGGGTGAATACCAGCGTCAGCTGATCGGGGTGGCAATTATGAAATACAAAGCCAAGGCCGGTGGCGAGGGCAATCAGGTGGGCGTGGCGGATAGGCAGGTGCAACCAGATGATCCGTCCCTGGCGGGCAAGGCACTCACGCTGCACCGTCGCCAGCTCTTCAGCAAAGCGGCTGGCCTCATCCGGTATGGAATCGGCAACGATAGTGACGCCATTGAATCTGTCCCATTCACACTGCACGCTGCACTCCTGGCTGCGCTTCAACGGACTGTCAGTGTGCCTTAGCGCGGCAGAGCATGCCAGCGGAAGTGTGATGCCGATCGCGACGGCGCCGTGAGCTGACGCCGCCGCGATGAGACGTTAATGAGAGCGGGTCATCGCCAGCAGGGTGTCGGCAACCCCTTTGGTGCGTGATGCATTATCGGCGGTGAGTGAGCTGACTTGTTCCAGTGATTGCAGCATCGAGGTCAGCTCGCTGACGGCGCCGGACTGGCTTTCGATCTCCTGGGCAACCTCTCGGATATCGCTCCCCAGTGCCAGGATATCCTGGCTAATCTCGGTCGCACTCTGGCGCGATTTTTGTGCCAGCGTACGCACTTCGTCGGCGACAACGGCGAAACCACGTCCCATCTCGCCAGCACGCGCAGCTTCTATCGCGGCATTGAGGGCCAGCAGGTTGGTCTGGTCGGCGATTTGCTGAATAACCTGAACCACGCTCTGGATGCGCTCGCTCGATTGTGCCAATTGACGCGCGCTTCCGGCCACCGTTTGCGCCTGCTGCGCCATGCCGTTGATGGTGACGCCCGCCTGCTCGACTGCCGCCGCCTGGGTCTGGACGTGGCCGGTGAGCTCATCGACGGACTGGTGCAAATCGCCGGCACAGCTCTGCAGCTCTGTCGCCATCCGTTCGCGCTCTTGTTGCGCATCCTGCAAAAATCCGCCGAGTTGTGCCAGGCCATCGAACAGCGGTCTCAAGCCGGCATCAAGCTGGTGACTGTCGAACAAGGCATCATACTGATGCTGCTTGAACTGGTTGAGTTGTTTGACCACCACCTGATTGAGCCCTTGCAGCTTCTTGATATGCCGCTGCAGGAAGAAAGCCTTGAACTCGCCGTAATGGCTGACAAATTGGTCGACAAACGCATCGTGGAATTCGCCATCGACGCCGCGGGTGTCAAACCAGAAGATCGCTGTCAGGGTCTGGTTGAGATTGAGGCCGAGGATTTCGCCAAACGTGGAGGAGCCCATGACTGGAATTCCGGCAAACACCTGCCCCATCCCCGCCAGCTCCGAACCATTGTACAGGCGGCGCAGTATGCAGTCGTTGAGCAGCCCGGCGACCGGCTTGCCGGGCTTGCCTTGCATGAAGCGCGCAAAGTCCTGACGCGTACTGTCGATCAGCGCGCTGCGCTTGACCATGACCAGCTCTTCACCGGGGGCGACATCACAATACAGGTGCACTAATTCCGCGTTGATATCAATCGATTGCACCGAACGCACAAACAGCTCATTGCCCACCCGGATAGCGAACGAGTAGTCGGCCAATCTGGCTTCCAGCTGGCCCGGCTGGCAGCCGAGCTGACGGCATAACAGGTCAACCATCGACGAGATGTGACCTTGACGGTCCACGACCTGGCGAATGGTGCGATCCTCCAGCGAGGCGGTCAACACGTTGAAACTGACGTCGGTGGGGGTGAAGTTCTGGCTTTTAAACACGCCAAAACGCATGCCTGGCGCCATCTTGATGAAGGTGATCAGCGCATGGTTTTCCAGGCGTTGCTGGCCATCGTGCAAATAGGTGTGCTGGAAATCGAGTTTGCCGCCGGCCGAGCCGCCCACAAACAGGCACGGAAAACGCCCGGATTGGTACAGCGCCTCCATGAAGAAAGACTCGGAGCGCGACAAGCCATCAAATTGTACATAGGCAAGGGTATCCCTGTGGTCGATCGGCATCTGCAGTTTCAAATCGCGCAGAGTCGTCAGCAGCTTGTCGATGCGCTGCGCCATGCTGACTTTTTGCGCGCCGGCGCGTAAATCTTCACTGCCGAGCGGGACGCGCAGCGTCTCGGCACGAGCAACCAGATCGCTGCCAAAACAGAGCAGCACTATGTCCGACCAGTGGCCCTCAGCCGAGCAATAGAGGCGTTCTGTGCCCTGGTTACACAGTGCGCCGGCACTGCTACTCAGGGTCAGCGTGACACCGGGAAAACGCTGTTTCAGCCGTGTGGCGATGGCGTTGATATCCAGATGCGGAGAGACAAATCCCATGATCAGGCGAGGCGGCGAGCCCAGCGTGGCCAGCGCCTGCTCCAGTTCGCGCTCCGTGGTATGCAGTGTGGTCGCGGTAGCGTGATGGCGGGGAATGAGTGACTTAAATGGCGAGAACATGCCCATGGTGTGTCTCCAATTTGCCGCGAGGCGGGGTCTGAGGATTGTCTTGCGTCCTGCACTGGCCACCTTAAGTGGCTATTGATCACCAGTTTAGGAAACGCAACCGATCTGTGCCGGTTGTTAAAAACGGTATCTCGAATGGAAACCGCGGATCGACATCGATCTCACATCTTGAGGGGATGAGTTGGAGTAAAGAGTCAAAACTGTGAGCGGGGAAAGCGGTTGCGGGAAAAGTAAACCACGCGGACCAGGATGCGACAGGTAACCGGCAAGGGGCGGGACGCCACCTTGCCGGTCGTGGTGGTTAGCCGAGATAACGCCGGGTCAGGTGCGCCCGGAAATGGGCCGGGTTCAGCGCTTCGCCGGTGGCCTGGCGCACCAGGGTATCGGTGTCGAAACGGCTGGCCTGTTGCCAGATATTGCGCTGCAACCAGCCGAAGATGGCCTCCAGCCCCTCGGCCTGGGCCAGCAGCTGGTTGAAGTCGCCCAGCTCGCGCTGCAGCGCGGCAGCGAATTGCGCGGCATACATGGCTCCCAGGGTGTAACTCGGGAAGTAGCCGAAGCTGCCATCGGTCCAGTGAATGTCCTGCAGGCAGCCGTCACGATAGTTGCCGCGGGTATCGAGTCCCAGATACTGCTGCATGCGTTCGGCCCACAGATCCGGAATATCCTCGGCTTCGATTACGCCCTCGATCAGTTTCTGCTCCACCTCGTAGCGCAGCATGACGTGGGTCGGGTAGGTGACTTCGTCTGCATCGACACGGATGAAGCCGGGTTCAACCCGGGTGTAGAGACGGGCCAGATTGGCGGCGGCAAAGGCCGGCTGGTCGCCAAAGGCGTGCTGGATCAGTGGCCGCAGGCGCTGGATGAAGGCCGGGTGCCGCGCCAGTTGCATCTCGAAGAACAGGCTCTGGCTTTCGTGGATGCCCATCGAACGGGCCTGACCCACCGGCAATGCCAGCGTGGCCAGCGGTAGCCCCTGTTCGTAGCGCGCATGGCCGGTCTCATGGATGATGCCCATCAGGCTCTGGGTGAAATCAGCCTCGTCGTAGCGGGTGGTGATGCGGACATCGCTGGGCACGCCACCACAAAACGGGTGCACGCTGACATCCTGACGGCCACGCAGGAAGTCAAATTGCAGCAGGGCCATCACGTCGCGGCCGAGTGCGGCCTGACGCTCGATGCTGAAGGGGCCTTGCGGCATCTGCACGCTCTGGCTGCGTTGCTGGGCGCAGACGTCCTGAATCAACGCCGGTAGCCAGGATTGCAGATCGCCAAACACCGTATCCAGCTGTTGGCTGCGCATGCCGGGTTCATAGAGATCGAGCAGGCTGTCGTAAGGACGTAACCCGGTGGCGGCGCCACGGATACGCGCCTCTTCGCGGCTCAACGCCACCACTTCCCGGAAGTTGGCCAGGAACCCCTGCCAATCATTGTTGCGACGCTGTTCGCGCCAGGCATGTTCACAGCGCGATCCGGCCAGCGACTTGGCCTGCACCAGATCGGCCGGCAGCACGCTGGCCTGTTGCCATTGACGGCGCATCTCGAGCAGGCTCTGGCGCTGGGTCTCATCACTGACCTGTTGCTCGGCGGCGGCGAACCAGTCGGCCAGCTCGTCGCTGGTCAGGCGCTCGTGCATCAGCCGCGACAGCTCGGCCAGTGCGGCCGCCCGTGCCTCGTTACCGCCATCGGGCATCATGGTGGCCCGATCCCAGCCGCAAATAGCGCCGAGGTGGGCCAGATGGTGCAGTTGCGTGAAGCGCTGTTCCAGTTGCGAATAACTCATCGTCGATTCCTTGTCACTCTTATTAGATATCGTTCTGCCAGTCAGGGCACTGACGGCGGAGGTTGACTGCCATTCGGGGGCTCAGGGCAGGTGGCGCCAGATGCGCTCCCGGGTGTCGATCTTCTGTTGCTGGCCCTTGCGCAGCAACACATATAACGCGCTCCCGCCGCCGTCCTGGTGGCGGGCACTGTGCAGTGCCAGTACGTCCGGCCACAGCTGTAACCATTGGCTGACATAGCTCTTGAGCAGGGCCGGCGGATTGGACTGCAACCCCTTGCCGTGGCGGATCAGCACGGTGCGGATCTCGCAGCGCTGGCACTCGCGCAAGAACTCCAGCAGCAGCGTCTTGGCCTGACGCAGGCTCTGTCCCTGCAGATCCAGGCTGGCCTGCAGCTCATATTCGCCGAGCCGCAGCTTGCGAAACACCCCCTCTTGTACTCCCGGGCGGCGAAAGCTGACCAGATCGTGCGGATCGAGCAGCGTGACCGCCTCCAGCGACATGAAGTCCGGATCCAGATCCGATTCCTGTTGCGCGGCGGCGCGGCGGGCTTTTTGCGCTTCGGCATCGCCGCTGTCGCGGACGCTGGGGATATGATCCTGCCGCAGCGGTCGCACATCGCCCAACTCGGCCTGAAACAGCGCCAGATCGTCGGCATCGCGCGCCGCGGGGCGCGCGGCAAGCAGGTCAGCAAAGGTCATGTTGGCCTCCTTCGGCAAGCGGTGGTGGCCGGCGGGCGACGCCGGCCGGCACAGGGATTATTCGTGGGCGTCTGTCAGCACCTCAAGCTGGTAGCCTTGCTGGCGTAGCAGGTTGAGGATGCCATCCGGTCCATACAGGTGCAGCGCGCCAACCACCAGAAACTGATTGGCTTCCGGCATCGCCAGCAGCTTGGGGATCCAGTTGTGGTTGCGCTCTTTGAGCAGCCGGCGTTGCAGATACTCCTGCAGCGCCGGGCTGGCCTGTTCATCGCTGAGCAGCTTCTGCAGTGCCGGACCATCACCGTCGAGCCAGGCCTGCATCATCGCGGGGATCTCCTGATCCATGCTCTTCATCTGATCCAGCGTGGCGGTCAGGAAGTCCTGTTGCAGGCTGCTGAGGCCGGCCAGATAGGCAAACTGCTCCGGCACCCGCTCCAGACCACGCACCGGCACCCCCATGCGCGCCGCGACGCTGGCGTAGTAGTGGTCAACGCCCAATTCGGCCTGATAGCCGGCCTTTTGCAACGCCTGCTGCGTCAGCGTGATCGCGGCGACCCAGGGTTGCATCGGTTGCAAGCTGGCTTCGGCCAGGCCGAGCTGTTTGGCGGCGCTGACGGTTCTTTGGTACAGCGCTGGTGGCAGCACCTGTTTGAGGCTCTGACCGCGGGGGAGCTGGCTCATCTGGGCGATCTGGGCGCTGTCGCTGGCGCTGATGTTGTTCAGATCGGTTTCCAGGATAAGTACGTCCGCCTTGCGCCAGGCATCGTCGATCACCGCCGGCAGCGGATAAAAACGCTCTTCGCCGGCATGGATGGAGCCGAGGATCCACAGGTTGCGTCCGGCCTTGCTGGCATGCCAGAAGCCGGGCTCGGCCAACGCCAGTGCCGGCAGCAACAGCAGCGACAGCAGGCTAGCCTGCCAGTGGTAACGTCGGGCTTTCTTCGGCGCGCGTGGCACCGTATTATCGGCGCCGTCATGGTGGGCTGCGTCGGGCAGCGGTGAAGCCGGCAGTTCTGGATGCAACGTCTTATCCTCCAACATCGGGAGTCCTATGCCTCATTTACGGTTTCGTGGCATCGAGCGTGAAGCGCTGATGCAGCTGAGTGGTCCGCTGGTCGAGCAACTGTCGGCGCTGACCGGCGCACCGGTTGCCCATTTTACAATCGAACGGGTGCAGACCGAATTCATTATCTCCGGCGAGGCGGTTGCCGGCTATCCCTTCGTCGAACTGATGTGGTTCGATCGTGGCCAGGCGGTGCAGGATCAGGCGGCGTCGCTGATCACCGAACAGGTCAAGGCCCAGGTGGGTGCCACGGTCGATGTCGCGGTGATCGTCCTGCCGCTGACCCGCAGTGCCTACTACGACAACGGCCAGCACTACGGCTAACGGCGCCAAGGGTTGCCGTAGCAGCGTGCGGTACCGCTGCGCGGCGCTATACTGGCGCTCCTCACCCAGTTGGGATAGCGGATATGTCCACGTCGTCACGTAAAGCGGTTCTTATCACCGGCTGCTCCTCCGGCATCGGCCTGCATGCGGCGATGCGGCTGCAGCAAGCCGGTTTTTTGGTGATAGCCACCGCGCGCCAGCCGGCGGATGTCGCCCGTCTGCAGGCGCTGGGGCTGAATGCGCTGCCGCTCGATCTGGCCGACAGCGCCAGCATTCACGCCGCGGTTGATGCCGCGCTGGAGCTGACCGGCGGTCGTCTGTATGGGCTGTTCAATAATGGCGCCTACGGCCAGCCGGGGGCGTTGGAAGATCTGCCGACCGAGGCGTTGCGCGCCCAGTTCGAGAGCAACTTCTTTGGCTGGCATACGCTGATCCGCCGCGTGTTACCGCTGATGCTGGCGGCCAATGAGGGGCGCATCATCCAGAACAGCTCGGTGTTGGGGCTGGTGGCGATGCCGTTGCGCGGCGCTTACAACGCCAGCAAGTTTGCCATCGAGGGCTATACCGACACCCTGCGCCTCGAGCTGCGCGGCACTGGCGTGCAGGTGGCATTGCTGGAGCCTGGGCCCATCGACAGCCGTTTTCGCGCCAATGCGCTGGCGGCGTTTGAGCAGCAGATCGACATAAACCACAGCCGCCATGCTGCGCGCTATCAGCAGACGCTGGCCCGCCTTGGGCGCGCGACTCCGGGCAACCGCTTCACGTTGTCACCCGAGGCCTGCGTGGCGCCGTTGCTGCACGCACTGACGGCGCGCCGGGCCCGGCCGCGCTATCCGATCACTACTCCGAGTAAATGGCTGTATTACCTGCGCGGCTGGTTGCCGACGCGCTGGCTCGATGCGCTGTGTTCAAGATCGGTCTGAGTCTGGGTAGCGATTGAATAGCTATTCAATCGCTACCCTGTGCCCCGACGTTTAACTGCGACAGCCGGCGAACAGATCCAGCTGCTGGTCATAGACGCTGCTGCGGATATTCCATAGTCCCAACATCGAAGAGAAAAAGTGGTCATGGGAGTAGGCTTCACGCGCGGCGTTATTACGCAGGCAGGAGAGATCGATATTATGACTCTTGGCAAAGCCCTGGGATAACCACACTTGCATCGGCACATGGGTTTGCACTTCCGGCGCCAGCTTATAAGGGGCACCATGCAGATACAGGCCTAATTCACCTAATGATTCGCCATGGTCGGAAATATATAATAACGCCGTCTGATATTTATCCTGATAAGCACTCAAGGTGTCGATCATGTTGCCGATGACCTTGTCGGTATAACGAATGGTATTGTCGTAGGTATTTTCCAACTCTTGTGGTGAGCAGTTTTCGATATCGCTACGCGGGCAATCCGGTGTAAATTGGCGTTGTGAATCTGGATAGCGCTGAAAATAGGTCGGGCCATGGCTGCCAATCAGATGAAAGGCAATTAATTTATCACCGGCCATGCTTTTAATTTCGTGTTCAATATTTTCCAGCATCACTTCGTCATAACAGGTTTTACCGTTACACAATCCCGGAAAATCTTTAGGGTTGATGGTGATAGTGGGTACCCGATCGCAGACGCCCTTGCAGCCACCATCATTTTCTTTCCACAGAATATTTACGCCACCACGCTGCAGCACATCCAGCAGCCCCTCACTGTTTTTGGCCTTCTGGCTATCGAATCCGGCCCGCCCCATATTCGAGAACATGCAGGGAATCGAGATCGCCGTTGCGGTGCCGCAGGAGCGGACCTGCTGGAACGAGATCACGCCCTCCTTGCTGGCGGTGAACGGGTTGGTCTCTTTGTGATAGCCATTTGACGAGAAGTTGGCGGCACGGGCGGTTTCACCGACGACCAGAAACATCAGCGTCGGCTTGTCGCTGCTCCGGGTGCGGACCTCATCCAGCCCCAGTTTGGCAAACGGCTGGGCGTGGTGGAAAAAGCGTTCCTTGATATATTTTGTCGTACTGTAAACATGATAGGCCGGCACAATTTCTTTATTCAGTGACGAATTATTTCTGCCTATCGATGCGTAGTCTTGATAATACAGTGCGGCGATACCGCCGATAATGAGTGCCGATGCTAACATCGACGCGCAACGATAAAATATGCCTTGATACCAGCGGGTGTGATATTCAATTTTTACCCATGCCAACACCAGGCAGGGGAGTATGCCGGTAAATAAAAACCACAAAACGATGGACGTATTTAAATATGATGTCGCTTCGGATTGATTCGTTTCCATCAGGTTGCGAATCATATCTTTGTCAAATATGACGCCATATTTGAACATCGAGTAGCTGACCAAGGAGCTGCTGAGAATCAGCAGCATAAAAAATGGTTTGACGAAATATTTTATTGAAAAGGGTGTGAAGACAAAATTTAACGCCGCCACCAGAACGATGGGAATCGAGATCGCAAAGCCTAATTTATAGCTTTCCAGTGCGGATAATATATTAAAAAAGTGCGAAAAAATCGTCCAATTAAATACGGCGGCAAAAAACAGCGCCAGCGCCAGGATGAGTATCATGATGTGAACATGAGGTCTTGAGTGCATAGTGTTCTCTGAATCGGATATTTATTGTCTGTTTTTAACGCGCCGGCATGAAGGGGATATGACTCTCCGTTGCGGGCGCAGTGAACTGGCGGCAAATCATCGCCGCGGGTTCGTGGTGGCACTCAGGGGTCGTGCTGCAAGCACAGGGTGGCCATGGCCGCTGGACAGTATGGCTCTATCCTTCGCGCTGAATAATAACGCAAGCGTTTGCATGTTTATATCGTTGTCGCGGTGAAAAGTGATCCTCGTTGGCTTTGGGATGGGGGGCGGTGCCAACGGAAGCTGACGGGGGGCAGGGCGAGGAGCGCGGTGCAGCAAACTGCCCGCCACGAGGTGGCGGGCGAAGGGATTACATCAGGCTCAGCGGCATGATGATGTGGAACTTCACATCCTTCTCCGAGGCGAAGATATTCGGGTACTCGGTCCAGCCACCGCTCTGCGCGATATCGTTGTTGTAGTCGGTGTAGTGCAGCTTGAAGATGGTGCCCTTGGTCTTGCCCTCCTGCACCGTGTAGATGATGTCGGCATTCAAGGCCCATTCTGTGTCTTTACCGTTGCTGGCCTTGCTGCCGTCACCCTTTTCTATGCCCCAGCCATAGGCACCGGAGACGCCGACGGTCCAGCCGGCGGCGCCGAGCAGATCATCCAGCGAGCGCGTGACGCCGGCAAACACGGCGGTTTCGTTGTTGGCGTTCCAGTCGGAGCGGCTGTCCCACCAGATTTCGCTGGCGCCCTGGGAGTTGCCGTAACCCCGCGTCAGGCGCGGCAGGTAGTTGCCTTCGCTGCCTTCGGCCTTGGTCATCAGCCCTTCGAGACGGAAGCCGTAGGGACCGTGACTCCAGCCGGCGGTCAGCGCCTGCTGCCAGGCGGTGCCCTGGTAGGTGTCATCCTTGGAGTCGGAGGTGTAGAGCTGATAGCTGGTGTTCAGGCCGCCGAGTAACGAGAAGGTGTGGGCCAGCTTGAAGTGATAGCTGTCCATGTAGTCCTTGGCCTGGCCAAACGCCACGGTCGCTGCGGTGCCGTTGGCGAAGGTGTAGCGCGCCGCCATGGCGTGCAGGTAGTCAATGGTATTGCCGTCGGCAAACGGATTGGCCCAGGCCTTGGCCTTGGAGAAGTGCTGGGTCTGCTGGAACCAGGGGGCCTTGTACTCATCGGCCCAGGCATATGTCAGGTACAGGGCGCCGAAGTTGCCCTCGACCTGGGCGCCGCGGTAGGTGCCTGGTTGATAGGACCAGTTGACGCCCATGACGCCGGGAACATAGATCTGGGTATAGCCGCCCTTGGCGGTGACGTGTTCACCGAGGCGCGCCTTCAGGCTGGCATTGCTCAGGCTGACGCCACTGTCGGCTTCACCGTCATCCCCCGGCAGATAGTTATCGCCCCACTTCTTGGCGGCGAAGCTGAATTCGTTCTCCTGGTTCACCGGATTGGCATCGTCGATGGCCAGATCGTAGGCACCGAAGCCGGCCAGATCGATGCCGACCAGATCCCACGCATAGCCGGAGTTGTAGTTCAGCGCGAACTGGCTGGTGGCGTGGCTGAGGTTGGATTCATATTTGCCACTTTTCGGATTATCCGGATTCTCTTTGGCGTTGCCGTCGATACGTTGCCGGTTGCGCTGGAAGTAGAACAAGCCACCGGTGAGCTTGCCATCTTCATAGAACTGGCTGGCCTTGCTGGCAAAACGGGGGCCGAGCTCATCGTTGGCGTGGGCCGGCAGCGCGAGGCCGACCACACTGGCAATGGCGCAGCCGAGCAGGCTGCGGCGAAATAGCCGAGTATCCTTCATAGCAATTGACTCCTGACTTTTGGACCGCGGAACACCGGGGCTCCGCAACGGGATCTGTCGTGCAGATCCTCCTTGTTGATAACGCTTTCACCCTGCTGCGGTTCGAAAGGGGTCACACAGGGCTTATGGCTATGCTAATTTTGCGTCGTGAAATATCAAGTAAAAAGAAACGCCGAGTTGCGGTTATTTGATCGTATTCAAACAATCAAATACCCCGTCATCGGCGTTAGTTGCGGGTGTTTGTTCTTTTCGAGAATTAAGTGCTATTCACGCAGCGTAAACGATGGCAGCGACAGATGGCGGAAGATCGCCGTCACGCGTACCAGCAGCACGCCCAGCATGCTGATCAGCATGGCCGGAATATGGGCCAGGCCGAAATGCAGCGAGCTGGTGTAGAGAATGCCGCCAAAGATACAGGCGGTGGCATAGATCTCTTTTTGCAGCACCATGGGCACTTCCCGGGCC
>CAMFKP010000059.1 GCA_945957385.1 uncultured Aeromonadaceae bacterium
GACCGCCGAGCTGCTGGGGCATCTGCAACATGAAGACAGTCCGAATGCCAGCAGTCTGGGTGTCAGTGGTATCACGGTGGTGGGTGCGGATGATGATGGCGACAGTGTCTCAGCCCAGGTGACGGTAAGTGTCAGCGATGATGCTCCTACCTTAACCTCTGTTGAGAGTGCCATCATCGAAAACAGTGCCGATGCGCTAAATGCTGTGGGGTCATCACTACTGCAAATGGGGGCGGATCAGAACGGTCATGCGGATCTCACGGGGAATATTGCCGGCTGGAATGGCGGTAGTGTCACTTGTGGCTTGAGCGCCCTGACGTCGGGGGAACAACCGGTCTATTACTCGGTAAGTCCGTCTTCTCCGGGGGTATTGTTTGCCTATACCAGTAGCAGTGCGGTTCCTTATGGTACAAGTGGAGCAAGCCAATCCCTGATCTTTACGCTGACGTATGGTGCCGATGGTCACTACACATTAGATATGAATGGCACGCTGGATGCGCCCAAGCACAGCTATAGCGATACCTTTAATGAAAACATTGGTGGCAACTTCGATTACTTGCTGCTGGGCAGTGATGGCACTCTCTACAAACCGACGGATACGTTTCCCACAACGGCGAAGATAGTGATGACAATCGATGCCTCTGGCTCGTCAACGGTGAATAGCAGTACCCAGGGGTTGGGGGTCAGCAATGGCTGGATTACCTCCAGTGAGTCCTTGATTATGAAGTTCACCAATCCAGTGGTCAGTGCCCAGTTCAGCATCGATACCCAGTCGGGCGATGCCACGAATATCGTGACCTGGACCGTACACGGTATGGCAGCCAATGGCACTCTGACTACACAGACGGGTACGACCAGCTTCAGCGATGGGGTGATGACCTCGATTCCTACGACGTTGACACATATTACCCAGATTGATCTTTCTGATCAGTCCGGTTCTGGGTATCGCGTCAACGGAACCGAGTTGGTGTACAGAGTAGAAGAGGAACCGATCAATACGAATCTGGCCGTGGCGATCGTGGATGCTGATGGTGATAAAGCAACCAGTTCGTTGGCGGTAACCTTCACACCTGCGGTAGAGGATCTGTTGGTTGTCGGTACCAATGCCAATGATATCCCAGGAAGTACGGCACCTTATGTCACGCCGGTGGATTTTGGTGCGATAGATGGAGGTAAAGGCAACGACATTCTGATCGGGGATGAAGGTCGGGCAACACTGGTCGGCAAGAGTGTCAATGTCATATTGATGCTCGATGTGTCAGGCAGCATGACCGACACTATCCAGTTCAACGGTGGTTGGACGACCCGTCTGGAGGCGTTGAAGTCAGCAGTAGAAAACCTGCTTGATGATCTTAAAGACAGTAAAGCCACGAATGTGCGTGTCGAGTTGATCAGCTTTAGCGATAGCGCGACCAACCTTGGGGTGTTTGATCTTAAGACACCTAGCGAATTAGCGGCTGCGTTGAGCCAGGTTGCCAATCTGCACGATGACAACATGACTAACTACGAGGCGGCACTGCAGATGGCCTTGGCGTGGGCTAAGAGCTCTGGCCCTGATGCGCCTTTGTCGGGCAGCAATGTTGTCAATCAGGCGATTTTCATCTCTGACGGTGCACCCAATACCTGGATTACCCAAAGTGGACACATCGCCTCTGGAACGACCGGCAATGCGATTAGTCAGTTCCTGGGAGGCGATGGCACCAATGAGGTCACTGAACTGGAACGTGTCTTTGGCAGTATCCAGGCGGTGGGGATCAATGTTGATGCCGCGGCGCTGGATGTGCTGAATCAGGTGGAGGGTGAAGCGGCCTCTGTCACTCCAGATGCAGCAACCAATATCACGACGGCAGAGCAACTCAATCAGGTGCTTGCTGATTTGAATCCAGAGCTTCATTTCAGTCCGGCTGGTCGAGATACCATTACGGGTGGTGATGGCAAGGATCTGATTTTTGGTGATGCACCGTTCACCGATAACTTGGCGACCGCAGCCGGATTGAGTATTGCTGCTGGCGGTGGTTGGCAAGTCTTTGCCGAGTTGGAAGCGGGGCGTGGACTAGGTAGTTATGCAGGTTGGGACAGGGCTGACACCTTGCAATACATCAATGCGCACCTTGTTGAGTTGTCGCAGGAATCTGGGCGAACAGGGGGGAATGATATTCTCGACGGCGGTGCCGGTGATGACATCCTGTTCGGGCAAGAGGGTGATGACACCATGACTGGAGGCAGTGGTGCCGATCTGTTGTCTGGCGGTTCAGGAGTAGACCGTATCGATAGCGGTACTGGTAATGATACCCTGCGTGGCGGGCTGGGGGCCGATATCTTGACCGGTGGTGATGGTGCGGACACGTTTGTCTTTATGGCGACGGATAAAGATGGAACCCGCGATACGATTACCGACTTTACGTTGAATCAGGACAAGCTGGATTTGCGTGATGTGTTAAACGATCCTACCGGTAATCTGGGAGATTACTTGAAGATCACGCAGAGTGGTGGTGATGCCTTGGTGAATGTCTACAGTGCGGGCAATGCCAGCGCCGGAGGCACCCCTAGCTTGACGATTGTATTGGACGGGTTAGGGTCTAATGCAACCGAGTTGAGTCAGTTGCAGGATTACTTGATAAACCATGACGGTGTCATCAAGTAAGTGGTCAATCGGGGATGGCTTGGCCATCCCCGATAAAACCTCAAGCCGTGAAGGCGGCGGCTTTCTTGTTAGAAAGCGGTTGCTCGATAACTGATGCGTTGCTTAACATCAGGCCTGTTGCGTAAATGGTGTTAGAGGGGAGATAAACGTGTGTCCAAGATAAGCTGGTTGGAGATAGATGGTGTCCGTTATGTTGAGCAGGGCGACCACCTGCTGTGCGACACAGCGGTCGGATTCCATTCTCGTTTGCCGGGACATACACTCGATGGACTGGAGATCTCTGATGCTCAGGGCATGGCTTTGGGGTATCTGAATGTTGATTTCTGGTCTGGCCATGTTGAATTGCTGGCTGCTTCAGCAGGAAGCGAGCTAGGCGAAACCGCCTTGCTGTTAGCTGATGAGCAGGGTGTACATCAATTGTCGCTAGATCAATTGCTGGTTGCACCATCGGATTGGAATGCTAACGATGAGTTGATTCCGTTTACGGATTTTCAACCCGATGCCCCTTCCTGTTTCTCCTCTATTCCATCAACGCTGGGATTGGAAACCATGGTTTCAGATGCAGACGAGACGCTCGATTCACTCTTTGGAGAGAGCGATCCAGCTGCGCCTTTGGCCGGATTAACGCTCGCGCCGGCTGTTGTTTCTCCGGCGGATGGCGGGGATCTCTCCTACCTGTATCTCACCCATGGCTCAGAACCGGTACACATGCCATTAGTGCCCGAGTATCCTGACACCCTCTCATCTTGCTAACGATATCATCGGACCTGTTATGTTGAAGAAAACCCGTTTATTGGGCTGGGGACTCCTGCTCTGTTCACTTTCTGTTTCGGCCCAGGAACTGGGGCTCCCTGCCTCTGCACATCTGGTGACCAGTGGGCATGCTGCCATTTCTGCCCCGGCTGACATGGCTACGATCTCGTTTGCTATTTCCTTGCTCGACAAGGATCCGCGAGTCGCCCGTCAGCAAGTTGATGCCAGGGTAGCGGCCTTCGTCAATGCGTTGGAGACCGCAGGCTTCAAGGGACAGGATGTGATCGCTGGTAATCTGCAGCTCAATCCTGAGCTGGAATATAACAATAACGGCAGTAGTCGTCAGTTGGGTTATCGTGCGCTGCGTCAGGTTTCGATTCGCGTGATGCAGCTAGAGCGTGTCGGGCAGGTGATCGATGTCGCATTGAAATCTGGTCTGAATACGGTGAATCAGATCGAATATGGGGTGCGTGATGCAGAACGTTTTCGCCAGCAGGCTCGTGACAAGGCGTTTGCCGATTCACGCGGTCGGGCAGCCGAAGTCGCCAAGGCCTATGGGATGACGCTCGGCAAGGTGTATTCGATCCAGTATCTCCCCGCCGGGAGTGAGCCTGTGTTTGCCGCCGCTCGTGCAGAAGGCAGTAGTAATGCGGTTTTTTTGCCTCAAGAGATCCGCTTTGAGGATAACGTGTCCGTCGTGTTCTTGATGGAGTGAGTAGCCCCCGAGTGCAAAAAAGCCCGCGATTACGCGGGCTTTTTTATATTGGGTTCCAACAGAAAATCAGTGCAGGATCCGGGCGCGCAGGGTGCCATCGATAGTCTTCAGACGGGCCAATGCTTCCTCGCTGCGTTCAGTCTGAACGTCGATCACAACATAGCCAATCTCCGGTGTGGTTTGCAGATATTGACCTGCGATGTTGATCTCTTCATCAGCAAAGAACTGGTTGATCTTGTTCAAGATCCCAGGCTGGTTACGATGGATGTGCAGCAGGCGGCTGGAGTCGTGATGTTGCGGCAGAGAAACCTCAGGGAAGTTGACTGCTGACAGCGTAGAACCGTTATCCGAGTACTTAATCAGCTTGCTGGAGACCTCCAGGCCGATGTTTTCCTGAGCTTCCTGAGTAGAGCCGCCGATATGCGGGGTCAACAGCACGTTATCAAACTTCTGCAGAGATGAAACAAACGGCTCGCCGTTGGCCGTGGGTTCAACGGGGAATACGTCGATCGCAGCGCCTGAGAGGTGGCCGCTTTCCAGCGCCGCCGCCAGTGCCGGGATATCGACCACGGTACCACGAGCCGCGTTGATCAAGATGGCACCTTGTTTCATGCAAGCCAGCTCTTTGGCTCCAATCATATCCTTGGTGGACGGCGTTTCCGGCACATGCAGGGTGACGACATCTGCCAGGCCCAGCAGTTCTTCAAGGGTAGCAACCTGGGTGGCATTCCCCAGTGACAGTTTGTTTTCGATGTCGTAGTAGTAGACCTTCATACCGATATTTTCGGCAATGATGGACAGCTGAGTACCGATGTGGCCATAGCCAATGATGCCCAGTTTTTTGCCACGGGCTTCGACAGAGTTGTTGGCACTCTTGTCCCATTCACCGCGGTGCGCTTTGGCATTTTTGGCTGGAATACCGCGCAGCAGCAGCAGGATTTCACCGAGTACCAGTTCTGCGACGCTGCGGGTGTTGGAAAATGGTGCATTGAAGACGGGGATGCCACGTGCGGCGGCCGCTTTGAGGGCGACCTGATTGGTTCCGATGCAGAAACAGCCGATTGCAACCAGTTTATGAGCTTCAGCCAATACGGCTTCAGTCAGGTTAGTACGGGAGCGAATGCCGATGAAATGTGCATCACGGATTTTTTCAATCAGGACGGACTCATCCAGCGAACCCTTGTGGTACTCGATGTTGTGATAGCCAGCGGCCTTGAAAGTTTCGACGGTGTTCGGATGAACGCCTTCCAGCAACAGGATTTTGATCTTGTCTTTGTCTAATGAGAATTTGCTCATTTAGGTCCCTCTCGCGCAACGTTATGGTGGCAACGTCAAGTCTTGCGCTTGTCGTTCCATCTCTGGTGAGGCAAGTAAACTAACAAAAAAAAGCCATCATGGGCAAACGACTTTCCGATTGACGCATGCTTTGACACCGTGGCGTGGCGCTTAATCCATCAGGCGTTCCGGCAGCTCCTCCAGCATTTGTCGGGTGTCCATCAATGTGACCGGGTTAGGAATCAGCAGATTCTGCCACATGAAGTTATGATGCTGGATGATCTGCTCTGCCGCCAAGTGGGGGCGATTGGCAGTCGTATGCGCATCGCTGATGGCAATCAGTTGATAATCCAGGCTGGCTGCCGAACGTAATGTGGTATCAACGCAAAAGTCGGTGGCGCAACCCGTCATCATCAGCTTGCCTACACGCAGTGAATGCAGCAGTGGTTGTAAGCCAGTACGATAGAAGGCATCGCAGGCCGTTTTACGGATCAGGTGATCCTGTGGGGCCCGTCGCAGTTGCGGTAAAATTTGCCAACCCTCGGTGTGGGGTTCCAATGGGTCGTCTTCGGGACCATCATGCTGAATAAAGATAACCGGCTGTGAGTGGTGGTGGCAGTGGTGAATCAACAAGTTGATATTGGCCACCACATTGGCACTGCGATAACGGCTCTGCTCATTGGCGAACAGACCCTGTTGCATGTCGATTACGAGTAGGGCAAGACGGTTGGACACGGACATAATGAGTTCCATTCGAGATGATGTGCGATGCTAACAGAGGGGCCGATCGCGGTCACGCGTCATGACAGGAGCAAACAAGATGAAACGGTTAATTACGGGGCACATGGTCGGGTTGCTGATCGGGTTGCTGGCAACGGGTGTTGCGGTTGCCGGGGATGTGGTGATTGGCACCGACAGTGTCAGTGGCGGTACCGTGATCCAGACAAGTGGCCGTCACCCTGAGTTGGTGGTGCCTGTGGAGGGGGCGGGTGAGCGGATCTGTTGGTTCAATGGCCAGAAGTACTCCAAAGGTGCTCGTCTGCAAGCCGGGGGCGATTGGCTGGAGTGTGCCCGCGAGAACGATTATGAGACCAATGGCTCCTTGAGTTGGCGTCCGGTGGGGGCGGCTAGCAACAATACCGAGAAAGTTCAGGTACAGACGATAAAGACGCGCTAAAAGCGCTTTTGCCACTCCTTTCGGGTGTGAACTAGGCTTAGCAGAGTGTTTCCTTGCCCGGTTCCACCCTATGTCACTTTTTCGCTTCTTGAGTTTGAGTGTGATTGGCTTGCTGTTGCTGTGGGCCCTGCTCATGGCGCGCAGTCAAATCATGACGCTGCGTGATTCTATCCAAGAACAGATGCAGGCCAACCTGGAGACCGCCGTTACTTCGTTGGGGCTAGTGTTGCAGGGGGCCTTCCTCGGCGGCGATCCCGTCATGGCTGAAACCATGGTCAATGCGATGTTTGACGGTGGTTACGTCAGGTCGATTCAGTTGGTTGACCCAGACGGTAAGGTCATTTTCAAGCGTGAATTCACCGCACCTGTGAAGGCGGTGCCTGACTGGTTGCCTGAGTATGTCGCGTTCCCGACGCAACGTGTTACCCAGGAGATCACCGATGGTTGGAACATCCTCGGTACTGTCGCGATCGAAGGTCACAGCAGTTATGGTTATGCCTTTCTTTGGCAAGCCATGCGTCAACAAGTGATGATACTCGGCGGCGGTATGGTGGTTGTGCTGCTATTAATAGGCGCCTTGCTGCTGTTGCTGCTGCATCCAATGCGTGCGGTGATTCGTCGCATCGTGGCGATGTCCGGCAATCACTTACCTTCAACCATCCCCTTGTCATTCTGGTCTGAGCTACGGCAACTGGATGAGGCGGTTAATCGCCTGATACAGGAAAAACGCCGCAACCATGAGCGCCGCAAGCTGAAACTGCTGCGCTGGCGCCTCGCATTGCAAGGTGAGCACCTTGACACTCCACCGCCTCCGGTGGGGGATTTTGTTTCGACCCAAGGACAGTTGGTGTTGTATCGGCAGAGCAATGCGCCAGACGGGTATGCCGGACTCACGGCCTTGCCTGAGCTGTGGCAGTGTTTTGAAGCCTACTGGCGCTCACATGACGCCGTAACCGGACAAGGGCGGCGCATTCCGTTAGCGTTGATTGGCCGGGAATACGGTGCCGCTTTGCTGGCGCTATTGCGCAAAGGGCGCCCCGGCGTCATCGAGTGGTTCGGTCGTCCCGCTAACGATGACGGTGCGGCAGCGCTGTTGAAATCATTACGTCAACTTGGCTATGAACACGTGCTGACGGATTTCGGTGCCAGCCGCCAGGATTATCAATGGCTGGAATGGATGCGCCCGCGCTGGGTAATCTGTTCTTGGCAGTCGGCATTACCGGCTCAATACTGGATCCTGCAAAATGTGACCCTGCACGATCTAGGTATCGGGGTGCTGGTCCATGGTTGCGATAACGCCGCTGTGCTGCTGGAGCTGGAGTTTAATGGTTACCTGGTGACGGAGGCGCGCTGATGCGGAACTGGCTGCTGGTCTCGCTTCTGGTGTTGTGCTCATGGGGTGTGCGAGCTATGCCCACTTCGCTGGTTATTGCCAGTGGTGAGATAGGTGGCGTCTATTTCCAGATGGCGGGTGAGTTTTGTCGTCTGGTGAATTTACAGCCACAAGGAGTGAGCTGTTCTGTCCTGCCGACAGATGGCTCGTTGGAGAACCTGTCACTGTTAGCGGACGGTGGTGCAGATATGGCACTGGTGCAAGGGGACATGCTCCTGGCTGCCTACCGGGGTGAAGGGCGCTTTGCTGGCACGGCACAGCCCGATCTGCGGGCCATCATGGCAACCCATGCCGAGCCATTAACGCTGATTGTGCGCCAGGATTGGTCGGGCGGATTGGCTGCGCTGCAGGGTCGCGCTGTTTATCTGGGGGCGCCGTTATCCGGCAGCCGGGCTACCGCCAGCCATTTGCTGGCCCTTAGCGGGCTACTTGGCCAATGGCAGGAGCCCTTTCCCGCCGATCCGCAAGCGGCGTTGTGTCAGGGGCAGATCGATATGATAGCGCTGCTCAGTGGTCATCCCAGTCGTTTTGTCGTCGAGCTGGCTCGCCGCTGCCCAATACGATTCCTGCCATTTAGCGCAGATACGATCACCGCTTATGTGGCGATGCATCCGGAATATCGCATCAGTCAAATTCCTGGTCGCCTGTATCCCAACCTGCTGGCTCCGGTATCCACAGTGGCGACGCCAGCTATTTTGGTGGCGCGGAAAGAAATATCTGCAAAAATAATTCAACAGTTATTAACGGCGTTTTGGAATAATCGAAGTCAATTTAACAAAAATGTTTCGGCCTATGCTAATTTGTTTCGTTATCCAGAACATATGTTAAAACCTGCGCAGCTTATTCCCGTGCATCCTGCTGCTGCAAAGACTTTGTCGACGTTAAAATATGATGCTGTAATGACGTTGCCGAATAATTAATAAAAAAGGCGATCTGTCGATCGCCTTTTTTTCGATTTAATCTGTTATTCCAGACACTGATAACTGCCATCCGGAAAATCTTTATACTTACTGTTACCAAAATCGATGCCACCACGGCAGGAGGCGTAATTATATTCGCCCTTGACGTCAATCTCATGGTCCTGTCCCGCATCAATATTGATGGAGTGGGTGTAGAAACCACCATCCGGACCATCGCCGCATCCTTTGTCACTGTATTTAAGTTGACCACACCACAGCACGAAAATACGTTCATCACATGAATTGTGAAATACCGCTTTTTCATTACCGTTAGTGACAGTCAAACAATCCTTGGCATCTTGGCCTGGATTCGCGTGGGCACTCATGATTGAGCATAAACTCAAAATAAGTGCGGTGAGGCTATGTTTCAGCATGCTACAGTTCCTTCTGGTGTTATTAAACGCGCGGATTCTAGCTAAATATAATTCAAAAGCCAGAAGAGCTGCCTATTTGACGAATATTGATAATAAAATAGCCTCTTATGAGGCTATTGTTGAGGTTCAATATTATCCCTTGGCAAAGATTTGGATTCATATGAATTTTTTTTCGCGCCCGGTTCGCAGCGGAATTTAACCGGCTCGGCAATCATCACTATTGAGCGCTCTACTTTTAAAGTTTCGTTCTTGGCACTTTGAAGTTGTTATCACCAATGCGGTTGCGCAAATCGCTCCAGAGTGTCAGCCGATCGGCATTGCCAATCAGTTGTCCTTCTTTGCGCTGGTTCATCACCCAGAGATTACGGGCATTGAAGCTGTAAACCGGCAGCAGGTCGGGCCGCCGACTGGCGGGATAGATGGCCGCTTTGATGTTGTCGAGGATCAGCGGCTCAGATTTCAATGTTGGGTAATAGGCCAGCACCATATGAAACTGGTTGTAGGTAACGGCTTTGACATAGACCAGACGCAGCTGTTCCTCTTTCAGGCCTAACTCCATCAGGGTGTAGTACTTGCCCAGGCTGTAATCCTCGCAATCGCCAGCATGGGCGCCAATAAACTCCAGCGGCTTGGCCCAATAATCATCTTTGCCCCACAGCCGCCGGTCAGTTTCGTAGATCAGCTGATTGAAGTAGTTGTTAACGCTTTCCAGCTTGCGTCGATCGTTGCTGGACTCCTGGTGCTGCAACATATCAATCAGTTGGTCGATGCGCTTCAAGGCGGCACTGCCGTAGGTTTGCGCGATTTTATCGCGGAGTTGTTGCTGCCGCAGGTAGCTAACCATCGGCGACAGCGTGGCGCTCTGGGCCGGTATGCATAGGCCGATGCCACAGCACAGGAGTAGCAGGTAACCGATTCGCGCAACCATTGTCATCGTCGGACTCCAGCAAAAGGGGTTGCTTAGAGTCTAGTCACTCAGATGCCAGCGTGGGCATCCGTTCAGGCTGATGGCGGGCGAGCTGGCGGCGGGATCCAGCGCCAGGGAGGCCGTGATGCGACAGCAGCAGGCGAGGATTTCGTCGCCGGCCAGGCAGGCCAACGGGCTTGCAATCATCGTCAGTGCCTGCCGCTGTTGGGCCGACACGCGTTGGCGACACGCCCCACAGTAGCCACTGCGACACTGGTATTCCACAACATGGCCGGTGCGCAGCAAGGTGGCGAGCAAGGTTTCGCCGGGGCGCACGGCAAAGCGCCCCAGCGGCGTTATCAACCAGCCTGGCTGGTCAGAGACTGAAGCCGTCAAGGTCATCGGCACTGATCTCGCTATCTATTTGTCCTACCAGGTAGGAGCTCACCTCGACTTCTTGTGGTGCCACCTGCACATTGTCCGAACTCAGCCAGGCATTGATCCACGGCAGCGGGTTCTGGCGCTCGGCAAACGGAGCCGTCAGGCCGACCGCCTGCATGCGCACATTGGTGATGAATTCGACGTACTGGCACAGAATGTCGCAGTTCAGACCGATCATCGAACCATCCTTGAACAGGTATTCAGCCCACTCTTTCTCCTGTTCTGCGGCGCGCAGGAACAGCTGTTGGCATTCGTCGCGGCATTCACGGGCGATGTCGACCATCTCTGGATCATCTTTGCCCTGTTGCATCAGATTCAGCATGTGTTGGGTGCCGGTCAGGTGCAGCGCCTCATCACGGGCAATCAGCTTGATGATCTTGGCGTTGCCTTCCATTAGCTCCCGTTCGGCAAAGGCAAATGAGCAGGCGAAGCTCACGTAGAAGCGGATGGCCTCCAGCGCGTTGACACTCATCAGGCACAGATAGAGCTGACGTTTCAGCGCGCGCAGGCTGACGCTGTGATGTTCGCCGTTCAGCAGGTGCTCCCCTTCTCCGAACTGCTGCCACAGCTGGGTCAGGCGGATCAACTCGTCATAGTAGTGGGCGATGTCAGCGGCGCGGCGCAGAATCTGATCGTTGACCACGATATCGTCGAACACCTGGGAGGGATCGGCGGCAATGTTGCGGATGATGTGGGTGTAAGAGCGTGAGTGGATCGTTTCGGAAAATGCCCAGGTCTCGATCCAGGTCTCCAGCTCCGGCAGCGAGACCAGCGGCAGCAGGGCGACGTTCGGGCTGCGCCCCTGAATCGAATCCAGCAGCGTCTGGTACTTGAGATTCGACAGGAAGATGTGCTGTTCGTGGGCCGGCAGGGCCTGGTAGTCGATGCGATCGCGTGACACATCCACCTCTTCCGGACGCCAGAAGAAGGAGAGCTGCTTTTCGATCAAGCGTTCGAAGATTTCGTGCTTCTGCTGATCATAACGGGCGACGTTCACCGGCTGACCGAAGAACATCGGCTCCAGCAGGGCGTTGTTAGGGTATTTGCTAAAAGTGCTGTAAGCCATCGGGTGTTATCCTGTGCCACGCCAAGCAGGACGCCGAAGCGTCCTGTGGTGTTGATTACTGAGTTGTGAGCCCTATGGGGCCCATATCAAATTTTGCAGGCGCCACCGGCGCAGCCATCGTCCTGGGTCAGTTGGGCATCATCGGCACCATCACGGGTATTGTGATAGTACAGCGTCTTGACGCCCAGCTTATAGGCGGTCAGCAGATCCTTGAGCAGTTGCTTCATCGGCACCTTACCACCATCAAAACGCGACGGGTCGTAATTGGTGTTGGCCGAAATCGACTGATCAACAAATTTCTGCATCACACCGACCAGCTGCAGGTAGCCCTCGTTCGACGGTTGGCTCCACAGCAGCTCGTATTGCTGTTGCAGACGGTCGTAGTCCGGTACAACCTGGCGCAGGATGCCGTCCTTGGAGGCTTTGACGCTGATCAGGCCGCGTGGCGGCTCGATGCCATTGGTGGCATTGGCAATCTGGCTCGAGGTTTCAGACGGCATCAGTGCGGTCAGCGTACTGTTGCGCAGTCCGTGCTGGCGGATCGCGGCGCGTAGTCCTTCCCAGTCCAGTTGCAGCGGCTCGGCGCAAACCTCGTCCAGATCGCGCTTGTAGGTATCGATCGGCAGCTTGCCCTGGGCGTAGGTGGTTTCGGCGAACTTGGGGCACGGGCCCAGCTCTTTGGCCAACGCCACCGAGGCTTTGAGCAGATAGTACTGGATCGCCTCGAAGGTTCTGTGGGTCAGTCCCAGTGCCGAACCATCGGAGTAACGGGCGCCGTGCTTGGCCAGGTAATAGGCGTAGTTGATGACGCCAATCCCCAGAGGTCGCCGCCACATGGCGCCATTTTTGCCGGCCGGCACCGGGTAGTCCTGGTAGTCCAGCAGGGCGTCGAGCGCGCGCACCGCCAGATCGGCCAAGGGTTCGAGCTCATCGAGGGAGTTCAGTGCGCCGAGGTTGAAGGCAGACAGGGTACATAGCGCAATCTCGCCACTGTCGTCACGCAGATCGTTCAGCGGTTTGGTCGGCAGCGCGATCTCCATGCACAGATTGCTCTGCCGTACCGGGGCCTGTGCCGGATCAAACGGGCTGTGCGTGTTGCAATGGTCGACGTTCTGGATATAGATGCGACCGGTACCGGCACGCTCCTGCATCAGCAGTGAGAACAGGTCGACGGCCTTGATCTGCTTCTTGCGCACCGCCGGGTCGGCCTCGTATTGCAGATACAGGCGTTCGAATTCGGCCTGGTCGGCGAAGAAGGCATCATACAGGCCCGGCGCAGCGGATGGGCTAAACAGCGTAATGTAGCCGCCCTGAATCAGGCGCTGGTACATCAGCTTGTTGATCTGGACGCCATAGTCCATGTGACGCACTCGGTTGTCCTCGACCCCGCGGTTGTTCTTCAGCACCAGCAGGGACTCGACTTCGAGATGCCACAAGGGATAGAACACGGTGGCGGCGCCACCACGCACACCGCCTTGCGAGCAGCACTTCACGGCGGTCTGGAAATATTTGTAGAACGGAATACAGCCAGTGTGGAACGCTTCGCCGCCGCGGATTTCCGAGCCGAGGGCGCGGATACGGCCGGCGTTGATACCGATGCCGGCGCGCTGTGATACATAACGCACGACGGCTGAGGCCGTGGCATTGATCGAGTCCAGGCTATCGTCACACTCGATCAGCACGCAGGAGCTGAACTGACGCGTCGGGGTGCGCACGCCGGACATGATCGGTGTCGGCAGCGAAATCTTGAAGGTCGAGCAGGCATCATAGAAGCGCTTGACGTAGTCCAGACGGCTGGCCTGGGGATAGCGCGAGAACAGGCAGGCCGCAACCAGCATGTAGAGGAACTGCGGGCTTTCGTAGATCTCGCCGGTAACCCGGTTCTGGACCAGATATTTGCCTTCGAGTTGCTTGACCGCCGCATAGGCGAACAACATGTCGCGCTCATGGCGCAGGTGGGCGTCGAGCTCGTTGAATTCAGCTTCGCTGTAGTCGGCCAGCAGATGGTCATCATAGCGGCCGTCGGCAACCAGGCGTTTGACATGCTGATACAGCGATGGCGGCGTAAATTCGCCATAGGCCTTCTTGCGCAGGTGGAACATCGCCAGACGGGCGGCCAGATACTGGTAGTCCGGAGCATCCGTGCTGATCAGATCGGCGGCGGCGCGGATCAGGGTTTCGTGGATGTCTGCCGTTTTGATGCCTGCGTAAAACTGCAGGTGGGCACGCAGCTCGACCTGAGAGACCGAAACATTCTGCAAGCCTTCAGCGGCCCAGGTGACTACCCGGTGGATCTTTTCCAGATCCAGAGATTCGGTGCGGCCGTCGCGTTTGGTGACCTGTAGCGTGGTGTTCATACCCGTCCTTGATTCCTTGTTCTGGCGATGGTCTGAGCCATCGTGATTGCGCGCGCCGTGGCGCGGACCAACCGGCCGAAGACCCCGACTCCCGAAGGAGTTGTGACAGCAAGAACTGAAGAACGGGGTGGCCGAAACACAACATATAGTGTTTGTGTTATTTCGAGGCACAAGATAGCGGTCGTTTCCGACAGCATCAAGAGGGTGGCTCAGGGGACGACTTGTGGATAAATCTTTACAGCTCAGTCACGACGGGCGCTGGCAGCGGATTTTAAAAATATATTTTTTTTTCATCTTTAACAATTCAGCCACATCGCCCGAGCAGACAACTGAGCAAAATATCGAAAGTCAGTGCTGGTGCAGCCAGGCGTGGAGGGCGGCAACGTCGGCAAACTGCACATCGGCGCCCCACAAGGCACTATTTTCTTGTGGGTCAAGATAACCCCAACCGGCGATGGCCGTCTGCATGCCTGCGGCCCGACCGGCCTCAATATCGCGAATATGGTCGCCGATATACAGACAGTGAGCGGCTGTCACTCCCAATTGCTGGCACGCGTACAGCAGTGGCGCCGGGTGCGGTTTGCGTTGCGGCAGCGTATCGGCACTGACAATGACACCGCACTGTGGCAATTCACTGACCTGGGCCATCAGGGGTTCAGTTAGAAACGCCGGTTTGTTGGTGACAATTCCCCAGGGGATGGCTGCCTGGTTCAGGCTGGCGATGAACTCCACCATGCCTGGGTAAGGGTGGGTGCCTTCATACAGGTGGGCGGCATAGTAGTCGAGCAGCGCCTGACGCAACAACGGAGTATCCATTTGCGCGAGCTGTTCTTCGCCAAAACCAGCCTTGAGCAGACCCAAGGCGCCATCCGAGGCGATGCGGCGGATCACCTCGTCGTCCAGCGGTGGCATAGCGTTGGCACTCAACACATGGTTGACTGCAGCCCCCAGATCGGGCGCCGTGTCGAGCAAGGTGCCATCCAGATCGAATAAAACCGCAGCAAAATGGGGCATGGCTCAGGCCTCCGGACGCTGACAGTGCAGCATGTAATTGACACCGACATCGGCAGACAGACGGAAGGTGCCAGTTAGCGGGTTATAGACCACCCCTTTCATTTGGCACAGACGCAAACCGGCACGTTCGGCATAGCGGCTCAGCTCGGCAGGCTGGATGAATTTGTCATGCTGGTGGGTACCTTTGGGCACCACCTGCAACAGGTATTCGGCTCCGGCGATCATCAAGAGCCAGGATTTAGCGGTGCGGTTGATGGTTGAAAAAAACAGCTGGCCACCGGGACGCACCAACCGGGCACAGGCGGCGACCACGGAGGCCGGATCCGGAACATGTTCCAGCATCTCCATACAGGTGACGACATCAAAAGAGCCTGGCAACTCATCGGCCAAGGCCTCAACGGTCAGCTGGCGATAGCTCAACTCGACCCCGCTCTCCAGCGCATGCAGTCGTGCTACCTGCAACGGCTCTTTGCCCATGTCGATGCCGGTTACACGGGCTCCACGGGCGGCCATCGACTCGGCCAGGATGCCGCCGCCACAGCCGACATCTAATACCCGTTTGTTCGCCAGGCCTTGGCTCAGGGTATCAATCCACTGCAAACGCAAGGGATTCAATTGATGCAATGGTTTGAATTCACCCTGCGGATCCCACCAACGACTGGCGAGGGCTTCGAACTTGGCAATTTCCTGATGGTCGACATTCATCTGCTGGGCATCCTGTTAATTATTGCGGCCGCGGCTGGGCATTATAACCAAGCGTTCAGGCTGTGACAGCCACCCGCTCTGGCGGCTGGGGAATTGGCCATTTGCGTGCTAGAATGCCGCCCTTATGCTTTCAAGTCGATTGAAGTAGGGATCTAGGGTTATATGAGTGAGCTGGCCAGAGAGATCACGCCAATCAACATCGAAGAAGAGTTGAAGAGCTCCTACCTCGATTACGCCATGAGTGTAATCGTCGGTCGGGCCCTTCCGGATGTGCGTGACGGTTTGAAGCCTGTACACCGTCGAGTCCTGTTCGCGATGAACGAACTGGGCAACGACTGGAACAAGCCTTATAAGAAATCGGCCCGTGTGGTCGGTGACGTTATCGGTAAATATCACCCCCATGGTGACATTGCTGTCTATGACACCATAGTGCGGATGGCGCAGGACTTCTCGATGCGCTACATGCTGGTCGACGGCCAGGGTAACTTCGGTTCCGTTGACGGTGACTCCGCGGCGGCGATGCGTTATACCGAAATCCGCATGAACAAGATCGCCCACGAACTGCTGGCCGATCTGGACAAGGAAACGGTTGACTGGGTACCGAACTATGACGGTACCGAACAGATACCTGCGGTGATGCCGACCAAGATCCCGAACCTGCTGGTCAACGGGTCTTCCGGTATTGCTGTCGGCATGGCGACCAATATTCCGCCGCACAACCTGACTGAGGTGGTCGATGCCTGTCTGGGGCTGATCGACAACAGCGCCCTGACGGTGGATGAGTTGATGCAATATGTGCCGGGCCCGGATTTCCCGACCGGCGGCATCATCAACGGCCGTTCTGGCATCATCGATGCTTATCGCACCGGTCGTGGCAAGATCTATGTCCGTGCCAAGACGCATATCGAGACCGACGACAAAAACGGCAAAGAGAGCATCATTGTCACCGAGTTGCCCTACACGGTGAACAAGGCGCGGCTGATCGAAAAGATCGCCGAGCTGGTCAAGGACAAGAAGGTTGAAGGCATCACGGCACTGCGTGATGAATCGGACAAGGACGGCATGCGCGTGGTTATCGAACTGCGTCGTGGTGAAGTCTCCGAAGTGGTACTGAATAACCTGTATGCTCATACCCAGATGCAGAATGTGTTCGGTATGAACATGGTCGCGCTGGTGAATGGTCAACCGAAGACGCTGAATCTCAAGGAGATTCTGGCGGCGTTTATCGATCATCGCCGTGAAGTGGTGACCCGGCGTACCGTCTTCGAACTGCGCAAGGCGCGCGATCGCGCTCATATCTTGGAAGGTCTGGCGATTGCGCTGGCCAATATTGACCCCATCATCGAGCTGATTCGTCACTCGCCAAGTCCGGCGGAAGCCAAGGCGGCCTTGATTGCCAAGCCGTGGGAGCTGGGCAATGTGGCGGCGATGCTGGAACGAGCTGGCGATAACGCGGCGCGTCCTGAGTGGCTGGAGCCGGAGTACGGCATTCGTGATGGCCTGTACTTCCTGACCGAACAACAGGCCCAGGCGATCCTGGATCTGCGTCTGCAAAAGCTGACTGGACTTGAGCACGAAAAGATCCTTGAAGAGTATCAAGAGCTGCTGAATCAGATTGCTGAATTGCTGCGTATCCTCAATAGCCCGGCGCGCCTGATGGAAGTCATCCGCGAAGAGCTGGAGTACGTTAAAGCGCAATTCGGTGATAACCGTCGTACTGAAATCCAGGCGGCGAGCATCGAAATCAACATGGAAGATTTGATCACGCCGGAAGATGTGGTGGTCACGCTCTCCCATGAAGGCTATGTCAAATACCAGCCGTTGTCGGATTATGAAGCGCAACGTCGTGGTGGCCGTGGTAAATCCGCGACGCGGATGAAGGATGAAGACTTCATTGAGCGCCTGCTGGTGGCCAATACCCACGACACCATTCTGTGCTTCTCTACCCGCGGTAAGGTTTACTGGCTGAAGGTCTATAACCTGCCGGAAGCGTCGCGTACTGCGCGTGGCCGTCCGATCGTCAACCTGCTGCCGCTGGAAGAGGGTGAGCGCATCACCGCCATTCTGCCGGTCAAGTCTTACGACGATGACAAGTTCGTGTTCTTTGCCACCGCCAATGGTACCGTCAAGAAGACGGAACTGTCGGCCTTCTCCCGTCCATTGAGCTCAGGGATCCGCGCGATCACGCTGAAGGAAGGGGACGAGCTGATCGCCGTGGACATCACTGATGGTAGCAACGAGATCATGTTGTTCTCTGATGCAGGCAAGGTGGTGCGGTTTGCCGAAGGCCCGGGTCGTGGCGCAGAGGTCAGTGACGCCGAGAGTGAAGACGACGAGGTTGAAGAGGCAGATAGCGACGCTGGCGAGTCCAGTGAGGGCAACACCTCAGGCAAGGGCGTCCGTCCTATGGGTCGTACTGCCGCCGGGGTGCGCGGCATTAAGCTGACCGCCGGCGATAAGGTGGTCTCGCTGATCATTCCGCGTGGTGAGGGGGCGGTATTGACCGCAACCGCTAACGGTTATGGTAAACGGACTGCGCTCGAAGAGTACCCGACGAAGAGCCGTGGCACTCAGGGCGTTATCTCGATCAAGGTTGACGAGCGTAATGGTAAGGTAGTCGGTGCTATCCAGGTCGATGACAAGGATGAAATCATGCTGATTACCAATGCCGGCACCCTGGTACGGACTCGCGTTGTTGAAGTCAGCGTTATCGGCCGTAATACCGGTGGTGTGCGGCTGATTCGTACCATGGAAGGCGAAGAGGTTGTCAGCCTGGAGCGGATTGCCGAGCCGGAAGAGGATGAGGGTGCACTGGAGGTCGATGCGGTCTCTGGGGAGCAAACTCAGCAAGATAATCAGGAGTAATGCTTCTGATACAGGCGGCCCTCGGGCCGCCTTTTGTTTGCTTGCCGATCGGCTCCGGGAGGGAGGCGCTCAGCAAGATAAAAACCTTTGCGCCGGATCACGGTTCGGTGTAAAAGCTGGAAGTTCCAAGGAAGCCAACGGAAGAGAAGATGAGCAAGGTTTATAACTTTTGTGCAGGTCCGGCCATGCTGCCGGAAGAAGTCATGGCGCAAGCCCAGCGTGAATTCATCGACTTTGATGGTCTGGGTGTCTCCGTCATGGAGTTGTCCCACCGTGGCAAGGAGTACATGGCTGTAGCCGCCGAGGCGGAGAAGGATCTGCGCGAGCTGATGCAGGTTCCGGATAACTACAAAGTCCTGTTCATGCACGGTGGCGGTCGGGGGCAATTTGCGGCAGTGCCTCAGAATTTACTCGGTGGCGCCAACAAGAAAGCGGATTACCTGTTATCCGGCGTGTGGTCCAAGGCTGCATTGACGGAAGGCGTAAAGTTCGGCGATATGCAGGGTGTGGACGGCGTGATCAAGCTGGACAACGGCGGTTTCAAGTTGGTTGACAAGCCGCAGTTCCGAGCTGATGCCGCTTATGTGCATTTCTGTCCGAACGAGACCATCGAAGGCATTGAGATGTTCGATCTGCCGGACACGGGTTCAATTCCGTTGGTCGCGGATATGTCGTCAACCATTCTGTCTCGTCCGGTCGATGTCAGCCGTTACGGCATCATCTATGCCGGTGCCCAGAAGAATATTGGTCCGTCCGGCCTGGCTGTAGTGCTGGTGCGTGAGGACTTACTGGGGCAGGCGCGCCCGGATACGCCGGCGATTTTTGATTACAAGGTGACGGCGGAGAACGACTCCATGTTCAATACGCCGCCGACTTACTCCTGGTATCTGGCGGGTCTGGTCTTCAAGTGGTTGAAGCGTCAAGGCGGTCTGGAGGCCATTGAAGCGAAGAATATCGAGAAGGCCCAGTTCCTGTATGACTACATAGATGCCAGCGACTTCTACAGCAACCATGTCGATTTGGCTTGTCGCTCGCGGATGAATGTGCCGTTCCAGCTCAAGGATGCGGCTCTGGATGCCGACTTCCTCAGTCAATCCAAGGCCGCAGGGTTAATGGCGCTCAAGGGACACCGGATTGTTGGTGGCATGCGAGCCAGCCTGTACAACGCTATGCCGCTGGAAGGGGTAAAGACCTTGGTGGCGTTCATGGAGCGTTTTGCCAAGCAACACAGCTGATCTATTTCTGCTGATGAAAAGAAGGAGGCTTGCAGCCTCCTTTTTTTATGTCTGGTCATCCGCACTCAGGCCCTGATACGCCATGCCTTACGAGGCAGGCGCTACAGCGCTAAGCACCCGTTACCAGCACGGGGTATACCGTCTTTTGCTAGCGATAGCGTTGTTTTTCTTAATCCAATCATCAAAGTGAGCTCAACATCCAACCGTATTGGTTCAGTATCTGGTATGACAGTAAGGTGCAAATCTTGCGGGCCTACTATGAATACGACCTCGTGTTTGAGTGCTGATTGGTTTTACCTGTCGTCTGACAGGCAGTTTGTGTTACTGGCTGTCGAACCGGTAGAGCAGACGGTGGACGCCAATCTCCTGGCCAGCTTATTTGCCCAATCGCCCTTTAATAAATACCAGACCAGTGACAAAGCGATGCAGGATGCAGCGGCTGCATTGAATAAAGTCTCAGCTCACCAGGCCGGTGATACCAATGGGCATTCGGTCTTGATCGTTGCTCGCCGACTTGATGGCCAGTTGGAGGTACGGATTGCCAAGGATGAGATGAGTGTCACTGTCGTACTGACGAGCCCGTTCGCCGGTGCTCCTGTCAGTGAGCATCAGCTTCGTCAGGCGCTAGAGAAAGCCGGCGTGACGCAGGGTGTTGATAGTGCTGTGCTGTCTCAACTGATTCGGCAATCAGCGGTGGCAGAGCCAGGTGTTGAAATAACGGGCATAGTGGCACGAGGTGAATTACCTCGAGATGGCGCAGATAGTCGTTTTGTGCGGTTGGTGCCGACGCTGAGTGAGCGCGTGTTGCGCCCGCAATTACGCGACGTCGAGCATGATAGGGTCGATTTGCGCGATCTGGGTGCCGTGGTCACTGTTGCCGTTGATGAAGCATTAATGCGGCGTTACCCGCCGGAGCCAGGAATCTGCGGCTTTACCGTAACGGGTACGGTATTACCAGCCAAGGATGGGAGTGAATTACCCTTGATGGTAGGAGCGGGTAGCAAAGTCTGCCCGGATGATCGCAACCTACTGCTGGCTGAACGGGAAGGTCTGCCGATAGAGATCGAGCATGGTATGACCGTGGATGAAGTGCTCACCATTCAGGATGTAACGGCAAAATTTGGCCACATCGACTTTTCTGGCAGCATCATGATCAAGGGCAATGTCTGTGATGGCATGCGAGTCAAAGCGGGAGGCTGCATAACCGTGGGAGGCGTGGTTGACTCCGCGCACATTGAAGCCGGTTCAGATCTGATCGTGGAGAAAGGCATCATCGGACATCCAGTCGGTAAGTCAGATCACTACTCCTGTACTGTGCACGCCGGAGGTAAGGTGATTGCCAAATTTGCTCAATACGCGGATATCTCGGCAGATGGTGATGTCGTCATCAGTAGCCAGTTATTGCATGCCCACGTCCTCAGCGCGGGCTGTGTCATTGTCAGTGATGACGGGCGGCGCAAAGGTACCCTGTTAGGAGGCAGTGTCTGTGCCGGCGAGCAAATTCTGGCCGTGGTGATTGGTGGTCAGGCCGACAGTTCGACTCATCTGATGATCAATGGCGATTTTGGTGAATTATTGGATCGCCGCAAGCAGCTGAGATCCGAGATTGAACACAACATCACAGTGTTGCACCAACTAGATGACGCCAATAGCAAGGTGGCGCAGTTGCAAAGTAGTGAAAAGCGTAGCCAGCTCAGTGACAAGATAGCGGCAACGCGAGGCTATCTGTGCCGACAATTGAAAAGTGAGGAAGAGGCCCTGGAGGCTGTCAATGCCGCGCGAGAGGCCGCGTTGGCAAGGGCGAGGATTTATTGTTGCCGCCATCTTTACCCAGGTGTCTCCATTGATATTGCAGGAATGCACCTGCAGACGACCGATGAGCACAATCAATGTCAAATCTGTCACCGCGACGGTGAACTGGTAGTGGAGCCCTTGTTGGATATTCCCTGATATCGGTCTGGAGTTTCTTGGTTGCTCAGATTGAATGGCTTGCCCTGTCTGGTCATGGCTGCTACTGTCCCTCCACTGCTAGTTGTCCATGAGTTGTAAGAGAACAGGAAGTTATGAAGACCCTGACACTGGAACCCATTGCCCGTGTGGAAGGCACGGTCAACCTGCCCGGATCGAAAAGCGTTTCTAACCGTGCACTTTTGCTGGCGGCTCTGGCCAAGGGCACCACTCGTTTGACCAACCTGCTCGATAGTGATGATATTCGTCACATGCTGGCATCATTGAAATTGCTCGGTGTGCACTATCAGCTATCAGCAGACAAGACCGAATGCGTGGTGCATGGATTGGGGCGCCCCTTTTCAACTGGTGAGCCGTTGCAGCTGTTTCTTGGCAATGCCGGTACGGCAATGCGCCCCCTCTGCGCCGCTTTATGTCTTGGCAATGGTGAATTTACCCTGACCGGGGAGCCGCGCATGGAGGAGCGCCCTATCGGTCATCTGGTTGAAGCATTGCGCGAGGCGGGTGCTGAAATTCACTATCTGAAAAATGATGGTTTTCCGCCTCTGACCATTAATGGCAAGGGGTTATGGGGTGGTGAAGTCCATGTCGATGGCTCTGTTTCGAGTCAATTTTTGACTGCGTTTTTGATGGCGGCTCCGCTAGCCGCTGGCGACACGCGCATCAAAATCAAGGGTGAGCTGGTCTCCAAACCTTATATCGACATTACGTTGCACATCATGCAGCAATTCGGCGTTGTGGTAGAACACGACCAATATCAGGTGTTCTATATCCGTGGTAATCAGCACTATGTCTCTCCGGGTGACTTCCTTGTCGAAGGGGATGCCTCGTCGGCCTCTTATTTTTTGGCGGCAGGGGCGATCAAGGGCAAGGTCAAAGTCACCGGTATTGGTAAGCACAGCATTCAAGGCGACATTCGGTTTGCCGAAGTCTTGGAGAAAATGGGTGCCCGTATCACCTGGGGAGATGACTATATCCAGGCTGAACAGGGTGAACTGCACGGCATTGATATGGATATGAACCATATTCCTGATGCGGCCATGACGATAGCAACGACGGCGCTGTTTGCCAGTGGCAAAACGACCATTCGTAATATCTATAACTGGCGCGTCAAAGAAACCGACCGTCTGCATGCCATGGCCACCGAGCTACGCAAGCTGGGTGCTGATGTGCTGGAGGGGGAGGACTTCATTGAAGTCACACCCGTTGCCGCCCTCAAGCATGCGGCGATTGACACCTATAACGATCACCGTATTGCAATGTGTTTCTCGTTGGTCGCGTTGAGCGATACGGCAGTCACTATCAATGATCCAGGTTGTACATCGAAAACCTTCCCTGACTATTTTGATAAGTTGGCGGCGATTAGCGAACGCTGATGCGCGACGGGAACCGCACGAAAAGGGAAAACGGTGTTTTCCCTTTTTTATTTCTGTAGGCCGTTGTGTGAGCCGCCTCCCAATTGATGGGCTCCTGCCATTAACTGAGTTACACTGATCGCTTGTGATGATTTCGAGGTCAGATCGTGTATCTCTTCCAGTGCAAAGATAAGTCAGGCGCGCAGGCAAAAATTCGGGTGAGCTCTGTTGATTGGGCGTTACCGGGGGCAGTTGCATTTGAATGTACACATGATGAGCTGGCTTGCCGTTTGTTGACGCGTTGTCGCAGTGATAGTAGTGGATATTTTAATCTGCTTGCTGGATGTAAACCGCTTCAGGTTGAGCAATGGCTGGAATATCTTCTAGAGAAAGGTGATATCACTGAGTTAGATATCAAGGTGGTTGTGCCTGGGGAATCATCTTATACCGCAGCGCTTGAATTAACTACTGAGGAGTCTCAGTCGTTACTGGATTTATTTTATCGAATTGGAAAATTCAACCGTCTGCAGATAACGCGTTATATGAAACAGCGCGGCAATGCCGCGCTGTTATCCACTCGTTATGGAAAAGATGAGCTGGAGCGGTTTCGTCTGCTCAATGAGGTAATACGCATTCTTTCCCGCTCACGTCGCTCCGCATAATTAGATAATTTCCAGATTAGAAGATGTCATTGCTGGAATCGGGGTCGGGCGCGCGACCAGATATCCTTGAATGGCATCGACATACAAGGTTTCCAGCAGTTGTTTTTGCGCCACATTCTCAACCCCTTCGGCTACGACAACGCAGCCCAGACGATGCGAGACTTCAACAATCATACGGATGAATTGCTGGCTAGTATGATCTCGCTCCAGGCTATCAATCAGACTGGCATCCAATTTGATATAGTCAGGCTTTAATTCACGATAGAGACGGAATGAGCCCAGTCCTTTGCCGAATTTTGAAATACTGGAGCGACTGCCGGCACGACGTAACATTTCAAATAAGCGAACGCTGGCAGCCAAATTACAATCCAGTAGATCTTCATCCAGTTCAAATACCAGATTGGATGCGACATTGGGCTCTTTCAATAATTGTCGTTCCAGCCAGATCAGGAAGCCATTATTCATCAGCGCGTTGGCAGATAAATTAACGCCCCATCGTTGGTCAATGGCACGCAGCGTATATTGATTAATGATCAATTCTATAATTTGCTGCTCAAGGCGGACCAATAAATCATGTCGTTGAGCCATTGCCAGAATAGTTTCGGTTGGGAGTAACTGGTTATTATCGCCAACAAAGCGCGCTAATATTTCGTTATAAGTTCGGACAGAGATATTCATGCTTTGCATGGGTTGTTGCATCAGCATAATGGCTTGAGATTCTATTACCTGATGAATTACCTGTTTCCAGTGGCGCTCACCTTGCAGGTAGTCTTCGGCATCCTTTTCTTGTAAGAAACAGCCATTGACCACGCCGGTTTGCGCTTTAGCCAATGCGAGATCGCTTCGACTCAGAATCTGTTCAGTCTGATGCCCATGACGGAACAGCGTCATGCCGCAATAAGCTACGCCATCGAGGGCTTGCTCGGTCTGATATTGATCGAATTGCTGCTTGAGTTCCTGTCCGAGTTGCTCAGCCAGGTTGGCGTTACCGGTTTTTTGCAAGATGGCAAAGTCACTGCCTGCTAGCCGGTAGACATCGGTGTTACTTATCCGTTTGCATGCACGGGTCAGCAGGTTCGCTACATCCTGCAAATAGCGATCGCCGGCCACAAATCCGCGTTGCTTGTTGATATTGTTCAGCTCAGTTGCCCGCACGACGGCCAATAAGGCCATGCTTTGCTGGCTTTCATCCTGCAGCCGCTGTGTAAGGTCTCTTTGAAAACTGGTGCGATTCAGCAAGCCGGTAAGCGGGTCCTGACTGGCTCGAACCTCCAGCTCCTTGTTACGGCTTAGGCTGGCCTCCAGTTGCACCTGTGCGGCGTGTTCTTTTTCCTGCAGGGCGTGGCTGATTTCAGGTAGCGGGGCCATGGAGTGATCCTGGGTCAGGATTTCCTCTTTTAGCAATTGCTCAATTCGCCTTTGCTGTTGGCGTTGCAGATAAAACAGGCCCCATATAGACAGCAACAGCGTTGTCAGCGCGGTCAAGGACAGTGCAACCAGTTCAGGGAATAACACGCTACCTTGCAAACGAAAACTGGCTTGCTGGCCGGGGGTTGTCAGGGCAACCACACCTTGCAACTGAGGATAAAGAGATAACAGCAGGCCCGATTGCGCAGGGGGCAGTGCCTCTTTGGCGGTATCAATAACACTCAGTCTTTCAAGCTTCAGCTGCTCCGTCAGCGCGTGAATCATACTTGCGGACGGGGAAGAGATGAGCGCGGACTTCAAACTGGCTTTCACCAGCTGATTTGTCTCTGCAAGCCGATTGCTTTGCAGAAAATGGATAACAGCACCATTAAGTAACATCAGGCCAATCGTGGCCCCAATGGCATACCGCAACAGAAAGTTGGGGGATTTTTGCATCCGATGCACCTCAATTCATCACGAAATGTTGACACATTAAAGATACGACAGTACGGGGTGAACGATAGTCGACTGAACAACCACAGGCAGCGGACATCGATAAAACCAATCCAGCATGACGCAATTATGGTGCCAAAAGAATCGAACGTATAGATAATGGCGATTATGCGTACTCAAGACGTGACGGAAACCAGATGGTGACGTTGCCAACCAAATCGGGAGCACGGCATTCGAGTTATAACAGACAGGGGGGATGGAACAGAAATAGATGTAAAGAATTAAGCTAGAATATGGCTCCCTCGACTGGACTCGAACCAGTGACATACGGATTAACAGTCCGCCGTTC
>CAMFKP010000060.1 GCA_945957385.1 uncultured Aeromonadaceae bacterium
GTTTCTATCAGGGGACGGCTATTCTGGCACATCCACTTACCCCTGCAAACGGCGCGGCCAACGGTCGCTCAGAGATCACTCATGTTCTGGTTAAAAAAATGGCTCGGTGGCCTGTTGATGCCACTTCCGCTCAGCATACTGCTGATTCTGCTCGGACTTCTGCTGTTGTGGTTCACCCGTCACCAACGCTGGGGCAAGGTGCTGGCCACGCTGGGACTGGCCGTGCTGCTGTTGTTTTCATTACGTCCGGTCAGCGTCGATCTGCTGCGGCCACTGGAACAGCAATACCCGCCGCTCCCGCGCACTGAACAGGTCGATTTCATCCTGGTACTCGGCCATGGCCATGTCTCGGATCCGACCATACCGCTAACCAGTCAGCCGATCAGCAATGCCTACGCGCGCATTCTCGAGGCCATCGACATCAAGCGCCACAACCCGCAGGCCAAGCTGGTGCTCTCCGGCAATATCAGCTCGGACCCGCTCTCCTGTGCCGAGATGTATGCGCGCATCGCCGAATACTACGGCATCCCGCGCAGCGACATGATCCTGATTGAAGATGCCTATGACACCCAGGACGAGATCGACCACTACGGGGCAATTATTGGCCAGCACAAGGCCGCGCTGGTCACCTCGGCCAGCCACATGCCGCGCGCCATGGGGCTGTTGCGCGGCGCGGGACTCCATGTCGTGCCGGCCCCCACCGACTACATGGGGCGCGAGGCGCAGCGGCCGATCCCCTCCTATGGCTATCTGCCGGAGGGGCGCTATCTGATGTATTCCGAGACGGCGCTGCACGAATGGATCGGTCAGCTGTGGCACCGTTTGCGCGGCCAGTTTAAAGATTGAGCAGCCGCTAGCACAAAAACTGATATGGATCAGTAATTAGGGTAAAATAATCGCCGCCGCGACTTGGCGCCGACTATCCGGCATCAGGTTGACCTCTTATAATGCCCGGCAGCAAACAACATCTGGAGGATGAAAGAATGAGACAACCACTGGTAATGGGTAACTGGAAGTTGAACGGTACCAAAGCGTCTGTAGAAGCACTGGTCAAGGCCCTGATCGAGCCGGCTGCCAAGGCTGATGGCGTTGAAGTGGCCGTCTGCCCGCCAGTTATCTTCCTGGGTCTGGTGGAAAAGCTGGCTGAAGGCAGCCGTATCCAATACGGTGCGCAAAATGCCGACGTCCACACCCAAGGCGCCTTCACCGGTGAAAACTCTCCGGTCATGCTCAAGGAATTCGGTTGCAAGTACGCTCTGGTTGGCCACAGCGAGCGCCGTACCCTGCACGCAGAAACCGATGACGTCGTCGCTGCCAAGTTCGAAGCCATCCAAAAGGCGGAGCTGGTTCCGGTACTGTGCATCGGCGAAACCCTGAGCCAATTCGAAGCCAACGAAACCAACGCTGTGGTAGATGCCCAGCTGAAGGCCGTTATCGACCGTTGTGGTATCGCGGCGATTGCCAACTCCGTCATCGCTTACGAGCCGGTATGGGCCATCGGTACCGGTAAGACCGCTACCCCGGAAATCGCACAAGCCGTCCATGCTCACATCCGTGCCTACCTGGCCGGTTTTGATGCTGACGTCGCGGCCAAGGTACAGATCCTGTACGGTGGTTCAGTGACTGGCGCGACCGCAGCCGACCTGTTCGGTCAGCCGGACATCGACGGTGGCCTGGTGGGCGGTGCGTCCCTGAAGCCGGACGACTTCGCGCAAATCATCGCTGGCGCCAAGCGTTAAGACTCAAGGAGGGCGTCTGAAGGCGCCCTCTTCGTGTCCGATGATCAAACCGGCCTTGCCTCTGTGACTCATCACTCAGTTGTTCAAGCGCCAACCCTGCCATACTCCTGCGACCCGGCAGCCCAAGGTTTATCGTCAGACACACGGGGCTCGCCTGCCCCCCGATTTTTACAACAAACTTCGACTCAAAGAGGCACACTATGATCAAGAAAATTGGTGTTCTGACCAGCGGTGGTGACTCACCGGGCATGAATGCGGCCATCCGTGCCGTTGTCCGTGCTGGCCTGTCAGCCGGACTGGAAGTGTACGGTATTCGTGACGGTTACCTCGGCCTGCATCAGGACCGGATCTTCAAGCTGGAGCGTCACAGCGTTTCCGATGTGATCAACCGCGGTGGCACCTTCCTCGGCTCCGCCCGTTTCCCGGCGTTCAAAGAAGAGTCCGTGCGTCGCGAAGCGATCGAGAACCTGAAGAAGCACGGTATCGATGCGCTGGTTGTCGTCGGTGGTGATGGCTCCTACATGGGTGCCAAGAAGCTGACCGAGATGGGCTACCCCTGTATCGGCCTGCCAGGCACCATCGATAACGACATCGCGGGTACCGACTTCACCATCGGTTTTGATACCGCGCTGAACGTGGTCATGGAAGCCATCGACCGTCTGCGTGACACCTCTACCTCCCACAAGCGGATCTCCGTAGTAGAAGTGATGGGCCGTCACTGTGGCGACCTGGCAATGTCAGCTGCCGTCGCCGGTGGCGCCGAGTTTGTTGTCGTGCCGGAAAAGGGCTTCGACAAGACCGAGCTGCTGGCCCAGATCGATGACGGTATTGCCAAGGGCAAGCGTCACGCCATGGTCACCATCTGTGAACACGTCACCGATGTGAACGCACTGGCCAAGGAGATCGAAGCCCACACCGGCCTCGAGACCCGCGCCACCATCCTCGGCCACATCCAGCGTGGCGGTAGCCCGACGGCGCGTGACCGTATTCTGGCCAGCCGCATGGGTGCCTATGCCGTTGAGCTGCTGATGCAGGGCCAGGGCGGTCGCTGTGTCGGCCTGCAGCAGAACCAGCTGGTGCATCACGACATCATCGACTGCATCGAGAACATGAAGCGTCCGTTCGACGACGAGATGTTCGAGCTGAGCGACAAGCTGTTCTAAGCGCCAACCGGCATGCAAGAAGGAGGCGTAGCGCCTCCTTTTTTATTGCTCTTTTTTATTGTTCTTTTTTATTACGACGCGCAAGACCAGAAATCGTAATTATCGTGACGGCCCAATCCGTTTCCATCCAGAGCCTGTGACACAGCTAGCCATTATTTATTATCCGATATCTGACTTATGATTAGTTATTTAGAATGCAATATAAAAACCATAATGCCATCCATAACATAGTACGTCGATGACGATTCAGTCAGCATTAACATCCAGTGCGTCCAGTGCTATGCGCACACCGTTGCCAACCATGAAGCCGGATATTTTTTATGACAAAATATCGTTTATTTTCAAATCAATAGCGCGCAACCTGGGTTTTTATTTGTTTATTTGTTTATTTATTTACTTACTTATTTATTTATAATTATATGAATTTAAATAAATGGCAAAGTAAAAACACAGAATAACCCTTCTTATATCGGCAATGCTTTGTGATGAAATAAATTAATCAGGCAAGATAATATTGAAGCCGATTGCAGAGTAAATACCGGCAGCCATAGCGTGGACAGCGAAAACCTTATGCTGACGGCGATCTCTGCGCTGATGATTCGACCGTGCCGGCATTCATCCCCGTCACGGTCGAGCAGAGGAATTAACGCCGGCGCCAGGCTGACACCCGAGGCCAGCCATATTCATTCACCAGCAGCGACAGCACGATGAGGCTGCCGCCGGCCGCCAGCCGCAGCAGGTCGGCTTGATGGTTCCAGATCAGCAGGTTCACCAGCAGACCAGCCGGGATCAACGCATTGTTCATGATCGCCAGCACGCCGGCATTCACCCGTGTGGCGCCTTTGTTCCACAGGAAATAGCCCAACCCGGAGGCACCCGCCCCCAACCACAGCAGCAAGCCCCACTGCAGCGCCGTGGTCGGGTAACGTGGCGTCCCCAGCAGCGCCCAGGCCAGCGTGGCCACCAGCGCGGCGCCGACAAAGAAATAGCCGAACATCTGATGCTGCGGCAACGACTGCGGCTGCCGGGCCAGCAGCCACTTGTAGCTGACCTGGCCGATGGCAAAACAGAGGTTGGCGCCCTGCACAATGGCAAAGCCGAGCAGGTAGTTTGATGTCAGGTGGTCATAACGGATCACCGCCGCCCCCACAACCGCCAGCACCGCCGTCAGCAGGTAGCGGGCATGCAGACGCCCGCTGAACAGATCGTGGCACAGCGTGACATACAGCGGTGTGAAGATGGTGAAGATCAGCACCTCCGGCACCGTCAGCAACAGGAACGAGTGATAGTAGAACAGATACATCGCCCCCAGCTGGATGGCACCAATCGCCGTCACGCCCAACGCCAGGCGCCACTGCGTGCGCGGCCAGCGCAGAAACGGCACAAAGACCAGCAACGCCAGCAAGGTGCGGGTCATGACCATGAAATAGGCATCCACTTGGCCGGCCAGATAGACACCGATAAAGCTGAATGAAAACGCCCACAACAGTGTGGTAGATAACAGATAAGGCATTGAACACACTCCGTTTGCATACCGTGACACACGGCGCCCATGACCAGTCCTGGGCCAGGATTACCGGCGCCCGCTAGCGCTGTCGGGAGGCGGCCGCCGCAGCCGCCAGCAACGCCATGATAGGCGCCGACTCGGTGCAGCGTCGCAGTTCAACAAACAGCGGTTGCGCCTCGGGATAGTGCTGACGCAGATAACTGAACCACTGCTTGATACGATTCGGGAAGTAGAGCCCCTTGTCGCCCTTGACCTCCAGCTCACCGTAACGCAGCAGCAACTGCACGACCTCATGCCAGGCAAGCGCCGGCACCTTGGTTTTGATCACCGCCCCCAGGTTGGGCACATTCAGGGCACCGCGTCCGACCATCAGATCCGCACAGCCGGTCGTCGCCCGGCACTGTTCGGCCGAGGCCCAATCCCAGATTTCGCCATTGGCGATCACCGGGATGGCTAACCGCGCGCGGATTTGGGCAATCCACGACCACTTGATCGCCTCCGCCCGATAGCCATCCACCTTGGTGCGCGCATGCACCGCCAGCTCACTGGCGCCGGCAGAGGCAACGGCATCGGCAATCTCCAGGCAGTGCTCGGGCGCATCCCAGCCTAGGCGGATCTTGGCGGTCACCGGCTGATCGGCGGGCACGGCGTCACGCACGGCGCGGATGATGCGATACATCAGCTCCGGCTCCTTGAGCAGCACGGCGCCGCCCTTGGATTGGTTCACCAACTTGGCCGGACAGCCGAAATTGAGATCGATACCCGGAGAACCCAGCTCGACGGCACGCACCGCGTTTTCGGCCAGCCATTGCGGCGACTGTCCCAGCAGCTGCACCCGCACCGGCGTGCCGCTGGCAGTACGCCCGCCATGGCGCAACTCCGGCGCCAGTCGGTAGAAGCAGCGCTTGGGCAACAGCCTGTCGATGATGCGCACGAACTCGGTAATACACAGATCGTAGGGATTGATCTCAGTCAGCAGTTGGCGCATCAGCGGGTCGAGCACCCCCTCCATCGGCGCCAATATCAGGCGGCCGGCAGCCGGTGCCGCCGTGGTGGTCAGATCAGGCGTTATCATACGGCTCAGGCTTCAACTTTGACCTGCTGCCCTTCGTAGCTGACGACTTGATCGGCGAGGATCTTGCAGCGCTTACGGGTTTCCACCACCCCATCGACGGTCACCAGACCCGCATCGATCACCGATTTGGCCAGTGCGCCACTGTCGGTCCAGCCTTGCAGCTTCAACAGATCACACAGCGCCACATGGGCGTGGCCTTCGAGTTTGAAAATTTCCATGATGTCTCCTTGGACGCGCGGGGGAATAAAGCGGGGCGCATCTATCGCATAAAAGTCGGTAGCTGTCGACCTCTGCGGCTGAAAAGCAGATAAAAAAGGGCCCTCACGGGCCCGGATAGACAGAGGGCAGCGTCAATAGAAGGCACGTCCCTCAGCAAGGCGCTGGCGTAATCCCTCGCAGGGAGCAAAACATGGACCATGGGCCGCTTCCAGAGATTGCAAGCGGTTGACCACCTCGGCCAGCCCGATCTGCTGCAGATGCCAGAACGGTCCGCCGGTGAACGGGGGATAACCGATGCCGTACACCGCCGCCACATCACCGTCTGCAGCCGAGGCAATCACCCCTTCATCCAGACAACGCACCGCTTCGTTGAGCATCAGCAACTGGCAACGTTCAGCCATCTGTGCCAGCGACATCAAACGGATCGGCAAGATCTTCAATACATCGTACAGACTGGTATCCACCTGTTTTTTGCCGCTGGCCGGATAGCGGTAAAAACCGCGCCCACTCTTGCGCCCCTTGCTGCCGCGCGCTAATAGCTGCGCCAATAGCGGCGACGGAGCAAAGCGTTCGCCGTGGGCCGCCGCCAGCACAGGTCCAATATGCGCCACCACATCCAGGCCGACCTCATCCAGCAATGCCAGCGGACCGACCGGAAATCCGACGCTCAGCAAGGCTTTGTCTATCTCCTCGATCGCTTCCCCTTCGGCGAGCAGCGTCACGGCCTCTTGCATATAGGGCGCCAGTATGCGGTTAACAAAAAAGCCGGCGACATCCTTGACCACGATGGGCGTTTTGCCCTGGGCTCTGGCCAGCGCCAGCACGGTAGCGACCGCCTGCGGATCGGTAGCAGCATGCGGGATCACCTCCACCAGCGGCATCTTCTCGACCGGACTGAAATAGTGCAGCCCGAGCACCCGCTGCGGATAAAGAGCGCCAGCGGCAATCTGGTGAATCGGTAGCGACGAGGTATTCGAGGCAAAGATTGGTGCCGGTCCCGTCACCTGCTGCACCTCGTTGACCATGCGCTGCTTGAGCGCCAGATCTTCAAAGACGGCCTCAATCACCAGATCCAGTTGCGCAAAACCGGCGTAATCGAGCGTGCCGCTACAGCGCGCCAGCCGCTGTTCCTGCTCCCGTGGCGTCAGGGCGCCACGCTGGCCACGTCGCGATAGCTGCTGCCGCAGATGCGCCATCGCCTTTTGCAGTGCCGGATACCCTGTCTCCTTGATGCGGACCCAACAGCCGGCCTGCAGCACCGAGACCGCAGCAATGCCGGCGCCCATCAGGCCGGCCCCCAGCACCCCCAGGGTTGTGACCGGTGCGGGCGCCGCGCCCTCCTCGCCCGTACGCTTCTGCTCGCGTGTTGCAAAAAATAGATGGCGCAAGGCCGCCGATTGCGGCGAACAGACCAGCTGGCCAAAGATCTCCGCCTCACAGGCCAAACCGGCGACCATGCCCTGGCTCAAACCGGTGCTGATCGCCTGCAACAGTCCGGCAATCGCCGGATAATGGCCGCGGGCCTTGCGCTCTGCCCGAGTGCGGGCCAAATACAGCAGCAGCGAACGCAGCGGTGGCAGAGTCCACCCCGCCTGCACACGGCTGATGCGGCGCGCGCGACCCCGCTTGCCCCGAGACAGTTGTTGCCGGGCCGCCAGCAGCAGCTGCTCCTGGGGCACCACGTCATCCACCAGATGGCAACGCCAGGCCTGGCGAGCCGTCAGCTGACGCCCGGTGAGCATCATCTCCAACGCCTGGGGTAATCCCACCAGGCGCGGCAAGCGCTGGGTACCCCCAGAGCCGGGAAGCAAACCCAGCTGGATCTCTGGCAATCCGAGCCGGGTCGACGCGGCCTGTGAGGCCACGCGCGCATCGCAGGCCAACGCCAGCTCCAGCCCACCGCCCAGACAGCTGCCATGGATCGCCGCGACGACAGGACAAGGCAGTGCCGCCAAACGCGCAAACAACTGCTGGCCTTGCTGCGCCAGTGCTCGTGCCGCCTCGGCATCGGGACACAGATCCAGCATGCGGATATCCGCCCCGGCGATAAAACAGTCCGCCTTGGCCGAGGTGATGATGATACCGGCCGGTGGCTGCCGGTGCATGGCCTCCAACCAGGCCGCAAACTCCGGGATCAGTTCCGCTTGCAGCGTATTGACCCGCTCTTCAGGCGCATCGAAACTCAGCACCTCGATGTCGCCATCCTGGCGCTCATGACGGAAAAATCGACTCATACCGCTACCTCCCAGATCATGGCGGCGCCGAGCCCGCCCGCCGCACAGGCAGTGGTCAGCGTCAGACCGCCACCGCGTCGGCGCAACTCATTGACGCTCTGCAGTATCATGCGCGCCCCGGTTGCCGCAAACGGGTGGCCGTAGGCCAGCGAGCCGCCCAGGACATTAAAGCGTTGCGGGTCGACGTCCCCAACCGCAGCCGGCAACCCCAAGTGATCACGAGCGAATTGCGCATCGCCGAGCAGTTGCAGATTCACCAACACCTGGGCGGCAAAGGCCTCATGCATCTCCACGAGTGTCAGCTCATCAAACCGGCAGCCTGCGCTCGCCAGCGCCCGAGGGATCGCATAGACAGGCCCCAGCAACATGTCTTCACACACCGGCAGTGCAGCAAAACCATAACCACGCAGGTAAGCGAGTGGTGCATAGCCAAGCTCCTGCGCCCGGGATTCGGTCATCAGCAACAACACGGCGGCGCCATCGGTCAGTGGTGAGGCATTGCCTGCCGTGATGGTGCCATAGCGACGGTCGAAGGCTGGCTTCAACCGGGCATAGGCCGCGGCATCGGCTGCGGCGCGGAAGGTATTATCCTGCAACAACGGCGCGTCTTTCAGGCCGGTAAGCACAGGCGCGACCTCGCTATCCAGCAGCCCGGAGGCCCAACTCTGGGCGGCACGTTGATGGGAGACGAGCGCGTACTCATCCTGGGCCGAGCGACTGATGGCGTACTTGCGCGCCATCTGTTCCGCCGATTCCCCCATCGTCAGTCCGGTCGAGTACTCGGCAACGGCGGGCGCCTGCGGCAACAGATCTCGCCAGCCAAGCCGGCGTAGCAACCCCAGACGTTGCCGCCAACTGCGCGTCCGGCTGGCCAGCAACAGCGTCTGTGCCAGATTGGCAGTGACACCAACCGGCAGACAGGACGCCGAATCAGTGCCTCCGGCCAGACCGCAGCGGATCTGGCCGGCCAACATGCTTTCGGCGACGTTGGCCACCGCCTGAAAACTGGTGGCACAAGCCCGGGTAACGCTGTAGGCATCGGTACTGACATGCAGGCGTGAGGCAAGCACAATTTCGCGCGCAATATTCGGCGCGGCCGGCATCTGGATGACCTGGCCGAACACCAGTTGTTCTACGACCGCCGGATCAAGCTGCTGTCGCCACAACAGTTCGTCTACCACGTGACGCCCCAACGCCAGTGCACTGAGTCCCAGATAGGCCGTGGCCTGGCGGGCAAACGGGGTTCTTAATCCAGCAATCAGGGCAATACGCTCCCCTGATGGCGTTAACACTCCCTTGGCGGTTGTCATGCTGATCTCCCTCCGGGACAGGTCTGACCACACTCTCATGCTTAAAATTTAACGTGTTTTTTACACTCGGTAGGGTCGATTACTTCACATTGTGATAGTCCGCGTGACACAACTCCTGCCCAACTTGGGTCCGGCAAGGTAAGATCGCCGCCACAAGGACAGGTTTTAAGGCGTTGATATGTCGAGACAAGCTCTCAATGCGGTGCGTACCTATCTCAATGACCAGGTCATTGGACAACCCGAACTGGTGGATGGTCTGTTAACGGCGCTGCTCGCCGATGGCCATATTCTGGTCGAAGGCCCACCGGGCCTGGCCAAGACCCGAGCGGTAAAACTGCTGGCGAACTGCATTGAAGGACGCTTTCACCGTATCCAGTTCACACCAGATCTGCTGCCCGCCGATCTGACCGGTACCGACATCTACCGCCCGCAAGACGGCAGCTTTGTCTTTCAACCAGGTCCGCTGTTCCACCATCTGCTGCTGGCGGATGAAATCAACCGGGCTCCGGCCAAGGTGCAGAGCGCCTTGCTCGAAGCGATGGCCGAACACCAGATCACCATAGGGCGTAAAAGCTACCAGCTGCCAGAGCTGTTTTTAGTCATGGCCACCCAGAACCCCATTGAACAGGAAGGGACCTATCCACTGCCGGAAGCCCAGCTGGATCGCTTCATGCTGCATCTGGAGATCGGTTATCCCGACGCCATGACGGAGTTGGCCATACTGCGACTCAATCATAACGAGAATACGCAACAGCGCCCGCCGGAGCCGCCCCCCCTGAGCCAGCAGCAGCTGTTTGCCTGCCGCCAGGAGGTATTGAATATCAAACTGGCCCCGGCGATTGAGAACTACATCGTCAGCATCGTCATGGCTACCCGACGCCCGCTGGGCTACGACGCCGAGCTGGCACGCTGGCTCAGTTATGGTGCCAGCCCGCGCGCCTCCATGGCACTGGCGCGCTGTGCTCGGGTACGCGCCTGGTTACAAGGGCGGGAGTTTGTCACCCCGGATGATGTGCAAGCCTGTGCCTATCCGATCCTGCGCCACCGCTTGATCCTGAGCATGGAGGCTGAAGCGGATGGAGTGGATGCCAACAAGGCGATCCAGCGACTGCTGCAAAAGGTTGTAGTGCCATGACAGCAGGCGTCAGCCTGGAGCTTGAACACTTGCTCCACGTGCCACCGTTGGCACAGCTGCTGCTCTCGCGACAAGTCAGCAACCATAAGACCGGCATCCATCAGGCCAGCAGCAAGGGTCGTGGCATGGAGTTTGCCGAAGTGCGCCCCTACCTGGCCGGCGATGATGTCCGCAGTATTGACTGGCGCATCACGGCCCGCACCGGCAAACCCCACACCAAATTGTTCCGCGAGGAGCGGGATCGTTGCGTCTATGTCGTGCTGGACCTCGATCCTGGGATGTACTTTGGCTCCCATGGCCAACTCAAGGCGCGCTTAGCCACCCTGTTGGCCGCCGCAGCCAGCTGGCAAGCGTTGGAGCAGGGCGACAAGATTGGCGGCGTCATTCTGGTTGGCGAGGAACCGCTGCGCCACGCCCCCGCCGGCCGCCGCCGCGATCTGCTGCTGTGGTTGCACCAACTGCATCAGGCCTATCAACAGGGTCTGGCGCGCACACCGACACAGACTGGGCTGCTAGCCGGTCTGAAACTGCTGTCACAGACGGTGCGTCCCGGTAGCCTGATTCATGTCATCAGTGATTTCTACCGTACTCAGGATGAGTGCTGGCTCTGGCTAAGACGCTTGCACAAATCCCACCAGGTGCGCTGTTATCAAGTGCTGGATCAGCTCGAGCTGGCGCTGCAGGGCAAAGGGACCTTGGCGGTCGACAACGGCCGGGAACAGGGTTTTTTGACCAGCTTCGATAGCAAGTTTGCCCAGCACTACCGACAGGTGGCCCTGCATCGCCAGCATCATATCCAACGGCAACTGCGCGAGTGCTGTCAGCGCGCCTTTCAACTGGATGCGGCCAGGTCCTTACGCAAGGGGCGCACTCCATGAACCCGCATTACCCGCTGTATCAGCTCCGGGACATTCACACTGGCCCGTTTCCTGAACCGGCGCTGTGGTGCCAGTCCGGGTTCTGGATAGCCCTGTTGTTGTTACTGCTGCTGGCCTTCATCGCGTGGCGCACCGGGCGTCTGCTACCCGCAGCCATCCAATTGATTCGCTTGCACGGTAAGATGATGCAACCGGACTGGCTCACCCAGCTCAATCTATGGTTGAAACAGACTGCACTGCTGATCGTTGCGCGTGATCAGGTGGCACCACGACATGGCGCCGACTGGTTGCAGTTTCTCGACCAGTTGGGTCACACACGTTTGCTGCAATTTGCACCGCAATGGCAAGCCTGCCTCTACGGTGGTCACCCCCTACCGCGCTCTCAAGCACAGTCAATTCATCGACAATGCCGGCGCTGGCTGCTGGTCCTGATGTGGAGGCGGCTATGTTTACGTTGATGTGGCCCTGGTTGCTGCTGCTGGTGTTGCTGCCTGTCGTCATCCGCCTGCTGCCTGCCGCGATGCAACAGGCCCAACATCCGGTCTACATCCCCACCGTGCCCCATCTCAGTCTGCAGGGTGGGCAACGGGATCTGGGAATGCTGCTGGCCAGCTGGTGCATCTGGTCACTGCTGATTCTGGCTATCTCTCGACCGGTATGGCTGGATAATCCGATTGCGCTGGAGCGACCACACCGCGATATCCTGCTGGCCATCGATCTGTCAGACAGCATGCGCATTCCGGACATGATGCAAAATGGCCGCCTCGTCAATCGGCTGTCGGTGGTCAAACAGCAGGTAAAAGAGTTCATTGCCCAGCGCGCGGGTGACCGCATGGGGCTGATTTTGTTTGCTGATCACGCCTATTTGATGTCTCCTTTGACACCGGATTGGCAAACGCTGCAGCAATTTGTTGATGAATTGGACTTCAGCATGGCCGGCTCCCTCACCTCCATCGGCGAAGCCATCGGACTGGGCTTGCAAAGCTTTAAGGCGCAGGGCTCAAAACAGAAAATCCTGATCCTGTTAAGCGATGGCCGCGACACCGTCGAAACCATCTCCCCACTGGATGCCGGTAAAGCGGCGGCAGCGCAGGGTATGCGCATCTACACCATCGGCTTGGGGGCGGGTGTGACCATGATTGACCCCATCAGTGGTGAGCAGATTGATCCGGGCAATGATCTGGATGAGAAAACCCTCAATGAGCTGGCCATCCAGACCCAGGGACAATATTTCCGCGCCCGGGATCCCGAGTCTCTGGCCAACATCTATCAGGAGATCAACAAGCTGGAGGCGGTAGAAAAAAGCCAGCGTTATTTCCGGCCACAAAAGGAGCTCTATGCCTGGCCTCTGGCTCTGGCCACAGTGCTGACGTTGGGACTGATGATCCTGTACCGGAGGAAGCATGGCTGACTGGACATTGATGCGACCACTTTGGGGAGTCGTGTGGTTTGCCCCCTTGCTGCTGCAGCTGTGGCACTGGCATCACCAGCGCAGTGGTCAATCATTTATTCATGCCCGCTTGCTCGGCTACCTCAGACAACACCAGTCCCAGACGCATCACCGCCATCTGCGTTGGTTGTGGTTTCCCTGGAGTCTGTTGATCGTTGCGCTGATGGGTCCCGCCCAGCAGCAACCCAGTCCGCTGTTTCAACGCGATGATGTCTGGATCTGGATGCTGGATGTCTCCCACTCGATGCAGGCCGATGACGTCGCCCCCACCCGTCTGCTGCAGGCGCGCTATCGCCTGATGGAGTTGCTCGGCCAGGCGGCTGGACGCCGTATCGCACTGATCGCGTTTGCTGGCGACGCCTACCTGATTACACCACCGACGGATGATCGGCAGACGCTCTCCTACATGCTGCGGGCGCTCGATCCGGATGTCATGCCGGTGGCAGGCTCGGCACCGGAGTCTGCCGTCAAACTGGCGCTGTCGTTACTGGCCCGCAACGGCAAAGCCGAGGGCCGGTTGTTGCTGATCACCGATGATCTCAATCCGCAGCAGGCACACCGTATTTCCAGCCTGCTACATGACACTCAGCAACCGTTGGATGTGCTGTCGGTGGGCACGGAGCAAGGCGCCGCCATTCCGCTGGGCAGCGGTGGTCTGCTCCGCGATCGCAGCGGTGGCGTGGTGATCAGCCATACACCACGCAGCCAATTAGCTGAACTGGCCGCCGCCAATCACGGACACTATGCCGATAGCAGCCAACCGGCCCAGCTGGCCTCCCTCGTCAGCACGCACCCGCAACAGAGTGCACATGCACTCGGTGCCAACAACCTGCAGCGCAACGATCTCGGTTACTGGGTCCTGTTCGCCCTATTGCCCTGCGTGCTGTTATTCCGCCGTGGCTGGCTGTTTGTCTGCCTGCTCCTGCCGCTGGCCTGGCCGAGTTCGTCGGCATGGGCTGATGATCTTAGCGGCCGCCAGGCCTATCAACAGGGACATTATCTGCAAGCGGCCGAGGCCTTCACCTCGCCATTGTGGCGTGGACATGCGCTGTACCGGGCTGGACGCTATAGCGAGGCGATCGCAGCCTACCGGCAAGCCCCGGTCACTGCCGACACCCTGTACAATCTGGGTAATGCCTATGCCCAGCAGCTGGCGTTTGATGAGGCCATTGCAGCCTACGACGAGGCGTTGCTGTTGGCACCCGAGATGCAAGATGCCCGTATCAATCGCGAGCTGGTGCTCTCCTGGATGCAACAACAAAATGCAGCGCAACAGCAACCTACGACGGCACCGGATACCCCGCATCCAGCGGATACCACGGATTTGCGCATGATGGCCGCCGATCCGGGAAATTTGATGCGAAATCGCCTCCGGCTACAACAGCAACATCGCCTGACCCGTGAAGGACGCCAAACATGGTAAAACCGCTGCTCTGGCTGCTGGCATTATGTGCGGTGACCTGCCAGGCGCAGGTGACCAGCCGGGTCACCATCGACAAATCACGGATCTATGCCGACGAGAGCATACTGCTGTCGGTGATTGCCAATGATCGTCTCGGGGCAGCAGCTCTGGATGTGCGGCCGTTATTGCGCAACTTTGTGGTTGGTGAAGTACGCTACAAGGAAAAATCCGTTGCCAATCAGCTGCAAAGCCTGTGGCAGATCCCCTTGATGCCGCTACACAGCGGCCCGCAACAAATTCCGTCCCTGACGCTGGGCGGAACCCAGACGGCGGCGTTGCCGCTGGAGGTGTTGTCTGCCGCCGCCCCCATCGAACAACGGTTGCCCCAGCTGCTATCCATTCACCTGGCTCCACCGCCTTACTATGCCGGCACCACCCTGTTATATCAGGTGACAGTCGCCCAACCTGCCGGCGTGCGGCTTGACAGTCTGACACCGCCACAGCTGGCAGAACAACCGCTGGAACAAATTGGCGCCGATCAGATCGTGACCCCGCTCGTGGCTGGAAAACGGCAACGGCAATTAGTGCGGACTTATCGACTGAAGCTGACACAAGCGGGTACCTTGCGCGTCACTGGCCCCTTGTTGCAAGGCAGTTATCTGCATCCGGAGAGCCTGAAAACGGACACATTGTTGCAACAAGCGCCTGAGCAACAGCTAACAGTACAACCGTTACCTGATGCCGCCGCAGCCCTGTCCAGCCGCCAGGTATCAGCACATCTGACATTGCAGCCGCACTCGGGGCCCTATCTACTCGGCACACCCATTCTGGCTTCATTAACGTTGCAGGCTGTCGGCAACTCGCTCGATCAGCTGCCGGATCCGACGCTACCCGAACTCAGCGGTATGCGCGTCTATCTCGATGGCAGCAGTCAGCAGGAAAAAGTGCTCAACCAGCAGTTAATTGCCGAAAAGCAGATCCGCTATGCCTTTATTCCCCAGCTCGCCACCACGTTGCAACTGACACCGCTTAAAATCGACTGGTTTAACCTAAACAGCCGCACGACCCAGGTGACCACCATCGCATTTCCGCCACTGGCTATTACCGCCGCCCCAGGTTCGGGTGGCGATACCCCCGCTTTCGATGCTGCGCCGAAACGCACCTGGCCATGGGCACTAACGTTGGTCCTGGGCGTGCTCGGCCTGTTGCTGTGCGCTGTATTCGCACTGATTTGGTACTATCGGCAAAACAAGGCGTTACCGCTACCCCGCTCTGTGACGCTCTGGCTCCAACTGCGGCAAGCGTTACGGGACAATGACCCAGAGCGCAGCCATCAATTGCTGCTGCATTGGGGGCAGATTCACTTCCGCCAGCCCGAGGCCACCGGGATTGAAATGCTGGCCTGTTATCGTGACTTGCAACCACTGCTGGATGCTTTGCTCGCCGCCTGCTACGCCCAGCCACAACAGGATTGGCAGGGCCGGCCATTGCTGCAAGCGCTTCGCCGCTGGCGGCCATCACGTGCGGTACGGCAACACAGGCTCAATCCAGACAGCCTGATCTGAGCAAGATTGCGCCAGCTGGCACCCAATTCACCCTTTTTGTTGCATTTTTGAGTAATGTCACGGCCTAACGCAGCTGGTCTGATTTGTCACTCCGTCATTGCTCAGTAAGATGGCGCGCCCTTAAACCAGCCCCCTGTTCGGGCCGGTCAAATAATCAGGAAAAAAACATGAAGATGACTCGAATCAGTCTGGCTCTGTGTGTCGCCATGTCCGCACTCGGCCACTCCCATGCCATCGCCGCCGCATTCAACCTGAATGAACACTCCGCCTCAGGACTGGGTCGCGCCTTTGCCGGTGAAGGCGCGGTCGCAGACAACGCTGCTGTGCTGGCACGTAACCCGGCGGCAATGAGCCAATTCGAGTCGATGGCCGTCTCTGTTGCCGCCACGTATGTCGACCCGAATATTGATATCAAGGGCCGTGAAAACCTGGGGCCCCTGCCCAAAAGCGCCTTGAATGCGAATGACATTGCCCCGAGCGCCTGGATTCCGGCCGCCTATTTTATCCAACCGTTGAACGACAAATGGAGCTGGGGTCTGGGCCTGTTCACTAACTATGGTCTGTCCACCGAGTTCGACAAGGACTATGCCGCCGGCCTCATCGGTGGTGAAACCGAGCTGACCACCTTTAACATCAACCCAAACGTTGCCTACAAGATCAACGAGCAGTGGAGCGTTGGCGCCGGTATCAATGCCATCTATGCCGATGCCAAGCTGGTCCGTCGCGCCGGTGTTACAAGCACAGCTTTAGTTGACCTCTCCGGTGATACCTTGGACTGGGGCTGGAATGCCGGCGTCATGTACCAGCTGAACGAGCACCATCGTTGGGGCCTGAGCTACCGCTCCGGTACCACCCTCTCGTTCAAGGGCGACTTTACCGGTCTCTCCTCCAGTTTCAATCAGGTGCCAGGCGCCCTGGATCTGGAGTTGCCCGCGATTGCTGAGTTTTCCGGTTACGATCGCCTGAGCGAACGGTTTGCCGTGCACTACTCGGTGCAATGGACCGGTTGGGATGTCTTCAAGGAGCTCAAAGCCACCAGTGATCAATGCCAGAACGGCGTCTGTTTCCAAAAAGATCAGGATTTCTCCGATAGCTGGCGTTATGCCATCGGCGGCACCTATTACCTGAATCCGCAATGGACGCTGCGCGCCGGGCTGGCCCTGGATCGCCAGGCCGCACATGATGTCATCAGTATTCCGGATACCGAACGTCTGTGGTACTCGCTGGGACTGACCTATCAAGTCAATCCAAACTGGAGTGTCGATGTCGGCATGGCGTATCTGGATGGTAAGGATGTGAATATCGATGAGCACCTGACCTCGGCACTGACGGCCCAGCTCTCTTCCAGTGCATCGGCATTCATTGGCGCGGCGCAGATGAACTATCGCTTCTGATTAAACTCAAAAAACCGAAACGAGAGGGTCCTGCTGACCCTCCCGTTTTTCGGCTCCCGCCCGCTCAGTACAGAAACCCGCCACCTCCCGCTGCTAATTTCAGCATAGTGCCGCCGATCTGCTGCCAGCATCGCTATTTCACTCAAGTTCTGTTGCCTCAGCGTCGCATCTACTGCACATTGACGCAGTAATAGTGCCGGACACTGGCATTTGTTATTCAATAGGGATCTGCAGATGTACTCTTTTGTGGCGCGGCAACCGATTCTGGATGAACATCAGCGACCGGTCGCCTACGAGCTGTTATTCCGAAAAGGGCTCAGTAATTCATTTCCGGATATCTCGGCCGAGCAGGCCACCACCTTGCTGATTGCCGAGCAGTTTCTCAGCCAGCCGATACAACAGCTGGTCGGCGAGCACCGTTGTTATATCAATTTCCCCTACAGCCTGCTGCTCAACGGCCTTGCCGATGCCCTGCCACGGGAACAGGTAGTGATCGAGATCCTCGAGGATGCCGAGCCGGATGACAAACTGTTCTCCTGTGTTAAGAGTCTCAAGGAGAAGGGATTTCGCCTGGCGCTGGATGATTTCACGCTGGATCCGCGTTGGGAGCGTTTCCTGCCCTATATCGATGTCATCAAGTTCGATTTCCGCCTCACCTCTCACACCGACATGGCCAATTACCTCAACAGCCACCGCCATAGTCACCTGACCTACTTGGCTGAAAAGGTTGAAACCCAGCGAGAGTTCAATCAAGCGCGCAAGATGGGTTTTACGCTGTTCCAGGGCTACTTCTTCAGTCGCCCCGAGATCGTGCAGCGCAAAACCCTCTCCGAGAGCCAGATGACGGTGATGCAGCTGCTCAAGGAGGTCAATTCGCCGGAACTCGATTACGACCGCCTGGAAGAGTTGTTGAACCGGGATCTGTCGCTGGCCTACAAGTTGATGCGCTACGTAAACAACCTGCGCTACCGTGCAGCCGATCCGATCACCTCGTTCCGCCATGCCACTGTCTTTCTCGGCCAGCAGGAGATGCGGCGATTCGTCTCGCTGGTCAGCGCCACCAGCGGGGGCGAAAACAAGTCCACCGAACTCTATCGCATGAGCCTGATCCGTGGTCGTTTCTGCGAACTGTTATCCTTGCACCGCCATGGCTGGACCGATCCGGCCGAGGCATTCCTCTGCGGCCTGTTTTCACTGCTGGAAGCGATTTTGGACCAGCCGTTTGCCGAGATCCTGGAGCAGATCCCGCTGTCGGACAGCATCAAGCAGGCCTTGTTGGAGAAGCGCGGTGAGCTGGCGTTCTATCTGGCGTTCGTCACCGACTACGAGGAGCTGCATTGGGATCGCCTGAAGCTGAGGGCCAGCAAGATCCAGCTGACCGAAGATCAGGCGATCAACCTGTTTATGGAAGCCTCCAAGTGGGCCGATCAGGTGATGGCGTCACACTGATTCCACCTTCACCGCCATCGGCTGCGCCGGGAACGCCATGCCTTGCAGGTAGTGCTTGCGGCACAATGAGACATAGCGATCGTTGCCGCCAATCTCTACCTGCTCACCTTCGCGCACCACCTCGCCCGCCGGAGAGACTCTGGCATTCATATGTGCCTTGCTGCCACACCAGCACACGCTTTTGAGCTCTTCCACCTTGTCTGCCAGACACAGCAGATGGTAAGCCCCTTCAAACAGTTCACCGCGAAAGTCACTCTTCAGACCATAGGCGATGACCGGGATCTCGAGCTCATCCACCACCCGTGCCAATTGATACACCTGCTCGCGCGTTAAAAACTGTGCTTCATCGATGATGCAGACATGCAGTGGTTGCTGCAGGCACTTTTGCTGGATCACCGCAAACAGATCGGTATGCGGGGCAAAAGTATCGGCCCGGAGTTCCAGGCCCACCCGCGCCGCGATGACCCCGAAACCAAAACGGTCATCGATGGCCGGGGTCATCGCATACGGCGTCATGCCGCGCTCGCAATAGTTGAAATGGGCCTGGATCAGCTGTGTCGACTTGCCGGAATTCATAGCGGCAAATTTGTAATGTAATGAAGCCATGCTCTCTCCTGAAAAAACGCCGTCATGATGCCAGAAAAAGCAGAGGGGCCGAAGCCCCTCCGTTCAGGCGGTACACGTCGTCCGTCGCGCACGCCAACCCCACAGCAGCAAGGCTCCCGCGGCAAACCAGAGGCCCGCGCCGGCATAAGCCAACAGCAAGCTGCCGGAGAGTCCGATCAGCAAGTACGCCAGCAGGCTGGCCACTGCAATAAACAGCGCATAAGGCAACTGCGTCATGACGTGATCAATATGATGGCAACTGGCACCGGTCGACGAGAGGATAGTGGTGTCGGAAATCGGTGAGCAGTGATCACCAAACACGGCACCGGCCAGAACCGCTGACAAACAAGGCAGCAGCAAGCCCGGCTCCGCCACCATCACCATGTCCGCCGCCAGCGGCAACATGATGCCGAAGGTCCCCCAACTGGTGCCAGTCGAAAACGCCATCGCGCCGGCGAGCACAAACAGCAGAGCCGGCAATAGCCAGACCGGGATCCCGGCCCCCAGCAGCGACGCAAGGTACTTACCGGTTTCCAGATCGCGGATCACGGCGGCAATCGCCCACGCCAGCAACAAAATACGGATCGCCGGCCACATCGCCCAACTGCCATGACTGAATGCCTGTCCCCACTGCCGCCACGGCAAACGCAGGCGCAGCGCCAGTACCATGCTGCACAAGAGCGCCGCTGCACCACCGCGCACCAGTGAGCCGCCGACATCGGTGTGTTCAAACGCCTTGAGCAGAGTGAAGGCCTCACCGGCCGCCTGCAGCTGCACCGCGCCACTCCACACCATGCAGCCGACCGTCGCCAGCACCAGGGTCACGATCGGCAGCAGCAGATCGCACACTGTGCCGCGCGACGATACCGGCAGCGCTTCCGCCTCTCCGGGGGGTAACCCCTTGCTGGCATCAAACAAAACACCGCTGCGTGCCGCCGCCTCATGCCGGGCCATGGCGCCGACATCACCTTGGCTCATCACCACCACCAGCACCGCCAGCAACGTAAACAGCGCATAGAAGTTCAGCGGTATCATGGCGCTAAACGCCGAAAATGCCGACAGGTTTGCCACATTGTGCGCCGCCAGAATGCCGCCTATCAGCGCAATGATATACGCCCCCCAAGACGAAATCGGCATCAGCACACAAACCGGCGCCGCCGTGGAATCGAGTAAATAAGCGAGCTTGGCCCGGGAAATATGAAAGCGATCAGTGACTGGGCGGCAAATAGTGCCCACGGCAAGGCTGTGAAAATAATCATCAATAAAGAACAGGAACACCAATAATCCCGTCATCACTTTGGCTTGGCGGCGACTCTTAATTCGTTGTTGTGCCCAATCGGCAAATGCACGTGTGCCACCAGATATGGTCATCAGACTAATCAGACAACCTAATAGTAATAGAAACAGCAGGATATTAATGTTCCACGCATTCCACTCATCTGATTGCCAAAAAATGCCACGAAACAGTTGCAACAGATAACGAATGGTTCCCTCGGCGCTGCCTTGGGATAGCAATAAGGTCCCCATTAGAATCCCGGCACCTAATGATAACAATACCCGGCGGGTCACTATTGCCAGCAATACCATTACCAGCGGTGGCAAGATAGAAATAAACGAATCGGAATAATGTGTAATATTCATGATCTCATGTCACCTATATACATCAGGTGGAGATCTACCGAGAGGAAAAGAAGACAAAACGCGGCACCAGACCGGTGAGAGACTCCTGCCCTTTCAGTAGCGCTCCATAGTTTGCTCAGACTATGGCAGTGACATTCCTGTTCGAAATGCCCCCAGCAAATATCCATGACGGGACATTCACTTCGGCGCGGACTCCTTTCATCAGAATTCAACGGTGTCACCCTTCTTCTGATTACTCTTAGGCAGCGCAACCTCTACTCAAGGTAAGACGGCATATTACTGAGCCAGGCCGACAACTCAAGATATTTCTCTAAATGCACAACAAATAACAGGATTTAAAGCCATAACATCAGCAAAATCTTAATGATAACTCGGGATAACACGCGCTCCAGGTCCTGTTCGGCAATTGCACCAGGTCTGGTGGCGGGATTATTCTTTTTTGCCAGAACACCCCAAGCCGATAAATTAAAATAAGAATCTTGACAAGATGACGCTGATGTTTAAATTGAAAATAAATATATTCACCACAATAATATAGATGTAACAATATCCATCCTGGATTAAGTGAGCTGACCATGAATGAATTTCTGAAAGTACTGCTTAATATTCGTAGCCTGCGCGCCGTGGCCCGTGATTTAACACTGGAACAATTGGAAGAAGGCCTGGCAAAACTAACCAGTATTGTGGAAGATCGCCGCAATGCTGAGGCCGAGGAACGCCAAGCCCGTGAGGCTCGACTCAGTAAAATCAATGAATATATGAATATGCTGCGTGCCGATGGCATTGATCCCAGCGAACTGTTTCCTAACGTGACGGTGGAAACTGAAAAAACCAGCAAACGTGCTCCCCGCCCGGCTAAATATCGTTATATCGATGATCAGGGGCAGGAAAAAACCTGGACTGGCCAGGGTCGCCAACCGCTGCCAATCCGCAATGCGATTGAAAAAGAAGGCAAGAAGCTGGAAGATTTTCTTATCTAATTCCGGCATCATCGCACAATAAATAATGGGGCTGACAATCAGCCCCTTCTTATTTCCGCTAGTGGGCAATCATGCAACCAAACATCGTTCGTAATTATGCCTTCTTGTTATTTTGCGTCCTCATTGCCCTGCTGGTGCAGGGGCTGGCACCGTACTGGCCGCTGGCCTTCGACCGGGCGGCCATCAGCGATGGCCAATGGTGGCGCTTACTGAGCGGAGGCTGGTTGCATCACAATGCCGCGCATCTGTGGATGAATCTGGCCGCCTTGTGCCTGCTCTGGACGTTTCTGATCCCGCCGCTCGGCGGCGGCCTGTGCTGGCTGCTACTGAGCCTGTTAGTGGCGCTGGTTGATGCCGCCATCTGGCTTTGGGTACCGCAAACGATCCACTACTGGGGCCTGTCCGGTGCGTTGCATGGCCTGTTTGCGATCGCCGCCTGCCTGCAATGGCTGACACAAAAACGCCAGGCCGTACTCTGGCTGGCGGGATTGGGCGGCAAGTTACTCTGGGATCTGTGGCATCCGGATGGCATGACCGCCGACTGGATTGGCACCCGGGTGCACGTAGAATCGCACCTGTTAGGCAGCGGACTCGGGGTGATACTGGGCATAGTGCTGACGCTATACCTGAGCCGGCATAGCGTCAGCACAGACGTTAACGCAACGAAAGGTTGATGCTGGCCAGAGTGGCTGCCGGATCGGCCGCCTGAGTGATGGGACGGCCGATGACCAGATAGTCGGAGCCTTGCTGACACGCCTCTTGCGGAGTGAGAACACGCCGCTGGTCGCCCCGTTCGCTGTCAGCCGTACGGATACCCGGCGTAATCAACTTGAATTCACGCCCCAATGCCGCTTTGAGCGTCGCGGCCTCCTGAGCCGAACAGACTACGCCATCCAGACCGCACTCGCGGGTCAGGCTGGCCAGACGCAGTACCTGCTGCTGCAGCGGAGTGTCGATGCCGACCGCCTGCAACTCCGCCTGCTCCATGCTGGTCAGAACCGTTACCGCGATCAGCAACGGCTGCTCCTTGCCATAGGGCAGCAGCGCCTCACGGGCTGCCGTCATCATGCGCGGACCACCGCTGGCATGGACGTTAACCATCCACACGCCCAGCTCCGCTGCAGCCGCCACGGCCTTGGCGACGGTGTTGGGAATATCGTGGAACTTCAGATCCAAAAAGATATCAAAGCCACGTTGCTGAAGATTACGCACCAGCTGTGGACCAAACAGAGTAAACATTTCCTTGCCTACCTTGAGGCGGCAGGCATCAGGGGTGACCTGATCGACAAAGCGGTATGCTTCCTCCTCGCGAGCATAATCCAACGCGACGACGACTTTGGGATCCAACATATTCTCTCCAGTTACTCACCATCCAGACCACGGATGGGCTTAATTGTTGCCCATTGCTTGCACGATGGGCATTGCCAAAAAATCAGACGGGATGCAAAACCGCAATGGTTACAGCAATAACGGGGCTTGGCTCGGATCTGCTCATCCACCAGCTGTTTGAGCAAGCCGATGCTCTCGGCGGCGCGTGGATTATCCAGTTCAGCCAGACGATACCCCATCAACCGCGAAAAACACTTCATCGTGGGATGGCGTCTGAGCTCAGACAGCATCAGGGATTCAGCCTCGCTACTGTGCTGTTGTCGGGACATCAAATCGGCCAGCTCGAGCGCAATACTGGCGGCACCACTGGATTCGCGCCATGCATTCAAAATATCGGCATAGCGCAGATCATCCGCAGAGAAACATTGGCGCAACAGGGGTAACGCCTCACTGACCATATCCGGCGAATGCTGGCCAATCGGTTCCAACACCTCGATGGCGTGGTGCTTATCCCCCTGCTGCAAATAGATCTCGGCCAGACGCAGACTGGCGCGCACACAATCAGGGCGAATCTGCAATGCCTTGCGCAAACGAGGGATCGCCTTACGTGGCTGCGCCTCCTGCAGATCCTGTTCCGCCAGTTCGCAATGAAATTGCGCTAGCGGCATCAGCATTCTCTCACCGAGTTTCTTGCTGCAGCGCTGGGCAACCTCAATCGCCCGCTCCCAATCGCGCAGCTGTTGATACAGGGTGATCAGCAACTCTGCAGCATCCACTTCATGCTCATCATGTTTCAATAACTCGACCAGAATCTCTTCGGCACGATCGAGCAAACCGGCAGCGACAAAATCACGCGCCAGCTCCAGCATCGCCCAATCGCGCTGGTCAAAAGTAAGTGAAGGACGCGCTACCAGATTTTGGTGAATGCGAATAGCCCGATCGACTTCGCCACGCTGGCGAAACAGGTTACCCAACGCCATGTGGGTTTCGAGCGTCTCCTCATCGACCTGTAGCAGTTCGATGAACAGATCAACAGCCTTATCAGGTTGATCAGAAAGAAGAAAATTAATCCCCGCAACATAGTTGCGCGATAATTTGTGGCTCGATTGCTGATTATCGAGCCGAACTCCCCGTTGCCCCATGTACCAGCCATAGGCGGCGGCAACAGGCAGCAACAGAAATAATAACTCCAGCATTAATCGCTACTGCCCGACACGGGGGCTGGCGTCTCCATCGAACGATGGGACTGCTGCTTTGCCAACTGTTTACGCAAAGAACGATTTTTGAAGCGCCAGCGCAACACCCATACGCCACACATCAGCCACGCGAGGACAAAACCGGCCAAGAACCAGAACACCATCAGGCTGGAAAGCCGATATTCACCCTGAGCAAGCAGATAATTGAATTTCACATAGATGCCATTCGCGGCACCCAGAGTCAGTCCCAAGGCGACCAACAGAACCACTAACAACACCGTCAGTAATGTCCGCACCGGTACTTCTCCGTTTACAGTTATGTAAGGTGACAGAAATCAGAGGGTTTCATTGACCCGTTCACGGAGTTCTTTCCCCGGTTTGAAATGCGGTACCGATTTGCCAAGCAATTCAACCTTCTCGCCAGTCTTGGGATTCCGTCCCACACGCGGTGCACGATAATGCAAAGAGAAACTGCCGAAACCGCGAATTTCAATACGATCGCCGCTTTGCAGTGTGATCGCCATTTGTTCCAGAATTTCTCGGATGGCCGCCTCAACATCCTTGGCGGAGAGATGGGCATATTTGCTAGAGAGACGTTCTATCAAATCTGATTTGGTCATTATCCTACTCCAACAGAAAACCAGGCACATTTACACAATAAAAAGGGCGGTACAGGACCGCCCTTTATTGGCTAGCTAGCCAGCGCGAACTTATTCGCCCTTGGCTGCCTTGAACGCTTCTGCCATGGCATTGCTGAAACCAACTTCTTCTTGTTGGTTCAGGTTATCCATTACAGCCTTCTCATCAGCTTCGTCCTTAGCACGGACAGACAGGCTGACGATACGGTTCTTGCGGTCAACACCCATGAACTTGGCTTCTACTTCGTCACCGACAGACAGAACCAGAGTGGCATCTTCTACACGGTCACGAGAAACGTCAGAGGCACGGATGTAACCTTCAACGCTTTCTTCCAGTTCAATGGTGGCGCCCTTGGCGTCAACGGCGGTTACCTTGCCCTTAACAATAGCACCTTTCTTGTTATCAGACAGGTACTTATTGAAAGGATCTTCCTCGATTTGCTTCACGCCCAGAGAGATACGCTCACGCTCTGGATCGACTTGCAGAACGACGGCAGAGATCTCGTCACCCTTCTTGAACTCACGAACTGCGTCTTCACCAGACACGTTCCAGGAGATGTCAGACAGGTGAACCAGACCATCGATACCACCATCCAGACCGATGAAGATACCGAAATCGGTGATGGACTTGATCTTGCCAGAAACACGATCGCCCTTGGCGTGAGTTTCAGCAAATTGCTGCCATGGGTTGGACTTGCACTGCTTCAGGCCCAGGGAGATACGACGACGTTCTTCGTCGATATCCAGAACCATGACTTCAACAGAGTCACCCACATTCACAACCTTGGACGGGTGAATGTTCTTGTTGGTCCAATCCATTTCAGAGACGTGTACCAGGCCTTCAACGCCTTCTTCGATTTCAACGAAGCAGCCGTAGTCAGTCAGGTTGGTCACGCGACCGGTCAGACGCGCACCTTCCGGATAACGCTTGGCGATAGCAACCCACGGATCTTCACCCAGTTGCTTCAGACCCAGAGATACACGGGTACGCTCGCGGTCGAACTTCAGA
>CAMFKP010000061.1 GCA_945957385.1 uncultured Aeromonadaceae bacterium
GCAGCGTCAGATGTGTATAAGAGACAGGATCATGATACCTGCAACCTTGGCGCGGTTTTCCGGCTTAGCAGCGTGCCAAATTGCGATGGCAGCAGCAGGCAGACCGTACATCTTGAACATGTAACCACCGGCCAGCTGACCGAAGTAGCTGTTTTCCGGAGTACGAGAAGCTTCAGTAGCGGACTGATAGCAGGTCAGGATGCCGTGCAGTTGTTGACCGGCAGAGTTGACGCAATCACCTGCTTGGAAGAAGAACGGTACGTTCCAGATGTGGTGCAGACCGAACGGAATCAGCGAGCGCTCAACCACGCCGTAGATACCGAAGGCCACTTCCGGGTTCTGATAGGCAGCCCAGTGAGAGAAGGACTGGATCACGGCACCAATCGGCGGCCATACGAAGGCCATCACGACACCGGCCAGAATGGCGGCAAAACCGGTGATGATCGGCACAAAACGCTTACCGGCGAAGAAGCCGAGGTATTCTGGCAGCTGGATACGGTAGAAGCGGTTGAACATATACGCCGCGATACCACCGGCAACGATACCGCCCAGTACCCCGACCTCTGCGACCTTGGAAACCTGAGCCGCATAGTCAGCCGCCGCTGGATCCAGACCCGCCACCACAGGGGCAACGACGGTCAGCGTCTTGGTCAGAATGGCGTAACCAACGGTGGCCGCCAGCGCGGAAACGCCGTCGTTGTTGGTAAAGCCGAGTGCCACACCGATTGCGAAGATCAACGCCATGTTACCGAATACGGCACCACCGGCTTGTTCCATAATTTGTGACACGATGGCAGGCAGCCAGCTGAATTTGGCAGCACCGACGCCGAGCAGAATACCTGCAACCGGCAGCACGGAGACTGGCAGCATCAGCGACTTACCTACTTTTTGCAGGTTAGCAAATGCATTTTTCATCATAAGAGTGAGCTCCTGGGAGTTTGCGTCCTTGAGTTAGTATTGCAATACACCGGAACCACGCTATTAAGGTGGTTCTTATGGTTATAGCCTTTCGGTCGTATTGAACATTTATAAATATAGCTGCAGCCAAAAATTGGAGAAGACGAGATATACGAAAACAGAATGGGGATCACATGTTTTTTTCTGTAAAAACAATTTGTTACAAACTAGAAATATTGAGATACATCTCAGATGGGTAATTTTGCAGACCTGGATTAAAAATCCAACAAACGTTAATTCTTGAAAAAAGAAAATAACCAGCAACGAAAAACAACCAAAAGTAACCGAGTGTAACATAGTTATTTACGTGATCTCTATCGCTGATTTGTTATACCACGACCAGATTAAAAATAAACCCCGTAACCGGGGTTTATTTTGAGTCTTTCTGTCACTTATTTCTGGGAGTTCTTTATTGCATTGACCAACGTTGTTTTAGCACTCTTCGAACCCGCTCTTTCAGCCTCATTGGCGAGTTGCATCGCTTTCTCAATATTTCCAGCACTGACTGCTTTTTCAATAAATTGATTATATAACTGCTCAGTTTCCGGGAGCATCCCTCCAGCCTGGACATTACCACTATTTGCTACTGATGTTGTTTGTGACTGTGAGGATACAACTGATGATTCAACAGCCGCGACTGCAGCTGCAGGTTCAACAACCAATTTATTTGGCGCGACAACTGGCTTCTTGTTGACATCGACGTAAACGCCATTGTTGGCTCGCTTTATTTCCTCGGCATATTCAGGCATGTATACGTTATCTTTACCCGCATAGACGGAAAGATCATCAAAATCCAGTTCAACTAGGCCCCAAGCAGAATGATTGATAACCGGATCTTTGACGTTCGGCTCGACAGTAGAATGAGCCCTAGCAAAAGCCTTTGCAGGATGCAAAATGGTCGTTGTTTTATTCAGTTGGTCTGCTGGAGAATAGAGGATCATATAAGTTTCATTATTAGGATTATTGGTTCTTGAACGATCCACTGTAAAAACAGACTCAATTCTGTCTAGTTGCAATAACTCGGCTGGTTTATAAGTGAATATGTCATCGCCAATTACGCGAGTAACCCTAAATTGGCTATCCAACATTATTACTCTTGGATAAAAAACGGTCTTATCCACCTGTGATGCAACCGTTATCCGAATATCTCCAGTATGCTCTGGTAAACGATATGCTGCGAAATAACTATTCCCTTCTTTAAAATTAAAGACCGGACTAGTTTTAGATATTGGACTATAGACCTTACCAATTTTTACATCTGAATAGGGGAAGTCTGAAAAACTATTACAACATACTGAAGCTTGTTGTAATGCGGATAAAGCAACATCAGAAGAGGAGAAAACATCCTTATTCTGCTCTATCGGAGCAACTAGCGGCTCACTACTGCAACCAGATAAAACACCACAACCCACGCTCACCAAACAAGCAGCAATCAGCATGTTATATTTCATAATCACCTCGAAATAAGATAAAAAAATTGCCCCCATTCGGGGGCAATTTTGTCATGCTTTTAAAGCTCTTACCACCAAGCTTCAGCTTGAACACCTACGCTGGTGTTGTCATTCTTGCCTGTACCGAACTTGTTATCATTGTCGGACTTGGCATAAGTAACATAGGCACGAATTTCAGGACGAGCCCAGATGTTGCTGCCAGCAGACCAGGCTTGCGCCAGGGTGTACTTTTGCAACTTCTCTTTGGTACCCCAAACATCAGTATCATCATAACCGACTTCTGCGACGGTCTTCATGATTTGATCCCACTTGTACATCGGGCGAACACCGATGGAGAACCAAGTGTTATCGTCGCCTTCATTACCACGATCCATCTTCGCGTAGACGGTGGAATAGCCCATTTCAACCTTATCGGTGAATGCAACAGTACCCCAATCGATTACACGGTATGACTTACGTTCGCTTTGATCGCCACCCCAGAAACCGGAACCCGCGTGGTTGGAGATCAGCTGGCCGGCAGCACCGTTATCAGCGTATTGCACGATGAACTTGTTGAAACCACCGAAGAAGTTACCTTGGGTCATTTCAGCTGTCAGCATCATCGCCTTGTCGCTGTTGACGTTGTTGTCATCCTGACCATCGGTCAAAGATGGCATGAAGTAGTTCACACCCAGCTCCAGAGAGCCGTCGGTCCACAGAGGAATTTGTGCCCAACGCACGTCAATGTTGTTAACAGAGACGTTCTTGGTGCTCTCAGTGCCACCGTTGTTGTTGATGTTGAAATCACCAAAACCTGAGTCAGTGACTTCACGCAGCAAGGCAACAGATACTGCGCCAGCCTTACCGACGCTGATTTGTTCCACACCGGCACCGTAACCTGAAGTGTTCCAGTAGTAGAAGTCCATCCAGTGGATGTCATGACGTTGATAGTACTTCTTACCAGCCCAAGTGATTTCATTGCCACCGAACAGGCCGGTTGCTTCTACGTTAGCTTGGCGGAAAGCAAACGCCGCGTTACCCCATGGGTTGTTGTCATAAATTTGGTCGCCATGGCCACCGTTAGTGCCATCAGCATTACCAGGACCACGGGTATCCTGCCAGTCGTTACCGTTACCGGCCTTGGCTGCAAGCATGGTGTTTACAACGAATTTCTTGCCGCCTTTGTTATAGGCTTCTTGGTTCAGACCAAGCTCAAGATATGATTCACATTCGTTACCCAGACGATACTTGGTCGGTGCGCCAGCTGCTTGAGCACAAATCTGGTTGCCGCCATCAGTGTTGATGCCAATACCAGAACGCATATAGCCGTGGAACTCAACTGCGGAGGCAGAGGCTGAGCCCAGTGCCATGATTACTGCTGCTGAAATTGGAAGCCACTTTGCTTTCATAATCTTTTCCTTTTTACCCTTGAGGGGGATTGGTCCAAAAGTGGAAACCTGTCGCCAGATGAAGACCTCTGGTGACTGTCCGCGGCCATTATAGGGATCCGACTTCCTCAACGGCGTTGAAGCACGTCACAAAATGATAACTGAACCCCCATCCTTGCAACACTCTACTACCGGACACATATTCGGAACAAATAACCGAAAAATGACAATAAAACGCCAAAAACAAGGATATTGTCCTTAAATATTTATTAATAAAGGATTTAACATTGATGTGTTCTGTGGTGGATTTCAGTAACCATGATCCTGATCACCCGAATTTTGGAACTTTCACATCAGCCCGCTGTCTCTATTTCCGGCCTTGGTGCGTGATCATGATCAAGACTGACCAGCCAGCGTGTGATCACGCAGGCGCTGCAACAGCGTTAACCAGTGATCATTCGGCGTGATCTCGATCGCAAGCGGTTGATTAGTAACCGGATGTATAAATTGCAGCTGCTGATGCACCAGTAACAATCGGTGGCAATCGAACTGCTCGCGGAAGCAACGGTTGTGTCGGCCGTCACCATGACAGGTATCACCGACAATCGGATGCGAGATATGCGCCATGTGGCGCCGCAGTTGATGTTTCCGCCCGGTTTTGGGTAACAGCGTTACCAGACTGTAACGACTCGTTGGATGGCGGGCGGATACCGCAAACGGCAATTCAAAACGTTCCTCGCAGATCAATTGTGTCTGTGCGGATTGAGCCGGTTTATCGGGCGAGGTAAATTGATCGGCGATCGCATCCAGCTCCTCTTTCAGTGGATAGTCAATCCACAAGCTGTCTGGCGCCCAACCTCGAACGATGGCTTGATACCGTTTGGTCAGTTCGTGGCGCATGAAGCAGCCACTCATGGCGCGTGCTGTCTCCGGATCCAGCGCAAACAACAGCACCCCCGAGGTTGGCCGGTCGAGACGATGCACCGTATAGACATGCTGGCCCACCAGATCCCGCGTCATCTGCATCGCAAACTGTGTTTCGTGGCGATCCAACCAACTGCGATGCACCAGCAGCCCAGACGGCTTATCAACCGCCACCAGCCACTCATCCTGATAAATGATGCGCAACGTCATGTTGTTCTTTCCACCGGTTGACCAGTAATCACTTCATCGAGTTGGGCTATCGCCGCTAACAGGCCGTGGCATTCTGCGGTACGTTGCTTATACACTTCGGTCGCCATCGGATAGACGGCGATCTGCGTCGGCAACGGTTGTTGTGCCGCCAGCAGCGCACGAAAACGCACCAACAGTACGAACTGCAGCCATTCATGGAACTCAAGGGTATCGACACAAAAGGGCAAGCGACTGGCCAACGCGGCGTCACTCGGCGCCTGACCTTGCCACAGCGCCAGTTGCTGCAGCTGTTGCTCAATCGTCTCAAGGGCCTGCATGACCGCCAACGGGTCCGGTTGTTGGTTGTTACTCAAAATCTGTCCTCATAAAAACGGCTCTGAGCCACGATGCGGTTTTAATGGAGCAAATCACCATCAAACCGCTACTATACCACCCCACCCACTGCCTAAGTGGCTTACTCGACAGGAGCATGGATGACGGTTGAACTGTTTTTAGCCCTGCTGGGCCTCATCATTGCCGAGTTCTGGTTACGTCGCCGCCAGGCCGAGCTGGCTAACCGGTTGATCGAGCAATATTGCCAGCGTCAGCATTGGCAGTTGCTGAGCGTTGCGCGGCATGAAGAAGAGTTGATGCCGGTATTGCTCCGCACACTGCTGAAAAAAAGTGCCTGCTTTGTATTTGAATTCAGCGTTGAACCACAGAGCGCGCACCGCGGTGAACTACTGCTGCAGGGTTTACATGCCCCGCTGTTCCGGCTGCCACCACTGGCCACCCCAGCACCGCAAGAACAAACGGTACCCGCAGCGGATAATGTCATTCCGTTTCGCCCGCGGCTGCCTGACGACAGGAGATAAACCATGTCCCTCGACACCGTAATGTCGATTGCGCAACAACTGGCTGCAGAGGGGCGCCAACCCTCGGTCGCCCTGATCAAGTCGCGCCTGCCCGCCCCCTGCCCGATGCCGGATGTGATTCTCGGCCTGCAGCGCTGGCGCAGCCAGCAGGCCTCAGTGCCTGCCCAGACTCCCTCCACAGCGCCCCGAGCCGACGATACGCCAACGCCATCACTACCGGATGAGTGGCAAGCGGCCGTGCGGCCGCTGCAAACAGAGCTGGCAACACTGCGCCAGGAAGTCGCACAGTTGCGTGACGAAGTTGTGATGCTGCGCCGTTTGTTACGGCAAGCCAGCAGCGCTCACGGCTAACGGCTCGAGGCGCGCCAGAAACGCCGGCAAGGATGCCGCAAGCTCAGTGCCGCCTGGCTGGCCAACGCGCTCGAACAGCACGGCGCCGCTGTGATTATCCAGGCTGATCAGATAGCGATCATCTCGCGTCGCCGCAATGAAAAACGTGGCCGGCAGCTTCAACCGCCGCTGCATTAACGCATGGCCGATCAGGTTTTCCTGCAGGAGCAGGTAATCGTCATCGTTCCAGGGTTGAATCAGTTCGACACGTAGCCCTTTGAACGAGAACGCCATCGGGCCGGCAAAGCCATGACAGTAATAGGCGGACAACGCCGGATGCAGCGTCGTGCCGAGCGCATCGGCAATATTCTGCATGCTGGCTGCCGCCGGCCGTGCCACCGGGCGCCAGGCACTCAGGCCAGCGCACTGCTTACCGGTTTCGCAAACCGACCGCCATTGAGGGTCGGATGAACACCAGACCTCCCCTACCCGTCGGCATTGATAGCTCACCCAGCGCGCCATTAACGCGGTAAGAGCGGAAACAACTTGATCAGACATCACTTTTTCTCACAATGAAGCGAATGCCCATATTAATCGAGGACACCCCCATGGCCCAGCCTGTTGGCTATGATAATCACCCCCTTCTGGCCGCGTTGTCGCTGGGTAAACAGAGTGCCTACATCAGCCAGTACAGCCCGCAGTTGCTGCAGGCGGTGCCACGGAGTCTGAATCGGGACGATCTGCACCTTAATCATCCACTGCCGTTCACCGGTGCGGATCTATGGACCTTGTATGAGCTCTCCTGGCTGGATCCCAAGGGCAAACCCGTGGTCGCCATCGGAGAGGTGCAGGTATCGGCCAACAGCACTCACCTCATCGAATCCAAATCTTTCAAACTTTACCTGAACAGTTTGAATCAGACGGTTTTTCCGTCACTGCAGGCCGTCGAGGCCACACTGCAACGCGATCTGGCCGCCTGTGCCGAGGGTGACGTCACGGTACAGCTGTATCGCTTGCAGGATGCGCCACATCAGTTCGCGATCTGGCCGGGGATCTGCCTGGATGACCAGGATGTGACGATCACCGAATATGATTTTGACCCGCGTCTGCTAGCCAATGCACTGACGCCAGATGCCGCGACCGTCAGCGAGAGCCTGTACTCCCATCTGCTGAAATCCAACTGCCTGGTTACCGGCCAACCGGACTGGGGCAGCGTGCTGATCGAATATACGGGCCGCAATATCGATCATGCCGCGCTGTTGCGCTACCTAGTTTCATTCCGCAACCACAATGAATTCCACGAGCAGTGTGTTGAACGGATATTTATGGATATCATGCGCTATTGCGCTCCGGAAAAGTTGACTGTCTATGCGCGCTATACCCGCCGTGGCGGGTTGGATATCAATCCGTTCCGCAGTAATTGGCAATCACAAATACCGAATACGCGACTCATTCGCCAGTAATACCCATACCTGACGGAGATACCGGATTGCTTGCTACCCTAGCCTTTATATCCAGCGTTGCCCTGCCGCCGATGACGCTGGATACCACCCTGATGCCTGAATTATTGATTCAGGCACAGCAAAAAACCACGACCGCACCGGATCTCTGCCGTCAATTAAGTAGTCAATTTCTGCAACGCGAATTAGCCGAACGTATATTTCCCGTTCTGAGTCAAAATCCCGGAGCCTATCGAGAAGCGAATCAACGTTATCGCACTCGACAACAAACGATTGAGGCGCAATTAATTCAAGCCAATTGTTTATGGTATTTAAACCAGGACGGTTCTGCCGACCAGCTACTGCTGAAAACCCGAACCATGGCGGCAGAACAACATTATCCGCATTTGGAAGCCATGGCATTATATGCACTGGCACGGCAACAGCAATTAACGGATACACCACAGACTGGAAGCAATAATTATCTTGTATTGCTCGATCAATTTATAAGAAAAAATACCATCAGCAACCCACAATTTATCGGACTTCATCTGCAGCTGTTGCACACCGCGGCCGATATCGATAACGGCAATAGCGAACAGGCCTGGAAACGCTTGAGCCAGCTGGCTACCGTCGATAACGCCAGCCTGCCGGTTGAATTGCAGATCGCCATTCAAACCCTGAAGGCGGATTATTATGCTCACCGCCATCAAGATGAATTGGCATTGTCGCTCTATTCCGACGCCTTTACCCAGGCTAAATCGGAATCCATGTCGTTGAATATGGCCCAGCTGGCAGAAACTATCAGTCGTTTATTTGAGCGCCGCGGTGATTTATCCCAGGCTATGCATTATGAAGAGCAGGCGTGCGATGAATATCAATCCCTGGGTAATGGTGAATGGCTTGGCCGTTGTTTGACGCAGTTGGCAGAATTAAATTTGCAAGCCGGTGATGCTAATTTGGCCTTATCACTCCTCTTCAACGCGTTAGATATTTTTCGCAATATCAACCGCCCGGAAGCGCTTGCAGAATTAAATTTACAGATCGGTAAAACATATTTACAAATTGGCAATCCCGGTGTGGCGCGCGCCTATTTGGTCGCCGCACGCAATGGCTTCAATATCAACAAAAATAAACAAGGCGAGCTCGCCGTCATTATCGCGTTAGGTGAATTATATCTGCAACAAAAAGCCCCGGGCCTGACGATTGCCCTGCTGGAAAACGCGCTGCATGACAACAGTATTCAAGCAGAAAGCCAACCGACACTCTATTTATTATTATCTCGCGCCTACGAACAGAAAGGGCAAATTCCCACAGCCTATGACTTTTTAAAACATTATCAGCAACTGACTCATGACGAGCGGGATCGGCGGCAAAAACAGGAGCGCGTCGCCTTCAAGGAAAATCTGCAGCAGGTCTCCATACAGCGCGAACGCGATGATATAGAACGTCAAAAAAGCAGCCTGCTCACCGAACAAACCTATTACCAGACCGCGATTGGCAGTTCCGCCGTCCTGCTGCTGCTTGCCGCCTTGCTGTTATGGCGCCTGCAGCGCCGGCAAAGTGCGGTCCGCAACCATATCCAACAACTCGAAGCCCGCTTAGTACAGGCGCCGTTCAGCCAGCTCCCCAACCAGCACCAATTAGCCCTGCAACTCGATGAACTCGGCCAGTCACTGGAGCTCGCCTTCGCTGGCGATGATGTCTTGCCCGAGGACTTGCATCATACGGTGCTGCATTTTAGCGTGCCGGCCTTTCGCCGCCTGTGCGAGCGCCTGGGATATGCCCATTCCCAACAGTTACAGCAGCAGGTATGCGGCCAGATGCAGGCCCAGGCGAGCAATGGCGAACAGCTGTTCCAGCTGGGGGAAAGCCGCTTTCTGCTGCTGATCCCGAGTGCTCAGGACGAGGGTCTGTCGGCCACCGGTCAGGCCACGATGTGGCTGGATAGACTCGAAAGCATACTTGCAGATCTGGCATTGACCGACAACGTGGTCATGGGCGTCATCAGCTTTCCATTCATTCCGCGTTGTCCCTTGGCAGTGATGGGGGAAAATATTATTGAGCTCAGCCTGTTAGCCATGTCCGCGTCAGAGCAGATCGTGGAAAAAACTGGGCGCTCATCATGGGTTGAACTGTCGGCTATTGACTGCCAGCAAGCGGCATTCTTCAATGGACCATTCCGCGTCCAGGCAAGGCATGCCATCGACAAGGGCCTGGTCAAAGTCAACGCATTGCATAATAAAAATCTGATAGAATGGTCAGGAATCGACTGATCTGATTCGCCTCCACGACGACACCTGTCTGACCGGCAACGGCAAAAACCTGTTGGAAAGAATTGATGAATGATGTAAGTGCCGTAGCTGGGCAACTCACCATACTCAGGGAACGGCTCGAGCAGAAGGAACTCGAGCTCAGTCTGCTATCCGAGCAGAACGATGCCGAGCGTACGCTCGCCATTTCCTTTATCAACCGCCTGACCCAAGCCTGTCGCGGGCATGACCGCGAACTGGACAACAAGCTGGCCCGCTTGCGTCAGCGCTTTGATGAACAGACACCGCTTAATCAGCTGACGGATGACATTCTGGCGGTTGAGAAACTGCTACAGCATCACGCCAATGCGTTGGAAGAGTCGTTGCGCTTGACCCGCGACACCCTGAAAGAAGGGGGACGCCAACTCAGCGGCACCAAGGATATCCCGGAGAAGATCCGTAAAGAGGTCAGAGAGTTCCTGAATCTGGCCCAACCGTATGCCATTGCTGACCATCAGCGCCAGGTGGCTCGTCTGCTCGAGCTGTACCAGCATTCGATGCGCGCCTTGCTGTTGCGGCCCCTCGCCTTGGGCAATAAGGAGAAGGATGCCGAGAACAACGCAGCAAAAGCCAGCTGCGACGATGCCGTACGCCTGCGTCTGTGCGACGAGCTGCAACGCCTGATCACCGAGCTGGATTTCACCGGCAAGGTGGGTGAAGAACTGGCCGAAATTCGCCACCAACTCCTCACCGGTGTCGAATTCACCCTGCTGCCCGAGCTGTGCTTGAAGTTGGTCGAGCTGATCATCGACGGTGCTCGTCAAGAACGCCGGGAATCGCACCTGTTTCTCTCCAGCTTGAATGACAGCCTGAGCGCCGTACATCTGCGCCTCACCGAATCGCTGGATCAGGGGCGTGAACTGCACGAGCAGCACCAACGCCACGGCAGCGAGATCCATGCCCGTCTGGATGACATCAGCTTGCAGTTGGACAGCCAATCCAACCTCCAGCAACTCAAACAGAGCATTCGGCAGAATCTGCAATACCTGCAGACGTTGTTGCTGGAGCGCAATGATCTGATGCAGCGTGAAGCGCACCTGATTGAGTCTCTTGGCGCCATGGAAAACAAGCTTAACCTGATGCGCGAAGAGACCGCGGAGTACAAGAAACGCATGGCCCAGCAAAAGCACAAGCTGTTGCTGGATAGCCTGACGCAGGTCTTCAACCGTGCCGCCTTTGATGAACGCGTTGAGCTGGAATACAAACGCTGGCAGCGCTATCAGAATCCCCTCTGTCTGGCGATTGTCGACATTGACCATTTCAAGTCGATCAATGACCGCTTCGGCCACCTTGCCGGAGACAAGGCGCTGAAAGTCATCGCTCGCGCCATGAGCCGCAGCCTGCGCGAAACCGACTTCATCGCCCGTTATGGCGGCGAGGAATTTGTCGTCCTGCTACCCGGGGTCGATGCGGATAATATGCTGTCGCCCCTCGATAAACTGCGCAATGTGGTCAAGGGGATCCCATTTCGTTTCAAGGACGACAAAGTCGAGATTACCATCTCGATCGGAACGACCTTTTTCCGCGAGGGCGATACCCCGACCGAGGTATTTGAACGCGCCGATCGAGCCCTGTACGATGCCAAGAATGGCGGACGCGATCGCATCATAGTGGTATGAACCGCACACAGTCAGAAATCGAGCCGCCTGCGCGGCTCGACTTTTTTGTGCTGGCGCCTGACTATGTTGCTCACGGGCTCCACCACCCCGGCAAGATAACCACAACAACAGGCAGTACCAGGGGGTTTACATGATTACCTATGTCAATCCGGCCGGCAGCATGGAGTTGCTGACCCAGCTGGAAGTCGATCAACTCAAGCAGGCCGCATCGGGCGCAACCTATCAGCTGTTTCGCAATTGCTCACTGGCCGTGCTTAACTGCGGCAGTCATACCGACAGCTCCAAAGAGATTCTGGAAAAGCATAAATCGTTCGATATCAACGTCATCCGCCGCGAACGGGGTGTCAAACTGGAACTGTTCAATCCACCCACCAGTGCCTTTGTCGATGGCGAACTGATCCGCGGCATTCAAGAACACCTGTTCTCTGTGCTGCGCGACATCCTGTATGTCAGCAACCGGATCGAGGCGGACAGCCATCTCAACCTCACCAGCTCGGTGCATGTCACCAACTGGATCTTCTCGATCCTGCGCAACGCGCGGGTCATCCGTTCCGGCGAAGAGCCCAATCTGGTGGTGTGCTGGGGTGGTCACTCCATCAATCCGGTGGAGTATCAGTACACCCGGGAAGTGGGCAACCAACTTGGATTGCGTGAGCTGAATATCTGTACCGGCTGTGGTCCAGGAGCCATGGAGGGTCCAATGAAGGGGGCCGCCGTCGGTCACTCCAAACAGCGTTTCCACCAAGGGCGTTTTATCGGCCTGACCGAACCGTCAATCATTGCGGCCGAGCCGCCCAATCCGATTGTCACCGAACTGGTCATACTGCCGGATATTGAAAAACGCTTGGAAGCCTTTGTTCGTCTCGGCCATGGCATCATCATCTTCCCGGGGGGTGTCGGTACGGCCGAAGAGCTGTTGTATATCCTGGGCATCCGCATGCATCCGGCCAATACCCATCAACCGATGCCGTTGATCCTGACCGGCCCTCGTGAAAGCGCAGACTACTTCGAGACACTGGATCAGTTCATTCGCCAGACACTGGGTGAAGATGCGACACGGCATTACCAGATCATCATCGATGATCCGGTTGCCGTAGCTCAAACGATGAAACAGGCCATGCCCAAGGTGCGCGAACATCGCAAGGCGACCGGCGATGCCTACTCGTTTAACTGGTCATTGAAGATCGAGCCCGAGTTCCAGCTGCCATTCGAACCCAATCATGACAGCATGGCCGCCCTCAATCTGCACTGGGAACAACCACCAGAACAGTTAGCCGCCAATCTCCGACGGGCATTTTCCGGGATCGTGGCCGGAAACGTGAAAGAAGGCGGCCTGCGTGCAATCGAACGCCATGGTCCCTTTCAACTCCATGGCGACAAACAGCTGATGAAGCTGATAGATCGTCTGCTCAAGAATTTCGTAGCCCAAGGCCGCATGAAGTTGCCTGGCAGTGACTATGTTCCCTGTTATGAAATCATCCGTTAACCACAGCCTGCGCCCCGCAGGGGCGCATCACCACACACTATGGCCCATCTGTTAATACTCGATGCACTAAACCTGATTCGACGGCTGCATGCCCCTGTGGTATCGGAACAATCAACCACTCACGCACAGCTCATCGCGACCCAGCAGCGATTACAACGCACCGTGATGACAATACTGGATGAGGTACAGCCAACACACGTGGTGGCCGTATTTGATGCGGACGCACCGGGCTGGCGTCATCGCCTCTACCCGCAATACAAACAGGGACGCAGCGCGATGCCGGAGGCCTTGACCATCGGCATGGCCGCATTGCAAGACACGCTATGGCAATGTGGTGTTGATTCGCTGCTGACCGACGAGGATGAAGCCGACGACCTGATTGCAACCTTGAGTCTGCAACTGACGCAACGGCAGCAGCATGTCACCCTGATTTCGACTGATAAGGGCTTCTGCCAGTTGTTACCCCGTTGTGTAGCCATTCGGGATTACTTCAACCGGCGCTGGCTGGATCACCAGTTCGTACAACAACACTTTGGCGTGGAACCGCGGCAATTAGTCGATTTTTGGGCGCTAACAGGCATCAATGGCAGCCATATTCCCGGAGTCAACGGTATTGGTCCCAAGGGCGCACAGACTCTGCTTCAGCGCTACGGTTCCCTGGATCAGATACTCAGCCAATCGGCAGCCGAAGACAAACTGCTGCACAAAGTGCAGCAGCACGCCGCGGCAGCCCGACTTGCGCAAACTTTAGTGCGCCTGCGCGAGGATATTCCACTAGGCTTTAATTTGAGAGCCATTCGCTATGCACCCCGTCCGCTTAGTTAACATAGCGGCGGGTACGGAGGAGGTCGTATGAGTCAGACTGTTTTGATCACCGGCGCTAATCGGGGAATCGGCCTGGCACTGACCCACAGCTGCCTGCGTCGCGATGATAAGGTGATTGCCTGTTGCCGCGATCCTTACCATGCCCGCGCCCTGCATCAGCTGGCAGAAATTTACCCTGAACTGGCCATTCACCAGCTGGATGTCAGTCGTGGGGAGGAATTTCTGGAGTTGAAGACCGCGCTGGGCGAGATGCCCATTGATCTGCTGATCTCGAACGCCGGTGTGCTCGGCCCAGCCCAGCAAGGCTTTGGTGAAACAGACTATCACCTCTGGAATGAAGTCTTCACCATCAACACCATGGCCAGCATGCGTCTGGCCGAGACCTTCTTCCAGAACCTCAAGGACAGTGAGGGACGCACCCTGTTATGTATCAGCAGCATAATGGGATCGATCACGGCCAATCAGGAAGGAGGGAATTATCTGTATCGCACCTCCAAAGCCGCACTCAACGCCCTGGTCAAAAATCTCGCCATGGATCTGGCCGGCGACGAAATCCGCGTGCTTGCGATGCATCCTGGCTGGGTACAGACCGAAATGGGTGGCGAGGGCGCCACAGTCCCGCCGGAACAGAGTGCGGTCAACATACTGGAAACACTGGCACAGCCACTGGCCCAGCACAGTGGCAGCTTTCTCTCCTATGACGGCACCACACTGCCTTGGTAGTATTACGCCGATAACAGCAAACAGGCCCGCATGCGGGCCTGTTTGTTACTGGATCGAACCGGAAAGTCGCCGCGTTAGTTGTCGCTGGTCGAAAACATGGACCGTGATCTCTTCGCGATCGTGATACAGCTGTTTGGCCTGGATCACGAACTCCCCTTCCAGAGCGCTGAGCCATTCGCGCAACATATCCAGATTGTGCTCAACCTCCTGATAGCGCCGTTTCATCGGCAATTTGAGGTTGAAGATAGCCTCCTGACAGAGTCCATCCAAAAACCAGGACGCAATCAAATGTGTCACCCGAGCCGGCTTTTCGACCATATCGCACACCAGCCAGTAGGTGTTCTTTTTCGCCGGGCGATAACGGAAACCATCATCACGCACATGCTTGACCTGGCCAGTCTCCATCAAGGACTCCGCCATGGGGCCATTATCCACTGCCGTCACCATCATTCCGCGCCGCACCAGCTGATAGGTCCAGCCACCGGGGCAAGCCCCCAGATCAACGGCATTGAGTCCAGAGGTCAAACGCACATCCCACTGGTCTTGCGGAACAAAGACATGGAACGCCTCTTCTAGCTTTAACGTCGAACGACTCGGCGCATCCGACGGGAATTTCAGGCGAGGGATCCCCATATGGAATACAGAATTGTTATTGGTATAGGAGTAGCCGACCAAGGCTTTGTCATTCGCCAGAAACAACACATGCAAAACCGGCCGCCGGTGAGTCTGCTCTTTGGTCAACTTACCGGCCTGGCGTAATGCCTGACGTAACGGCACACTGAACTTGCGACAAAAAGTGGTTAGCTCTTTGGCCTCATTTGTGTCCGGCGTTTCAACACGCAATTCACCACACAGGGTATAGGTGGCAGTGGCCTCAATGATCGGCGTAATGCGATCAGCCAGATCCAACCCGTCCAACTCCTGAGTCACAACCAGCATCTGGCGTGCAAAAATCAGTTCACGAAACGGTAAGCGACGCGCCAGCTTGTCAGCATCTTCAGCCCCGTAGCACTCGAAAATCACGTAGCCCGAATTGTCTTTGATGCGACAAAAGCCAAAACACTCCAGCGCAACCGCCTTGTCCTGTATCTCGGCTGCCACCTCTTTTTCAAATCCGGGACGGCAATAAAACAGCAGATGATTCATTATTTCCTCCGCAGCGGTATAACCACTGCATTAAACAGTATCAGGTCCCAGCGGGGCCAGACGTTGACGGCGCTGCGTCTCTTCCAATTCAACTAATTCCAGCATCCAATCCCGAAACGCCGCTATTTTCCCCTGTTCTGCCTGAGCTTCCTGACAAACCAGATAGTACGCATTCTTGCTAACCAGCACTTGTTCAAACGGACAAACCAGACGCCCCGCCTCAATTTCTGGCTGGCTGAGTACACTGTGCCCCAGTGCAACCCCCTGCCCATGAACGGCAGCTTGGATCACCATGCTGGAATGGCTAAAAATGGGACCTTGGTTCACATTGGGCAGTTCAATCCCCACCTCTTTGAGCCAATTGTGCCAATCACGACGCGAGCCATCATGTAGCAACGTATGCCAAGCCAGATCTTCGGGCTGGCGTAACGGACGACCGCTAGCCAATAACAGCGGCGAACAGACCGGCATCAGATATTCGGTGTGCAGCTTATAACTGCGGAGTCCTGGCCAACTGCCACGACCATAATAGATAGCCACATCGACATCATCACTGAGTGAACCTTCATCCATATCGACCGCCTTGATACGAACATCGATTTCCGGATGGCGTTCACTGAAGCGAACCAGCCGTGGAACTAACCATTGAATGGCAAAACTTGGTTGTAGTGTGACCGTCAATGACCCTTTGGCACTGCGAGCCACCAGCTTGTCGGTCGCATCGGCTATCGCCCCAAAAATATCTTTGATATCAAGAAAATAACTTTGCCCCTCTTCGGTCAGCAGCAGAGTGCGATTGCGGCGCCGGAACAACTTGATGCCGAGAAATTCTTCCAACGCCTTGATCTGATGGCTAATTGCGGCCTGGGTGACAAAGAGCTCCTCAGCGGCACGGGTAAAGCTCAGGTGGCGCGCAGCCGCTTCAAAAGCTTTCAACGCATTCAGCGGGGGCAGTCGTCTTGGCATAGGGAGATCGCATAACTTTTTCTAATGGCGCGAATTATAGATAGCCGACACGATGTCGACCAGAGAAATCCCCTGTGCCGATGCTGGCCATCGCGCAACCACAACCAAGAAACCATTTTCAAGTTTAACGCAACATGTTTATCGGCAATAAAAGTTGATCGCCATCACATATTTGAATAGGATCGACAGCACATACACATGGACACCATTGCAATGAAATATGAACTCCCGGCGCAGCTACTGGTTTACAGTAAGCTGACCCAACGCTTCACCACCCGAAACAGCCTGCCACAGAACCCGGTTTTGGCCTAATCGCGTCGCGCGCCCGAAGAGCCGCAACCACAGCGCAGCACAGGTCAGCCTCGCCGCACTCATCTCGCACTCGCAGCGCCATCAATCTGCTAGTACGACCACCGAACCGCGCTGAAAACGTTTCGCGGCTCTCCGATTGGATTTTTGGTCACGTTTTCATAGCCATGAAAACGAATTCATAATAAAAACAACCACTTTTATGAAAGATCCGCTTGAATAATGTGAGCTGGATCACTAGCATTATTCGTGAGGCAGGTCACAAAACCAATGCCCACACCACGTAACTAATGAGGACTACATCATGAAAAACATCATCAAGAGTGTATTTGGCAAGAACAACAACGAACGTTATGCCCCGGCTACTCGTGAATACTTTTTCCGTTATGAACGTTAATCCGTAATCGATTACCAAGGAGCGAGAAATGAAAAACATGTTGCAACACTGGAACGCACAATTGCTGGCTAAACGCATCGCTTATGCACCTGCAACTCGCCACTATTTCTTCCAGTACGAACGTTAATACGATACGCCAATAGCCGTATCCCTTAAGCAGTACGTTAGACACCACAATTGTTGATTTACCTGAAACCCTGATTACCCGCACATTCAATGGCCTGACTAATTGCCGATCAGGCACCTGCATTACAACCACAAACTCCCCGCATACGATCCATACGACCACAGCTCGTCATCAGACAACCCGTTGAGTCGGCTCATTCGCGCTCAGGACTCTCTATGCTGCTCGATCTGCTCCCACACTCAAGCTAGTGAATCGCGTTATCCCCTCATCAGTAACGTGATCGTCGTCACAATGTGATGGAACACAAAATAAACAACTATTTGTAACCGGGTCCAGCAGGATGAAAACAATTTCATAATAAAATCAATGTATTTAACAAATTATTCACTTGAATAACCCGACATGAGCGCATAGCATTAACCGTGAGCTGAGTCACATTTTTAGCTCACCAACTAACGAGTAATAAAGGAGCGATGCCATGAAAAACATCTTCAAGAATGTCAGCAATCTGCTGAGCAATAAGGAAGCCGACGAGCGCTATACCACACCGGCGACCCGTCAATACTACTTCCGTTATGAGCGCTAACCTCCCCTCCTTCATCCTGCACAGGATGTCTAGGGAGGTCCCTCCCGATAATAATCCCAATAACCGGTAATGTTTCTTGAGCCATAAAAAAAGCCCCGGTCCTCCGGGGCTTCTTAATAACATGTCGACAGAACTCAACAACCGGTATTCAACGGTGCAAACCCCTTAACCAGTTCATCAATCGCTTTCATCTGGCTCAGGAACGCCTCCAATTTGGACAGCGGCAGTGCACTCGGACCATCGCAACGCGCTGAATCAGGGTCAGGATGTGATTCAATGAACAGGCCAGCCAGTCCAACCGCCATGCCAGCGCGTGCCAGTTCGACGACCTGCTCGCGACGCCCACCCGATGCCGCCCCCAGAGGATCTCGGCACTGCAACGCGTGCGTGACGTCAAAAATGACCGGAGCCCCTTGGCTGGCCAGCTTCATGACACCAAAGCCCAGCATATCAACAACTAGGTTGTCATAACCAAAGTTGACGCCGCGTTCGCACAGAATCACTCGTTCGTTGCCACATTCGGCAAACTTCTCAACGATATTCTTCACTTGCCCCGGACTTAAAAATTGCGGTTTCTTGACGTTGATGACGTTGCCTGTGCGGGCCAGTGCCTCGACCAAGTCAGTCTGACGAGCGAGAAATGCCGGCAGTTGCAAGACATCAACAACCTCGGATACCGGCTGCGCTTGCCATGGCTCATGCACATCGGTAATCAACGGCACACCAAAGGTCTGTTTCAGCTCCTGAAATATCTTCAACCCCTCTTCCAGACCTGGACCACGGTAGGAGTGAATGGACGAACGATTTGCCTTGTCCCAACTTGCCTTGAAGACCAGAGGAATGCCCAGCTTCTCGGTCACCTTGACATAGGTTTCACAAATCGACATCGCCAGATCTCGCGACTCCAGCACGTTCATCCCGCCAAACAATACAAACGGCTTGTCATTGGCGACATCGAGGTCATTCACTTGCACAACTTTCTGCATTCGCGTTCTCCGCTTAATGAAAGGTGGTAGGGGTCCGCTGTTGCAGACGCTCCAATTGTTCCTGTAATAAACCGGCCATGGGGTCGCGCGGACAGTGCTCGATAAAGAACTGCAAGTCACTGATCGCCTGTTGATCACACTCCAGTTGCTGATACACCAGACCACGATCCCGGATCTCGTACGGATCATCTGGCTGCAACACCAATAACAACTCACTGCAGCGTAGGGCCTGCGGCAACGCTTTAGCCTGCAAATAGCAGCCCTTGGCAATCGTCAGCAAGCGACGCAAGACCTCTGCCTGGCTAGCAGCCTGTAGGTGGCCTGAATTCAATCGCGCCAGATTACCCTGTACCCCACGCAGACGCCACTCCAGCCCTTGGCGATCCAGTGGCTTGCCATCTGCCGGATCGACGATGCATGCCTGCTCACCTTCGCCCAGGCGCACCAGAAACTGACCGGGAAAACAGATGCCTTGCGCTGGAATCGACAAGGTTCTAGCCAGATGCAGCAGCAAAATCCCAAGGGTAATCGGCACCCCCGTGCGACGTTGCAATACCAGCGATAACAGACAATTATCGGCGTGATAATAGCCTTCCTGATCGACGGCAAACCCCAACCGTTGATAGAGGTGGTCGCAAAGCTGTGCAATGCGATGAGCCATCGGTGCCTGTTGATTGATCTCATCAACCACAGCACTGCGGATCTGACGTAGTAGCAGCAGGCTGTCTACCAGCGACATTGCCCCTGGCTGTAGATCTTCTGCCGCCATCAAGGCCAGCAAAGCGATGTCCAGCTGTTCTGGATCAAGTGCCAGATGGAAGTTCATGCGCTCCTCCCGGCCAACGCCCAAGCGTCACTCGCTCTTGATCCCCGTAGTCACGACGCGTTGTGATGTGATCAAAACCGCGCTGTGACAGCAACGCCTGTACGGCTGCGGCCTGTTGCCAGCCATGCTCCAGCAACAACCAGCCGTTGGCTAACAAATGATGAGGAGCATATTCGATCACGTGACGCAGATCGGCCAGCCCCTGCTCTTCGGCCACCAGGGCGCTACGCGGTTCAAAACGCACATCCCCCTGTTCAAGATGGGGGTCAGCCGCATCGATATACGGCGGATTGGAAACAATCAGATCAAATTGTTCATCGGCCAGCGGCTCAAACCAGCTACCCAGCCTTAACTCAAGAGTGAGTGCTAACCGGGTGGCATTGTCCTGCGCCAGAGAAAACGCCTCCGGTGAGCGTTCAACCGCCCACATCTGCAGATCGGGACGTTCCGATTTCAACGCCAGCGCAATGGCCCCCGTCCCCGTTCCCAAATCAACCGCGCGGGGCGTGACTCGACCTTGCAGACAGCCTAGCGCCTCCTCCACCAGCACCTCAGTATCCGGACGAGGAATCAGCGTACTACTATTGACGCGCAACGGGAGCGACCAGAACTCGCGCTCCCCCAGCAGGTGGGCAACAGGCTCACCGCGCTGCCGTCGGGCTGCAAGTGATTGCAACTGCAGCCACTGCGGGTCGGTGAGTGCCCGCTCCGGCCAGGTACGTAACCAGGTGCGGCTCACGCCAAGCACATGACATAACAGGCAATCGGCATCGGCCGCGGGTGACTCGCTCTGTGCGAACTGAGTCAGCAACCACGATCGCGCCTCATCGATACGCATCAGTTGCTATCCGCCAACGCCGCCAACTGATCGGCCTGATACTCCTGCACGATCGGCTGCACCAAGGTGTCCAGATCGCCTTCCATCACCTCATTGAGCCGGTATAGCGTCAGGTTGATACGGTGGTCTGTGACTCGCCCCTGAGGATAGTTGTAAGTCCGAATTCGGTCCGATCTGTCACCAGTACTCAGCAGGCTACGACGGGTGTTGGCTTCTTCGGCACGGCGCTTGTCTTCTTCCAGCTGCGCTAAACGAGCCGCCAGCACCGCCATTGCCTTTGCACGGTTCTTGTGTTGGGAACGCTCATCCTGACATTCAACCACCAAGCCTGTCGGTAAGTGGGTGATACGAATTGCCGAGTCTGTCTTGTTAATATGCTGACCACCGGCCCCTGACGCCCGGAACGTATCGATGCGCAGATCTGCGGCATTGATCTCCGGCGCCTGGGACTCTGGAACCTCAGGCAACACCATGACAGTGCAAGCCGAAGTATGAATACGACCCTGAGATTCGGTTTCCGGCACCCGTTGTACCCGGTGACCACCGGACTCAAACTTCAGCAGTCCATACACCGCCTCACCTTCGAAGCGAGCGATCACTTCCTTGAAGCCGCCATGCTCGCCTTCGTTCGCATTGACGATTTCGACACGCCAGCCTTTGCGTTCGGCATAACGGGAATAGAGGCGGAACAGGTCACCAGCGAAAATAGCCGCCTCATCGCCACCAGTCCCGGCACGAATTTCAAGGAAACAGTTGTTATCGTCTTTTGGATCTTTGGGTAGCAGCAGGATCTGCAGCTCCTGCTCGATCTGCTCTACAGCGCTCTTGGCATCGGCCAATTCATCCTGGGCCATGGATTTCATCTCGGCATCATCACCGTCGAGCATCTCCAGCACAGTCTGCAGATCGGCACTCGCCTGCTGAAAACGCAAGAAGCCGGCCACCACATCGCCCAGCTGGGCATACTCCCGGGTCAGGTTGCGAAACCGTTCCTGATCGTTGACCACATCGGGTTCACCGAGCAGTGCCTGCACTTCCTCATACCGCTCCTGCAGGCCTTCTAGTTTCCTGATCACTGATTCTTTCATGTCTGATCCATTCGCTGTGCGTCAGCGTTCGACGCCTGATCGGGAATCGAGTCCTAACGCCTGGCTCAATATGGCCAAGGTTTCGCGATCCCCGGATTCCCCGGCCTGGCGTAATGCCTCGGTCGGAGCATGAAGTAACTTGTTGGTGAGCCGGTGAGCCAGCTCATTCAATATGGCTTCCGCGGGCTGCCCTTGCTGCAACAGCTGGACCGCGCGCTGAACTTCGTCTTGTTGCCAGGACAGGGCTTGCTCCCGATAGCGCCGGATCTGCTCCTGGGTGGGTAGGGCTCGATACCAGCTCATAAAACGCTGGCGCTCCTCGCCAATCAATAACTCAGCCTGTCTGGCGGCCTGCTGCCGCGCAGACTGATTCTCCGCGACTATGTCTTGTAAATCGTCCACCGAATAGAGGTAGGCATCCGCCAGTTCGCCGACCTCGGGCTCGATATCGCGAGGCACCGCAAGATCGATCAGCAACATGGGCCTGTGCCGCCGCTGACGCAAAATCCGCTCGATCAACCCTTTGCCGAGCAGTGGCAACGGACTGGCGGTGGAAGAGATCACCATGTCGATATCACTCAGGCACTCCGGGATCTCATCCAGTGTGATCACATCGGCGCCCCACTCACCGGCAATAGCCTGCGCCCGTTGCAGAGTGCGGTTGGCAACCGTCATCTTGCCGGCCTTGAGCGCCGACAGATGGCGTCCAGCCAGCTCTATGGTTTCACCGGCACCGATTAGCAACACCCGGATACGGCTCATGTCTGCAAAGATTTGCCGAGCCAGGGATACCGCGACAAACGCAACCGACACCCCGTGGGCACCGATACCGGTTTCAGTACGCACTCGCTTGGCAATCGAAAACGTCCGTTCGAACAACCGGCCCAGCAACGCTTTGAGACCCCCCTGCTGGCGGGCCTGGTCAACGGCCTGCTTTAACTGACCGAGGATCTGAGGCTCCCCCAGCACCAGGGAATCGAGACCGCACGCAACACGCATCAAATGGCGTACAGCTTCATCATCTTGATGCTGATAAAGGCATCCAGCCAGCTCCTCGCTACGGACATGCCGATGACGCTGCCACCACTCGCGTACGCGCCCCTCCCCGCCTGTCGCCACTACACAATAGAGCTCGGTACGGTTACAGGTCGAAAGAATGCACGCCTCCTGTATTCCCTCTTGCTGGCGCAGCTCATCCAATGCCGAGTGGATATTCTCCGGACCAAAGGCCACCCGCTCACGCAATGAGAGCGGTGCCGTCTTATGATTCAGGCCGAGAACAAAAAACGACATGGCAGGCGATGACCTCCGACAAAAGGGCACTCATTTTACTCAAAAAGCGGGAGGCTTTGAAAGCAAACGGGCTACGCCTATACTGACCGCCCCGATTGACAGCCCCGGATGTACCCATGCGCTCCTTTCTGCTCCTGGCCATTTCACTGTTCGCTGCCTTGCTAGCTGGCTGTACTCAGCACGCAGACAGCAACCGCTACAACGAAGCTATCTGGCGCGGACAGCGCGAGTCGCTCGAGCAGCTGAGCCACTGGCAACTTAGCGGCAAGTTGGCCATCATCACCGCCCAGGAAAAAGGTTCGGCCCGCCTCAACTGGCAGCAAAATGGCGACGATTACGATTTGATTCTGACGACCATAGTCGGCACGACCTTGCTGGAGCTTCACAAACGCGGAGAGGCGGTGACCATTGTAGACCGCGATGGCGTAACACATGCCGGCAAAAATAGCGAAGCGCTGGTTTACCAGCTGACCGGCTGGCCCATTCCCGTCAACCAGCTTCCGCTCTGGATTAAAGGCCTCCCCGGCGATGCCACATTCACGACGGGCAACGATGGGCGCATCACGTTGCTACAACAAGGGGAGTGGCAATTGACTTATCAGGATTACGCCCGCACCCGGCTGTGGCTGCTTCCTACCGCAATCAACCTGCAGGGACCACAAACCCGCATCAAACTGGCGATCAACGAATGGCAAATCAACCAGTGATCTGGCCGGCACCGGCCAAACTCAACCTGTTCCTGCATATCAACGGGCGCCGCGCCGATGGTTACCATGAGCTGCAAACGCTGTTTGTATTGCTCGATTACAGCGATGAACTGACCTTTGAGGTCAATGACAGCGGAAATATCTCGCTCTTCCCGGTGATGGACGATATCCCTGTAGAGCAAAACCTGGTCTATCGGGCAGCCCGGTTACTGCAGCAACAAAGTAAGTGCCCACTGGGGGCCGACATTCACCTGACCAAACATCTGCCCATGGGTGGTGGGCTCGGTGGCGGCTCCTCGGATGCCGCGACGACCTTGGTTGCGCTGAATCATCTCTGGGGCCTGCATTACGATCTGGATACGCTGGCCGAACTCGGCCGCCAACTCGGGGCCGATGTGCCGGTATTTGTTCGCGGACGAGCCGCCTTTGCCGAAGGGGTTGGTGAACAGCTGCAACCGGTCGAACTGGACGAAAAATGGTATCTGGTACTGCATCCCCAGGTGCACGTATCTACCGCCTTGATTTTTCAGCATCCGGATTTACCCAGAGCGACGCCAAAACAGCGCTGGCAAGAACTGAGAGCCGGATCATGGAAAAACGATTGCGAAATGGTCGTGAAAAACGACTACCCTGAGGTTGCCAAGGCATTTAGCTGGTTGCTAGAATACGCGCCGTCAAGAATGACCGGCACCGGCGCCTGCCTCTTCGCGGAGTTCGAGGATGAGATGTCGGCACGTAAGGTCTTGGCAAATAAGCCAAAATGGCTGGAGGGGTTCGTCGCGAGAGGCGTAAACCTATCACCCCTGCACGCAGTTTGGCAACAGGTTTGTGAAGCAAATCAGCACCTTGTCTGACCCTGGTATCCACAGTCCAGACTTCACAACCTCCGCCCCCCAACAGGACGCAACCCAGAGGTTAATACCGTGCCTGACATGAAGCTGTTTACCGGTAACGCCACACCGGAACTGGCCCAGAAGATTGCAGATCGTCTCTTCATCAAACTCGGCAGTGCCGCTGTCGGCCGTTTCAGTGATGGCGAGATCAGCGTACAGATCAACGAAAACGTACGGGGTGGTGACATCTTCATCATCCAGTCCACCTGCGCTCCGACCAATGACAACCTGATGGAACTGATTGTCATGGTCGATGCCCTGCGCCGTGCATCTGCAGGCCGTATCACCGCTGTTATTCCCTATTTTGGCTACGCCCGTCAGGATCGCCGCGTGCGTTCTGCGCGTGTGCCTATCACTGCCAAGGTGGTTGCCGATTTCCTCTCCAGCGTCGGTGTTGACCGTGTGCTGACTGTCGATCTGCACGCCGAGCAAATTCAAGGCTTCTTTGATGTGCCGGTGGATAACGTGTTCGGCAGCCCAGTGCTGCTGGAAGACATGAAAGCCAAGAATCTGCAGGATCCTGTGGTCGTCTCTCCGGATATTGGCGGTGTCGTACGCGCTCGCGCGATTGCCAAGCTGCTGGATGACACGGATATCGCCATCATCGACAAGCGTCGTCCGCGCGCCAACGTCTCTCAGGTCATGCACCTGATCGGCGACGTCGCCGGCCGTGATTGCATCATCGTCGACGACATGATCGATACCGGTGGTACCTTGTGCAAGGCAGCCGAAGCGCTGAAGGAACGCGGTGCCAAGCGCGTCTTTGCTTATGCCACTCACCCGGTCTTCTCCGGTCTGGCGCCGAAGAACATCGCTGAATCCGTGATCGACGAAGTGATCATCACCGACTCCATCCCGTTGTCTGAAGAGATGAAGGCGATCGGTAAGGTCAAGAGCCTGACCCTGGCTC
>CAMFKP010000062.1 GCA_945957385.1 uncultured Aeromonadaceae bacterium
GATAGGCTCCGGTCTCGTGGGCTCGGAGATGTGTATAAGAGACAGGGTCTGGCCAGCCACAAGCTGATCCGCATGGCCATGGCCGGCCTGACCCGGCTGCCGGCGCTGACGCCCACTGACAGCCAGAGCCTGCCCGGTTGCGGCCTGCTGCTGCAAAAACCGGATCTGTTTTTCCGCGCGCTGGCCGAAACAGCGGGCTGGAACCTCAGTCGCCGCTATGCGGTCGGCATGCTGTTTCTGAGCCCCGATCCCGTTCGGGCCGCTCACAGCCGGCGGATCGTGGAGCAGGAGCTGGCACGGGAGACATTGTCACTGGTGGGCTGGCGCAGCGTGCCGATTAATCCTCGCGTGCTGGACGCCTCGGCGCTGAGTTCGTTGCCACGGATCGAGCAGGTGTTCGTCAACGCGCCGCCCGGTTGGGTGATGAAGGATCTGGATCGACGCTTGTATGTGGCGCGGCGGCGCATTGAAACACGCCTGGCCAGCGAGGATCCCGACTTCTACGTCGTCAGTCTCTCCAATCAGGTAATTGTCTACAAAGCCGTATGCCAGGCCTGCGATGTGAACCGTTTCTATCTGGATCTGGCCGACGTGCGCCTGCAATCGGCCATCTGCCTGTTTCACAAAGGCAGGCTGAGCCCTGGCCAAACCGCGTGGCGTCATGTTCAGCCCTACCGTTTTTTGGCGCACAGTGGCGACATCACCACGCTGGCCGGAAACCGCGAGTGGGCACAGGCGCGCGCCTACAAATTCAGCTCCCCTTTGCTACCGGATCTGCAAAGCGCGGCCCCGTTTGTCGACCAGGCAGCCAGCGGCGCCGCCAGCCTGGATAACATGCTGGAGCTGTTTCTGGCCGGCGGCCTCGATCTGTTCCGTGCGGTACGGCTGCTGGTCCCGCCGGCCTGGTCGCGCCATCCGGATATGGATGCCGAGCTGAAGGCCTTCTACGACTTCAACTCCATGCACATGGAGCCATGGGAAGGGCCGGCTGCGCTGCTGATGTCGGACGGCCGTTTTGCCGCCTGCGCCCTGGATCGATCCGGCCGCCGACCGGCACGCTATCTGCTGACCCGGGACAAGCTGCTGACCCTGGCCTCGGAAATCGGGATCTGGGATTTCTCGCCGGATGAAATTGTCGAGAAAGGGCGCGTGGGCGCCGGCGAGCTGTTCGTTGTCGATACCTATACCGCCAAGGTATGGACCAACTTCGATATCGACAACGATCTCAAGCATCGCCACCCGTACCAGGAGTGGCTGGCGGAACACCGCCGTTTTCTGCAACCGTTTGATGCGATTGCCGACGCGGATGTCGGCTGTCGTGCGCTCGACGACCAACAGCTGCGCCGTTACCAGCAGCAGTTTGCCTATGATGCCGATGTCCTGCAGCGGCTGGCCGCGCGGTTAGCGCCCGACACGGGCCCCGTCACTGTCGCCGACACCGACCCCGTACCGGGCAGCGCGTTCCCCATCTACGCCCAGTTGCAACTGCAGGTCGCACAATTGACCGCCACCGCGTTCGATCCACGGCGTGAACGCCATCTGATGTCGCTGACCACCTGCATCGGCCGCGAGCAAAACGTCTTCAATGAAACCTATGGCCATGCTCACCGCTTGCAGTTTGCTTCGCCGATACTGCAGTTCTCGGACATGGCCCAGCTGCGCGCACTGGATGATGCCTACTATCCGGCGCAACAGCTGGCGATGACCTTTGCGCGCGACGGTGCATTGGCCAGCGCCCTGGATCGCCTGTGCCAGGAGGCGATTGCGGCGGTTCAGCATGGCACTGTGTTGCTGATCCTCTCCGATCGCGACATAAATGCCGATACGCTGCCGATACCGGCGCCATTGGCTACCGCCGCAGTACAGCAAGCCCTGGTTCAAGCCCAGTTACGCTGCGACTGTAACCTGATTATCGAAACCGCCAGCGCCTATGATGTCCAGCACTTTGCCGTGTTGCTGGCCTGTGGCGCCACGGCCATCTACCCCTATCTGGCCTATGAATCGCTCGCCCGCCTGATCGATGATGGCCACGTGCTGCTGACGTTGCGTCAGGCGTTATACCGCTACCGCCAACAGATGGATGAGGGACTCTATGCCACACTGGCGCGGTTGGGGATCGGCTCGCTGGCCAGCTTCCGCTGCGCACGTCTGTTTGACGCCAGCCAGCTGGCGCCAGACGTCATGCAGCGCTGTTTCCCGGGGCTGGCGGCCGAAGCCGGGCCACTGGACTTCCATGCGCTAGAGCAACAACTGCGGGCGTTACAGCAGGGCCACCAACCCCCGAAAGCCGTCACCGCTGCGGCGCCCGCGGTCAGTGCCGTGCCGTCCGAGGCGGCACTGGCAGAGATATTGCGCCATCTGTTGCCGGCCCAGGCACAGCAGGCGGGCGCACAGCCCGGCCCCAATACGCTGCGGCTGACGCCACTACGCCGCGCCATCACGCCACAACGGCTGTTGCAGGCCGATGAAATCGAGATCGATCTGGTCGACCCTGGGCTGGCCCCCCACGCACACCGCGATTGTGGCAGCCTTGGCGAACTGGCTGATCTGATCGCCGATCTGCATCAACTCAATCCCGGCTGTCGTATCGCGCTGCGTCTGTTGGCACAGCCGGCGCAGCGGCCGCTGTTGCCCACCCTGCTGCCGCTGGGCCTCTCGCGCCTGACACTGGCCAGCTCGCCACAGCGCGCTAGCCAACTGGCCTGGCTGCGCCAACTGCATCGACTGCGACATCAATCCGGCGCCGCGCGATCACTGCAGCTGCAGGTCGAGCTCGACTCCGCCGACAGTGAAACCCTGTGGCAGTTGCTGTGCGCCGGGGCCGATAGCATACAGCTCGGCGCCTCGACATCGCCGGCCCGCCGCCAACAACTGGCCGCCGAGCTTTACCAGCGCATGACCGCCGCCGGATATGCTCGGCTCGCCAGTTGCATCGGCCAGCAGGCCGGGCTCAACGACAGCATGGCCGTGGCGCGGCCGGCCAACCGAGCCACCCTGCCGGAAGACCAGGGAGCCCTGCGCCAGCAGCTACGTCTGGAGCTGATGGGACCGATTAGCGCAGGCGTCGGTGGCGAGTACCATTTTGCCATCGACAATCGGGATCGCACGGTTGGTAGCTGGTTAGCCGGATTACGCTTGCGTCATCACCCGGAAGCCACAGCGTCATCACCATGGCTCACGCTCTACTTCGATGGCTCCGCCGGCCGCGGTTTTGGCTCCTGGAATGTGGACAGGATCCATCTGGTCGTGACCGGCGATGCCAATGATCTGGTGGGGCGCGGCATGGGGGGCGGCCAGATTGTGGTGCGCGCCCATCCTGGCGTGGCGTTTGATACCACCGCAGCCTGCCTGCTGGGGCAAGCCTGTCTGTATGGTGCCAGCGGCGGCACGCTGTTTGCCGCCGGCCGCGCCGGTGATCACTTCGCCGCCGCCAATCAAGGCGCCAGTGCCGTGGTGGAGGGCGTCGGCGATCACGCCTGTGAGGGGATGTCGGCAGGCACCATTGTCATCCTCGGCCAAACCGGCATCAATCCGGGTGCCGGCCTGGGCGGTGGCGAGCTCTATGTCTATGATCCGCACCAGCGCGTTAGCGAACGGCTGCTCAGTGGCGATGTCGACGTCAAACCGCTGCCGCAGACGGCCGATGTGCGCCAACGCCTGATGTCGTTATTGCAGGCGCACCACGCGGCAACCGGCAGCCCGCTGGCCAGCGAATTACTCGCCGACTTCGAGCAGACGCTGGCACACTTTGTCTGGCTCGCACCGCGCCAGAGGGAGCCCGGCGCCGAACGGTAGCCTGGATGGCGAAAGGGGTTTCATTTGCGATGTATCCCCCAGTTTCATTCAGCACCGCAGGATGGCGGTTCCCTTTCCGGCGCACAATCAGTATGGTGTCGAGTAATTACCCAGCTTGTAATCACACTGTTGAGAAACACCTTGCACGGACGCCTTGCGCTCATACTCGCCACCCTGCTGGCCTGGCTGCTTAGCCTGCCTGCCCACGCCAGCCTGCCGTTTTCCCCAGCCGAGCAGCACTGGATCGACAGCCATCGGCAACAACCGCTGATGCTCGGCGTCAATGCCATCTCCGGCATGGAGTTATTCACCTTTCAGGGGCAGCGGGCCGGCTATGTTCCCGAGCTGGTCGATCTACTGAATCGCGAAACCGGTCTGCAGATCCGCATCGAGCAGAGCCATGCCTGGAGTACGCTCTACAATCGCTTCCTCAGCGGCGAGCTAGACCTGATTCTCGGCGCCAACGCCACACCACAACGCCGTCAGTTCATGGCCTTTACCCGGCCGGTGATCAGTTACCCCTATCGCCTGTTCGTGCGCAAGGGCAGCCAGATCCTGACATTGGGCGATCTGCATGATCGGCGCGTCGGTTTCATCAGCGATGATGTGGTCTTCTCACTGTTCCCGGCTCGCTATCCGAATATCCACTATCACAGCCGTAGCTATGTCGACATGCGCGATGCGCTGGCGGCGCTGGCCGCCGGCGAGATAGAAGGCCTCATCATGCCGACCGGCAATGAGAGCCGGATTTTTCTGCAGCAATACCCCTCCCTGCAGGCGATTGCCTCGTTGCAGGACATCAGCTCGGACATGACGCTGGCCACCCGCCTCACCGAGGAGCCATTCGCCAGCCTGATCGACAAGCTGCTGGTCGCTCGCCAGGGCGAAATCCGGCAAATGATTGAACGCAACCGCCTGCTGTATAACCGCCAGGTGCTGGCGCTGAGCCCAAGCGAGCGCCACTGGCTGGACACCCGCCCGCTGGTTCGCGTTGGCATGGCCGATGACTATCTGCCGTTCGATGCAGTACATGACGGTCAGGCGGCCGGCATTACCGGCGCATTCATCAACGAGTTACACCAGCTGACAGGCCTGCGGATCGAGGTGGTGAGCGCGCCGTTCAACGAATTGCGCCGGATGTTATCCCGCGGCCAGATCGATATGCTGAACATGGCCAACACGCCGGAGAACCGGCAGCAGTTCCTGTTCAGTGCCCCCTTCTTTCGCGAGCGGGATATCATCATCGGCCGGCGCGAAAGCCCTTATGTGCAGGACGTATACGGTCTCGAAGGCAAGCGCGTGGCGGTGATCGACGGCTTTTGGCACGAGAACTACCTCAGGCGCAACCTGCAACAGGTCGACATCCACACCACACGCAATCTGCAAGAGTCGCTGCAATTGCTAAGCCAGGGCGAGGTCGATTACCTGCTGGAGAACCCCAGCGTGCTCGAGTACTACATCTCCGGTCTCGGCTATCGCGATCTGGAACGCAAAGGCAATACCTCCGCCGACTCCTTCATGTACTTTGCCGTCAATCCGGCGCATCCCGAACTGGTCACGCTGTTTGACAAGGCATTGACCATGATGGATGCCGAACAGCTGCGGGCGACAGGTCTGAACTCAGTACCGGATCTGCGCCAGGAGCGGATGCGGCTGCTGGTGATGATTTCCACCGCGCTGGCGATCGCCTTGGTGATCTGCCTGGTGGTCGCCCTGCGGCTGCTGCAACGCTTCGTGCGCCAACGCGCTGCCAACCGCCTGCTGCAGGAACGGCAACAACTGATGCTGCTCGATCCGCTGACCGGCGCCCATAACCGCCTCGGATTCAACCAGCTGCAGGGCGAACTGGAGCCCTGCCCGACACCGCAGGCCTGGTGGGTCATCGATCTGAACAACCTCAAGTCCCTCAACGACCACTACGGCCACCTGGCCGGTGATGCGCTGCTGGTGCAATTTGCCCAGCTGTTGCGTCAGCAGCTCCCCGGTGCACACCTGTTCCGCATGGGCGGCGACGAGTTTGTGGTGGTACAGACCGCCATTGATCAGCCAACGGCAATCCGGACCCATCAGCAACTGCTGCATGCGTTGGAACACAGCCGGTTGCCAATCTACGCAGATAAACCCGAGATCGCCTCGGGATGGCTGGCAGCCGCAGGTATGGTCTGGCGTCCGGATAGCCACCACGCCCTGCACGACGTGATCCGTCAGGCTGACTTGCAGATGTATGCCCATAAACGGCACAGCAAACAGCGGGGCGCCGATAACGCGGCATTGCCGCGCCAATGGCAGTAGCGAGCAGTGAGATCTGGTCAGCCGGTGGGCTCGTCTGGTAGCCTTGACGCCGCATCGCGCCCTTAACCTGGTTGAACAGGAGAACGCCCTCAAGATGGCCGCCACGATTCATGATGTAGCCCGTCTCGCCGGAGTCGCTATTTCGACGGTCTCCAAGGTGATGAGTGACAGTGGCCGGATTTCCGAGCAGACCCGCACCCGAGTGCGCGATGCGATGCAGCAGCTGGACTATCACCCCAGCCGGCATGCTCGCGGCCTGGCGCGCAACTGCAGTGACACCATTGGCGTCCTGATGCCGTTGCAGCGCAACAGTGCCTTTGCCAACCCCTATGTGTTCGAAATTCTCTGCGGCATCGAACGCTACTGCGCCAGCCAGCACTACTCGGTGCTGCTGTTGGATGCCGATGCCCTGCAACAGGAACCCAAATCCGTCGCGCGCCTGGTGGCCGAACGCAAAGTCGATGGCGTGATACTGCACGCCGATGACAAAGCCCCCGCGTTGTTGCGCCAATTCAGCGAGCACGATCTGCCACATCTGGTGATCGGTCGCCAGCCTGGCCCCCACAGCTGGGTCGATATCGATAATCGGCATGCCGGCCAGCTGGCAACCCAGCACCTGTTGCAACAGGGCTATCGCCGGCTGCAATTTGTTGGCAACCATGCCGCTGACACCATTAGCACCGACCGCTTGGCCGGGTTTGCCCAGACGCTGGCAGAACAGGGGCTCGCGCCTCACGCGCCTGCGCTGTTTGCCACCGGCGGACAGTATGGCGAAGCGGCGGCGCTGTGGCAGCAACTGCGCCAACAGCCGACGTTGCCCGATGCGTTGCTGGTCGCCGGCAATCCGCTGGCCGCCGGCCTGCTTGCGGCGGCCCAGCATGATGGCCTGAACATAGGCCCGACGTTGGGCATTGCCTCTTTCGACAACTACCCCTATGCCGAGCAAACCCAGCCCCCGCTCTCGGTGGTCGATATCGATCTGTTTGCGCTGGGCGAGCAGGCCGCACGCGAACTGTTCTTGCAGTTGGCGAAACCCTCCCGTCTGGTGCAATCCCTGCTGTTAGAGATGCAACTGTTCGCGCGCCCCAGCAGCCAGCGTTGATCCTCCTCCCCGCTCCCCTTTGCGATCCGGATCGCGGATCCTGCCTGTCGTCGCCAGTGTGAATTGACAGCAGGCCGACCGCAGCCGCACCATACAACTTGATTGGGAAAGCGCTTTCCCAATCAATTAAAACAGGACGATAAATTCAAGATTTAATAAGGCAAATGACGAAACTTGCCGGCATTTCTTGAAGTTATAAACAAAAAGCGTTTTCCCAAGGATAAGAACCATGTCAATCACTAAACTGCCGCTTGCCGCCATGCTGTTCGGGCTTGGCACCCTGCTCGCGGGCTGTCATGACAACAGCCATCATGCCAGCCCTGCCCAACCGGTCATCGACGACTGGCACCAAAAGGTGGCGTACGAAATCTTCGTGCGCAGCTTCTATGACAGCAATGGCGACGGCACCGGCGATCTGGCCGGCGTCACGGCCAAGCTGGATTACCTGGCCGATCTGGGGGTCGATGCCCTCTGGCTGATGCCGATCACACCGGGCCCGACCTACCATGGCTACGCCGTCAGTGACTACACCGCCATCAATCCTGATTACGGCACGCTGGAGGATTTCAAGGCGCTGATCGCCGCCGCGCACCAGCACCACATCAAGGTGATTCCCGATCTGGTCGTCAACCACACCTCGGAACAACACCCGTGGTTTAAAGCCATGCTGGCCGGTGATGCCAGCTACCAGAATTTCTACCGCTGCGGTGATCAGGCCGTAGATGGCAACTGGGGACAAGTGGCACCCGGCAAGTATTGCTACTACTCGTTCGGACCACAGAGTGGACTGCCGGATCTGAATTATGATGAGCCCGCAGTGCGCAGCGAGATCAAGAAAGTCGCCGACTTCTGGCTCAATCTGGGGGTCGATGGCTTCCGCCTCGACGTGGCCCAGGACATCGGTGATGGCAACGATGGCTACTCGGTCGCCTGGTGGCAGGAGTTCAGCACCCACGTCAAGTTGATGAAGCCGGACGCCTTCATCATCGGCGAGGTCAACTATGACAACCCGAGCGACAGCGCCAAGATAGCGCCGTTCCTCACCGGCATGAATGCCACGTTCAACTTCCCGCTGTATAACGAATTGGTAACCGCTGCCGCCGGCCTGCCGAAAGATCTGCTCGCCACGCTCAATCCGATCCGGGCCCAGTACCAGGCGGCCAACCCGGACTTTGCCGATGGCCTGGTGATTGGCAACCATGACCGCAATCGCATCGCCTCCGAGCTGAACTTCATCGACAGCAAGATCCGCCGCGCCGTAACCTGGCAAATGACGCTGCCTGGCACACCGTTTATCTACTATGGCGATGAAATCGGCATGCGTGGTGGCCACGATCTGCAGGGCGATCCGCACAAACGCGAGCCGTTCGACTGGTATGCCGCGGGTGATGGTCAGGGCATGGCCACCATGACCAAGGCCGTCTACGGCGCCGAGGCCAAAAACCAGATCCCGTTCGATGGCATCTCGCTGGAAGAGGAGCAGGCGGCACCCGATTCGCTCTACCACTATTACCGCCAGCTGATCCATCTGCGTAAGGACAATCCGATCCTGTTCAATGGCCACTATCAGCGCGTCGGAACCCCGCAGGGCACCTACGGCTATCAGGTCACGGACAGCCAGGCCGATTACAACCTGCTGGTCGTGCACAACATCGATACCGCCCAGAGCCGCGATCTGCTGGTCACCACCAAGACCACCGAGCTGCTGAGCAACAAGACCTATCAGGCCGGTGATCACCTGACGCTGCCGGCTTATGGCTCGGTGATCCTGCGCACTGCCGCCAGCGCCGTGCCGGTAGAAACCGGGGCGATCCCGGACGATGCGATGGACACCAGCGATGTCACGCTCGACATCAAGGTGCATGTTCCCGCCAACACGCCGAGCGATGCCCAGCTGTATATGCCCAATTCCGATGATGGCTGGGATCCGACCACCATCACAGTGGATCCGGACACCACGCTGGAGCGCGTCGATGCCAGCACCTTCCACATCCGGGTCACCCGGCCGCGCGGCACCCGCCTCGAATACAAGTTCTTCCGTGGCTCCTGGGCGAGCAGCGAGACCGACGTCGAAGGCAACTGGACCGGCAACCGCATCTTCCTGTTTGTCGACGACCAGAGCAGTGTCGATGTCAACATCCAGGGCTGGCGCGACACCAACTTTAAGGGCTAAGCCTCGGCGCTGCCGCCGAGCAGATGGAATGGGCCCGTGGGCCCATTCCATTCCCTGCGCAAAACAACACGGCAAAACCAGTCCTCACCGCATCTCCCCGCGCAACAACTCGCCGTCTCCCAATCCGCCGGGCGACACGCCCGCCCCGAGTGGTCAACGGCAGCGACAACCGGGCTGACAACGCCTGGATAGCCGACCACAGCGCCGGCAACAAACTGTGATCCCGCCCAACTGAATCCATTTTCCCCACCGCGCAAAGTGCGGTAGTTTAAAAACTCAAATCACTCAAGGCGATTACCGAGAAGTTCAAGGAATTAATAAGCGGGGGTTTTAACAAACTCCATCAACAAAGTGCGGAAATATTATTTTCGAATAATGAAAACCTCGCTTAACATAGTTTTTAGGTCATAAGAAAGAATTATGAAAATAGAAAGGTCCGCAGGAGCGATTAGCAAAGCGTAATCGCACGCATATTATCGATGATCGTCAGGATTAATTAACGCAGTCAAACAGTACAAAACAGTCTCAGATGCTGAAATATTTAAGTGATATATAGAACATAAATAACAGCATAAATATACAGCAAGTGCAGAATGTTTTGTTACGACATGATCACTCAAGAAAAAACAATCCGAAACAACTAATTACCTTCACACTAATAGAATACATTTGCGATCACAGGGCAAGCTTGCAGGTTTCTGACATTCGAAATGCCATAAAAAAACCGCACGGAGATAAATATTAGTGAGCTTATATAAACAAGCTTACAATTAACATACGTGCGATTACGCTGCGTTAATCGCACTTTCCGACTGACTATAAAGCAGCCTCACTAATATGTTATAGTTTTCCCATGATTCACAGTCACCAATAATGATTAGCGCGTATTATGGAATCCATTATTACCGATCGTTTAATTCTTCGTAACTTTATGGCCAGTGATGCCGAATATCTGCTGGATTATTTATCCCAGCCCAGAGCGGCCTGTTTCGAATCTGAAAAAATCAGCACACTGGAAGAGGCGTCGAACATGGCGCTCGCCAAGAGTCAGGATGATGCTTATATTGCCATCTGCTTGCAGGACACCCATCAGGTTATTGGCGAATTGTTCTACGAATATGAAGAGCCAGATACCTACAGCATTGGCTGGAATCTGGCTGCCGGGCATGAAGGCAAAGGCTACGCCCAAGAAAGTGCGGCGGCCTATTTTGAATTTCTATTCGTAAACAAGGCAGCAAGAAGAATATATGCCTTTGTGGAAGAGGATAACTACCGCTCACAACGGCTCTGTGAAAAATTGGGCATGCGACAAGAAGGCTTGTTTATTGAGTTTATCTCGTTTGAAAACAATGCAGATGGCACGCCAAAATATGTCAACACCATGCAATATGCGATTCTCAAAAAAGAGTGGGAGAAGATGCGCCTGAATAGTCAACCAGCCAGCTAAGGCAATCAATAACCTCATCCCGACGGGGTATTACCCCATAACCCGCAGGAATAGACAGATATCACGGCCCGCATCCGGTCAAATATATCTGTCTATTTCGTTCCCAGAATAACGCCACACTATTGTTATTACTCAGCCATCAGGGTTTTTAACCAACCCCTTCGGAGCAAATATGATCGACTGGTTTCAAAGCTTGCAAATCGATAGAACGAATCTTGAATTGTCGCAAACTAAAAGCTCAACCCGGAATAACGAATCCCATCTGGAAGCTTTAGAGCTGAAGATTGATTCGCTCTATATCATGACGCTGGCGGCGCTCGAATTATTAAACGAACAGGGCATTACCAAAACCCAGATCATGAACAAGATTGAAGAGATCGATCTGCGCGATGGCAAAGCGGACGGCAAACTCTCCCAACCCACAGTCTGCCCGGATTGCGGCCACAAGATCAGCAAGCGCCGCAGCAACTGCTTCTATTGCGGTGCCCGCGTTAATGGCTTTGGCTTTAATCGCTAACCGCCCATGCTCCCCTTTTGCGCCCCGTACCGCATATCGGCCAGCCAAATGGCAGCGGCTCGTTGCCACCACTGACGCGGATGCGATTTCCCTGGGCGGCTGTGACCAGGCATTCTGCGCGGCCAATATGCCGCTCAGGCGCGGCGGCAACGTCTCAATGGCCAACCCGCCCCACGGCAGGTTGGCACAGCAAACGGCTGCCATAACCAAGACGGGGGCCTAAGCCCCCGTTCGGTGTCACCCCTGGTGCGCCGCCGCTAACGGCCGCCCGGGCAGGGTCAGCAATCGCACCCCGCCGGGGATGGCCGCCAGCAGCCCATACAGCCCCCAGGCCAGCGCCCATAACAGCGGCACCTTGGCCAGCTCCCACCACGGCGACAGCCACAGCATGCTCAGCGGGAAAATCCAGATCACCAGCAGCATATGCAGGCAGTAGAGTCCCAGCACCTTCGGCGCCTGACGCTCCAGCCAGCTGCCGCGCCCCCACTCCGGATTGGCCAGCAACCACAGAAACAGCCCGACCGCCCAGGGTACCGACCCCAGCAGGAAGTCATGACGATTCAGGCCCACACCGGCCCCTTGCCACAACAGGATCGCCTCGACGGCATACAGCGCCATCCCGACCAGCATCAGCCGCAGAGCCATGGCGGACTCCAGACGCCACTGGTACTGGCGGATGGCACAGCCCAGCGCCACAAACAGCAACGAGAAGAAGGGGCCGTTGCGTGTCAGCAGTTTCCACTCACCGCCAAACAGCGGTTTGCCATAGGAGCCCCCCAGCAGGGCCAGAACGAACAAGCCGCCACCTAACCACAACGCCCACTGCGGTTTGCGCCACTGATAACACAGCGCCTGGATCAGCACCGCCAGGGCCAAGGCCGGCAAGAACCACAGGTGTACCATGCCGCCAACCCACCACTGATTGAGCAGATCGGCACCCAACATCTGCCACTGCGGCTGCATCGCCGCCTGATAGCCCTGTTCGAACACGGCGGCCGGATTAAACGGCATCACAATATAGATGGCGCTCCACACGACCCAGAGCCCGAACAGAGGGCGGCAATATTTCAACGCCACATCTAGCGGCTGGGCAGATTGCAGTCGCGGCTGCAGGAAATAACCGGCAGACAAAAAGAAAAACGGCACGGCAAAGCGTGTCACCTGATTTAGAAAACCGGCCATGGCCACGGCCCATGGATCGGTCCACACCGTCGGATCAAAAGGATTGGCAAAGGGGGAAATATGGATCACCATCACCGCCAAAATTGCCAATACGCGTGTGCATTCAATACTTGCCAGGCGCATAACTACTCCCATCACTGGTTCACATGCCGGCAGCCTAACCGGCAACACAACCGGTTGCAAACCAGCAAAAGGCGAAGTGTGAGCAGGATATCCTGCCGTTACCCAGGGTTACATTCTGAAAATACTGGAAAGATACAGGGCGCTTAAATAACTACCAGAACAGGCATGGTGATGAATAACCGGTTGGGGTGAAATAAATCATCGCTGAAATAACGCAACGTCTATTTAGGGATATTCAGCCGATTTTATTTCCGAGCCATTAATCAGATTTTATTTTCAAATAACCGATGACCATGCACCCGGAATAAAAACCGCAACCGTCTGCAGAGAAATCATCCCCACAGTGGTTTTCTATTTTGCCGACATAAAAAAACCCGCCTCGACGGCGGGTTTTTGCAGCGTAGCGCCATTTGGCGTTTAGCGTGGCAGCGTGCTGCTACCCATCAGGAACTGATCCACTTCGCGGGCACACTGACGGCCTTCGCGAATGGCCCAGACCACCAGGGATTGACCACGGCGCATGTCACCGGCGGCAAACACCTTAGGCTTGGAGGTGGCATAGCAGCCCGCTCCATCGGTCGTCGCCTTGGCATTGCCACGGCCATCCTTGTCGATACCGAAGCTGTCCAGCACCTTGGCCAGCGGCTGGGTAAAGCCCATCGCCAGGAACACCAGATCGGCCTTCAGTTCGAACTCGGAGCCCGGGATCTCGACCAGCTTGCCATCCTTGAACTCGACACGCACCAGCTTGAGGCCGGTCAGCTTGCCGTTTTCACCGATGAACTCCTTGGTAGAGACCGCAAACTCGCGCACGCAGCCCTCTTCGTGGGAGCTGGAAGTACGCAGCTTCAGCGGCCAGTACGGCCAGGTCAGCGCCTTGTTTTCCTGCTCCGGCGGTTGTGGCATCACTTCCAGCTGGGTGACGGCAACGGCGCCATGGCGGTTCGAGGTACCGACACAGTCAGAACCGGTATCGCCCCCACCGATAACGACGACATGCTTACCTGCGGCATTGATGACGTTCTTGGCATCGCCGGCGACTTCCTTGTTCTGCGGGATCAGGAACTCTAGGGCAAAGTGCACACCGGCCAGCTCACGGCCCGGTACCGGCAGATCGCGCGGCGTCTCGGAACCACCGGCCAGGATCACCGCATCAAACTGCGCATCCAGCTCGGCCGGCGTCACCACGGTGACCGCATCATTGACCACACCGGCAGGCAGTTGCTTGTCGTCGGCAACCAGCGTCTTGGTCTGGAAGGTGACACCTTCGGCGACCAGCTGGGCGACACGGCGGTCGATCACTGACTTGTCCAGCTTGAAATCCGGGATGCCGTAGCGCAGCAAACCACCGATGCGGTCGTTCTTCTCGAACACCGTCACCGCGTGACCGACACGCGCCAACTGCTGGGCCGCCGCCAGACCCGCCGGGCCTGAACCGACGACCGCCACTTTCTTGCCGGTCTGTACGCTAGCAGGTTGCGGCTTGACGAAGCCGCTCTCCCACGCGCGGTCGATAATCGAACGCTCGATGGACTTGATGCCCACCGGTGCAGCATTGATACCCAGGGTACAGGCCGCTTCACACGGCGCCGGACAGATGCGACCGGTGAATTCCGGGAAGTTGTTGGTGGAGTGCAGGACACGAATGGCCTGCTCCCACTTGCCGCGATAGACCAGATCATTCCAGTCCGGAATGATGTTGTTCACCGGGCAACCGTTGTTACAGAACGGGATGCCGCAATCCATGCAGCGGGCACCCTGTTGTGTGGCTTGCTCTACGGTCAGGGTCGGCACGAACTCGCCATAGTGCTTGACGCGTTCTGCAACCGGCGCGTAGCTCTCTTTGACTCGCTCGAATTCGAGAAATCCGGTTGGCTTACCCATTACGCAATCTCCTTCTGCTCTTGTTGCTTGGCCGCCGCCAGTTCCTTCAGGGCACGGCGATACTCATTCGGATAGACCTTGACGAACTTGGTGCGACAGTTGTCCCAATCGGCCAGCATGGCCTTGGCACGCGGGCTCCCGGTCAGGGCGGCATGTTGCTCGATCAGCCCCTTCAGCAGCGTTTCATCGGCCTGATCGCGGTGACGCGGCTCATCCAGGCTCTGCTCGACAGCTGGCAGCACGCGGTCGAGGGCGACCTGGGCCAGGTTGCAACGTTCGGTAAAGGTATCATCGGCGTCGAAGACGTAGGCAATACCACCGGACATCCCTGCACCGAAGTTACGGCCGGTCTGACCCAGTACCACCACGGTGCCACCGGTCATGTATTCACAACCGTGATCGCCCACTCCTTCGACCACAGCCGTGGCACCGGAGTTACGCACACAGAAACGCTCGCCGGCGACGCCTGACAGGAAGGATTCCCCGTCTGTCGCCCCGTACATCACAGTGTTGCCACAGATGATGTTTGCGGACGGTTCACCGGTGAAATCGTCACTCGGACGGATCACGATACGACCACCGGACAGCCCCTTACCGACATAGTCGTTGCCTTCGCCTACCAGCTCCAGCGTAATACCGTGCGCCAGGAAGGCACCAAAGCTCTGGCCCGCAGTACCATTCAAACGCACGTGAATGGTATCTGTCGGCAGGCCGGCATTACCGTAACGCTTGGCCACTTCGCCAGAGAGCATGGTACCGACGGTACGGTTGATGTTCTTCACCGGCAGTTCGATGCGCACCGCTTCACCCTTGTCGAGGGCAACACGAGCCTGTTCGATCAGCTGGTTATCCAGCGCCTTGTACAGAGCGTGATCCTGGGTATCAGAATGCTTGCGACCAACGCTGTCGGCGACCGCGGGTTGGAAGAAGATCTTGGAGAAGTCCAGACCTTGAGCCTTCCAGTGTTCAACACCGGCACGCTTGTCCAGCAGATCGGAGCGGCCAATCAGGTCTTCAAACTTGCGGATGCCAAGCTCGGCCATGATTTGACGCACTTCTTCAGCGACGAAGAAGAAGTAGTTAACGACATGTTCCGGCTGACCGGTAAAGCGCTTGCGCAGCTCAGGATCTTGTGTCGCCACGCCCACCGGACAGGTGTTCAGGTGACACTTACGCATCATGATGCAACCTTCCACCACCAGCGGCGCGGTGGCGAAACCGAATTCGTCCGCCCCCAGCAGGGCACCGATGACCACGTCACGCCCGGTCTTCATCTGACCGTCAACCTGCACGCGGATACGGCTACGCAGTTGGTTCAGCACCAGCGTTTGTTGTGTTTCGGCCAGACCCAGCTCCCATGCCGTACCGGCATGCTTGATGGAGGACTGCGGCGACGCACCGGTACCGCCATCATGACCGGCGATCACCACGTGGTCGGCCTTGGCCTTGGAGACACCGGCCGCCACGGTACCGACACCGACTTCCGACACCAGCTTCACGGAGATGGAGGCCACCGGATTGGCGTTCTTCAAATCGTGGATCAGCTGGGCCAAGTCCTCGATGGAGTAGATATCATGGTGCGGCGGTGGAGAGATCAGGCCTACACCCGGCACAGAGTGACGCAGGAAACCGATGTATTCGGAGACCTTGTGTCCAGGCAGCTGACCGCCTTCGCCCGGCTTGGCGCCTTGCGCCATCTTGATCTGAATCTGGTCGGCGTTGACCAGGTATTCGGTGGTGACACCGAAGCGGCCAGAGGCGACCTGCTTGATCGCAGAACGCAGGCTGTCACCCGGTTGCAGTTCCAGATCGCGCTCGATGCGTGACTTGCCGATGATTTCGGACAGCAGTGTCGGCTGGCTAACCGGGATGAAACGGTTGGCGTCTTCGCCACCTTCACCGGTGTTGGACTTGCCACCGATACGGTTCATCGCCACCGCCAGCGTGGTGTGCGCTTCGGTCGAGATAGAACCCAGTGACATGGCGCCGGTCGCGAACCGCTTGACGATCTCCTTGGCTGATTCGACTTCCTCGAGCGGTACCGGTTCGGCCGCCTTCTTGAATTCAAACAGGCCACGCAGCGTCAGGTGACGCTTGGTTTGATCGTTGATGATCTGCGCGTATTCCTTGTAATTTTCGAACTTGCCGCTGCGGGTCGCATGTTGCAGCTTGGCAATCGCATCCGGCGTCCACATGTGTTCTTCACCGCGGATCCGGAAGGCGTATTCGCCACCGGCATCCAGCATGTCTGCCAGCACAGGATCACTGGAGAACGCGGCTTCATGCTGACGGATCGCCTCTTCAGCGACTTCGAACAGGCCGATACCTTCCACGTTGGACGGGGTACCGGTGAAGTACTTCTCGACAAACGCCTTTTGCAGACCGACCGCTTCGAAAATCTGCGCGCCGGTGTAGGACATGTAGGTGGAGATGCCCATCTTGGACATCACCTTGCACAGCCCCTTGCCGACGGCCTTGGTGAAGTTCTTGACGTACTTATCTGCCTTCTCGGCATCGCCTTGTGCCATGGCACGCAGCGTTTCGACCGCCAGCCATGGGTGAATGGCTTCGGCGCCATAGCCGCCCAGCAGCGCGAAATGGTGCACTTCACGGGCCGAGCCGGTTTCCACCACCAGACCGGTGCTGGTACGCAGACCCCGCTTGACCAGGCGCTGATGCACGGCGGAAGTCGCCAGCAGCGCCGGAATCGCCAGTTGCCCCTTGGCAATCTTGCGATCCGACAGAATCAGAATGTTGGCACCACCCTTGACGGCATCTTCGGCTTCGGCCGCCAGCGTCGCCAGACGGGCTTCGATCCCTTCCTTGCCCCATGCCAGCGGATAGGTGATATCCAGCTCGTGGGAACGGAACTTGTTGCCAGTGAACTGCTCGATGTTGCGGATCTTTTCCATCTGCTTGGCAGAAATCACCGGCTGCGCCAGCTCCAGGCGGATTGGCGGATTGATGTCGGTGCTGTTGAGCAGGTTCGGCTTCGGACCGACGAAGGAGACCAGCGACATGACCAGTTCTTCGCGGATCGGGTCGATCGGCGGGTTGGTTACCTGGGCAAACAGCTGACGGAAGTAGCTATACAGCGGCTTCTCTTTCTTCGACAGCACGGTCAATGCCGAGTCGTTACCCATGGAGCCGATGGCTTCTTCACCATTCTCGGCCATCGGCGTCATCAGCAGCTTGACGTCTTCCTGGGTGTAACCGAACGCCTGCTGCAGATCCAGCAGACCGGCTTCATGATTGACAGGAGTCACATCGCCTTCAATGTCATCGAGCTTGATGCGGATCTTGTCGATCCACTCGGCGTACGGCTTGGCATTGGCCAGGGAGTTTTTCAGCTCCTGGTCATCAATGATGCGCCCCTGTTCCATGTCGATGAGGAACATTTTACCCGGTTGCAGACGCCATTTCTGGGCAATACGGGAGTCCTCAATCGGCAGGACACCCGATTCTGAGGCCATGACCACCAGGTCGTCCTTGGTCACCAGATAACGGGCCGGACGCAGACCGTTACGATCCAGCGTGGCACCAATCTGGCGACCATCGGTGAACGCCACCGCCGCCGGACCGTCCCACGGCTCCATCATGGCCGCATGGTATTCGTAGAAAGCACGGCGCTTGTTGTCCATGGTGTTGTGCTTTTCCCAGGCTTCCGGGATCATCATCATCACCGCATGGGCCAGCGAGTAACCGCCCATGACCAACAGTTCCAGCGCGTTGTCAAACGACGCAGAGTCAGACTGCCCCGGATAGATCAGCGGCCACACCTTGTTCAGGTCGTTGCCCAACACCGGCGAGGTAATGGCCCCTTCACGAGCGCGCATCCAGTTGACGTTGCCACGCACCGTGTTGATTTCCCCGTTGTGGGCAATCATGCGGAACGGATGGGCCAGATCCCAGGTTGGGAAGGTGTTGGTGGAGAAGCGTTGGTGAACCAGAGCCAGCGCAGAAACACAGCGCGCATCAACCAGGTCGTTGTAATACAGACCGACTTGATCGGCCAGCAGCAGCCCCTTGTAGTTGACAGTCCGTGCCGAGAACGACGGCACGTAGAATTCGCCACAGTGCTTGAGCTTGAGGGCGCGAATGGCATGAGAACAACGTTTGCGGATGATATACAGCTTACGTTCCAGTGCGTCAGTAACCAGGACGTCGGCGCCTCTTCCGACGAAAACCTGACGAATGACCGGCTCTTTGGCCTTCACCACCGGAGACATAGGACAGTCGGCATTGACCGGCACATCACGCCAGCCCAGCACCACTTGTCCTTCGGCACGGATCGCCCGTTCGATCTCTTCTTCACAGGCCTGACGCGACGCCGCTTCCTTCGGCAGGAAGATCATGCCAACACCGTATTCGCCATTAGCAGGCAGTTCCACACCCTGCTTGGCCATCTCGGCACGATACAGCTGATCCGGGATCTGAATCAGGATACCGGCGCCGTCACCCTGCAACGGGTCAGCACCCACCGCACCGCGGTGATCCAGATTCTTCAGGATCAACAATCCTTGTTCAACGATACTGTGGCTCTTCTGCCCCTTCATGTGGGCCACAAAGCCAACACCACAGGCGTCGTGTTCATTCGCAGGGTCGTAAAGGCCCTGGCGCTGGGGTACCGCCGATTCCATCACGCTTGAATCCTCTCAATCTATCTCGGGTCCATCCGCAGAGAAAAAAAGCCGGCTTCTGCCAGCTTGGCTGTCACTCTGTGGGCTTGTAACGGGCGAATATACTGTGATTCCCGCCCCAATTCAAGGCAAGCCCCCCGCCGGCAACCCGGTAGGGGAAAGCCAAAAAAGCCATATAAATTCAACAAGTTAAACAACAATCACCACTTCGGTGCGCATTGCATCGTTTTTGACCGTGGTGACTGACGGATTTATCCTCGCCAAATCAACTGCCTTATCAAAATCCCGTAGGCGTTAACGTCTTTTTTACACACTAAAAGTTTAACGAATGGTTAAATTTCAGAGTTTTATGCTGCCCACTCCGCTTTTTCCAGTCCGAGAGTGAATAGAAAAAACGGAAAAAAAGCGCATTTAACGTCAATTGACTCTGATTTTGGCACATGCCGTCATGGCCTCCTGCCACAAACGGCATATATTTGTACCAAATATGCATGTTCATGCAAATTCTTTTTAATTGCCTTCTGTGATACGGGCGGCACTCCACATCAGTCAAGCTGGGAACGATCAGGCGGCAGAGCGCGGGCAGTTCTGCGACGGCCTCATCAGCTGCGTGGACAGCTCCTTGCGCCACAGCAAGAGCCCTTCATAAATCGGTAACGGATAGCCGTGACACCAGCCCTGCTGCAACGTCACCCCCTGTTGATTGAGCCAAGCCACCTGACGCGCTTCCTCCACCCCTTCGGCAACCACATCCAGTTGCAGCCGATGGGCCAGGCGAATGATGGCTTCCAGAATCGTCGCGTTGACCGAGTCCGAGCCTAATGCGGCAACGAAGCAGCGATCGGCCTTGAGGATATCCAGCGGCAGCGATTGCAGATACGCAAGGCTGCTATAGCCGGTCCCGAAGTCATCTACCGCCAGACGGATGCCATGGTCACGTAACTGATGGAGCGCGGCCAATAAACGGGCATCATGGGCGGCCACCATGTTGCCTTCAGTGATTTCATATACCAGATTCGGGATCGCCTGCCGCCAGAGGGCACTTTGCTGTACAAACTGCTCATCCTTCAGGTGGTCAATACTGATATTGAATGACACCTTCAACTCCGGCTGCAGCGCAATCAACGGTTGCAGCGCCGCTATCGCCTCCTCGATCTGACGACGCGTCATCTCCACCAGCAGGCCGGTCTCCTCGGCCATCGGAATAAAATGTTGCGGACCTATGATGCCGCTGGCACTGCGCCAGCGCATCAGCACCTCAAAGCCGCACAAGCATGAATCTCGGCCATCGCGGATCGGTTGATAGACATTGAAGAACTCGCCATTTTTCATCGCCACAGCCAATAACCGACGCGGATCGGGCGCATGACGCCACCACAGCCACAATCCGGTACTGCTGACGCCCCAGCTAACCACAAACAGGCCTGCCAGCCAGAGCCAGCCCTGCCATGGCATCTGCTGTAGACGAGCGGCCTCCACGACATGCACCAGACTCAGATTGGGGGCGGCCAGCAGATTCCAGCTCTGGATCCAGGATTGGCCACGCTGTTCCGCGTAATAGCGCGTATCCGACTGAGATGTCAGCAACAAATTGCTGATGCCGTGTTTGGGTTGCCAGTTTACCAGCACCAGTGGTTCGTCTTGTTGGCGATCCATCAGGCCGTAATACCCCCCCGCCAGCGATGTAGAGATCGCCAGCGTACGGCTTTGCAACCAGTGGGCCGGCAGGCGTGCCATGACATATCCACCACTGGGCAACGGGCGATAGAGATGAAATACCGACTCACCGGTCAGCGGTGACGCCGCGGCCGCTAGATGCCCCATGCCGCTGACATCAGGAATATCCTGATCGACAAAGGCCTGCGGCTCATCAGCGCGTCCACAAAGCTGGCGGCGGTCGGCATCCAGAAAAATGAAATCGATGACGCCGGGCAGGCGTGTCAGCTCGCGCCGGCGCTCGCGCAGTTGCGCCAAGTCGCACTGCCCATCCCAGGTCGACAGCCGTTGCAGGGCGCCATCCATTTGAGTGATCGCCAGATCCAGCGATTCACCCGCCTGTCGTAACTGCTGCTGCAAGCGTTGTTCCTGATGTTGGCGGGCCAGCAGATAAGCCACGGGAATGGCGACCGCCGTCAGCAGCACCGCGACCAGCGCTCCTGACCACAGCGCTCGATACGGGATCGGCAATGAAGGGATAGACATGCAATAGGTCTCCGGAAGTCGTTATCAGGCGGCCGTTGAACGGCAAACCTGCATGGATGTGGCCTCCGTGCCTGCAACAATCTGAGTTAGGAGTCATGTTAATCCCTCAGGGTTAACCTGAGCTTAACGGTGTATTGAATCGATTTAGCAAGGTTATCTAACGAAATCTGCTGCCTGTGGCTGCGACGGCCGAAGCCGCGGTGTTATCATGCGCGCCACCTTTATCGACACAAAAGATGAGACTCTTATGACAATCGGCATCATTGGCGCCATGGAGCAGGAAGTGGCGTTGCTGCGCGCCCAACTGGAAAACCCGACCACACTGCAACTTGGTGGTTGCGAATTTTACAGCGGAACCCTGGCTGGCCAGTCCGTGGTTCTGACGCTGTCAGGCATCGGTAAAGTCGCGGCCGCGGTGGCCACCACGCTGTTGCTGGATCGTTTCGCGCCAGCGTGCGTCATCAATACCGGCTCAGCCGGTGGTTTCGATCCCGAGCTGCATATCGGTGATGTCATCATCTCGTCAGAGGTCCGCCACCACGATGTCGACGTCACGGCGTTTGGCTACGAGATCGGCCAGGTACCGCGCATGCCAGCAGCCTTTGTCGCCGATGAACGCCTCAAAGCCATAGCACGCGATGCCGTCAGTGCAATGGCCGACGGCATTCGCTGCAAGGAAGGGTTAATCTGCACCGGCGATCTGTTCATGTGCGATCCGGCCCGCGTCGCCAAGGCCCGTGCCGACTTCCCGACCATGGCGGCCGTTGAAATGGAGGCCGCCGCCATCGCCCAGGTCTGCCATCAGTTCCAGGTGCCGTTTGTAGTCACCCGTTCGCTATCTGATATCGCCGGCAAAGAGTCTCCTGACTCCTTCGAGGCCTATCTCGAGGTGGCGGCCCGTCACTCCTCAGCCATGGTGGTGGCGATGTTGCAACGGATGGCCTGATGTACCACAGCGAAGCGCTCTGGACGTTGCTGTCCCAGCCTCTGCCCATCGCCGTCTGCGCCATCGCGCTGGAGTGGCTGCTGCCGCTACCGGCCGGATTTCGTCCTTCGGCACTGGTACCGGCGCTGGAACAGCTGGCACGTAAGGTCAACCGACCCGGACACCACACCACCCAGCAGTGGCTGGCTGGCTTGCTGACACCGCTGGTGGTCCTGATCCCTGCGCTGGCCGCCTGCTGGGCGCTGCGCAACCTGTCGCTGTCGGAAGGCTTGTTCGATCTGCTGTTGCTGGTCTGGTTGTTGGAACTGAAGCCGCTGGGCCAACAGGTGAGTGCACTGCGTCCGTTGCTGCGCCAGGACAAACTGCCGCTGGCCCGACTGCAACTGGCCCCGCTGGTGCGGCGTGAAACCCGTCAGCTCAGCCTGATGGGGATCTGCAAGGCCGTCAGCGAAAGCCTGATCCTGCGCTGGAGCGGACAGTGGGCGGCCGTGCTGTTCTGGTATCTGCTGGCCGGGATCGAGGCGGCACTGTGCATGCGGCTGCTGCAGCTGATGAATCAGGCCTTCAGCGTCAAACTGCAGCGTAACCGGCTGTTTGGTGAAATCAGTTGCCGTCTCTATGGCCTGCTGTGTGTCGTGCCGGCCGCAGTGTGTGTGCTGTTGCTCGGTGGCTTCCCCGGCGGTGGCCGCGCGCTGACCCAAGCCTGGCGTGGTGCCGCCCATTGGCCGAGTCGCGGCCAGGGAGCCCTGCTGGCGGCGGTCGCCGGCGGCTTGAATGTGCGCCTCGGCGGGCCGCGCTTCTATGACGAACACAAACAGCGTTTCGCCGTGCTCGGTGGCCAGCAAGAGCCGGATGTCACGACACCGCGGCGGGTGTTATCGCGCCTGCAGGCGCTGAGCCTGGTCTGCTGGCTGGCACTGGCGCTGTGTAGCGGACTCAATCTCTATGTTCACCTGGCCCGATAAACCCCATTGGTTGCGCCATGGCCTCTGGATGCTGTGTCTGCTGGCCGGCGGCGTGCAGGCAACGCCACAGCGCATTGTCAGCCTGACGCCCCACATCACCGAGCAGCTGTTCGCCATCGGCGCCGGAGCCCAAGTGATTGCGGTGGATGAGGCCAGTGACTGGCCGCAGTCGGTGCGCAACTTGCCGAAGGTCGCGAGCTATCAGAGCGTCAATCTCGAACGGTTGCTGGCACTGCAGCCGGACCTGGTCATCGTCTGGGATGGCTACCAGCAGACGCTGCGCGATCAGCTGCGGCAGTGGCAACTGCCGGTGCTGGAGATGCAATCGGCGCATCTGGACGATCTGCCCACCGATCTGCGCCGGCTTGGCGCGGTGACCGGCCATCGCCAGCAGGCCGACGCCCTCGCCGCGTCGCTGGAGCAACGTCTGGCACGACTGCGGCAGCAGCAACGCCAGCAGCGCCCGGTGCGCCTGTTCTTCCAGCTGTGGAACCCGCCGTTGACCACGGTGGCGCGTGGCGGCTGGATCCAGGATGCGATCGCGCTGTGCGGTGGCGATAACCCGTTTGCCGACAGCCTGGTGGCATACCCGCAAGTCGATCTCGAACGTGTCCTGCTGCAGCAGCCGGAGCTGATCCTGAGCGTACAGGGGGCGGACAGCCTGCGACACTGGCAACAGTGGCCCAACCTGCCGGCGGTCCAGCATCAACAGCTCAAGACGCTGCAGCCGGATCGCCTGCAGCGCCTGACACCACGCACCCTCGACGGCGTCGAGGAGCTGTGTCAGCGCATCGCCGAGGCGCGCCATGAGCCGCCACATTAGGCGTCATCTGACCACAGTGCCAGCCGCAGACTGCTCCTCAGCGCGGACGATGGCACTTTCCGCTGGCCCTGACCGGGCCGAGTTCTTACAATCGCCGCCACGTCCGGCCTGTTAAACGTTTGTGAGTGATGAATAGCCCTCTGATTGATCAACTTGTCTATCTGTTCGACCTGTTTGGTACCGCGGTCTTTGCCTTCTCCGGTGTGCTGGTGGCCGGCCGCCTGCGCATGGATGCCATCGGTGTCATCGTCTTGGCCGCGGTCACCGCGATCGGCGGCGGCACCATCCGCGATCTGCTGATCGGCGCCAGCCCGATTTTCTGGATCCAGGACACCACCTACCTGTGGGTGATTCTTGGCACCGCCGCGTTTGGCATGTGGCTGGCACGGGTACCGCGCCGTCTGCCCTGGTATGTGCTGCCGGTGGCCGACGCCTTCGGTCTGGCACTGTTCGTCGTCATCGGTGCCAAAAAAGCCTTGCTGTTCGGTAGCTCCGGCATGGTCGCCGTCGTCATGGGCGTCATCACCGGTGCCGGCGGCGGTCTGATCCGCGATGTCCTGGCCCGGGAAGTGCCCATGGTGCTGCAAAAAGAGATCTATGCCACCGCCTGTATC
>CAMFKP010000063.1 GCA_945957385.1 uncultured Aeromonadaceae bacterium
GAATGTGCCTTCTTTAGCCCCTTGGCCATCAAAGGCCGGGCACGCAGTTATGGTCTGACGACCGATTCGTCACATCGTTTCGAACGTGGCGTCGATTACGCGCTGCAGGCGCGAGCCATGGAGCGAGCCAGTCAGCTGCTGCTGCAAATCTGTGGTGGTGAAGCAGGCCCTGTGCTGGACGTAACCAGTCAGGATGCACTGCCGAAGGCGGAGAAGATCACGCTGCGCCGGGACAAGCTGACTCGCGTTGTCGGTATGGCATTTGATGATGCAACCGTGACCGAGATCCTCAGCCGCTTGGGTCTGCAAGTCGAGGCGACAGCCGAAGGCTGGCAAGCCTGTTCGCCAAGCTGGCGTTTTGATATCGCCATCGAAGAAGATCTGATCGAAGAAGTGGCGCGGATCTATGGTTACAACAACATCCCGAACGTTCCGCCAGTCGCTCATTTGAGCATGAACGAGCAGCGTGAAGCGGATTTGCCGCTCAAGCGTATTCGTCATCTGTTGGTTGATCGGGCCTACCATGAGGCCATTACCTATAGCTTCGTTGAGCCGAAGGCGATGGCCTTGCTGTTCCCGCAGCAGGATCCCATCGTGTTGCCGTTCCCGATCTCTGCCGACATGTCCGCGATGCGGGTCTCGCTGTGGCCTGGCTTGATCAGCGCTGTAGTCTATAACCAGAATCGCCAACAGCCACGAGTGCGTCTGTTTGAAAGCGGCCTGCGTTTCATCAAAGATGAAGCCGCTGAAAATGGTATCCGCCAGGAGCCTATGCTGGCTGGGATCATCACGGGTAACCTCTCTGACGAGCAGTGGGCGTTGCCGACACGTGCAGCGGATTTCTTCGATTTGAAAGGTGATGTCGAGGCCATTCTTGAGTTGACCGGTGATAAAGAGCGCTTCAGCTTTGTGGCGGATGTACATCCGGCGCTGCATCCTGGTCAGTCTGCCCGTATCCTGCGCGATGGGGTAGCAATGGGCTGGATTGGTGTTGTGCATCCAAGTCTGGAGAAGAAACTCGGTCTCAAGAGCAAGGCCATCGTATTCGAGATGGAGCTGGATGCATTGTTGCAGGCGAAAATTCCATTGGCCGGCGAAATTTCACGTTTCCCTGCTAATCGCCGAGATTTGGCCTTGGTGGTTGATCAGACCGTTGCTGCGGACTCAATTCTGCGTGCCGCCAAAAAAATTGGCGGAAATCAGATAGTTGGAATAAACTTGTTTGACATATACCAAGGGCCGGGTGTGGCAGAAGGGAAAAAGAGTCTGGCAATCAGCCTGACCCTTCAGGACACTCAGCGAACCTTGGAAGATAAAGAGATTGCCGACACCGTGGCCAAGGTGGTTGAGGGTCTCTGTAGTGAGTTCAACGCATCTTTGAGGGATTGATCTATGGCGCTGACCAAAGCCGATATAGCTGAACACCTCTTCACCGAACTTGGGCTGAGCAAGCGTGATGCCAAAGATATGGTGGAGGCGTTTTTTGAAGAGATCCGCCAGTCGCTCGAAGCGGGTGAACAGGTCAAGATCTCTGGCTTTGGTAACTTTGAATTGCGTACCAAGAGCCAACGCCCAGGACGCAATCCGAAGACTGGCGAGGATATCCCAATCAGTGCACGTCGTGTGGTGACATTCCGCCCAGGGCAAAAGCTCAAAGCACGGGTAGAACATGCCACGCCACGCGAGTTAGCTGACGAGAGTGATGAATAACCACGTTGATTGATTAAAAGCCAGGCGATGCCTGGCTTTTTCATTTATGGAGTTGCTATTGATGAAACCAACTGCGCGTATCGTCATTCTAACTGGCGCCGGCGTATCGGCAGAGTCGGGGATTGCGACGTTCAGGGCTAGCGATGGGTTATGGGAGCAGCATAGGGTCGAGGATGTGGCGACTCCAGAAGGCTTTGCGCGCAATCCGGCGCTGGTGCAGCGCTTTTATAACCAGCGACGCGCCCAGCTGGCGCATGTCCAACCCAATCCGGCACATCAAGCTATCGCGCGTTTACAGCGCGATTGGCCTGGGCAGGTGATGTTAATCACGCAGAATATTGATGATTTGCATGAACGAGCCGGCAGTTCACAGGTGCTGCATATGCATGGTGAGCTTTTGAAGGTGCGATGTGTGCATAGTGGTCTTGTGATGGACTGGCTGAGTGACATCACAGCGCAGACTCACTGTCGTTGCTGTGTACCGGCCTGCAGTTTGCGTCCGCATATTGTTTGGTTTGGTGAAATGCCATTGCAGATGGATGAGATCATGGATGCGCTCTGGCGTGCGGATCTGTTTGTTGCGATAGGTACCTCAGGAAACGTCTACCCGGCGGCTGGTTTTGTGGCGGAGGCGTCGCGTGCTGGCGCTGATACCCTGGAGTTCAATCTGGAACCTTCCGTACAGCACAGCCATTTTCAACACGCCATCTATGGTCCGGCGGGGGTAACTGTGCCGTTGTGGGTCGATGATTTATTGCGCTAATGACATGTGGTCTTGGCTTTGTTGAAACAAGAAGGTTGGCAAGTGACAGACGGTAGCGCGGATGGCTATCTGTGCACTGTATGCTGGAGCGCAACCACGACCATTTATGAAATTATGGTGTAGATTCGAGCTTTTTTATCAAAGGTTATAAATTGCATCATGCTAATTTAACTCATTGATATCTAATGATAAAAAAATCATGCGCGATTTGTCTTTCCCTATCAAAAAGGCTTTTTCTTAAGCATGGCTAGCAGTTAATGCCGGTTTAATCAAGAAAAGCAAAGAAAGGTTGCAATCCTTGCTATTGGGGCGGAAGTAGTTTATTAAAGAGTCACAAATTATTGTCACGCCGGGTTGTGGAAGCATTTGATGCTGCTTTTTAGGCTTCTGTTGCTATCTCCTGACTCCGTAACCGTGGCACGGATTTTCCCTCGCGGCGGTGCCCGTAACCAGGTGCATTGCTGAGGTGACAGCCGTTACTGCGCTGTCGTGTAGGTGTGCCGAAGATGACTTCGGTGTTCGTTATGGAATAGCCAACATGTTCACCGGCGTATGCCCTGCTGACATGTTTGCATGCGAGCTTGGCCGTTACGTTATATGTGAGCGGTTTTTCTCGCGCTGTTTGTCCTAGCCATGATGCCACTCGGCTTGGGGCTCGAATGGATTTGGGCGCGTAAAAGCCTGGATCCCATCGTGATGACAAGGATGCATTCGGCTGTTAAGCCGTATACGTCTCATCACCCGAAGGGGAGCTTTGTTGCATGAAGATGACCAGACTATGGACTCTGTTGTTGCTTTCTGTTGCGGTACCCGCAGCGGTTGGCAATACCGGCGCAGTGACTGTATCCCAGACTGCCGGCATGGAGCCGACTCAACAATCCGCGTTATTGGATCCGCCTGATTTTAAATCGATCAAGGATCCTGATGCGCGTAAACAGGCGTTTATTGATTATCTACGGCCTTCCTATGATGCTGTGGCTGCGAACATCCTCAGCCAACGTTCTCAGCTGGAACGGTTGCGCACCCAACTTGAAAACGGCATTGAACTATCGGATGAGCAATCTGAATGGTTGATGTCGATGGGGCAGCAATATCGCTTGGATGATATCACCGCTGACCATCAGGGCATTGACAAGCTTTTAGTGCGTGTCGATATCCTGCCGCCAGAGCTGGTGATTAGCCAGGCTGCAACCGAATCTGGTTGGGGAACATCGCGTATGGCGCGGAAGCAGAACAATTTCTTTGGGCACTATTGTTTCGAAAAGGGATGTGGTGTCACTCCATATCGCCGTAACGGCGGTGGTGAGGTGAAAGAGTTCGCAACGCCAACACAAGCTGTGCAAGCTTATATGACCAACGTCAATACGCATCCGGCCTATAGCCAGATGCGCAAACTGCGGGCCAATATGCGGGCTGAAGTCAAACCACTCGATGCGGTCGCGTTGGCCAAAGGCTTCCACCGTTATTCAACTCTTGGTGACGGTTATGTCCGTAAAATTCAAGGGATGATCCGAAGTAATAAACGCTATTGGCAAGAGATGGATAAATCAGTTAAATAATTAATTGATGTAAAAGGCCTGCGATTGCAGGCCTTTTTATTACTGGATCTGAATAATATCCAACCGTTGATTCTGCGTTATTTCATCATCGTCATCATTGATCGATGGTGTAATAATCTCCGGCTTATCAAATGCAATATCGCCGCCCTCAGGAAGGCGTGTTTGGCGATCCAGTTGTTTGAAATCAAACAGCTGATTGTCCAGTAGGTGGCTGGGTACGACGTCTTGCAAGGCTTTGAACATGATCTCGATGCGGCCAGGGAAACGCTTGTCCCAATCTTGCAGCATCTGTTTAATAGCTTTGCGCTGCAGGTTCTCTTGCGAGCCGCAGAGGTTGCAAGGAATGATTGGGAACCCTTTCCAGTCAGCGTAACGGATGAGGTCTTTTTCCTTGCAATAGGCGAGGGGGCGAATGACGATATGTTTGCCGTCATCGCTGACCAGCTTAGGCGGCATGGATTTCATCTTGCCGCCGAAGAACATATTCAGAAATAAAGTTTCTAAAATATCATCTCTGTGGTGGCCGAGCGCTATTTTGGTTGCACCTAATTCAGTCGCGGTACGATAGAGAATGCCGCGTCGTAGTCGCGAACATAATGAACAGGTTGTTTTCCCTTCGGGAATTTTTTCTTTGACAATCGAATAGGTATCCTCTTCGATAATTCGATAAGGGACACCAATAGATTCAAGATAATTCGGTAATACGTCGGTAGGGAAACCAGGCTGTTTCTGATCCAGATTAACCGCAATAATATCAAAATGAATCGGCGCGCTGGCTTTAAGATTCAATAAAATATCCAGCAGACCGTAGCTGTCTTTACCACCGGATAAACAAACCATAATTTTGTCGCCATCTTCAATCATATTGAAGTCGGCAATGGCTTCGCCAACATGACGGCGCAATCGTTTTTGCAGTTTGTTGAGGTTGTAGACTTGTTTGGAGCTTAATTCTTCAGACATCTGCCGTCATCCGATATGAAATTTGGCCGCATATTATAGCCGGCCATCGGATGACGGCAATCCTCGATTGTTATCGTGGTTTAACCAGGTCGGGCTTTAAGACCAGCAGATCACAATGCAAACCGTCAACCACTTGCTCTGCGGTATTGCCAATCAAGGCAGCCGACCAACCGGTCCGTCCTACGCAGCCCATCATGATCAGCTCGGCATCCAGTTGCTCCGCCAAATCCGGCAACACATCCTCGGGCAGACCATCAAGTACATGTGTCTGCTGGGCTGGGATATGGTGTTCGTGCGCAAAAGCTTCCATGGCGGCGATATGATGCTGGCGTATGGCTTCGTTATAGATCTCAGGAGTAAAGCCTGGTACCTCAAGAGCAATATTGACGGTGGGCGCCGGTACGGCATTCACCAGGTGAACATGCCCTTTGACTAGCCGAGCGACCTGATTTGCCTCGTGGAATAACTTGCGGTTCAATTCCGCCTGCTCAGGCTCATCACTAAAATTCAGCGCCACCAGGATATTGCCATCAACTGGCCAATCGTGTTCTTTGACTAATAACAGCGGGGCGTGGCATTTGCGAATCAGTTGCCAATCCAGCGGGGTAAAGATAAAGGTTTCTAGGATGGAGTGTTGATGCGCACTCTTGATGACCAGATCGTGTTGATGCTGCGTCACCTCCTGCAGAATGGCTTCTGGCGGGCGGCTATGCCAGACCACCTTGATTTGCATATCCAGCCCTTCATCCTGATAGGGCTGGATGAGGTCGGACAGCCAGGCTTTGCGTTGCGCGATGACACCTTCACGCATCTCATCGCGTTCCTCCACGGAAAGGATGGACGTGATTTCATAGGAAAAGTCATAAATCGTCATGAAAACCTTAACCACCGCCTGCTCTTGTAACCGGGCAACTTCAGCTGCTCGATACAATGCCGGTTGGGCTTCCATGTTTGGATCTATGATGACCAGAATATTTTGATACTTGATCATGATTGCCCCCTGATGAAAACGGATATCCGCTTCAGTAAGCGTGAGGACAGGTTAACCGAAAAGCAATAGCAAGAGCGATGGCGGGGTCAACAAATAGGAAACAATTGACCCCGGTCGATAGAACTTATTCGCCGATACAAACGGTTAGTCCAGCGAGTTCGGAGAGGGACGAGTGGTTCAGGATGGTGATATATTTTCCTTTAACGCGGATCAGCTCCAGTTTCTGGAAGCGTCCGAGCAAACGACTAATCGTCTCGACCGTCAAACCCAGATAGTTGCCGATATCTCCTCGTGTCATCGATAAACGGAACTCGCGAGGAGAAAAGCCACGTTCAGAATAACGCACTGATAAGCGGAATAAGAAAGCGGCAAGGCGTTCTTCCGCATTTTTCTTGGAAAGCAATAAAATCATTTCCTGATCACCCATGATTTCATTGCTCATCAGACGCATGATCTGTTGCCGCAATTTAGGCATTTTTCCAGACAATTCATCCAGGGTGTCGTAGGGAATTTCGCAGACCATCGATGTTTCGAGCGCTTGAGCAAATGACGGGTGGTATTGCTTGTGGATAGCATCGAAACCAATTAAATCACCGGCGAGGTGAAATCCGGTTATTTGCTCATCGCCTTGCTCGGTGATGGTATACGACTTAATCGTGCCGGAGCGGATTGCATAAAGCGACTTTAATTCGTCGCCAGCCTTGAATAAGGCCTCACCTTTTTGAATCGGTTTTTTACGCTCGATAATGTTATCTAATTGGTCCAGCTCATGATCATTAAGACTGAACGGAATACAAAGCTGGCTGATGCTGCAATCCTGGCAGTGAATGGCGCAGCCACCGCTTTGTACTCTTTTTCCATTTTTTTTGTCCGTGATCATAGGCTCGATGCGGGTAAATTGATTTTTATCAAACAATTTTACCAGTAAAGCGCAGGGAAATACAGCCTGTCCGCGCTATCAACCACAACGGAAGTTGTGGGACGCTTACCTGTTAGCCGTTGTGCAAGAAGGGAGTCGTTTGCTGATAAAGGACTGTCGAACGCAGACGTAGTGAATAAATATACAAAACTATCAACAATAAACGCGGTGGTCGGGAGAGCCTGTGTGCGTTGCGGCATGATGGTGATAGATAAAGTAAAGCCATGCGTGAGCATGGCTTTACTGTGCTACAGACCGAGGGTCCGCGATTTACTCTTGTTCGCGTGGTAATCCGGCTGGTGCTGACGCAATACTGCGCAGATCGCGTACCGAGGCTTTGCGTGAAGAGACGTGCACCGGTATCCGCTCAAACGGTGGATACTCAACGACCGGTTGTGCCAGGGCAGGGATATGCGCTGGCAATGTCATCGGTGCTTGTACGTAACGCGCTCTGCGCACAATGCCTGCAACCTTGTCGAGCTTGTGCGGTGATGTCTGGCTAGCCACTGCCGTTGTGACGGTCGCTTCCACTGCAGATGGCTCCTCAGGTGCCTGGGAGGCTGCAACCATCGGTTCGACGTTCTGAACCGCAGCAACAATCTCTACCGTGTCAGTCGTTGCGATCTCGGCCGCAGCGGTTTCTACCGCAACCGGTTCTTCAACCTGATCGGCTGGTTTGGCTTCGCCGCGGTCCCCACGACGACGACGGCGCGGAGCACGAGACTCCTGAGCATCTTCATCACTGGCTGCAGAGGACGTGGCGACATCGACATGTGCAACGGCTGCCTGTTCGGCCTGCATATCCTCGTTCTTTTCCTGACGCTGCTTGCGCGCTTCTTCATTGATGCGCTTGCGACGTTGTGGGCGGCGAGTTGCATCGTCCGCACGCTCGGTGGCGGCATCGGAGGTGAAGCCCGTTGCCAATACCGGCTCGGTCAGCGGTGATTCCACTTGTTGTACTTCCTGCGTTGGCAGTTCATCGCGGCTAGTCCACTCCGGGGTGTTTGTTTCATCCGCAGCCAGCATGGGTTGTACATCAACATTATCGGTGACGCGCACTTTCTTGCGCATAGTGCGTCGTTCGCGACGTTCAGCTACTTTTTGCTCTTTTTCCTGACGAAGTTGCAGATCCGCTTCATCGACAACTTGGGGGGCGGCTTCACGCGGTTTCCGCTCACCCTTCGCACTCTTATCCGCTCTAGGCTGACGCTCGTTGCGGTTTTCAGAACGCGGTTCGCTCGTGTTGCTTCGCTCTTGACGATCAGCGCGGCTCCGACGTTGTGTTGTCGGTTTCTCATCACGCGCTAGTTTGTCGTCATTACGTGACGGCTCGTCGTTTTTCTCCGTGCGATCCGTTTTGTCACGACGAGCATCGGCATTACGGCGACGATCGCGGTTTTGTCCATCACGGCGACGGTTGTTATCACGGCGTTCACCCTTTTTCTTGTCAATAACGGCCGTTTCCTCGTTGGAGGTAGGCGCATTACGGAACAGGGCCATCAACGCGACAAACAGTTTGTTGAACAGTCCAGGGCCTTTGACTTGTGGATGAACAATCGGAGCCGGTGGCGTAGTCTCTGGTGCGGTAAAGCCCTGGATTACAGGCTCTGCTGCAACCTTAGCCTCGATTTTGGGTTCATACCCGGAACGAACCAACTCGCTCTTGAGTTCATAACTTGGAACGTCATCTGATTCTGCCTCACGAACGCGAACAACCTCAAAATGCGGTGTTTGCATTTGTTCGTTCGGAATGATGAAGATGCGGACCTGATGGCGTTGTTCCAGCTTGAGAATCGCACTGCGTTTTTCATTCAGCAGGAAAGCGGCGACATCAACAGGCACCTGAGCATGAACCTGCTGAGTGTTCTCCTTCAGGGCCTCTTCTTCAATCAGACGCAAAATCGCCAGCGCAATGGACTCGTTGTCGCGGATAGTTCCACGGCCCATACAACGAGGGCAAACATGGGTGCTTGATTCGTTCAGCGATGGGCGCAAGCGCTGACGAGACAACTCGAGCAGGCCGAAACGCGAGATTCGACCAAGTTGAATACGGGCACGGTCCTGACGGACTGCATCACGCAAGCGGTTTTCAACTTCGCGTTGATGCCTTACCGGCGTCATATCGATGAAATCAATGACGATTAGACCGCCCAAGTCGCGAAGACGAAGCTGACGGGCAATTTCATCTGCTGCTTCCAGATTGGTCTGCAGCGCGGTTTCTTCAATGTCACCGCCCTTGGTCGCACGTGCAGAGTTGATATCGATAGATGTTAACGCTTCGGTCGGATCGATGACAATTGAACCACCCGAAGGTAAACGCACTTCGCGCTGGAATGCAGATTCAATCTGGCTTTCAATTTGGAAATGGCTGAACAGCGGTACTTCGCCGGTGTACAACTTGACGCGATTGATGAAATCTGGGCGAACCAATTCAATGTGTTCTTTGGCTTTTTCAAATACGCGCGGGCTATCAATTAGAATTTCACCGATATCTCGGCGCAGATAATCACGGATAGCGCGGACAATCACATTACTTTCCTGATGGATCAGGAAAGGTGCCTGCTTTTGATTTGCCGCATTCTTGATCGTTTCCCAATGTTTGAGGAGCACATTGAGATCCCATTCCAACTCTTCAGGCGACTTTCCAACACCGGCGGTACGAACGATCAATCCCATGCCGTCTGGAACTTCGAGCCCATTCAGCGCTTCTTTCAGCTCAGTCCGCTCATCACCCTCGATGCGCCGGGAAATACCTCCTGCGCGAGGGTTATTCGGCATTAAGACTAAATAACTGCCTGCCAGACTGATAAAGGTTGTCAGCGCAGCACCTTTGGTCCCGCGCTCTTCCTTATCGATTTGGACGATCACCTCATGTCCTTCCCGAATCACTTCTTTGATATTCGGACGACCGGAAAATGAGTAGTTGGCAGGGAAATATTCGCGGGCAATTTCTTTTAATGGCAAAAAGCCGTGGCGTTCAGCACCGTAATCTACGAAAGCGGCTTCCAGGCTGGGCTCTACACGGGTGATTTTACCTTTGTAGATATTTGCCTTCTTCTGTTCATGGCCTGGACTTTCAATATCCAGATCGTAAATGCGTTGCCCATCTACGAGGGCAACGCGCAACTCCTCTTCCTGAGTTGCGTTGATTAGCATTCTTTTCATTCAGGTCTCAAATGTTATCTATATCAATAAAACGTTGTCAGTCGATGAACATATCGAATTGTGCCGGCCTCGGGTCTACAGCATGGTAATGACAACCTCCCGGTTGGACATGCATGAGGCGCTCTCAGGGCTCAACTCGTTGTCATCACCAGGTCTAAAGCTTCACGGCTACGCACCTGGGAAAATAAATGACAACCACAAGGTTCAGGTAACTATCTGCCTGCCGCAGCTCCTCTAAATCATGCATGACATATTCGGCATGTTCGGAAAAGGGCTGTTCAGGGTCGAGGCAGATCCGCTGTTGTTCATAACTTCAACACCGGTTGGATACACTGAACGGCTGGCATTATTTCATTTTAGCCAGCCGCATAGCAAGGTAGCGTTTTAGCTTTGCGACAATGCTCGCTATCTCGTGTACAATCGGCGTCATGAATATGACTAATCAACAAGTGCGCCTGCTGGTAATTGATGCTGAGCAAGAAGGGCAGCGCCTTGATAACTTTCTTAAAACTCAGCTTAAAGGCGTCCCTAAGAGCCTGGTGTATCGCATTGTGCGCAAGGGTGAGGTTCGTGTTAACAAAAAGCGTATCAAGCCTGATTACAAGTTGGTTGCCGGCGATGAAGTGCGTATTCCACCGGTTCGTGTTGCTGAAGCTAACGAATTGCCTTCGGCTAAACTTTCGTCGATTCAGGCCCTCGAGCAGCAAATTCTATTCGAGGATGAGGTCCTGATTGTTTTGAATAAACCGGCTGGTATGGCTGTGCATGGCGGTAGCGGCCTGAGTTTCGGTGTTATTGAGGGCTTAAGGGCATTACGTCCCGAAGCCCGCTTTATGGAGCTGGTTCATCGACTGGATCGGGATACGTCAGGTTGTCTGATGGTTGCCAAAAAACGCAGTGCGCTGAAGCACCTGCATGAACAGCTAAGGCTCAAAACAATGCGCAAGCAGTATGCCGCATTAGTAAGAGGCCAGTGGCAACCTCATATTCGTGTGGTTAATGCGCCGCTGCTGAAAAATGTGCTGCAATCGGGGGAGCGGATTGTCCGTGTGAATGTGGACGGCAAACCCTCTGAGACCCGTTTTCATATTTTAAAGCGATTTACTGATGCGACATTAGTTGAGGCCAGTCCAATTACCGGTCGGACTCACCAAATCCGTGTTCATACGGCGCATGCCGGGCATCCTATTGCCTGTGATGATAAATATGGTGATGCGGATTTCGATCAAAAAATGCGGTCTGCTGGTTTAGCGCGTTTGTTTTTGCACGCAAGCCGTCTGACCTTTCAACATCCTGTTACCAGTAACGAGATGACCATTGAGGCGCCGCTCGATCCGCATTTGGCCCAGTTTTTGACAAAACTAGCCAGCGTCTAAGTCATTTAACTTGGAAAACCAGACAGGGAAACCTGTCTGGTTTTTATGCTCGACTCAAAGTGGCAGCTTAATATTCCAATTTGCCAACATGTCGGTTAGTGCCATCAAAGGAAGACCGATTAATGTATTGGGATCTCGGCCATCAAATTTATGAAACAGCACGATACCAAGCCCTTCGCTCTTAAAACTGCCAGCACAATCGAGTGGCATTTCTTGTGTAATATAACGATGAATTTGTTCAACGCTGAGAGTGCGAAAATAAACATCAAAAGATTCGACGATTAATTGCTGGCGCTGTTTCCAAATCAGGCAAAGTCCAGTTTCAAATCGAACTTTGCGGCCACTTAGACGTGACAGCTGTTCTATGGCTTTATCCGTCGAGCCGGGTTTACCAAGAATTTCCCCATCAATGCTGCATACCTGATCAGAACCGATGATGATCGCATCTTTATTGTCTTGCGCGACGCGTTTAGCCTTGTTCTCAGCTAGTCTCGCAACTAATAACGCAGCCGTTTCATGTTCGAATGGTGTTTCATCAATATCAGGGGTTTGAGTCTCAAATTCGAGTCCCAGTTGCGCTAATAACACTTGTCTGTAGGAAGAGCTGGAGGCAAGAATAATCCGATGATGCGACATATAGGCTCCTAATGTAACAAGCTATAATAGCTAGCTGCGAAAAAGTTTGATATCAGGGGGCCGAAAAGATGTTTTTCCTTTGACTATCGTTGAGTCTGGCCTTATCATCCGCGCCCTATGCAAAAGGTGAAGTTGCCCATTAAGATTGATCCGGTCCGTTGTGCCGTGAAACGCCTTGATTATGTCGGGGTTGTTGAACGCGTACAGTTTGTACGACTGGCTGAATCTGTAATCGATGTCCTTGATGATGTTAAGGCTGAGCTTTCTTTTGGTACTGATGCCCAGGGATTGACTGTAATGAATGGCCATGCCCAGGCCAGGGTCAGTCTCGAGTGCCAACGGTGCGGCGATGCTTTCGATCATCAGTGTGATATTGAGTTCATCTACACTCCGCTAACCACCAAAGTTGCGGAGGAGGAACTGCCGGAAGCTTATGAGCTCATCGAGTTAGATGAAAATGGTGAAATAGACCTGTATGAGCTGCTCGAGGATGAACTTATCCTCAGCCTGCCGATTGCGCCCATGCACGCCGAGCATGATTGCAAGCGGGGGGGAATGCAGATGTCGTGGGGTGCTATTGAGCCTGCTGATGAGCGTCCGAATCCATTTGCAGTTCTGAACAGTCTGAAAAACAAGTAAACGAATTAGGAGTTAGGTCAATGGCCGTACAACAGAACCGTAAAACCCGTTCCAGACGTGGTATGCGTCGTTCTCACGATGCACTGACTGCTTCTGCACTGACCGTAGATCCGACCTCTGGTGAAATTCACCGTCGTCATCACGTCACTGCAGACGGTTTCTACCGTGGCAAGAAGGTTATCGCTTAATTCCTAAGCGGCATTCATCTTGTCTACTCTAACGTTGGCGTTAGATCTAATGGGGGGAGACTACGGCCCCTCAGAAACAGTGCCTGCCGCCGCGCAGGCACTGTCGCTTTTACCCCACCTCAATCTGCTTCTCTTTGGCAATATCGAGATGTGTGCGGAGGCGCTTGATGCCTATGGCTTAAGTCACCATCCGAACGTGTCCTTCGTCCATACTACGCAGTCCGTTTCGATGGCCGAAAGTCCAGCTTTTGCACTGCGTCATCAACCCGACTCATCTATGCGCAGAGCCATAGAAGCCGTTGCCGGTGCTCAAGCCGACGCTTGTGTCAGCGCCGGGAATACAGGGGCATTGATGGCGATAGCAAAACACATCTTGAAAGTCATTCCCGGTGTAGATCGTCCAGCCTTGGTATCTTGTGTACCCACGATCGCGGGTACTCGATCTGTCTTGTTGGATTTGGGCGCGAATGTCAATTGTGAGGCCGAGAATCTGCGTCAATTTGCTGTTCTTGGCGGAGTCGTTGCTGAAGAAGTCCTTGGGCTGCGCCATCCCCGCATTGCGTTATTAAACGTGGGCTCAGAGGCTAATAAAGGTAATATTCCGGTAAAGTCTGCCGCTGAGTTACTAGCGGCGACTCCGGGACTTAATTATTGTGGTTACATTGAAGGTGATGCGCTGTTCCAGGGCATTGCCGATGTGATCGTATGTGATGGATTTGTCGGTAATATTGCGCTTAAAACCGCAGAGGGGATGGTGCGTTTATTATCAAGCGCAAGCCATCAACAAATGAAGGGTTGGGCGGGTTGGATCCAGTCGTGGTTAACCCGATTCTTTAAACGTCGTCTTTCGCACCTGAACCCCGACCAGTATAACGGGGCAAGTTTGTTAGGATTGCGTGGCATTGTAATCAAAAGTCATGGGCGTGCCGAACGGAGCGCTTTCACCAACGCCATTCTGCAAGCCGCTGTCGAGGTTGAACGACAACTTCCAGCGCGTATTGCTGAGCGGATTGATGCTTTACCCTTGAATAGGCGCTGATCAAATTTATGTTTAGTAAAATTCTGGGAACAGGCAGCTATGTGCCTGATATGGTACGCACCAATGCTGATCTCGAACGCATGGTTGATACCAGTGATGAGTGGATTGTTGAACGAACAGGAATCAAAGAGCGCCATATTGCTGCGGAAAATGAGACGGTAGCCACCATGGCTTACCAGGCAGCATTACGCGCACTGGATGCCTCTGATATTCAAGCCAGTGATCTGGATATGATCATTTTGGCCACGACAAGCGCTGAAAATGCATTTCCAGCAGCCTCATGCGAGTTACAAGCTCTGTTGGGATGTTCAGGTGTCCCAGCATTTGATCTGGCCGCCGCTTGTGCTGGATTTAGTTATGCGCTGAGTGTGGCAGACCAATTTATAAAGAGTGGAACCGCTCGCCATATTTTAGTGGTGGGGTCTGATACCTTGTCGCGAACCTGTGATCCAGCTGATCGCGGCACCATTATTTTATTTGGTGACGGTGCTGGCGCTGTCGTGTTAGCTGCGTCAGAAGAAGCTGGCATCCTGTCTACTCATCTGCATGCCGATGGGCGATACGGCGAACTCCTCAAGCTGCCGCAAGCAAAACGTGGCCATGCTGCTGATGTTGAGTCAGCTTATATGTTCATGAAAGGCAATGATGTTTTCAAAGTAGCCGTGACTCAGCTAAGTCAGATTGTGATTGAAACACTCGAAGCAAACGGTATCGATAAAAGCGAACTTGATTGGCTTGTTCCTCATCAGGCGAATTATCGAATCATCAGTGCTACGGCAAAGAAGCTGGGCATGTCGATGGAGCAAGTCATCTTGACGTTGGACCGCCACGGTAATACTTCTGCTGCCTCAGTGCCATTAGCCTTGGATGAAGGCGTTCGCTCTGGGCGAATTCAGCGTGGTCAGCTGGTCTTATTGGAGGCCTTCGGTGGTGGGTTTGCTTGGGGCTCTGCTCTGGTTCGTTTCTGATTTCACCTCTATTGCAAGGATATAACGATGACATTTGCAATCGCCTTCCCGGGACAAGGATCCCAAAGTGTAGGTATGTTGGCCGAGATGGCCGCTGAATTTCCTACCGTTAAAGCAACGTTTGCTGAGGCCAGTGAAGTACTAGGTTACGACCTGTTTGAACTGGTGATGAATGGTCCGGCCGAAGAGTTGAATAAAACTTGGCAAACTCAGCCGGCATTACTGACTAGTTCAGTCGCGTTGTGGCGCGTTTGGCAGGAGCTGGGGGGCGCTACACCTGAAGTTATGGCTGGGCATAGCCTTGGTGAATATTCCGCTCTGGTTTGTGCTGGCGCGTTGAATTTCCAAGACGCAGTTAAACTCGTTGAGCTGCGGGGCAAGGCGATGCAAGAGGCCGTGCCGGAAGGTGTCGGCGCTATGTCCGCGATTATTGGCTTGGATAATGACACTATCGCCGCCAACTGTGTCCAAGCAGCTGAAGGGCAGATTGTTTCCCCAGTGAATTTCAACTCACCTGGCCAGGTTGTCATCGCCGGACATAAAGAAGCGGTTGAGCGTGCCAATGCACTGATGAAAGCCTCTGGTGCCAAGCGTGCGCTCCCGCTTCCAGTTAGTGTCCCTTCACACTGCGCTTTGATGAAGCCAGCTGCTGAAAAGCTTGCGGCAGCGCTTAAGAACATTGTCGTTGCCGTGCCTGTCGTCCCAGTTATCAATAACGTTGATGTCGTGGCCGAAACTGACCCGGTACGAATTAAAGATGCGTTGGTCCGCCAACTGTTTAGCCCGGTGCGCTGGACGGAAACTGTCATTGCAATGGCAGATCAAGGTGTGGTCACCCAGGTGGAGATGGGGCCAGGGAAAGTGCTTTCTGGTCTGGCAAAACGCATTGATGGTCGCGTAGAAGGCATTGCAGCCAATGATCCGACCTCCGTCCGTGATGTTCTAACCAAGCTGGCATGAAGACGTATTTAGTGGAGAATCGCATGAGTTTTGTTGACAAGGTTGTTTTGGTTACTGGAGCTAGTCGCGGTATTGGGCGTGCAATTGCCGAGTCATTTGCCGCCGGTGGTGCCAAAGTCGTTGGTACAGCAACCAGTGCCAGTGGTGCCGATGCTATTTCTACCTATTTGGGTGCTGCTGGGTGCGGCCTGGTATTGAATGTTACCAGTCAGGAATCAATTGACGCGTTGTTTACGGAAATCAAAGCCAAGTTTGGTGAAGTGGACATCCTGGTTAACAATGCAGGGATTACGCGCGATAACTTACTAATGCGCATGAAAGATGATGAGTGGAATGACATCATCGAGACCAATTTGAGCTCGGTATATCGGCTGTCCAAACCAGTATTGCGCAGTATGATGAAAAAACGCTTTGGTCGTATCATCAGTATCGGATCCGTGGTCGGGATCATGGGCAATGCAGGTCAGACCAATTATGCTGCAGCCAAGGCCGGCCTTATCGGTTTTACCAAATCACTGGCACGTGAAGTTGCCTCGCGCGGTATTACTGTCAATGCTGTTGCCCCAGGTTTCATAGAGACCGATATGACGCATGCCCTGAACGACGAGCAGCGTAACAGCATCCTGAGTCAGGTCCCGGCAAACCGCCTTGGTGATCCCAAAGAGATAGCTGAGGCCGTTATATTCCTCGCGTCTGATAACGCTGGTTATATCACGGGTGAAACATTGCATGTAAATGGCGGCATGTATATGGTCTGAGCAAGATGAATAAATGATGGTCATAACTATGCAAAAGTTTAGATGTTGTATGTCTAAAATCCTGGTTTGACCACGTTGAACAGTCTTGCAATGTACCGTTAATCGAATAAACTACAGCAACGACACGCAATTGCGTATTTCTAAAGGAAAAATCAGGTCATGAGCAATATTGAAGAACGCGTTAAGAAAATCATCATCGAACAACTGGGTGTTAAGGAAGAAGACGTAAAGTCAGAAGCCTCCTTTGTCGATGATCTGGGCGCTGACTCTCTGGATACTGTTGAGCTGGTTATGGCTCTGGAAGAAGAATTCGACACTGAAATTCCTGACGAAGAAGCCGAAAAGATCACCACTGTTCAGGCTGCTATCGACTACATCAATTCCAACCAGGATTAATTTCCCGGTTCACAAGAGCGGCCTACAAAGCCGCTCTTGTTTCTTTTATTCCCTTTTCTTTTTTTACCTCGCGGAGGCAATCCTGTGTCAAAACGCAGAGTTGTGGTAACCGGTCTGGGGATGCTTTCTCCTGTGGGCAATACTGCCGATATTTCTTGGCAGGCCCTGCTGAACGGCCAGAGTGGTATTACCAACATCGAGCACTTTGATACGACTGAGTTCCCGACCAAGTTCGCTGGTTTGGTTAAGGATTTTGATCCTGAGCAGTTCGGTATTTCACGTAAAGATGCCCGTAAAATGGACCTGTTTATCCAGTATGGTGTTGCGGCGGGTCTGCAAGCACTGGAGGATTCTGGCCTTCAGGTGACAGAACAGAACGCAGATCGTATTGGTGTATCTATTGGTTCAGGTATCGGCGGTCTGGGTCTCATTGAGCAGAATCACTCGAGCCTGATGGCCGGTGGTCCGCGCAAACTGAGCCCGTTCTTTGTTCCGTCTACCATCATCAATATGGCGGCCGGTCACCTGTCGATCATGAAGGGTTTGCGTGGACCCAATGTGGCGATAACCACAGCCTGTACGACCGGAACTCATGCGATTGGCTTCGCAGCGCGCATGATTGCCTATGGTGATGCTGATGTCATGGTCTGTGGCGGTGCCGAAAAGGCGTCCACTCCAATGGGAATGGGTGGTTTTGCTGCGGCCAAGGCACTGTCAACGCGTAACGACGAACCACAAAAGGCCAGTCGTCCATGGGATAAAGACCGCGATGGTTTTGTCCTGGGTGATGGGGCGGGTGTGTTGGTCCTCGAAGAGTATGAGCATGCCAAGGCTCGTGGCGCCAAAATCTATGCCGAGTTCGTCGGTTTTGGTATGAGCGCTGATGCCAATCATATGACGGCACCTCCAGAAGATGGCGCAGGTGCGGCGTTAGCCATGACCAATGCTCTTAAGGACGCCGGTTTGTGCGCGGACCAGATTGGTTATGTGAATGCCCACGGCACCTCCACGCCACTGGGTGACTTGGCCGAGCTACGCGCAGTCAAGGCAACGTTCGGTACCCATACCAGCAAGTTGCTGGTCAGCTCGACTAAGTCAATGACCGGGCATTTGTTGGGAGCGGCAGGCGCGATTGAGGCGATCATCACGGTGCTGGCATTGCGTGACCAGGTCGCACCACCAACGATCAACCTGGATCAGCCGGATGATGAGTGTGATCTGGATTTGGTGCCCCATGTGGCCAAATCTGCCCACTTTGAGTATGCACTGTCCAACTCCTTTGGCTTTGGCGGCACCAACGGTTCATTGATTTTTAAGCGTGTCTGATACCGCTCAATAGCAAGGAGGGCCTGATACCTGGTATCGGGCCTTTTTTTTGCCGGAGATAATCATGTGGATGCTCAATGGAGTTGAAACCAACACCATCAGCGTGATGGATCGCGGTTTGATGCTGGGGGATGGGTGTTTTACCACACTGCAGATTCGTGACTCGGCGCTTCAACTGTGGCCCTATCACTGGCAACGTCTAGTTGAATGTTGCCAGCGATTACAGCTCCTGCTGCCAGCTCAGGATGTGCTGGTGTCCCATCTGAAGACGATGGCCACTGGGCACCACCTGGCATGCGCTAAGGTGGTTCTCACTCGCGGCAGCGGTGGTCGGGGTTATAGCTCTCATGGCTGCAATCAGCAGAGTGAGCTGCTTACTATCCAGCCATTTCCAGAACATTATCTGCAATGGCGCCAACAGGGTGTGAAATTGGGGGTCTGTCAGCAGCGCTTGGGTTCATCATCAATGTTGGCCGGTTTGAAAACACTTAATCGGCTGGAGCAGGTATTGCTCAAGGACGAGATTGAACGCTCGGGCTGGCCTGAGGCGATTGTCCTGAATGAAGGCGGCTCCGTCATTGAAGGGGTCACCGCAAATTTGTTTTGGCGCCGCGATTGCGTACTATACACGCCAGATTTATCCCGCTGTGGTGTTCGTGGTGTCATGCGAGCCTGGGTGATGGAACAAATGGCCGCATTAGGCCTGCGAATAGAAGTGGTTGCTGAACCGCTATCAAGCATGATGAAAGCTGATGAGGTTTTCATCACCAATGCGTTGATGGAAGTTGTACCGGTTACTGGAATTAATGATGCTGAATATCCGGATCATGCGCTTGCTCGCCAGCTGCAGGGTTTGCTGGCGACGTCACCCGTTACGTAATGCACTATTACTGTCTGCGTTTTTAGCGCTGACGGTCAACGCCTTTTGGGCACATTACGAGTTTTCTCGTCTCGATCAGATGCCGTTAAAAGGTGAGGGTCGTTACATTACGATTAAGCGCGGCACCAGCGCACGCCAATTGGTAGCCGATTTGGCGCTTGAGCCCGTGTCACCGTTCTGGACGGCAGTCTGGCTCAAATTGCATCCCGAGTTGGGGCAGATCAAGAGCGGAACTTACCGCATCGAGTCCGGTTGGTTGGTGTCCCATGCACTGGTGCTGTTCAGCAGTGGCAAGGAGGCATTATTTTCAGTCACTCTGATTGAAGGGGGGCGGATTGAGGATTTTATCCGCACCTTGAATCAGGCTCCGTATGTCGAAGCCACACTTGATCCTGACGATGCCGATGTGGTGCGTTCCGAGCTGGGTCTGGAACAAGAGAATATCGACGGTCTATTCCTGCCGGAAACTTATTCCTATACCGCAGGTACGCGGGATATCGATATCTTGCGCCGGGCCCATCGCCACCTTGAGGAGTATTTGCAAAAAAGCTGGCAGGGGCGCGATCCTGGCTTACCGTACAAGACGCCATATGAAGCATTGATCATGGCGTCAATCATCGAAAAAGAGACGGGCAAGGCAGATGAACGAGCATTGATTGCTTCGGTGTTTATCAATCGGATGCGCAAAGGGATGCGATTGCAGACTGATCCGACGGTCATCTACGGTGTCAAGGATCGCTATGATGGCAACATCCGCCGTGCCGATCTGCAGGATGACAATCCCTATAACACCTATCTGATTGATGGCCTGCCGCCAACGCCGATTGCCATGCCGGGTAAAGCCGCAATTCATGCTGCATTACACCCGAAACGCAGCAATTATCTCTATTTTGTCGCCAAGGGGGGTGGGGCGCACCATTTCTCCACATCGCTGGATGAACATAATCGCGCCGTACGACGCTACATATTAGGAAAGAACGGATGACGCCAAAATTTATCGTCATAGAGGGCCTTGAGGGCGCAGGAAAAAGCACCGCGATTCGGCATGTGGCACAGTGGTTACACACCCATGGTATCGCGCAGATTGAGCTGACACGTGAACCCGGCGGTACGCCACTGGCCGAGCGGATGCGGGCCATCGTGAAGGAAGTGCATAGCGAACCGCTGACGATACAAGCCGAGCTGTTGCTGATGTATGCCGCGCGCGTGCAGCTGGTTGAGACGCGGATCAAACCCGCGCTCGCTGCCGGCTACTGGGTGCTGGGTGATCGGCACGATCTCTCCTCGCAGGCCTATCAAGGCGGCGGACGGGGAATTGACGCCGCGTTGATCAAGCAGATCAAGCAGGCGGTGCTCGGGGATTTCGCTCCTGATTTGACCCTTTATCTGGATATCGATCCCGCAATTGGCCTGCAACGCGCCCGGCAGCGTGGTGAGCTGGATCGCATTGAACTGGAACAACTGGGCTTTTTCGAGCGCACTCGCCAGCGTTATCTGGAGCTGGCCGCGGCTGATCCGACGATTGTGGTGATCCCGGCCGATCAGCCTGAAGAGGCGGTTGCCGCTGCCATTGCCGCGGTACTGGAGCAAAGACTGTGTATCCCTGGCTGACGGCACCATGGGCGCTTTGGTATGAAAAACTCCTGAGCGGGCGACTGGCTCATGGTTGGCTGGTCACTGGGCCGGGCGGGTTGGGTCAACCCCAATTCGCCAGGGAGATGGCGGCGGCACACTTATGTGCTCATCCCGCGGCGAATGGCCCTTGTGGCCAGTGTCACTCCTGCCAATTGCTGGAGCATGGCAACCATCCGGATCTCCTGGTCCTCGGTGCCGAGAATGAGCGCTCCTTGGGGGTGGATCTGATCCGTGATCTGAGCGCCCGCCTCGGTGCGACGCCACAGCTTGGCGCCGGCAAGGTGGCGATCATCGAACAGGCTGAACGCTTGACTGAAGCCGCTGCCAACGCCTTGCTCAAAACCTTGGAAGAGCCGGCAGGACGCTCGCTGATCATATTACTGAGCGAAGTTCCGGATCGGCTGTTAGCCACGATCCGCAGCCGTTGTCAGCGTTTGGCGCTTAATGCACCGGCGACCGCGGTGGCGCTGCAATGGCTGCGTCAACAGCCAGGAGCGGAGGCTGCCGAGCCGATTCATCTGTTGCTCAATCACGGTGCCCCGCTGCGGGCGCTGGAATACTTGAATACGGGCCGCGATCCTCAGCGCAAGGCACTGTTCAGTGCACTGGCGGATTATCTGGCCGCGCGGCAGAAATTACCGGCGTTGCTGGTGGCATTGGAGCCGGTGTTGCCTTATGGGCTGGACTGGCTCTACCTGTTACTGCTGGATGCACTCAAGCTGCAAACCGGCGCCAGCATGGCCGAGTGTCGTATGTCCGATGCCGGCAGCGTTATCGGTCGCTTATCGGCGTTGCCGACCGCGCGCTTGTTGGCATTAGTGCAGGGACTGAGCGCGCTGCGTTCGAATGAGGAGGCCTTTGCCACGGCCATGCCGGGTCTGCATCTGCTCAATTGGTGTCGTCTGTTTTATTCCGAGGTATCTGATGTTGTTAGTTGATTCACACTGCCACCTGGACCGGCTGGACTTTAGTTCACGCCACGCCGATGTCGCTGATGTGCTGCATAAGGCGCAGCAGCGCGGTGTTTCTCACTGTTTGTGTGTCAGTGTCACGTTGCAGCAGTTTCCTGCGATGTTGCAGGCGATCGCGCCGTTTCCCCAGGTGTTTGCCTCTTGCGGGGTGCATCCGCTGGATCAGGAAACGCCGTGGAGTGAGGCTGAATTGCGACACTTAGCCGCCGATCCGCGCGTCGTGGCCATTGGCGAGACCGGGTTGGACTACTTCTATCATCCGGAACACAAACAGCTGCAACAGCAGGCGTTTCGCACCCATGTGCGGATTGCCCGCGAGCTGGGCAAACCGCTGATCATCCATACCCGGGATGCGCAACAGGACACGTTGCAGATTTTGCGCGAAGAAGGCGCATCCGAGGTGGGGGGCGTGCTGCACTGTTTTACCGAGGATTGGGAGATGGCCGAAGCCGCGATGGCGCTGGGATTTTATATCTCGATCTCCGGAATTGTAACGTTCCGCAATGCAGATCGCCTGCGTGACGTCACGCGCCGGCTGCCGGCAGATCGCCTGCTGATCGAGACAGACTCGCCCTATCTGGCGCCGATCCCGCATCGCGGAGAGGAGAACCAGCCGGCTTACGTGCGCGATGTGGCCGAATATGTCGCCTGGCTGCGTAATACCTCGGTCGAAGAGATTGCCGGTACTACCAGCGAGAACTTCTTCCGCCTGTTTGCTGGCGCCAAACCCTGACCCCGGTTGTTGTTCAACACGGATAAAAAAACGTCGCCAGCAGGCGACGTTTTTTATGGCAAGACCGGGTGACTTACTGGCAGCAGCGCCCCTTGGCCAGATTACCCACCATGATGACAATGGCGACGGCCAGGTAGCAGGCGAAAATCAGCACCAGCCACTGCGGCATCTCCCAGCCCAGAAACGACCATTGACGCTCGGAGCAGTCGCCGGTGGGATTGAACATCCACGGGATCCACTTGTCCAGCGGCATCCAGGTTGGGAATTCAGCAAAGAAACTGCAGGTATTGAACGGCGATGGATTGAGCTGGTAATCGACATGCTTGAGGGCTAACTGCAGACCACGAAAGGCCGAGTAGGTCCACAGCAGCAGTGCTGACCAACGCAACCATGGTCGCTGTGGTGACAGCAACGCAAGCAGGGCAGCGACCAGAATGCCGATGAACGCCAGACGCTCATAGACGCACATCACACAGGGGTGCAGCCCCATGATGTGCTGGAAAAAAAGACCACAGAGTTCAAAAGCAAAGGCGGATGCAGCGAGCAAACCCCAGGCAGGGCGTTGACGGCTGATGGTGCGGATAAAGGTGATCATCTTCGAGTCCTGACACAAACAAGGTCCTGATTAGACGATCATTTATCGTAAAAGGAAAGGGGGGGCATGGCGCGGGTGCCCAGGTGGTGAGTCGGCTCACAGGCATGGGTCTGTGCGTATGTGACCGGCGGATGACCAGCCCACGACACGCCTCCTCATTCAAACGCGGCGTGGCATTGTTCACCTTGCTCACAAACTGGTCACACCAGCGCTTTTGCTTGTTAGAGCCCTCTGTTATTATCCGGCTGCATTTTTTGGATAGAGAGTTTGCATGGTTATTAAAGCGCAGAGTCCGGCCGGTTTTGCCGAGGAATATATTATTGAATCGATCTGGAATAATCGGTTTCCTCCCGGCACCATTTTGCCCGCAGAGCGCGAGCTGAGCGAGCTGATTGGGGTCACTCGCACGACGCTGCGCGAAGTGCTGCAACGGCTGGCCCGTGATGGCTGGCTGACGATCCAGCATGGCAAGCCGACGCGGGTGAATAATTTCTGGGAAACGTCGGGATTAAATATCCTGGAAACACTGGCCCGTCTGGATCAGGAAAAATTTCCGCAACTGATCGATCAATTGCTGTCGGCGCGGACCAATATCAGCGCCATTTTCTTGCGTGGGGCGGTCAAGCATAATCCGCAGCAGGTCATTGAACTGTTATCGCAAGCTGAAACCCTGGATGGCGATGCCGAAGCCTTCGCTGAATTTGATTATCAGCTGTATCACCAATTAGCCTTTGCCTCTGGCAATCCGATTTATGCGCTGATCCTGAATGGTTTCCAGGGGCTGTATAATCGCGTCGGGCGGGTTTATTTCGCTGAAAAATTAGCGCGTGATGGCGCGCTGAAATTTTACCAGCAGCTGCGTGAATTGGCCGCAGCAGGTAAATCCGATGACGTCTGGATGTTGGTGCGTCATTATGGCGCCGAGTCGGGAAAAATCTGGGCGCAATTAAAATGTTCGATGTCTGCCAATCTGGATGAAGTCTGACCGCCACGTCGACATAATATAATAACGGGCCTCATGGGGCCCGTTTTTTATGCGCGCATAACCGCGGTAGCGTGGCCACTGATCCCGGCCTGGCAGCAATCACATGCCAGTTGGCAGTGCGTCTGATGGCCATTCTTCCGGCGCTAATTAAGCGCCGATGATGCAAAGGCTGTGCGGAAGCGGTGGCATCCGCTAATTTATAAAACGACAACTTCAAATTAATTTAATCACAAATCTTGGTTCTGTTTTTAAATGATATGCCGGCATTAAATAAGTGATTTAATCGCTGCCTTGGTGGCGTTATTAATTTATTCTGATTCGCTGGTTGCAATTAAAGCAATTAAAGCAATTAAAGCAATTAAAGCAATTAAAGCAATTAAAG
>CAMFKP010000064.1 GCA_945957385.1 uncultured Aeromonadaceae bacterium
GGACGCCTAGTTCAGGGGCTCAGTCGTACTCGTGAGTCGCTCGGGGCCGGTTTCATTGCATTGTTTCGAGGTAAAAAGCTCGATGATGAGCTGTTTGATGAGTTGGAAACTCAACTGCTGACGGCGGACATCGGTGTCGAGACAACGACGCGGATCATTGGCAACTTAACCAAGCAGGCATCGCTGCGCCAGCTGAAAGATGCTGAGGCGCTATACGATCTGCTGCGCCAAGAAATGGCGACGATTCTTAAGCCGGTCAGCCAACCATTGTCGATTGCGCCCACGGCAACGCCTTTCGTGATCTTGATGGTGGGCGTCAATGGCGTGGGTAAAACTACGACGATTGGCAAGCTAGCCAAGCGTTTCCAGATGGAAGGCAAGAGTGTGATGTTGGCTGCTGGCGATACATTCCGTGCTGCTGCTGTAGAACAGTTGCAGGTGTGGGGCCAACGTAATCAAATCCCGGTCATAGCCCAGCATACAGGGGCAGATTCTGCATCGGTTATTTTTGATGCGTTACAGGCGGCCAAGGCCAGGCAGATTGATGTCCTGATTGCCGATACCGCCGGGCGTCTGCAAAACAAGAACCACCTCATGGAAGAGCTGAAAAAGATCGTCCGGGTGATGCAAAAACTGGATCACAATGCGCCCCATGAGGTGATGTTAACTCTGGATGCAGGGACAGGGCAGAATGCACTTAGCCAAGCGAAATTGTTTGGTGACGCAGTCGGTGTCACTGGGCTCGCGTTGACCAAGTTGGACGGTACCGCAAAGGGTGGAGTTATCTTCGCAATTGCTGACCGATTTGGCATCCCGATACGTTATATCGGCGTCGGTGAGGGTATAGATGATTTGCGCCCATTTGATTCCGACGATTTTGTGGATGCGTTGTTCAACAGGGATCTTGCATAACACATGATTCGATTCGAGCAAGTAAGCAAGCACTATCCGGGCGGGCATCAGGCGCTACAAAAGGTCAGCTTTCATTTGGCAAAAGGTGAGATGGCTTTTCTTAGTGGCCACTCCGGTGCAGGAAAGAGCACCTTGCTCAAATTGATTGGTGTCATGGAGCGCCCAAGTGATGGCCGTATCAGTTTTAATGGCCACGATGTGACGCGGGTAGCCCGGCGCGATATCCCGTATATTCGGCGTCAAATAGGCATGATTTTTCAAGATCACCGATTGCTTATGGATCGGACTGTCTATGATAACGTGGCGCTACCGCTGATTATTGATGGGTTTACGCCGGCGGAGATTCAAAAGCGGGTTTCGGCTGCTTTGGATAAGGTGGGATTACACGATAAATCAGGTTATTTACCATTGATGTTGTCTGGTGGCGAGCAACAGCGGGTTGGGATTGCCCGTGCGATTGTGAATACCCCGCCTTTGCTATTGGCGGATGAGCCTACCGGTAATTTGGATGCCCAATTAGCTGCCGATATCATGCGCTTGTTCTCGGAATTCAATGATGTTGGTGTGACCGTGCTGATTGCCTCTCATGATCAGAGTTTGATTCGAGAGAGTGGTTGCCGAGTATTGACATTGAAAGCTGGCCGTCTGTTAACCGATACCTCAGCAGGAGAGCCTTATGAGGCGTAAACGACATAACGGCACTATTTCTCGACAAGTTTCTCTCTTCCTGTACCACCATATCCAAGAGGCAAAAACGGCGGTGGCCGGCATTTGGTTTGCTCCGCTGACATCATTAATGACCATCGCCGTTATTGCTATCAGCTTGGCGATTCCGGCCGTATTTTATGTGGCATTAAAGAATGCCGAGTCGGTTAGTCAGCAGTGGCAGTCAGGAACGCAGATCACGTTGTACTTGAAGAAAGGCACCCCTGACGACGTGGCATCATCTTTAGTGGCGCGTATTCAACAAGATTCTCAGGTTGAGCAAGTCAGATTCATCTCTTCTGCGGATGCACTGAAGGAGTTCTCTCAACTGTCGGCTTTTTCCGATGCAATGAGTTCGCTGAGTGAAAATCCGCTGCCCGCGGCTATTGAAATTACACCGGGTGCTGCATTTCGTACCCCTGACGCTACGCGAGCGCTGATGTCTCGCTATTCATCGGGTGGTGAAGTAGAACAAGCCAAGCTCGATTTGCAATGGTTGGCGCGTCTGCAGGGGATGATCGAACTAATTCGTCACACCGTTCAGGGCATGGCTGCGCTGTTGATCATTGGTTTGGTGTTGACCATTGCCAACACCCTGCGCTTGAACATTTTCAGCCGGCGAGCCGAGATTGAGGTCATGAAGCTCGTCGGGGCAACCAACCGTTTCATCTATCGTCCCTATCTCTATCTCGGCCTTTGGTATGGGCTAATGGGTGGTATGTTGGCCTGGTGGTTGTGTGAGGTTTTAATCTTGTGGAGTGAACATCAGGTTACGCTTCTGGCCGCTCTTTATGACAGCCATTTTCGTTTGATGGGATTGTCCGCCGGTGAGGGGGGCTGTCTGTTGTTAGGGAGCATGGGGCTAGGTATTACCGCCGCGTGGTTCTCTGTATATAGACATATCACCGAAATTGAACCTGGTTAGTTGATGTCGATGGTCTTTTAACAAGACAGTGGAACTTTTTTAAAAAGCGCTGGTCATATTCATGAGGGTTAGACTTGGAGCGAGCAATTGCCTCCAGTCGCATGTCTGACTGGCTGAACATCACGACATGTCTTTACGGGGGAGCTTGCATGGTTCCCCCTTTTTTATGTATATAAGAAGATTGTTATCGCGGACTGGGTTTAGTTCGCTGGGTCAACTGGTATTCGGCCAGCTTGAAACAATGGAAGAGGTTAATGATGACGACGGCTATGCAGCAATCGATGGTTCTCGTTCCCCAAGGTAGTCTTGAAGGCTACATTCAGGCTGTTAACAGTATTCCGGTGCTGACGGCTGAAGAGGAGCGCGCTCTGGCGGGACGTCTGCAGCAAGATGGTGATCTTGAGGCAGCGCGTGTGCTGGTTATGTCTCATTTGCGCTTTGTGGTGCATATCGCTCGCAGCTATGCAGGTTATGGCCTGCCGCAGGCCGACCTGATTCAAGAGGGCACAATTGGTTTGATGAAGGCAGTTAAGCGCTTTGATCCGACGGTTGGTGTGCGACTGGTTTCTTTTGCTGTGCATTGGATCAAGTCAGAGATCCACGAGTATGTGCTTCGGAACTGGCGGATGGTTAAAGTTGCCACCACAAAGGCACAACGAAAGCTGTTTTTTAATCTGCGTAAGGCTAAGAAGCGCCTGGGTTGGTTCAGCCACGATGAGGTTCAGGCTGTTGCTAACGATTTGGGCGTTTCCCCGCAAGAAGTCCTGGAAATGGAAGCCAGAATGAGCGGGCAGGATGTTGCGTTTGACGGTTACGAGGATGATGAACAGGATTCATCCTATGCCCCAGTGCATTACCTGGAAGACAAGTCATCTGACATGGCTTTGGCGCTGGAGAATGATGATTGGGAACACTATGCAGAACATAAGCTATCACATGCACTGAGCTGTCTGGATGAGCGTAGTCAGCATATCATTCGCCGACGTTGGCTTGATGACGATAAAGCGACCTTGCAAGAGCTGGCAGATCATTATGCTGTCTCTGCAGAGCGGATTCGACAGCTTGAGAAAAATGCCCTCAAGCGCTTAAAGGATGCGTTAGAAGCATAAAAAAACCAGCCGTTTGGCTGGTTTTTTTATCGCTGATATTGGCTCACTCGGATTCATCAAAACGTGCGGCGACCAGTTGTTCTACCGCCTCTAGCAACGCTGCAGCATCTTCACCCTCGCAGGTCACATGCACTGTTTGCCCTTGTGCCGCTTCCAGCATCAATAAGCCCATGACGCTATCGGCACTTGCTTCTTTCTCGCCGTTGCTGACCATTACAGTGGCTTTATAACTCGCAGTGAGTTGCACCAGCTTTATGGCTGCACGAGCGTGTAATCCCAGCTTGTTGACTATTAGCAGGTGTTTCTCAATGCGCGGCATGTTGTTTCTCCAACGTGCGATGGCGAACCTGCACCGTCTTGTTTTTTGTCCGGAAGCTTGCGGCCAGCTGCTCGGTAATAAAAACAGAACGATGTTGACCACCGGTACAACCAATCGCGACTGTGAGGTAACTGCGGTTATTCCGTTCCAGGTTAGGGAGCCAGTGTGAGAGAAGCGTCTCGATATGTTGGGTATAGAGCATGACATCCGGTTGCGCTTGCAGATACCTTTGTACTGGAATATCCAGTCCCGTTAGTGGCCTGAGCTCTGCTACCCAATGCGGGTTAGGCAGAAACCTAGCATCAAAGACAAAATCGGCATCTTTCGGAGTACCATGCTTGTAGCCGAAAGACTCGAACACCAGAACTAACTCTTTTTCCTTACGCCCTAGAACCCGCTCACAAATCTGTTCACTAAGCTCATGGATGCTCAGACTCGTAGTATCTATCCGCAAGTCTGCGGTTGAGGAAAGGGGGGCAAGCAGATGCGTCTCTTGTTGTATCGCTTGATCTAACGACAGATGATGCCGGGAAAGGGGATGCAAACGGCGGCTTTCGCCGTAACGTCGAATTAAGGTAGCGTTGTCGGCATCGGTAAAAATGCTTGAAAACTCAAGGTCGCTACCTTGACGAATCTGATTGAGAAGACGCTCAAGCTCCTGGCTATTTTCGGGAAGATTGCGCACATCAATACTAACGGCCAACTCTGAGTGTTTGCTGTAGGCCACTTGCACCAACTGAGGTAGCAAGGACACAGGCAAATTATCCACGCAGTAATAGCCCAGATCCTCCAGGACACGGAGTGCAACAGTCTTACCAGAGCCGGAACGCCCGCTAACCACAATTAGTTTCATGCACTCCTCACGGGGCGGTAATCAGTTGGTATAACCCTTCATCGCTGGTGGCTTGCCGCAGTTGTCGACAAAATGTCCGATCATGCAGACGGGTTGCGATCAGTGAAAGTGTCTTTAGATGGGCTTTGCATTCACTTTCTGGAACCAACAAAGCAAACAGGATATCGATCGGCTGATTATCAATGGCATCAAACGCGATGGGTTCTTCAAGCGTCATGAACACACCAGTGAGAGGGTGGCCGTCGGGAATGCGGCCGTGAGGTATGGCAATCGCACCGCCAATCCCAGTGCTGCCCATTCTTTCTCGTGCCAGTAAGCGCTCGAAGAGATCTTGCGCATCCAGACCCAGACGCACAGCAGCCAATTCGCTAATCATTTCGATAGCGCGCTTTTTACTTGAACAAGGGACTGCACTTTTGGTGCAGTCCCTGCTGAGAAAATCCGGAATTAACATTATGAGAATTACTTACTATTCAATTTTTCTTTATGTTTAATGATCTGCCGATCCAGCTTATCGATAAGCATATCAATCGCAGCATACATGTCTTCATGCTGTGCATTGGCAAAGATCTCTCCGCCATTGACGTTCAGTTTGGCTTCAGCAATTTGGTTGAGCTTTTCAACCGTGAGGATGACCTGAACATTGTTAATCTGTTCGAAATGGCGCTCCAATTTTGAAAATTTGCTGTTTACAAAATCACGCATGGGTTCGGTAATTTCAATGTGATGGCCGGACAGATTGATTTGCATAACGTCTTCCTTATTGTTTGCCTTACAGCAGGCGTTTGCGTTGGCTTGACGGAGGAATGGACAAGGATTCCCGGTATTTGGCAATCGTTCTTCTGGCTACCATGATACCTTGCTCGGTCAACAAATCCGCGATCTTGCTATCGCTTAATGGTTTTGCCGGGTTTTCCGCAGCAACCAGCTTCTTGATTAACGCTCTGATCGCCGTAGAAGAACACTCCCCTCCATTATCAGTATTGACGTGACTGGAGAAAAAGTACTTCAATTCGAAAATTCCGCGTGGGGTATGCATGAATTTTTGTGTGGTGACACGAGATATGGTCGATTCGTGCATTTCAACCGTTTCAGCTACATCATTGAGTACCATGGGTTTCATGGCCTCTTCACCATATTCAAAAAAGTCTTGTTGATGCTGCACGATGCAATTGGCGACTTTTAATAGCGTTTCATTCCGGCTCTCCAAACTCTTGATGAACCATTTTGCTTCCTGCAGGTGTGAGCGAATGAATTGGCTATCACTACTATTGCGAGCATGGCGCGCCATGGCTGCATAAGTTTCATTAATGCGGATCTTTGGCATGGCATCGGGGTTGAGTTCGACAACCCAACGGCCCTGTTTTTTGCTCACGGCGACATCCGGGATGACATACGACGATTCAGTTTGCAACACGCTGTTGCCTGGGCGAGGGTCCAGCTGCTGAATCAGCTCCAGTGCATCCTTAAGGTCGGTTTCCTTGAGTTGCATCTTGCGTGCGAGGTTTCTGTAATCGCGATTGCCCAGCAGGTCCATGTGCTCTTGCAGTATCAGCCTTGCCTCTTTTAACCATGGTGTCGCCTCAGGATACTGGGCTAGCTGAATCAACAGGCATTCTTGTACCGAGCGTGCGGCTACACCAATCGGATCGAAGTGTTGAACTCGTTTGAGAACGGCTTCAACTTCGTCAATCTCTACTTCGACATCGTCGTTTTGTACCGCTTCTCGAATATCTTCAAGTTCGACCGTCAGGTATCCCGATTCATCAATCGCGTCAATAATCGCCAGCGCAATGGCGCTATCCACTTCACTGAATGGTGTTAAATGCATCTGCCAAAGCAGGTAATCTTGCAGACTTTCGGTGGTTTCCCCTTGATAAACGGGTTCATCATCGTTGCTGGGTAATCCGCTGGCCTGGTGGGTACCTGCGGTATAGACCTCATCCCATGTTGTATCCATAGGGAGCTCTTCCGGCATGTTTTCCTGACTCAGTGCATCGCTAGTACTGATTTGGCTCTCGTCATGGTCATGATGCTCATCGCTACTATCGTGCTCATCTGCTTCGTTGTCACGATTGTTGGTCAACGGTTCGAGACCATCATTCTCTTCCATTTCCAGCAAGGGATTGGCATCCAACGCTTGCTGGATCTCCTGCTGGAGTTCCAGTGTCGAGAGTTGCAGCAAGCGAATGGCTTGCTGCAACTGAGGCGTCATGGCCAGAGATTGTCCCAGGCGTAATTGAAGAGTTGGTTTCATCTGTCTCGTTTCTTCCTTACAGCGAGTCGTGCGTTATCCATGGCTGTCACAGGGTAAAGCCTTCACCCAGATAGACTTGTTTAACTTGTTCATTTTGCAGAACGTCCTCCGGTGAGCCTTCTGCGATGAGTTGACCATGGCTGACGATATAGGCTTTTTCACAGACATCCAAGGTTTCCCGGACGTTATGATCGGTAATTAATACCCCAAGCCCTCGATCACGTAAATGTTCGATGATGCGTTTGATATCAATAACCGAGATGGGATCAACACCAGCAAAAGGTTCATCCAGCAGTATAAATCTCGGGTCTGCAGCCAGAGCTCTGGCGATTTCTACGCGTCGGCGTTCACCACCGGAGAGACTCATGCCAAGGCTGTGGCGAATGTGGGTGATGTGAAATTCTTCGAGTAACGACTCCATTTTGTCACGGCGTTCGTCGCGAGAAAGTTCGTTACGCAATTCCAGGACGCCCATCAGATTCTGTTCAACCGTTAGGCGCCGAAAGATAGACGCCTCCTGAGGCAGGTAACCAATACCGTTGCGGGCACGTTCATGCATCGGGAGGGGGGTCAGATCCAGATCATCTATGGTTACTTCACCACCATCTTGTGGCACCAGTCCGACGATCATGTAGAAAGAGGTGGTTTTTCCTGCGCCATTGGGCCCCAAAAGACCAACAATTTGCCCGGTGTGGACCTGCAGGCTGACATTCGTCACGACAGTGCGATTCTTGTATGTTTTCTTGAGTCCCGCTGCTTTCAGTAATGACATCAGCGTTGTCCTTTCTTTTGTTCATTGACCTGTTCTTGCACTTGATCAGGCAGGAAGATGGTCTTCACGCGTGAACCGTTACCGCTACTCTCTGCGGCCATCTGCTGTTTTTGGATGTCATAGCGAATAGTGTCGCCGGTCACCTGGCTATCTTCTTGTTTTAATTTGGCTTTACCGCTGAGAATGACCAGTTTTTCCTTCAGTTTGTAACTGAGCTGATTGGCGTCGGCCTGTACCGGTTTCCCGTTATCCAATACCTGGTAAAAAGTGGCGGGCGTGCCATAGGCGATCATCTCTTCGGCGCCTTTCTGGCCATGCCGGATAACCTCCACCTTGTTTGCCGTAATACGGATCGTCCCCTGAGTGATGACGACATCATCCAGAAAAGAGACTTTATTGTTGCCGAGCTCCGCCAGTTGGCGCTGAGAATCAACCTGTATGGGTTGTTGATAATCAGACTGTTTGGCATCAGCACCGCTGGCCAACAGGACCAGACTCAGGAACAGATTAACGTGGCGTAGTGAAATAAGTGGCATGGCTGTTACTCAATAGTTGGTATTTTTCTGCCTCAAGTTCGGCAAGCAGGCCCGTGCCCTGATTATGAAAACCGGGGCCATCGATCTCGACCTTGAGGTTGGTGCGGATCTGTTGTTTGCCCAGATCCATTTCCAGATAATCAGTTTTCATCTGCTGCACGACGGGATTGATTCCCAGATAGCGTAATTCGACCTGGTTTCTTAACAGGGCGCGATCCTCACCGTTGAGGACACCTTTTTCGCCACTCAATTGCCATTGGTCGTGCCCTTGAGCATCGCGTGTCACGATCCGTGGCCGCGTTAACTCAGTCATATCCAACTGATTGTAGTGTTCGGCTTTTTCTGTTGTCAGTGTCTGTTTCAGGGCCCCGTCGGCGGCATAGTGCCGAGTGGTTAGCTGGGTAGCAATAAAAGCTGGCTGGTATAAGCCGCCATTTTCTTCCGGCTGCACATCACCGTCGTCAAACCAGCGCCACAGGCCCACTGCTGCGAGAAACAACGTCAGTATGAGCAGGTTTTGTTTGCTCATATAGAGGCCCCAATCATGTGTTCTAATTGACCATGAGCCTGTAACAGCAGATCGCAAACTTCACGCACCGCCCCTTCACCGCCCCGAGTCCGGGTCACATAAGCGGCAGAGCGCAATACGAGGGGATGCGCATCGGCGACGGCGACACAGAGCGCACAGGCGCGCATGACTGGAATGTCGATGACGTCATCGCCGATATAAGCTGCCTGTTGAGCATCGAGACCCAGTTTATCCAGCAGATCCTCAAACGCCGGCAACTTGTCGCCTTGTCCCTGATAGATATGTTCGATGCCTAACGTCGTCATGCGATCACTGACGATGCGGGAGTTGCGGCCAGTAATCACCGCCACTTCAATGCCGAGCTCGCGTATTGCTTTGAGACCAAAGCCATCTTTGGTATGGAAAGCCTTCAGCTCTTCGCCCTGATTTCCCATATAGATGCGGCCATCGGATAATACCCCATCGACATCACAGACCAGCAGACGAACGGTTGCGGCAATCGCCAGCAATGCCGGGTCTACCGGACCATACAGGGTGTCGATCTTTGTCATCACACCACTCCCGCTTTCAGCACGTCGTGCATGTTGAAGGCTCCTAATGGTCGATGCTGTTTGTCGACGACGACAAGGCCGTTGATTTTTTTCTGCTGCATTAACTGTACGGCTTCGGCGGCCAGCATTTCGGCAGCGACGGTCACACAGCCGCGCTTCATGACGGCATCAATGCGGGTTTGATGGATATCGATGCGCTGATCCAGGATCCGGCGCAGATCACCATCGGTAAACAGGCCGGCCAGCGTACCATCCTCATGGACAATGGTGGTCATGCCTAAGCCTTTACGACTGACCTCAAGCAGGGCGTCGCGAACCGTGGCGCTACAGGGAACGGTCGGCAGCTCGTCACCACTGTGCATCAGATCCGCCGTACGCAACAGCAGCTTGCGGCCAAGCGCGCCGCCGGGATGGGACAGGGCAAAGTCATCGGCAGTAAAACCGCGCGCCTCCAACAGGGCAACGGCGAGGGCGTCACCCATTACCAACGTTGCGGTTGTGCTGGATGTTGGTGCCAGGCCCAGAGGGCAGGCTTCGCCAGGCACTCGGATACACAAGTGCAGGCTGGCTTCACGGCCCATGGTGGAGTCGGGGTTACCCGTAATGCAGATCAGCGTATTACCCCAGCGCTTCAATACGGGCAGCAGCGCAATAATTTCATCGCTCTCGCCGGAGTTCGAAATGGCAATCACCACATCCTGAGGCGAGACCATTCCCAGGTCGCCATGGCTTGCCTCGCCAGGGTGGACAAAGAAGGCTGGAGTGCCTGTGCTGGCAAAGGTGGCCGCCATTTTTCTGGCAATATGGCCCGATTTGCCCATGCCCATGACCACGATTTTCCCCCGGCAGTGCAGCATCAGATCACAGGCTTTGGCAAACGCCTCATCGATATACTCCTGCAGCCCCTGCAGGGCGGCAATTTCGATTTCCAGAACCCGACGCCCGGCGCGGCGATAATCGAACAACTCGGTCATTCTTACTGACTCCCTGATTATTGACCGGCTGATTATATGAAAGTCGGCCTTCAGAAGCGAATAACAGCGCCGAAACAGGCCGTTACCTTAAGGGAGGATGAAAAACGTCCGACCATGAGGTTGCGAGACAGATCACGTCTCAATACAATGCCACATTCGATTGCACTGCCGGAGAGTCTCGTTTGAGTGATGACCTTGTTCGCATTGAGGGCTTGAGTTTCAGCCACGGTGATCGGCTGATTTATGATGACATCAGCTTGACGATCCCCAAGGGCAAAATAACGGCCTTCATGGGGCCCAGTGGCATAGGTAAAACTACCCTACTGCGGTTGATCGGCGGACAATTAAAGCCGGATTGTGGCCAGATCCTGTTTGATGGTCATGATGTGCCGACATTGTCGCGGAGCCAGCTGTATGCGTTGCGTAAACGCATGAGCATGCTGTTCCAAAGCGGCGCGCTGTTCACGGGCATGAATGTTTTCGATAACGTTGCCTACCCATTGCGCGAGCATGCCCGCCTGCCAGAAGAAGTGCTGCGGACTCTGGTTTTGATGAAGTTGGAAACGGTTGGGCTGCGTGGAGCGGCTAACCTGATGCCTTCTGAGCTCTCTGGTGGCATGGCGCGTCGTGCCGCACTGGCGCGGGCGATCGCGCTGGATCCGGAACTCATCATGTATGATGAGCCGTTCGTCGGTCAGGATCCGATTACCATGGCCGTGCTGGTCAAGTTGATCAGCCAGTTGAATAAGACGCTGAATATTACCTCTGTGATCGTGTCCCATGACGTACCGGAAGTGATGAGTATTGCCGACTATGTCTATCTGATCGCCAATCGCAAGGTGGTGGCTCACGGCACACCAGCACAACTGCGAGAAGAGGCTAATCCGGAAGTCGTGCAATTTGTTCAGGGGCTGCCAGACGGGCCCGTTCCGTTCCATTACCCCGCTGCCGACTATCTGCAGGAGCTGTAATGTTGATTGATGCTATCTGTCGTCTCGGACAACCAGGGGTGCGCAGCATCCAGGCGGTTGGTCGAGCCGGTATCATGCTGTTTCATGCCCTCGTTGGCCGTCCGGCGTTTCGGCGCCATTTTCCGCTGCTGATACGCCAACTCTATGTGGTGGGGGTCCAGTCGATCCTCATTGTGCTGGTTTCAGGTCTGTTCATCGGCATGGTGCTGGGCTTGCAAGGGTACAATGTCCTGGTGGACTTTAAGGCCGAAGGCAGTCTGGGGCCGCTGGTGGCGTTATCGCTGTTGCGGGAGCTGGGGCCTGTGGTGGCGGCGTTGCTGTTTGCCGGTCGTGCCGGTTCAGCTCTGACGGCGGAAATTGGTTTGATGAAGGCAACCGAGCAGCTCTCCAGCCTGGAGATGATGGCGGTTGATCCCTTGCGGCGCATTGTCTCACCTCGTTTCTGGGCCGGCGTGATCAGCTTGCCGCTCCTGGCGCTGATGTTCAGCCTGATCGGCATTTATGGTGGCAAGTTGGTCGGCGTTGACTGGCTGGGTGTTGACGAAGGCACCTTCTGGTCCGGCATGCAGGCGGCGGTCGACTTGGGTGAAGATATAGGGCAAGGCTTCGTCAAGAGCCTGTTTTTTGCCTTGGTCGTGACCTGGATCGCCCTGTTCAATGGCTATGATGCCAAGCCAACGGCGGCGGGGATCAGCCAGGCAACAACACGGACTGTGGTCCACTCTTCTCTGGCTGTTCTCGGGCTGGACTTTGTACTGACTGCGGTCATGTTTGGGTGATGGTGATGAAGATAAACAAGATTGAGTTCACGGTAGGGTGTTTCATGCTTGCGGGGCTGGTGACGGCCATTCTGCTGGCGATGCAGGTCGCTGGCATGACGTTCGGTGAGGCGGGCTCCAGTTACACGTTATATGCCCGCTTTGATAATATCGGCGGTCTCAAAGTGCGCTCTCCGGTCAAGATTGGCGGCGTCGTGGTAGGACGCGTGTCGGATATCCGTATTGATGCGAAAACCTTGGCCCCGGTTGTCGCGATGCAAATCCAGGATAGTTACAACCAGCTGGCCAGCACCACCACCGCCTCGATTCTGACCTCGGGTCTGCTGGGGGAGCAATACATAGGTCTGACCCCGGGTTTCATGGATGAAGAAATGGGAACCACAGTGCTCAAATCCGGTGACCGGATTGAGGACACGAAATCGGCAATTGTGCTGGAGGATCTGATTGGTAAGTTCCTCTACAGCCAAAGTAACAAGTGAGGTTCACATGCTGAAGTATCTATTGACCGGCATCATTCTGTTGTGGAGCACCTTGAGCCAGGCGGCCGCCTACCCGACAGATCCCTATGCGCTGATTAACGAGGCGGCCAGCAAAACCTTTGCCCGCCTCAATCAGGAGCAGGGCAATATCCAGAAGAACCCTGAACTGTTGCGTCAGATCATCCGCGAAGAGCTGATGCCCTATGTCGATAACAAGTTTGCGGCCTACAAGGTAATTGGTAACGAATTGAAGAACACCAGTGCCGCGCAGCGTGACCGTTTTACCCTGGCTTTTACCGACTACATCGTTGCCACCTATGCCGATGCGTTGGCCAAGTATGACAAGCAAAAAATTGAAGTGGAAAAACCACGCGACCTGGGTAACGACAAACTGGTTTCGGTGAATGTGGCGGTCATCGATCCGGGCAAACCGAATATCAACGTGATCTTCAAACTGCGCCAGAACAACCGTACCGGTGAATGGAAGGCGTTTGACATGGTCGCCGAAGGCATCAGTTTGCTCTCCTCCAAGCAATCTGAACTCGGTGGAATGATTCGCGATAAGGGAATTGATGCGGTCAGCCAGATGCTGGAAGAGCACAACCGCAAACCGATGAAACTGCCGGGCAAGACATCATGAAGCTGGATGGGCCGATCGATGCGGCAAGGGTCAACGCCTGGTGGCCAGAGCGCGCCAGCCTGTTTGCCGATCAGCATCTGGACTTGCAGGCGGTGACCACGGTTGATTCCTCTGGCTTAGCTTTTTTAGTGCACTGGGCCAAAGCTTGCCGGGCGACCGGTCAGGCGCTGTGTCTACAGGGTGCTCCGCGTCAATTGCGGGGTATGCTGGCGCTGTATGCTGTCGAGCCGCTGTTTGAGCTGGCTCCCACCCCCTCCGAAAACGGGAACAACAACTGATGCAACCAAGCGAGATTGAGAGTATCCTGCGGGCCGCATTGTCGCTGGATGAAGTCCATGCCAGTGGTGACGGTGGCCATTATCAGGTCATCGCCGTGGCCGAGCTGTTTGCCGGCATGAGCCGGGTGAAAAAACAGCAAACCGTCTATGGGCCACTGGCCGAACATATAGCATCCAATGCCATCCATGCACTGAGCATCAAGGCCTTCACTCCTGACGAGTGGAAGCGCGAAAAGAAATTTATCATGCCCTCCTGAGGGAACGGATTCGATGGACAAATTCAAGATTCAAGGTGGCTGCACCCTGCAGGGTGAGGTCACTATTTCCGGCGCCAAAAACGCGGCGCTGCCGATACTGTTTGCCACCCTGCTGTGTGATGACGAAATTCATCTGACCAATGTCCCGGATCTGAAGGACGTGGCGACCACGCTGAAGCTACTGGAGATTCTGGGCGCCAGCGTCAAACGTAATGGTGAACTGACGGTACTGACTGGTGCCGTCAATCATCATGTCGCGCCGTATGAGCTGGTAAAAACGATGCGAGCCTCGATTCTGGCGCTCGGCCCGCTGACCGCCCGATTCGGCATGGCCGATGTCTCGCTGCCCGGTGGTTGTGCCATCGGGGCTCGTCCGGTGAACCTGCATATCCATGGCCTCGAGCTGATGGGAGCCAAGATCGTGGTCGAGGAGGGGTATATCAAGGCCCGTGTCGACGGCCGCCTCAAAGGCGCTCACATCCTGATGGATATGGTTTCGGTAACCGGTACCGAAAACCTGATGATGGCAGCGGTACTGGCTGACGGCCGTACCGTGATTGAGAACGCGGCGCGCGAGCCGGAGGTGGTCGATCTGGCCAACTTCCTGAATGCGCTCGGGGCCAAGATCCAGGGCATTGGTACCAACACCCTGATCATCGACGGTGTCGAACGTCTGCATGGTGGCGCTTACCGTGTGCAGCCGGATCGCATCGAAACCGGCACCTTCCTGGTTGGCGCTGCCATTTCGGGTGGTGAAATCCTGTGCCGCAACACCGATCCTAGCCTGCTGGAAGCCGTGCTGGTGAAGCTGGAAGAAGCCGGGGCGCTGATCGAGAAGGGCACCGACTGGATTCGTCTGGATATGCGCAATCGGGTGTTGAAACCGGTGAGTATCACTACGGCGCCGTATCCTGCGTTCCCGACCGATATGCAGGCGCAGTTCACCGTGCTGAACGCCGTGGCCAAGGGGACTGGCGTGGTAACCGAAACCATCTTCGAAAACCGCTTCATGCATGTGCCGGAGTTGGTTCGCATGGGGGCGGATATCGAACTGCAGGGTAATACGGCGGTTTGCCGCGATACCGAACAGCTGTGTGGCGCCCAGGTCATGGCCACCGATCTGCGCGCGTCAGCCAGCCTGGTTCTGGCGGGTTTCGTGGCTCAGGGCGTGACCATCGTCGATCGTATTTATCATATCGATCGTGGCTATGAGAACATCGAGGGTAAGTTACTGGCGCTGGGTGGCAAGATCGAACGCATTCGTGGCGAGTAATTAAATAAAATATTAAAACCCGCTGCGGCGGGTTTTTTATTTTTAGCGCAGGGTAAAATATATGGTGTCATATATATTCAGTGACGCCATATAAAGCAACGTATTGAATATTATGAAATTGTTTGTTATTTATCCAATGGTAATTCATATTTAATATTATGTTGTAGATATAGCATTAAATAATTTTAAAATGATTGTTTTGTGTTAATTTAATTATCTCTGCGGTACGCAGTAAATAAAAAAAGAAGGACCGCATGCGGTCCTGACTCAGATGAGGAATGAACAACACCCAACGTGGTCGGAGCGGGTGTTCGCGGTCACTCGGTGCAGGCAAGGTTGCATGCTCCTGGAGCCTCCTTGCCCACCCACTGATACGGGTAGCGGACAGAACAGAGCGACCAGATGAGGCTATATTTACCTTTTTGCGGTTTTCTTTCAATAAACAGCGAAACAAAATGCCAATGGGCTGAATTTTGTTTTGCATTGCATTAAGATTGTTGTGTTTTATTCATTTTATTGGATTTATCGTGAGCGAAAACCACAAGATCGACAATCTGGATAGACAGATCATTGCCGCGTTGCAGCAAGATGCCAGAACGCCGTATGCCGAATTGGCCAAACGCGTCGGAGTGAGTGCAGCCACGGTGCATGTTCGGGTCGAGAAACTCCGGCAAGCCGGTATCGTTGCGGCTACCCGGGCGATCGTCAACCCGCGCGCGCTGGGCTATGACGTCTGCTGTTTTATTGGCATTAATCTCAAGAGTGCCCGTGATTACAATGCCGCGTTGCAGCGACTCAATGAGCTGGACGAGGTCGTGGAGGCATTTTACACCACAGGGCATTACAACATCTTTATCAAGGTGATGACGCGTTCAATTGATGAACTGCATACCCTGCTGACCAGCAAGATCCAGACTATCGATGAAATTCAATCTACCGAGACGTTGATTTCGCTGCACAATCCTATCAGCCGGCAGGTGGTGCCTTAAACAGAGCTAGAGCAGTAGCAGACTACAGAAACCAACTAGAAATGCCACGATCAAGACAACGGCAATGAGGGCATAGCGCAGATCTTGGGACATGTTGAACTCCGTGAGAATGTTGGTGAGCCGTTCTAACTTAACGGTGTAAGACGGCGCTGCCGACCAGCAGGCGACGAGAATGTCGCCCGGCTCACAGAGTACGAATTTCATGCCGAACCACTGGCAAGCGTCTGCCGGCTCAGCAATAGTCAACAGGAGGCTTGTTTCCCGGAGGTGTGTCATGTATCGAGACTTGCTGCTTCCCCCTTTGCTGGCATTTGCATTACTGTTTGTGGTCAGTAATCTGTTACATACGCTCTAGGCCTGATGGCCAGACGAGATTCTAGTTTCCAGTGTGTTCCCTGAATGAGGGCTACGGTTCGTGCCGTGGCCTTATTCGTTTTATGGAGGAAGGTAAGGTGGAAGATTTATGGGCCTTGGGTCATTGCGATGATTCATTTGGTGGTTCGGTGCTGGCAAGCAAAGGAACCCAGTGGCTCTGGTTTCATGATCGTGACGAAGTGCTGGACTATCTGCTCGGCGAGTATGCAGATCTGCTGGCGGATACCGGTGAATTGGATGAGGAACAGCTGGATGCGGCGCGTGAACGGTTTGCCGGTCTGATCGATGACAGTGGCGACGATGACGAGTTGGTGCGCGAGCTCAATGAGCTGAGCATCGAGTTGCGTCGCATTGTCTGGATGGGGCCACTCTCTGCACTGGCCAATGATTACACTGATTTTGCCCTCGCGTTGCGCCGCTTTTTCTGGCAGCAAACCGGTGAGGATGATGACCTTGAGGCTCAGATCCCGGTGGAGCGTTGGGCCGAATTGGTCGAAGTACTGGATGATTTTCTGATCGACGGAGAGTATTGAAACCTCCGGATGCTTGGCAGGGCTCGTATTAGTTGCAATACTGTATTTACATACATGTGTTAGTGCGAGCCAGCCATGCGTCTCTATATCGCCGAAAAACCCAGTCTAGGACGAGCCATCGCCGAGGTGTTACCCGGAACAAAGGAAAAAGGTGAGGGTTACATTCGGTTGGCAAATGGTGATGTCGTCAGTTGGTGTATTGGCCACCTGCTCGAACAGGTGCCGCCAGAGGGATATGACCCGCAGTTCAAACGCTGGCAATGGCAGACATTACCGATAGTGCCTCGGCAATGGCAGTTGCAACCGCGATCCTCGAGCAAGTCGCAACTGGCCGTCTTGCGTCGCTGGTTGCGGGAGGCGGATGAGCTGGTGCATGCCGGAGACCCAGATCGGGAAGGGCAGCTCTTGGTCGATGAGGTGATCGACTACCTTTGGCCCGCGCAGCGTAAACGGCCGCCCGTCTGGCGTTGCCTGATCAACGATCTCAACCCCCCCGCGGTGCGACGTGCGTTGGAGCAGCTGAAGCCGAATGCTGATTTCGCGATGCTGAGTCAGTCGGCGTTAGCACGCTCTAGAGCCGACTGGCTTTACGGCATCAATTTGACTCGGGCCTATACCTTACTGGCTCGTGATAGCGGTAGTGATCGTCTCTTGTCGGTCGGACGCGTTCAGACTCCGGTGTTGGGCTTGGTCGTCCGGCGTGATAAGGAGATAGCTCAGTTTATTCGGCGTGACTACTTTGAAGTGGAAGCCGAAATTCGCGGCGATGCCGTGGTGTTTCGAGCCAAATGGCAACCTTCTGAGGCATGCCTACCGTGGCAGGACGAAGAGGGGCGGGTCGTATCGCGGGCGCTGGCGGACAAGGTGGTGGAGCGAATAACCAACCAGCCGGCACTGGTTAGCAAAGCCAGTCAGAAGCAGGGTTCCCAGTCCGCCCCTTTGCCTTATAACTTATCGGCGTTACAAATTGATGCTTCTCGGCAACTGAGCCTGTCAGCACAACAAACGCTGGATATCTGCCAGGAGTTGTATGAGCGGCACAAGTTGATCACCTATCCGCGCTCGGATTGTCGCCACTTGCCGCAAGGTCAATTTGCCGACCGGCACGCCGTTCTGCAATCGGTAGCCCGGTTATTGCCCGATATGGCGCCCGTAGTCGTGGCGGCGGATCTGGAGCTGAAATCCGCTGCATGGAACGACCACAAGGTCACCGCACATCATGCGATCATACCTACGGCCAATCGGCGAACTGAATTATCGCTATCGCCCCAGGCCGCCGCCATTTATCAACTGATCGCCCGACAATATCTGGCCCAATTTTATGCTCCGTTACGTTATCGCGATACGGAATTGCGACTCTCCATTGCGGGTGGCTGTTTTATCGCACGTGGACGGGAAATACTGCACGCGGGGTGGCGCGGTTTGTATCCGACGCGAACACGCGCGGCAGACGATGTCATCGAACTGCCCTTTTTGAGTGAAGGAACCTTGTTGCATTGCCTGGCTGGTGAACGTTTAGATAAGCAGACGGAGCCACCGAAGCCCTTTACCGAGGCAACCTTGCTGGCAGCCATGACCGGTATTGCCCGCTATGTCTTAGCCCCTGAACTGAAAGCCATCTTACGTGACACCGATGGTTTGGGGACCGAGGCGACGCGTGCCGGCATGATTGAATTATTGATTGCCCGTGGCTTTTTGCTCAGAGCAGGCAAGGCGCTGCGTAGCAGTGAAACTGGGCAGGCATTAATTGCCGCGTTGCCTGAGGCGCTAGGCCAAGCGGATATGACAGCGCGCTGGGAGCGTGAATTGGCAGCGATTGAGCATGGTGAACAGCAGTACAGCAGCTTTATGTCGCCTCTAGAAAACGAGATCGCACTGCTGATTGGTGTCGCTCAGTCTGAGCGGGCTCAACTGCAGCCATTGCTTGCTGGCTTGCCAGCCGGTAACCAGAGGCGGGGAAAAGGACGCCGTACTGTGTCTGTGCGTAAACCGAGCCATACCACCAAAGGAAATGCAGGACGCTCTCGGCGTGCCCAGCGGGTACAGGAAGATCACGGGATCGGGTAAACTGGGCCATCGCGAATTCCGAGGAGAGGCCATGACGCCGCAACCCCATTTTGATCTGAGCTCATTCAATACTTTTGGTCTGACGGCCCATGCCGATTGGGGGCTGATATTTGATTCCATAGAACGGTTGCGGGCCGTGCTGGCAGATACGCGTTGGTCCTCTCTTCCTCGCCTGGTGTTGGGCGGCGGCAGCAATGTTCTGTTTACCGATGATTTTGCCGGACTGGTTCTCATCAATCGTTTGCAGGGTATTGAGATCAATGAGCTGAGTGACGGCTGGCAACTGCAGGTCGCGGCTGGCGAAAGTTGGCCTGGGCTGGTCGAGGAAACATTACGGCGCGGTATTCCGGGGCTGGAAAACATGGCCTTGATTCCCGGAACAGTTGGCGCGGCGCCGGTACAGAATATCGGTGCGTATGGTGTGGAGTTGTGTCAGTTTTGCACCCATGTTGATGCGCTTGAAGTCAAGAGCGGTACGCTGGTTCGGATCCCGGCGGCCGAATGTGGCTTCGGTTATCGGGAAAGTCACTTCAAACAGACCTGGCGTCAGACGCATATTATTGTTGGCGTAGGTTTGTTCTTGCCGAAGCAGTGGCATGCGCAAGTCGCGTATGGTCCATTACGGTCATTGGGGGATGCGCCGAGCGCGCTGCAAATTTTTGATGAAGTCTGTCGCCTGCGGCGAGAAAAACTGCCGCAGCCTGAACTGTTGGGCAATGCGGGAAGTTTCTTCAAAAACCCGACGGTTGCGGTTATGGTGGCTGATAAATTGGCTGCCTTGTATCCGGCTATGCCGCAGTTTCCGCAGCATGAGGGGGGCGTCAAGTTGGCGGCAGGCTGGCTGATTGATCAGGCTGGGCTCAAGGGAATGACCGTGGGACGTGCTGCAGTGCATCAACAGCAGGCGTTGGTCTTGGTCAATCTTGGCGGTGCCCGCGCCGGTGATTTAGTGCAATTGGCGTGTGAGGTTCGTAACCGCGTCTTAGCACAATTTGATGTCGATCTTGAGCCCGAAGTGCGTTTCATCGGTAAGCAAGGCGATACCACCCTGGAGGAGGCAATGCGATGCGTCATCTGACTGTACGACAGCAGCAGTTGTTGTATCTATTGGCTGATGGTGAATTCCATTCTGGGGAGCAAATTGGGCAGCAGTTGGCCATCAGTCGAGCCGCTATTAGCCAGCAAATCAAACAACTCAAGCCACTTGGCTTGGATATCTACAGTGTGACCGGGCGGGGCTACCGGCTGGCTCAACCATTGGAATTGCTTGATGCGACACAACTGGCGGCGTGTGGGGTGGATAACGTGCATTGCATTGCCGTGATTGATTCCACGAATCAATACATGATGAGTCGCCTAGGGAGTTGGCAGCAGGGGGAGTGCGTGTTGGCCGAATGTCAGACTGCTGGCCGAGGTCGTCGAGGGCGAGCATGGGTCTCCCCATTCGGCGGGCAGGTAATTATGAGTTTGTATTGGCGGCTCGAACAGGGAATGGCTGCAGCCATGGGCTTGAGTCTGGTTGTGGGGATCGCGTTGGCAGAAGCGTTACAGCAGCATGGCTACGAGGAGATAGGGCTGAAATGGCCCAATGATCTTTATGGTCGCGGCCAAAAACTCGCGGGCATACTGGTCGAGATGGCGGCCACCGCTGGCGGGGCATGTCAGCTGGTCATCGGTGTGGGTCTTAACCTGGCCATGCCGATTCAGATTGCGGATCAAATTGGTCAGCCCTGGACGTCGTTAACGGCGCTAGGAGATCGGCCGGTACAACGTAACCGACTGACGGCAGAGTTGATCCTGCGATTGCGCGCTTGCCTGCAACAATTTGAAGCGTCAGGGTTGGCTCCATTTGTCGAGCGTTGGAATCGTCTCGATATTTATCGTGATCAGCCAGTTCGACTGCTCTTGGGGGAGCGCGAGATCACAGGTATTGCACGTGGAATTGATGCGCAAGGGGCCTTGTTGCTGGAACAAGAAGGTGACGTTACGCCCTACATTGGCGGCGAAATTTCACTGCGTCCGATGCTGACGTAATTGACGGTACAGGCCGCACGGTGAGAGCGGCCTGTATCAACTATTTCCGTAACTTGACCTGCTCGACAGCATGCGCTCCACCCTTGGTCAGTATCAGGCTAGCGCGCTCTCTGGTAGGGAGTATGTTGGTCTTCAGATTTGGGTAGTTGATCTCATCCCAAATCTGCCCGGCAATGGTGCGCGATTCCGCTTCGCTCAGCTCGGAATAATGGTGGAAATAGCAAGAGGGATCAGAAAACGCACCATTACGGAAACGTAAAAAGCGCTCTATATACCACTGCTTGAGCAGATGCTCGTCGGCGTCCACGTAGATGGCAAAATCAACAAAATCTGACACGAATACATGATGCGGGTCATGAGGGTAGTCCATTCCACTTTGCAGCACATTGAGTCCTTCGAGAATCAGGATATCCGGCTGTTCAACCCGCTTTTCAGTATCAGGAATAATGTCGTAGATATGGTGTGAATAAACCGGTGCGCCGACAGAGCTGGCCCCTGCCTTGATATCAGCAACGAAGCTCACCAGGCGCCGCATATCGTACGACTGTGGAAAGCCTTTTTTCTTCATTAAGCCACGAGACTCGAGCTCTGCGTTGGGATACAGGAACCCATCTGTAGTGACTAGTTCGACCTTAGGGTGTTCAGGCCAACGATCCAACAAGGCTTGCAAAATGCGTGCGGTTGTACTTTTCCCGACTGCGACACTACCGGCAATGCTGATGACATAGGGAACATGAGCGGGCTCAGTACCTAAAAATTGTTCAATCACTTTGCTACGGCGTTGGCGAGCCTTGACGTATAGATTCAGTAACCGTGATAGCGGAAGGTAGATATCACGAACCTCATCGAGTGACAGCTCATCATGGATGCCACGTAATTGGACAAGATCCAACTCTGTCAGCGTCATCGGGACGGCGGCACGAAGTTCAGACCACTGTTGACGAGTAAAGGAAAGATAAGGAGACAAGTGGCCCGTATCGATAGTCATGAAATACTCCCTATTCAAGCACGGCGACATTACACCAAGGGGGGGGAGCTCACAAGCCGCTGGCCAAGACGCTTGGGAGAGTTTTTTGTATTTTCGGCGCAATCAGTCAAAAAAACAGCATCTTGAGTGTTGCACGGTTAGCTTTCGATACCATAGAATGCGCACCGCTCAAGTACCTGCTTTCAACTTGAACAGGTACCGGCAATCTGGAGGGATTCCCGAGCGGCCAAAGGGATCAGACTGTAAATCTGACGGCTCAGCCT
>CAMFKP010000065.1 GCA_945957385.1 uncultured Aeromonadaceae bacterium
TTCTGGATAGCCAGCACCGCATCATCAAATTTGAAGAGTTATTCCAAGGCACGCTAGATGCGGCGTCCGTTTACCCGCGTGAAGTGGTCAAGGCAGCGCTGGTCTGCAACGCTGCAGCGGTGATATTGGTACACAACCATCCATCCGGCTTGCCTGAGCCGAGTCGAGCCGACCGCACTCTTACCGAGACACTCCGAGCGGCACTGTCCACCGTCGAGATCCGCGTGCTGGATCATCTGGTGATCGGCACCGAAGGCAGGGTATCAATGGCGGAGAGAGGCTGGTTGTAACGACTAAGTAGAATAAGAGGGTAGTCGGGGCCACTGGCTGAATTAAACCCCAGATTTTTTACTGGATACGCCGTGGAGCTTATAAAAGCCAAACAAATAGCAGAAAGCCAACCAACAGAATTGAGTGTAGGCTGGTACCACCACAGCACTTGGAGAATCCAAATTTTGGAAATCACCAATTGAACCGATGATGTATTTATCCAGAACATCATTCTCAATCGTGGGAACTGCCGAATTGCAGCTCCGGGCGAAAAAAACCAACAATCCTCGCCTTCCGGCAAGACTCAAGTTTGGAACACAAATATATTTTTATACAACCACGTACCAAATACTAGGGGCAGACGTAATAACCAATAGAGGAACAATTAGTTATACATGTCAGTGATTGTTATAAAGCCGGAGTTGAAGACCCCGACTTTATGGCTAGAATATAAAAACCAATCCATGCGTTGCACGAAATTTATTTTATAAGTGTTTTATTAGTTACGCGCCAAGGGCCCGACTTTATAGTGTACTTATATTTCAAACTTGGGAAGTTATTGCTATCTCCATCCGCAAACTCTGATGAGACTATAGAGAAATGGTTTGAATTTATTTTTGTCACGCTCTCAATAAATCTAAAATTGATTTTATTTTCGATATCAAGACCAAACGCTTCATTGTTTTGCACTAGAAATGGCCGGGTATTAGTGTGTCTACTTACTTCACTAATGAAGTAACGGTAGGTTCCTGAGCCACCCGGACACCCCATATCTCCAGACCACAGAACATAATAAGTTGCAAAACCGGACTCATCATCTCGATCTATCGTATAAACATTTTTTAGATATGAATCCAATGAATCGCCGTCTTCAAAGTTTGTTGAGCAAGCGACTGCTCCTGAATAATTTTTTATAACATTGAGCACCGCTATTTTTTCTTGAGACTCATTGCCAGCATGAACTTGGATTGCGAACAGCAATGTTATTAAAAGCAAAAACCACTTCATTTAAATATCCTTATTAAAAGAGTTGATTTCTATCCAAACCTCCGAATTAGAACCTACTAATTCAGAGGCTGGACGTTATCGATTATCTCACTATATTCATCAAACTCTTGAAGCTGTCCACTACGCTGTAGCTGACCTTTTTCGATGAAATTTGCTCGCTCAATTTTTCGAAGAAACGCTTGGCGCAATCGACCTTGGCTTGTTCCATGGCCTTCAGTTGCAGTGACTCCATTGAACCCTTTGTTTCTGCAACAAAATAGACATGTTTGACGGCTCCCTCTTCGAACGCAATAGCCCAGTCCGGGTTATAGTTGCCAACCGGAGTTGGTATGGAAAAGCCCCGTGGTAGTTTGGCATAGACCGTCACTTCCTTGGCTGATTCAAGTCCGCCAGGATCATCAGATTTCGGATCGCCAAAGACCAGTTTGCGCTCAACGTCCGAGTCGGTGATCAGATAGTCATAGATGTGCTTCTTCAACGGCTGGCCTGCATGGACGAAATCTTGCTTGGTTTGCCCCGCCGTAAAGATGCTGCTATCAAACTTATCTTCCAGCAGGTCATACGTCAGATGCTCCACCACCATGGTGGCCTTTTGTGTATTAATCAGGCGAGCCGTCTGGCTAATAAAATCCTCAGGGTTGTTACGGAACTGGTCGAACACCACCTTCTGGATCTTCTGCAATATGGCCGCAACCGTACTGCGCTTGAGCTTGGTCAATTCACTAACCTTACCCAACAGGTCATATTTGACCGTCGAGTGCACCGAATGCAGGTACTCCTCACGCTCCGTTTCCGATACGGCGAATCCCTGCCCCATTTTCATCTGCTCATAGGTGGCATTGTCGACTTGCTCGCCGCGCACGATATTGAAGTGGAGTTTCTCTACACGCAGATGTAGATCCAGCTCTTTGACGGCCTTAGCTATCAACTCTGCGGAATCAAAATCGACCTGATAGATGGCCTTGTGGTTAATTCGTTGCCACAGCTCCTGAAACTCTTTCTTATCGAAATTGCTATTCAGCGGATTGATCTTGCCCTTGCGATCATCGTCGATAGAGGGCAACTGTTTGTCCGTGTAGATGGTATCAATCACATCCAGTATGGGATCGCTATAGGGCTGCAGATCACCCGGCATGGCCGCTAACGTGCCAGCCTTGCGCGCATCGATGTAGACATCGGTAATGCGATCCTGATCATCGGTATAATCATTTTTGACCAGATAGCGATAAATCTTTTTGGCCATATCTTCGGTGATTTTGATATCGCCCTGCGCGGTTTTCAGCACTTTGCTGACGAAATAATGCTCATCCGCCTTCTGCGGTCGGGTAGAGAGCGAATTACTGATATCACTCTGCAGTGCCGATACAAAGTCCTTGTAGCTCTCGCTGGCCACCACCGTCAGGCGGTTGATGTCATGTACCCGAATGGGATCATCCATCCGATCACCAAACTGATTGACGGCCAGACGCAAGCCACGTCCAACCTCCTGACGCCGGGTGGTGGTATTGTCGCTGTGTTTGAGCGTACAAATCACAAAGACATTCGGGTTATCCCAGCCTTCCCGCAATGCCGAGTGAGAGAAGATAAAGCGGGTTGGCTCCTCAAAGCTCAATAACGTCTCTTTATCCTTGAGGATCAGATCGTAAGCATCCACATCATCGGTTTCCGTGGCCTTCTTGCCCACACTCGGATCAACCATGCGCTTGGATTTCTTGTCGATAGAAAAATAACCATTGTGGGTCTTCTCAGCCGGGATGCGACGCAGATACTGCAAATACGGAGAGTCAAACAGTCCGAGATGGGCATCGCACTCTTTCTGGTACTCTTCTTCAAAGATGCGGGCATATTCGCCCTTTTCATCAGCGGAAGAGTAATCTCGGTACTTGGCCACTTCATCGATAAAGAACAGGCTCAGCACCTTGATCCCCTGATCAAATAGCTGACGCTCCTTTTCAAAATGTGCCTTGACCGCCTCGCGGATCTGCATCCGGCGCAGCGCCGACTCACTGACGTCGCCACAGGCATCACCGGCCACCAGCTCGACACCATTCGTGAAGCTAATGGTATCGGTATTGGCATTGATGTCTGAGACAACAAACCCTTGGTACTGAGCCAATTCCCCCGAGTTTTCAAACAGGTTATAACCCTTGTTCACCTTGCGCACGTCACGCTTGATGGCCCCGCTGGCGGAACGGATCTCAAATTCAAGGCGCGCCACGGGCGGTTTGCTGGCCGACACTTCAATCCCTTCCAGATAGAGATAAGCATTGGTCCCTGCCAGGCCCCGTGTGGTTATGCCTCGTACGGCGATTTTCTTCACCAGCTTCTGGTTGTAGGCATCCAGCGCGTCGAGGCGATACACCTTGTTGTGCAGTGAGTTGTGCGTTGCCGAGTAACGCAGAATAAACAGCGGATTAAATTCAGTCAGCGACTCCAGGGTTTTCGCCCCTTCGAGCTTTTGCGGCTCATCGAGGATCATGATGGGCTGGTTGGCCTTGATGACATCGATGGGGCGCCGAGTCTGGAAATCATCCAGCTCTTCATAGATCCGGCGTGCATCGGCACCACGGGCATTAAACGCCTGCACGTTGATAACCATGATGTTGATACCGCCGTCGGAGGAGAAACTCTCCAACTGATGCAACTGCTTGGAGTTGTAGATAAAGAAGCGGGCTTGTTTCTGGTAATCCTGCTGGAAATGCTCTGCGGTAATTTGCAGCGACTTGTAGACACCTTCACGAATGGCAATGCTGGGCACCACAATAATGAACTTGCTCCAGCCATACTGACGGTTCAGCTCAAAAATGGTTCGAATATAACAGTACGTCTTACCCGTGCCTGTCTCCATCTCGATGTCCAGGTTGAGCTTGGCACCAGGATGATACTTGGTTAATTTTTTGCCATCCCGATCTCGATAATCATTGAGTGCGCTGGACTGAGGCAAATTCTGCCGGGCTTGGACCGCCTGGATATTGGCCAGCAGTTGTGGCTCGGACAGCTGGATCTCCGCGTTTTTAAAGCCTGCCTCCACATAGGTGGTGGAGCCGGAACGACCTGCAGCCACCGCGCCCGGATCAATCTTGTAGTGGCGGGCGGCATCATTGGGCAGTTGCCCCTTAAAACAGTCCACGACCGCCTGCACAGCCTCGGCTTGGTAGGCTTGGTGTTTGAATTTCAGTTTCATGCTGGCTCCAACATCAGCGCTTCAAATCGCGCAATCCACGCATTAAAGAGCGGACATTGTGCTCTCATCTGTGGAATACCAATGCGTTCGGCAATGGCAATCCCTTTGCTTGTTTTGGCAAATTTGCCACCTGACCAGCCATCCAGTCGCTTGGAGGGGGCCGTTTCCCGACCATTATTGACCGCTTCTGGCTCGCCGCACTCGTCAAGCACACGCACTACCTGGGGTTCGGGTATGCCCAGCTCTGCGGCCAAAATGGCACTATCGCTAAACAGCCAGGCTTCAAATTCATGCACGGCAATAAAGGGGATAAAACGGCGCTCGGCTTGTTGTGCCGCACACTGTTCGACCACAGTGGCTCTGGCGGCACCGTTAAGGTGTTCTGCGATCCCGACCGGCTCAAGGCCTGCAGGCAGGGTATCCAGACCGGGCCACTCCTTGACGCCATAGTAATCCACCAGCGTGGTAACATAGGTATCAGGCCGCTGTTTGAGATGGCGCTCAATATCGCGGCTGACGCGACTAAAACGGACATCACCGCCTTTTTGCCCCGGTTTACTCACCTGGGTAGCGCTGATGAAAATATTCTGCTGCGCCAGATAAGGCTGCAAGACCGACTCAACAAACACCTGCTCAGTCTTGCCTTCGACAATGGCAATCACCTCGATGTAATCACTCATAGCGCGGGCCTCCGGCGATCACATTTTTGGTCCAGAGCTCACCGACCGAATACTCATCCAGCCATTGCGCATAATCGTCCTCATTGAGCCGCTCAAAGGTCGAAGCGCCTCCCTTGCGGTTCACCACCACAATATCATCAATAGCAAACTGGTCGATCAAGGCCGGAGATTGGGTGGCAACAATCACCTGGGTGCGCAGGGAAGCCTGCTGGATCAGCTCGGCCAGTATCACGATGGCGGCCGGGTGCAGCCCCAACTCTGGTTCATCGATGATGATGGTGGACGGCGGGTTGGGTTGTAACAGTGCCGTCGCCAGACAGATAAACCGGATCGAGCCATCAGAGAGGTGATAGGGCTGCATCGGGTAGTCGGAGCCTTTTTGCCGCCAGCTGATATTGATCTCTTCGCGTGCGCCGCTTTGGCGCGGCTCCAGCATAAAGTCTTCAAAAAAAGGCGTTACCAACCGCACCGCATTGAGGATCGCCTTGTACTCGGCGGGATAAGTGTCGCGCAGCTTGAGTAAAAAGGGAGCTATGTTGGCCGCGTCGGTGCGCAGCTGCTTGTTATCCTGCACTATCTCGTAATTGCGCATCCCGGCGGTCGAGCTGGTGTCATGGAAATGATAAATCTGCCATGAGGCAATGGCGTCATACACGGGGCGGGAATACCGCGCATCCGTCTGGTTTTCCAGCACCTCGGCCACCAGCTTGGACTTACCATCGTTGCTGTCGCCCAACTCCCACCAACCGGTATTGCCCCCGGCATAGAAACGCGCTTCATCCTCCAGCGCCAACTCGTCCGCCGGAGTGGGCACCAGGTTAAAGCGATAGCCACGCGGACCAAAATAAGCCCTAAAGAAGATCTGTTGGGTCACTTTGCGGCCATTAAACAACAGGGCCCCGGCCCCACCGCTATCACGCACAAAGCGATTGAGATTGCCATCGATCAGCGCCCGCAGCATCTTAAAGAACGCGATCAGGTTACTCTTGCCCGCGCCATTGGCGCCGACAATCACATTCAGGCTGTTGAGCTTGAAGGCGCTCAGCTCTTGGATTGATTTGAACCCTTTAATCGTCAGGGTATCCAGTGATGTGCCCATACCGGCTCCTTAAATCGCCTTAACCTCGGTCAACGGACTGAGCTGCTTGAGCAGCTGCTCGGCGTTGATTTTAACCGCATCGGAGGCAAAACCGGCATCGCGGAACACCAGGCGCAGCGGGCTAAAGGCCGCCAATTGGCGGATAAAGGCATCGTCAATGCCACCCGTCTTATCGAAACAGGCCACCAGGGCACCATGCTGGTACTGGGCATCTGCATCGACAAAGAAGACGGTCTTGCCATCAATGGTTTGCCGCAGGATCGGCGCCATCAGATCCACGCCCCAGTCCAGCATCACCTGGAATAGCAAATCTTCTTCAGTGCGATCGGCCTTGATATTGTCGACTTGAGCAAATAGATCGTCTTGAATAATGGCATCGGGGTTGTAATGGACATCAGTCATATTGGATAAGTCGATCTTGAGAGTGCGGAAACCGATGTCCTTGATCCAGTTCTCATGGCACACAGATTCTAGAACCTTTTTCCCCGCGCGGCGGATGCGCTCTCTGGAAATGTCAGGAATAGTTCGGTAACCAGACTGATATGCAACCGTTTTTTCGGGAATCACTTCGGCCAATTGAACCAATATGAACCTTCTATTCCCGCCATCCTTGGCATTTTGCGTCATTACCGCATGCGCTGTTGTTGCCGATCCAGCGAAGAAGTCCAGTATCAGGTCATCCCCCTTACTCAGGTATCGAACAATGCGTTGAATGTCTTTCCAGCTTTTTGGATTATCGAAGACCCGCCCGCCCATAAGCTCCACGAAATCAAATGTCGCTGTTTGAGCATAACTGTAAAAAACCGACGGCATAACTTGACCATCTCCTTCAAACAGAAATCGGCACTGCCTTGGCAAAGTTGTCTCGTCTGGTCCAAAAACAACGTGCCCAGCATCAAACTCTTCCCAAAAACGCTCTGGTTTAGAGTAACACCATCCACCGCTTGGTATTTTACATGGGCATTTCGTCTCCGGATGGATTACTTCGTACTTTGGTCCTCCACCACCTGGCCAAGAAATATCGCCATCATCCCGGAAAGGACCTTTATGTCCAACTTTAGAAAAACGTCCAATTTTTTTCTTTGGATCGGTGTTTGGTATCTTTTTGTAATACTCACGCCATTCCACTTGAATAGCTTCATAGTTATCACCATGCTTGGCTCTTAACTTAGCGTAGAGCTGTTCAGCCTCATCAATCCCCTCTCGTGGCTCACGGAGAATTACCCCATTATCAATAAGATATTGGCGATTTTTCGCATAGACCAGCATATACTCATGACCCACCGAGAAGAATCTCGCGTCGTTCTTTCTATTTCGATCCCAACACAAAATAGCAAGCTCATTTTGCTCACCAAATATTTCATCCATTACGCGTTTTAAATTGGAGAATTCAGCATCATCAATACTTACGACAATGTATCCGTCATCTCTCAGAAGATTTCGTGACAGCTTAAGTCTCGCGTAGATCATGCTAAGCCAATCCGAATGGAATCGACCATTTGATTCGAGATTAGCAACAAGACGAGCACCAGACTGATCTGCTTGATGTGACCTTTCAAGAAAGTCTTGAGCACCTACTGAAAAGTCATCTTTATAAATAAAGTCCTTTCCTGTGTTGTACGGCGGGTCGATGTAAATCAGCTTAACCTTATCAAGGTACGTCTCTTGTAGGAGCTTAATTGCATCTAAGTTGTTTCCCTCGATAAATAGGTTTCTGGTTGTATCGAAGTCCACACTCTCATTACGGCATGGCCGCAGCGTCTTGGCAATCGGTGCATTGGCGGTCAGCAGCGCCTCGCGCTTGCCAGGCCAGTTCAGCTGGTAACGCTCTTGCGGCCCGTCGACGATATGGGCGGAGAGCTCTTGTTTGAGCAGATCAAAATCGATGGCGCGTTTAAGCTCACCATCCTTGCCGCGTGATTCGGTCACACAATTAGGAAACAGGGCCGCCAACTGTTCGATATTCTGGGCCACCAGATTGGGGCTATGCATTTTCAATTTTTCCATTATTTTGTCCTCAAGACACCGCGCGCTTGGAAGGCTCGCCCGGCGCATCACTTGTTCACGTTGCTATAGGAATGCTCAATTGCCTTGCTGCCAGTCTTGGCAAAAATGCGAGCGCAAACCTTCAATGGCTGGGGGCAGGCTACCTTGGCAAGTTACGCCCAGATACGTGGCTGCACGAGTAGTCCCCACATACAGGTATTTGTCGAACAAGGCTGGATGCATGGATGCCAATTGGTCGACTCCGATAAAGAACACTGCCTCAAATTCCAGCCCTTTGATGTGCTGAATATCGAACACCCGCACACTACTCTCCTGACCTACGGCCTGCCCCTCACGACAAGCAACGACCTGGATGTTGTGCTCGCCCAGCGCTTGATTCAGTGCCTCAGCAACGGGCGAAACCTCACTCTCGCTATTTACGAAAACCGCAGTGGAAGGCAACTGGCCGACAAAACGCTCAATTTCACGAATGCGCTCAGCCAGCCAGAGGACCACCGCATCTGGTGCGCTGGCATACTCCAGCAAGGCGGGGGCAACGCCAGTGCTGTCCATATGTTCAGGCAAACTGGCGTGTTGCTCGTTGCCACCCATCACCTGGATCATGGCATGAGCCAGATCGTTTAACTGCTTGCTTTGCCGATAGGTGACGGATATTTCCTTGATCTCAACGTCAGGGAATACCCATTTTAACTCATCCGCAGAACGGGCACCCCAGGTGGTCAGACGCTGATTAAAGTCGCCACAGGCAAAGAATGAGCGCAGCCGTGGATGGGTAAGAGCCGCCATACTGGCCAGCTGGATAGGCGAGAAGTCCGTCGCTTCATCCACTAGGATTTGGTTGCGATAGTGCCCGTGGATGGTTTTGAGTGATGACCAGGCTGGCTCATCGATAGCGCGCTGCACATTGGGACGACTCAGCAGATCCCCCGTAGCACGCAGCATCGCGAGCAGAACAATATCTAGTTCCAGGGGATGGATATCGCGGGCTTCAAAACCACTCGGCAGATACCAGCTTTTGGCCTGCTGGCGTTCACGTCTAAAGGCTCGATAGTGTTTAGGGATATTGTCGAGATAACGCTTGACCGGATTGACGAAGCGGCGCGCATTGGCCTGAACCAGGAGGCTGGCACCGACTTCGACAAGATCCGTCTCTTTTAAACCCCGATCCCCCAGCCATTCGATGATCTTACCATTGCGAGATGTTTTGCTCATCGCACGTTTGGATGCAGCCGCTTTAGCTTGCGCCCGAACTGCTTTCATGTAGGCCGCGAGTGCAGCGGCTCGACCAGTACGCGGCCCCGATACATCTTCATCCTCATCGGCATCAGAATCATCCAAGTCGTCCGGCTCAGTTGCAGAACCTTGTTGCAGACTGTCTATCAAGGAAGCCAATTCATCCAGGAAGGCTCGATTACGGTTGAGTTGCAGATTAAGCGAGGCTTTAATTTTTGCGTCTGAACTATCTTTGAGACTAGAGACAAGAACCTGTACGTTAGGCATCTCTACCGCCAGTTGACCAAACACAGCAGCGATTGAGCTATCAGCGTCCTTTGGCAATATACCATGCAGGCGCACACCTAGTTTGTGAGCCTCGGAATGGTTGGCGTTTTTAAGCTGGTTTGCGGCATCGTGCAGCTCCTGCAAGAAGGCCTTACGCTGCCAGCAATCAAAGTCATCAAACCACTGAATGGGGTTATTCAGCGCCATCTCCTGCAGACAGTTCAATCTCTCTTTCAGGATAAAAATGCCGCTGCTGGAGGCTGTTTTGAGTACACCGAAGACGCTTCGGGCCAGCTCATGTTGATAATCGCGCCAAGTTTTGATGTTCTGATCCGGCGCGGGAACACCTTCTCGGGCAAATGCTTCCTTGAGGTACTGCTTGAGTAATTCCGTTGGGGTGAACATAAGCCAGCTATGAGCATGCATCGCACCTTGGTTTGAAGTAATGCTCTCCACCAAGCGCCGTTCAGCCTCATCAAGAAACCCAGTATCAAGCTTTTGGCCTAGGCGACGGATCAGTGTCGTTGTCTTCCCCGTACCGGGCGGACCTAAGATCAGCAGTCGCTGATCGAGTGGAAGACGAAAAATCTCGTCCTGGTACTGATCGAGGATGGGCTGATCCCGCAAGCCCATCTTAGTAATAACACTGCGGCGGATGCCTTCGATAAAATTGGCGGCGGCATTATCCTCAGCCAGCAATTGGCTCAAAAGGTCTTCTGCGGCCTCTTCACCAGCCACTTGAGTAAGCAACGCTCGCAGTGACTCAACCGTAACAGGGCCAAAATTCTCAGCCTCAACAACTGTGTTTCGAGAATCCCAGCCGTCAACAAGCATTTGGGGCCGTAGTGTAGCGCGTTCAATCACCTCGACAATCGAACCACCAGGAAGTGTGAACGTTGCGCCAATATCCAACGATGCCAACCGACCAAGAGGAGCTCGGTAGCTTGACAGAACAGGGGCGTTTGAGTTCGATAAGCTTTTGAATCCTGTTGGTGGAGCGGTCCGGCAAATATAATAAATGCGCTCATTGCCCTCAGCATCGACTACCACGACACGCGCAATGGCAGGTTCTTTCGCCAATATTTGGTAACTTTCCCGATTCGCTTGGCGACTATCTCCCAAGCTTTGGACAGCCTCAGTGCTCGTCAGAGTATTAACACTAGCGAAGGCGTCTGAGCTTGCTGTTTGTTCACCTTGTAGCTTGCTCTTTGCTTTGTCAGCGATACGTTCAAATTGATCTAACGCTTCGCCAGCGACTTGTTCGATGTGTTGCTGTGACTCGCCATTCTGGTTCAGCGTCATACATCCATCCCCTCAGTCAATTGTTGAAACTCATTTTTTAGCTGCCGCAACTGCGCGTTCATCTCTACCTTGCGGTTAAATTGCCTCTCTTTTTGCAGTTGAGATTGCAAACGACTAATGCGTTTATCCAGCTTGGTCAGCTCATCAAGCCGTATGATCCAGTCGCGTAACGGCTCTTCCGATCTGGGCGGATGTGGTGTCAAACCTTGCAGCAAAATGCGATAGAGCTGGGTGACATCAAGCGCCACCGGCAACACCACCAGCGACTCTGGCTCAGGCATGGGTAGCCAGTCTGACGCAAAATAATCGCCAATTTTCACCTTATCCGAGCCAACCACGGCGGGCGCCTTATACGCCAACTGGTACTGGATCTGCTGCTGCTCACCCACTCGCCGATGGATACGAAAAAAAATGGGGTGCACTATCTGCCCATCAATGGCCCGCAAGAGCTCTTCATCTAATTCGCAAACAGCCGCTTTAAGTTCAATATCAAACACCTGCAATTCTGGATAGTCGCCACCTGCGGTCATATTCAGGGTGTCGGATGATAGCTTGTGCGACCAGTTAATCTCTTGCACCTGGGTAACAAACAACTGCCGCAATGCCGCCGTAGGATTCAATCTTTGATACAGCGCCTCTTTGGGGAGGCGGCGGTTCAATTCAGTAGGGCGCGGAAAGCGATAATGGGATGTCATGCTATCTGCTCTTATCCCTGTACCACGATGAAGTTGATCAACTCGAACTGATCCAGCCCCGCAATCTCATTCTTGAGCGCCGTTGTAGGCCCCCCACTGAACAGGCTGTCGATATCACTTTGTTCTTTCACCGCCACCATGGCATGAATAGCCTGATCCAGCAGCGCCGAATAGTGGGCCATCTTACGGCCATCCTGCGTTGCTTGATTGAACCGCTGGCAAACCACTTCGTCAGCACTTTCCTTTCCCTTACAGGCTGCGCGGATCCGATCCAGCAAAGGCTTAGCCTGCAGGTGGTTGATAGCCACGTCGCCATTATCCGCCATATAGATCAGGTAGTAGGGATGCAATCTGTTTTGCTGGTCAATATTCACACCGGCATGGCGATTACGCAGCGCAAAGATGACACCAGGGAGCAAACCCCTTTCGGGATCGGCAGCTACGACTGTATGTAACCCATTGGGCAGATGAGTAATATCAGGGTGGGTTTTCAGATAGTTCAGCAAATCCATTCTGAACTCATTCAAACCTAGATCGGTGATCGAGATGCCGGTTTTGACATCCTCCAGATCGATGACCTCCTCTTGTAAGCGCTTAAGCTGCTCCTTGCGATAGGCCACATCGTTGGCCTGAGCGGTCAGCACGTTATCATCCCCTGTTGAAGTCAGATCGGAGATCACCATGCGATTCTCAACCCGCTCTTTGAGGTTGATGTACTCATCAAGGCTGATATCTGGCCAATAGTTGACTAATTGAATGCACTCATTGAGTGAACCGATTCGATCGACACGCCCGAAACGCTGGATAATGCGAACCGGGTTCCAGTGAATGTCGTAATTCACCAGGTAATCGCAATCCTGCAGATTTTGACCTTCGGAAATGCAGTCTGTCCCAATCAAGAGATCCAGCTCGGCTGACTCATCAGGCAAGATATGGGCTTTCTCTTTCGAACGAGGAGAAAAGAGCGTCAGTAGGCTCTGAAAGTCATATCCCTTGCCAATCGTTGATTTGGCCGCGCTACTGCCCGTGACCTTGCCAAGGTGCAACCTATGTTGCTGACACAGAGGCGCTAACTGTTCGTAAAGGTAATCGGCGGTATCTGCAAACGCCGTGAAAAGCAGAACCTTGCGATTACCATGGTTGATGGGGTTTTGCCATTTTTGTTGCAACAAGTTTTTAAGATGGGCAAGTTTGGCATCTTGTTGTGGTGTCACCTTGGCCATTTCGGTCAGCAACCCATCAATGATGTTCAGATCATCGCTCAGGTGCCGTTCCCAACTCACAATGTCCATGTCTGCCAAGTTGATTTTGATTTTGCCACCGGTAGAAAAGGCATCGGCCAGTTCTTCGAGTTCCCCCTCATCCTCCAGATCCCAATCCCGCGCCCCAGTAAGCACACGAGCCTCATCCATGCCACTGTCGGAGCCTTGGCGTTTGAAGGCATCGATATTCCCTAATGCCTCCTTTAATAGGCGCTGTAGCCCTTGCAGGGTCAGGCGAAAGGCTTGGACCGAGCTTTCCAGACGTTTGAGCAGGTTGATCGTCATCAGGCGTTGCAAGGCCTTCTCACGGTCTGCCTGACGAAGTCGGCTCTTTCCCCCCTGCACATTGGTGTCATACATGGCTTCGTACTTGGCCATTCTGCTCGGCAGTATGTAACTCACCGGCGCATACACCGCCAGACGCAAGCCCGAGAGCTGCTCGAAAATTTCATTGAAGCCAATGACCCCGGCATGCTGTGTCAGCGGAGGCTGAAACGACAAGGGTTTATTACGGGTAGGAAAACGACCGATATCCTTGGTGTCGTAGAAGGTCTGAATATGCCGACGAGAGCGGGCAATGGTGACGCTATCCAGAAGCCGGAAGAAGTCGAAATCCAAGGCCGTTAATAGAGCTGTGGCGGTGCGCTGTTCCGGATCCAGTTCAGCCCAATTGTTAAACGCCTTCTGCGCTCGCTTGAATATCTCATCTATCCCCAGATGGGTATCAAGTTGCTTGTGCAGCGTGGAGGAATCCCCTTCATACGCCAGTGCCAGTTGATTCTTCAGATCGCTGAATTTGTTGTTGACCGGCGTTGCCGAGAGCATCAGAACCTTGGTTTTAACACCCGACCGTATCACCTTGTTCATCAACGTCTGATAGCGCGTTTCCTGTTCCTTGTAGGCCTGGTTGTTACGGAAGTTGTGAGACTCGTCAATCACTACCAAATCATAATTACCCCAGTTCACCCGGCTAAGCGACATGCCCAGGGACTCGCCTTTGGTGCGCTGCAGGTCGGTATGACAAAGCACATCAAAGTTGAAGCGATCTTTAACAAATGGATTGGTCGTGAAGTTGCTGTTGTAGTTGGTCCAGTTCTCCGCCAGCTTTTTCGGGCATAGCACCAGTACCGACTTGTTGCGTAGCTCGTAGTACTTCACGACAGCTAATGCCGTGAAGGTTTTCCCCAGACCAACACTGTCTGCCAGTATGCAACCGTTGTAGGTTTCCAGTTTGTTGATAATACCGGTGGCTGCATCACGCTGGTAATTAAAGAGTTTTTTCCAAATCAGACTGTCGCGATAGCCCGTTTTATCATTGGGCAAAACGTCTTCATTGATATCTTCCAGGAACTCATTGAACAGGTTGTAGATCAACTGGAAATAGATCTGTTCCGGTGGGTTTTCCTGATAGACGGTACTCATATACTGAACAATCCGTCCGGTCACATCGGCCACCATCCCTTGGTTCTGCCAAACCTGATCAAACAACGATATAAATTGCTTGGTAAAGGATGGCTCCTCAATTGCAAACATCACATTAGAGATTGCATTGCCTTTTTCATAACCGAGGTCAACCGCTGTAAAGCCCTGCAGCGTTTGATAAAGCGTTGTCTGCTGTGATGAAGCCGCAACAGCAAAGGACTGCATGGGGGCGTTCGTTATGTTGGAGCGGAACTTTGCCTTGCGCCTGATCCAGTCAGCACACTCACGCGCAATCGCCTTCTGGGTCAGCTTGTTTTTCAGCTGGATCTCGAACTCGCTACCAAAGAAGGCGCGTTCCTTTCCTTCATCAGGAATATGAAACTCGCGCTTTTCCTTATTCAGCTTATCGACAGCTTCTTCTTCAACAAATGTGGGCGCTGTAAAGATGAACTCCAGTTCATCCACTTGTTCCAGCTGCTGCTTCAACGCCTCGTAGGCATAGATAGAAAAACACGAGGCAGCAATCTTCAGCTTGGTTCCCGGCAACAAGCTGTTCTTGAGCTCATCACCCAATAGAGAATTAATGTTATCAATCAGCTTCATGCTTGCGACCTATGTGACCATGCTTCGGAAATGCTATCCAACGACTGTTCATTAATGACTCACTCCATAGCCTGGAGCCAACACCAGATTCTCTACGCCATACAAGGCAGCCTGATTGTTCAAGGCCAGCGGATGACGCTCGGCTGGCAAGCTGTGCTCCGGTGAACAGTCCACATTCCAGTAGTTGAGCAGATAGCCCGCCAACGCCGCACGGATCTGCACGTCGCGCTGACCATCAACCATGCCGTAGTCCATCGCTATGGCCTCGGGATAGGCAATCGCAGGATGCGGGATCAACTCCAAATCGACAATTCGGTTCCACTGATGATCAAACTCGCGAGTTTCTTTTTCCGGCGGAACATCGTTTAACAGCGAGACAGTTTCAAAGCGCGAACAGGAGAAATCACGGAACGCCTGCCTGAGTCGATCAAAGGCTCGAACATGCCAGCGATGACCATCATTGGCCAGACTGTGAGGTACCAGCTCACGTTGCGTTCGCCCGGACGAGAGCGAGACATAGCTGCAACTGATGGCTTTTTGCAGGTGAATGGCCCGCATTAGGGCTGACAATATCTCGGTCTTGGGCTGGATCAGTTGCTGTGGTGCCAGGCAACGCGCATTCGGCAACTGGGGTTGCGTGATGCCATTGCCAAAACCAAAAGCCAGACAAGAGAGCGCGGCGGTAGGCTCATGGTCAAACAACGGTTTGAATGCAGGCGTCCGCTCATAGACCTTGTTTTGAGGACGCAACACCAGGTTGCCCGCACAAAACTCCTTATAAGTCCCAAAGTCACGGGTCGCAGCCGCAGGGCCAATACCGAAGCGCTCTATCAGCGCAGCACGGGTGATAGAGCCAAAGTAGTTGAGGCAAAAATCGATATACGCCAAGCGCTCACGCTGGGCATAGGGAAGCTCGTCTAAAACCTGCATGCGGTTACGGTCAGATATGTTCAATAGAGACTTAACCTATCATAACGAACAAGTCACGCAATCAAAATGATGACTTAATGTGAGCTTGATGATAAAACTGCCTCATGCGGCTCTTATCTGCTGATTTATCCAGCGTATAAACAGCGTCGAGGGGGATGTGGTGGCGGCATTTAACAAGATTCCATTTGCGATCAGAGAAGCGGATCGAAAGATCGTCAGCATTGAGGATGTGCCAAGAGGATTGGCGTGTGAATGTCGTTGCCCCAGCTGCGATGCGCGGCTGCAGGCAAGGAAGGGAGACGTTAACGAGCACCATTTTGCTCATCACGATAGCAGTGCAGAGTTGTGTGAGTTTGCTCTTGAAACCAGCATTCGCTTAATGCTGCTGGAGACGCTGGGGCAGATCCAGTCGATCAGTACGCCGGATTTTTTGTGGGGAACGGATATCATCATTCGCGGACGAGAAAATGTGGTGCTGACATTCGATCTCGACTTGTCACAGGGTAATCAAAGCCCGCATTTCATCTATAGAACGCCGCGAAACGATGACTACCGAGTGGGTCTCTACCTGCCTGCCGCAGGGCAAAACTCCCCTCCGCTTTGGTTAGACGAGTTCACCACAGCAAAGCCAAAAATCGGACTACTGCAGCTCAACTACAGAGCGATTGCCGAGCAGCTTCAGGGCGGTCACAACAACGAATATGTCGCCAAGCTGATCAGCATTGTTCAAACCGAGCCCAAAGCGCTGAGCTGGCTTTACCATCCGCGCTATCAGGAGCGGGTGAAACAACGCCAACAGCAAGAAGAAGAGAAGCGCCAGCAACAACACAATGAACAGCAGGCTCGATTACAGCAGTATCCAATACTGCAAGCACAACAGGCAGAGCAAGCATTACAAGCTAAAACCCGCTTGCAGCAGGCCTACCATGATCTGGAAAGTCGCCCCTACGGCTCCAATCAAGAGTGGGTGCCGCTATCGGGTGAGGCAGTAAATGAGGGCGACAGCGTCCGCCGCTGCCGAATTTGCGGAGCACCGGTGGACCCACCCACTTCTTCCGGTTGCTGCCGTAACCGCCAGTGCTTCATTGCACGACGAAAATATGGCATTCGGTGCTGAACCACTCAACGAGTCGAGGAAGAAATGGACGACTACATGCCCCAGCTGATCCGGATCATGCCCGGCTATGGTGGCGAATACGTCTTTGATGAAGATGGTGATGTAACTCGGTTAACTTTGGTGTTTGAAGAGCATCCCAATATTGAAAGGATTACTAAGATCGAATGGGGTCTTTTGAAAGTTGCCGACTGGATTGAACACTGTGAATTCCTTGGCGAAAAGATCCCATGGGAGAAAATTGATACCAGTGGACTGCAACTGGCACAGGAGATGGCCATCACCCTCGGCGACATCGGCATTCCTATCGTTTATCAATTGAGAGATAAGGAGCGAACGCAGATCCATATCAGCAACACCGGAGAACTTAATCCGGCAATACTTCCCAGCAGCCATTTTTACGTGAACCGTTGAAGTTCAGCTTATTGGCCTTCTTCAGGTCGGAGACTGCTCGTTCAACCGTGGAATTAGCGACTCCAAGCTGCTCAGCCACTTGTTTCAGCGTGAGATTGGGAGTCGCGGTCAATAACTGCAGAACCTTCTTCTGCGTGTTTGTGCGCCGTTTAACAGGGGTTTTCGCACTCGTTTCAACCCGCGTTTCTACCAGCGTTTCTACCTTCAAATCCGACGGTGAGCCCAGCTGCAGCTGAGTTCTCCACGTTGTTAATGCTTCGAAGATGGCATCCAACAAGAACTCAACAAAACTGGCGTCATCCTTTCGTCCGATAGCCTTCTTCAATTCTCGTTCATATCCGACAATGTCAGCGCATAACATTGATTCGAGAGGCAAAGAGGTCAATTGGGGATACCACAGACTCAGCACCTGTTTTTGCCAAAGCAACGCGAGAATTTCGTTGCCCTCAAGGAAGGGAGATAACCGTCGGATCTCGAAATGGACCACACAGGAGGCGATCAGGGGATGAATCTTTGATTCCTGAAACCAGGCAAACAACCGATACATCGGAGTCGATATATCATGATAGCTAGGAACTTGGCTCTGTAATGACCCGTTATGGAGGACTGAGTTAGAACGCCTGAATGCTCCCAGCTCCTGACTGACTCCAGCCAACAGATGAGCGTGAGCTGAAAGCAGCCCCTTGACAGACATAGCGTCAATGGTCGGCAACTGTCTGAATAACGTCTCAAGGTTACGAACGAGCAGGCTCACCCGATCGAGGTCGGGTAACGATACTCCCAGACACATCGATCGGATTTGCTCAGACTCCAGCGTTGTATGCTCAAGTGTCAGGAACGATTGGATGCTGCGGATATGCTCATCGGAATCCGGCGAGATGACCTGTCGACCGGCAGTCTGCAGTTGCAATGATCCGATCACCTCAGCGATCTCGCAAACTTGACCGGCCATCCGGTGAGTCAGCGAGAAGGGAATAGACGGTTTTTTCATGCCAGCCTCTGATAGGTCCCATCAACAGTAGACAGCGCACCATATCAGAAATTTATCTGTCGTCTCAGCACAACGAGAGATTCTCAGGCAGTAGATCCGGCAAAACAGCGCCCCGTTCGCATAACGAGTACATCATTTTTAATACGGATATTTGTGCCTTCACGCTAGGGAACTTGTGTTGTACACTTAAGTCATTGGATGCCAAGTGGAATTCCATTTTGCACGTATTTTTTTAGCTACATTTATAGCTACACGAAAAATTATAGCTAGTGCAGTTTTCATAACAAAATCAAGGTAATGTGAGGCTGATTCATAGTACGCCAGCCCACTTGCTAACGGCCTGATTTCGATAAGATTTCAGGCCGTTTTCTTTTTGGGTTTGTCGCACAACGGTGTTACTGGAGTGTGCTACATGCCTTTACAAACCCCTTCTTACTTATACCTCCGCGGCAACATCTGGTGGTTCCGTTACCGGCTCCCAAAACCTCTGGATTGGTGTATATTGCGGATTAGCTTGAAGACGGTCGATGGACGTCGGGCAAGGTGGATTGCGTTATACCTTGCCAGCTATCTCCGCAGAATTGTCGAGTTGTGGGCTGCCCATCCTGTGAGCAAGCAAGAGTCTTCACGGCTTCACCGTGATGCCTCGCATTCAGAGATAGCCATGCATGAGAACGGTGTAGGTTACCTACTCCATGTTGATTCTCAGCCATTGAAATCTGCGGTAGCGCCGCACCATTTTTCTGGGAGGAATCATCTTATGGTCACCTATTGCCAAAAAACAGCGAATCGTATTATTGATAACTTCATTAACTCGCGTCATCAGGAGCTTCTCGACTCATGGCTCTCTCGAGGAGAGTGTTGATTTGCACCCGGAACTGATCCACATCCCCCCATAATTTGCATCGAAAACTGATCCACATTTTTAATCAATCCTGTCCGGTTCTGGCAGGAGAATGTGGATTGATTGATATGGCACTTTTAGGTGTGATCAGACTCTGGTATTTCCGGGACGGGATGTCCAAACGCGAAATTGCCAGACGGACCGGCTTGTCCAGAAACACCCTGAAGAAATATCTGAACCAGTCGTACGTGGAGCCGGTGTATTCACCGCGTCAGTCGAGTAGTAAGTTGGATGATTTTGCCGCCATCCTGCAGGATGCGCTCGCCTTTGAAGCCAAAAACCGCGTAAACAGCGTAAGTCCGTCAAGCAGCTGTACCATGATTTACTGCCGCAAGGGTATTGCGGCTCCTATGACCGGGTGGCGGCGTTTGCCCGCCAGTGGCGTCAGGAGCAGTCCGTCAGCAAACAAGTCTATGTTCCTTTGTCATTTGCTCCCGGTGAGGCTTTCCAGTTTGACTGGGGCGAGAACTGGGTATCGATTGCAGGTAAAAAAGTCAAAGTGCAGGTCGCGCACTTTAAGCTCTGTCACAGCAAGGCCGGCTATCAGCGGGCGTATTGGACGCAAACCCACGAGATGCTGTTTGATGCGCACAACCATGCGTTCCGGGTGTTTGGCGGCGTCCCGGCCCGTGGCATTTACGACAATATGAAAACGGCAGTGGATAAGATTGGCCGCGGCAAAGCGCGGGTGATGAACAAGCGTTTCCTGGCGATGACCAGTCATTATTTGTTTGATGCCGACTTCTGCAATCCGGCCTCTGGCTGGGAAAAAGGTCAGGTCGAGAAGTCGGTGCAGGATGGCCGGTATGCACTATGGCATCAGGCACCGGCGTTTGCCTCACTCGATGAGCTCAATGACTGGCTGGAGTATGAGTGCCTGGCGCTGTGGCGAGCGCACAAACATCCGGAGCAAAAGCCATTGACCATCCAGCAATGCTGGCAGGCTGAGCAACTGCACCTGATGCCCGTGAGCGCCGCGTTTGATGGTTTTACCGAGCACAGCAAAGTGGTGTCGTCGACCTGTCTGGTCACCTTTGAATGCAATAAATACAGTGTTCCGGCCAGTTTCGCCAACCGCCGCATCAGTCTGCGGGTGTACCCGGACCATCTGGACATGATTGCCGAAGGCCGGCAAATCACATCGCATCAACGGGTGCTCAGCCGTGACCACAGTGCGCCCGGTCAGGTGGTGTACAACTGGCGGCATTATCTGCTAGTGGCGCAACGTAAACCAGGCGTGTTGCGCAACGGAGCACCATTCCAGAGCTTGCCGGATGCGTTTAAACAGCTTCAGCAGGTGCTGATACAAAAAACCGGGGGCGACCGGGAGATGGTCGATATCCTGGCCTTAGTACTGCACCATAAGTCTGAACACGTTGAGCAGGCCATTACTTCGGCGCTGCAAAGTGGCTGTGCCTCCAAAGACCATGTTATCAACTGCCTGCACCGGCTGATTGAGGCAACACCGCCAGCACCGATGCCTGTGGCGGTGCAATTGCAACTGACCGTTGAGCCAACCAGCGATACCGGGCGCTACGAGCAGTTAAGGGGGCGGTATGCACATTGAAGCCCTGCTCGCGATGCTCAAACAGCTGAAGCTCTATGGCATGCGGCAGAGTGTGCAGGACTTAAGCTTCCAAAATGCGCCAGCCTGGCAACACGCCCAGCCGATACTGGAAACGCTACTCAAAGCGGAAGTCGCAGACCGCGAAGTCCGCTCCGTCGCTTACCAGATGAGTGCCGCCAGATTCCCTGCATACCGCGACCTGTATGGGTTTAACTTCGCAGAAAGTGAGGTCGATGAACGACTGGTGCAGGATTTACACCGTTGAGAGTTTATTCAAAGCAGCCAAAATCTGGTGTTCGTCGGCGGGTCTGGCACAGGCAAAACCCACCTGGCCACGGCAATTGGTGTTCAGGCCATCCAGCATCACGGCCTGCGAGTGCGGTTTATCTCCACGCTGGAACTGGTAAATGCGCTGGAGCTTGAAAAGCGCAAAGACCAATGTGGCCGCATTGCAGCAAGACTCAGCGGTGTGGACTTAGTGGAGCTCGATGAACTGGGCTATGTGCCATTCAGTCAAAATGGCGGCGCGCTCTTGTTTCATCTGCTCAATAAGCTGTACGAAAAGACCAGCGTCATTATCACCACCAACCTGAACTTCAGCGAATGGCCCAAGGTGTTTGGTGACGCAAAGATGACCACAGCCCTGCTGGACCGGCTCACCCATCACTGCCATATCATCGAAACCGGTAATAACAGTTATCGGTTTAAAGAATCAACCAAGAAAGCAAAAACGGCGCGGAGGTAAGGCTTGAGAAAAAACAAATCTTATAGCGATACTGACTGAGTAAAGCGGATCAAAATTCGATGCAAATGGTGGATCAGTTTTGCCTGCAAATTAACAGCCAACGAACACCAGCCATCCTGTCCAGCCCAGATCCGGCATAGGTCGGTCGCCC
>CAMFKP010000066.1 GCA_945957385.1 uncultured Aeromonadaceae bacterium
ACAACTCCGTGAAGATCAGCTGGTCGTAACCACTATGCTGCCCTCTTCCGACCCCTGCGACTATGGCGGTAAGTCCTGGTTGCTGGAGATCTCCCCGCTGACCGGTTCACGCCTTGGCTATCCGGTATTTGATATCAATGGCGATGGCACCATCAACGACAGCGACAACCAGAGCACAGACAATGGTACTCTGCCGGTGAGTGGCAAGAGTTTTGATGAGATCATCACCAAGTCCTCCTTCGTTGAAAAGAGCGATGGCAAAACGGAAATCAAATACGCCAGTGGCTCCTCCGGCACTATCAAGCAGACGCTGGAAGTCATCAGCCCCAGCGCGAAAGGGCGTCAATCCTGGCGCCAATTACAATAACCAATGATACGGGTCGTCGCTGTACGGCGGCCTGTTTATAAGGACCTAGTTATGCGCATCCGTGTTGCTTCCGGCTTTACCCTGATCGAAATCATGATTGCTGTCGTGGTGATCGCCATCCTGGTTGCCATCGCCTATCCCTCTTATCTAGAACATGTCAAAACAACCCGTCGGGGAGAAGCAAAGGCTGCACTATTGGAGTTGTCACAGTTTATGGAGCGCAAATTTACCGCTGATGGCTGCTACAAGTGCGGAACCGAAACCGTCACGCTGCCGTTGACCCAAGTTCCGCGCGATGGTGGCACCAAATACTATGATCTGCGCCTGGCCAGCTCACCGGCCGTCTCCTCCGCCAGCTATACGCTTGAAGCGGCGCCCACCGGCGCCATGAGCGGTGATAGTTGCGGTACCTTCAAACTGGATCAGACCGGCACTAAAACTGCCGGCGCCAGCAACTGTTGGTAACCTGCCAATGACCGAGAAAAAGCCGGGTTAGCCCGGTTTTTTCTTCTCTTTTTGAGCAAATTTATTCATCAATCCCACTTTGCGACAATCTGCTATCTCCTTGGGTAAAAAGCGCGAGATCAACAAGCTTTTGTGCGTCACAGGTCGATAAATTCAGATTTTTTTGTCGCGCAACCAGATAATCACCAAGCATAAATCCTCCCTTGCCCTGGCTCTCATCGCCCACCGAATCTGCATCATCAATAAGCACTATTGCATAGTCAGTCGGATGCCAGATAATGCGCGCGATTTCCAAACCAATCGCCGCTCCGACCTGCTGTCGGGGCCTAACTAGGCTCAGGGCATGGCCCTTTTGTGAGGTGTTTACATAAGATGAACAGCCAATTCGTTCCGGGAATGGATTATCGCGGCCTGGTGGCCGAATACGGTTCCCCGCTGCTGGTATTGGACCAGGCGGCCGTCCGCCATCAATATCGCGCGCTGAGTGCCGCCCTGCCGGGCGTAACCCTGCACTATGCACTCAAGCCCTTGCCCCACATGGGCGTGGTTGAAACCCTGAAAGCCGAAGGCGCCAGCTTTGACCTGGCGACCAACGGTGAAGTCGATCTGATGCGTGATGCCCAGATCAACCCGAGCGATTGCATTCATACCCACCCGATCAAGCGTGATGGCGACATCCGCCATGCGCTGGCGTTCGGCTGTAACATCTTTGTGTTTGATAATCCGGTCGAGCTGCACAAGTTCGTTGCGTATAAGGAACAGGCTCGTCTACTGCTGCGAGTCAGCTTTCCGAACCCGGAAACCAAGGTCGATCTGTCCAAGAAATTCGGTTGCACACCGGAGATGGTGTTGCCGTTACTGCGTGAAGCGCAAGCCCTTGGTATCCAGGTCATTGGCCTATCGTTCCATGTCGGCTCCCAGGTGCCGAATGCCCGCCGCCATGTCGAAGCCATCGAGGCCTGTAATAGCCTGCTGCGCCAGGCTGATGCGGAAGGTCTGCCATTGCAGGTACTGGATATCGGTGGCGGCTTCCCGGTGGACTATACCGGTGGCGAGCTGGACATCCATGCCTTTTGCGCCCCGATCCGCTCCGCCCTGGCCAATACGCCACACGGCATCCGCCTGCTGGCCGAACCGGGCCGCTTCATCTCGGCCCCGGCCATGACCTCTATCAGTAGCGTCATGGGCAAAGCCGAACGCTTTGGACGGACCTGGTACTACCTCGACGATGGCTTGTATGGTAGCTACAGCGGGCAGCTGTTTGATCACATCGATTACCCGAAAAGCGCCCCCTATGCCAAGGGTGAGGCGCAGCCTGCCGTATTGGCCGGGCCAACCTGCGACAGCATTGATGTCATCGCCGATGACATCTTGTTACCGCAGCTGGAGGTAGGCGATCTGATCGTCGGTGGCATGATGGGGGCCTATACCTGGGCTTCGGCGACCGAATTCAACTTCTTCCGCAAAGCCAACATCCTGGTTGTCGACAGCGATGCCGCAGCGTTGAAAGCCGTCGCCTGAGCGAAACCGAGCATGTAAACAACAGGGCGCCTCATGGCGCCCTGTGTTTTTTCCGCTGCGGCAACATCGCGACGATTACGTCGCAGATTGCTGATTCAGCACCGGACGGGCATACATGGCACGTGCCGTCTCCTGCAACTCGGCCGGCATGTGCGCCAGACGCTCAAGAAACTGCTGACGCTCGGCCTCGCTGATCCCGGCGCCCTGACCCGCCGCCAACAGGTTGCTGGGAAACAGACGATACTGGCTGTGGATCGCCTGGTCGATCGCAGCAGCTAAGGCTTCAGGCGTGTCATAAGGCGCCTGGATCGGCGCCCCCAGGCTGACATGCACCCGCCCCTTGAAGCCGACTATGCCGGCCACAATGCTGTCGATATCTTCGAACTCGCCCTTTTCGTAGCTACCACTCTGCGCACGCTCCACCAGCTCACGCGCCTTGGCTTCATCGCCCGGATCAAACTCGTAAGAGATAGCGACCGGTACAATATTCAGGCGTTGCATATAGTCAGCGAATGCCATTTTTTGCTGTTTGCCTGCCATATAGAACATCTTGAGAATCGCCGGATCGGTTCGGTCGTCGCCATCTTTGGCACGCCCCTCTTTTTGCGCAATCCAGATCGAGCTGCCCTCGGCCAGCGAATGGGCGATGTAGGCTGACAGCTCGCTGAACGCCTTCATCATCTCGCGCGGCCCTTTGGCCGAGCGTTTGACGATGAAGCTCTTGTTGAGGCGCATCAGCTCGGTGGCACACGGCTTGCGGAGCAAGTTATCGCCGATAGCGATGCGCACCGTCTCCAGACCACACTTGTAGAGCCCCCAGTTCACGAACGCCGGATCCATCGCAATATCGCGGTGGTTGGAGATGAACAGATAACTCTTACCCGACTCCAGCTGCTCCAGCCCGGAATAGGTCACCCCCTGGGTAGTCGAGGCGATCATCTGTTCCATGAAGTGCGCCACCTCATTTTGCACATCACGCACGGTGCGAACTTGTGCCCAACGCTTGTGCAGAGCCCGGCGAATCAATGGCTTCAACAAACCGGAAACATAACGCGACAGACGAGGAAAACGAAAATGCGCGATGGCAGCGAGCAGTTCATCATCATTGATTAGACGCTCGAGGGCCGCTGGCACCTCATCATCATGATACGGGCGAATGTCGGCAAATGGGTCGGCGGGCTTCAAGGCTTCAGTCATGGCTTGGGTCTTAATCATCAAATGGGCGCAAAATCGGCGCAAATTCTACACCCATTTGTTGCAAACACTAGTCTGCGGGCAGGGAAAACAGCACCGACCAGCTATAACCAAATCATGAGGATACATGCAGCCGTCAGGGTTCCCATGCTGCGATTGAACCAGCGCCAACCGCTAGCAGATCGGATCCAGCGCCGAACCTGAGCACCGAATAACACCCAAAACAACCCGGTCACCAATCCCGTCATATAAAAGGTCAGCAATATGGTTGTCGCCGACCACAGATACAACGGAGCCGCGAGGGTGAACCCCCCGATGGCGGAGATCGCCATAAACCATCCTTTGGGATTCACCAGTTGCAGACTGGCCGCCTGCCACCAGCGCGGCATTTCGTTGACACTGCGTTCCCCTGGCTCGCCGGCCATCGCTAACTGCCAGGCCAGCCACAGCAGATAACCACTACCGATCAGTTTCAACGCCAGGTGCAGCGCCGGCATCGCCTCGAATAAGGCCCCCAAACCACAGGCAGTCGCCAGCATGATCAGGTTGAGCCCGGTCACCACGGCCACCAGCATGGGTAAACTGGCTCTGACTCCCAAATTCGCGCCCGCTGCCGTCAACAGCATGTTATTCGGGCCCGGGGTGCCACAGGTCACCAATGCAAAGCCAAGCAGCGGCAAGAACCAGCTTAAATCCATTTTTAGCCTCTTGATAAACAGATGACATCACGTCAATGCGGCGGCTGTTATAGCAAGTTATCCTGCCCAAGCCAATCAGTGCCAGATCATCACGACACAGGCTGCCGTCAGCCCCCCCATCACACCATTGAACCAGCGCCAGGCCAGAGGAGTACGCAACCAACGGCCAACCTGGGCACCAAATTGAGCCCACAGCAGACAGCTGTGCAGACAGATCAGGCAAAACACCGCAACCAGCCACGCCACCGAATGCCAATACTCCTGCCCCAACAGCGTGAAACTGCCGATCATCGAGATAGACATCAACCAGGCCTTGGGATTGATAAACTGAAACAACGCCGCCTGATGAAACAGCCAGGGCGACGGTGTCACGCCCGTGGCCGCGCCATCCTCACGTGATAGCGGCGCCGCCGTGGCGACCAGATAGCCTAACCACAGCAGATAAAGCGTCCCTCCGAGCCGCAGCAGCGGCTGCAGCCAGGGCAAAGCGGAAAATAGACTCCCCAAGCCACCGGCCACCGCCAGCAACATCACACCCATCCCCGCCGCTATGCCACAGACATGAGGCACACTGCGCCGAAAACCAAAACGCGCCCCCGACTGGGTCAACAACAAATTGTTGGGACCGGGGGTAATACAGCTCACCGTGGCAAATCCTGCCAGCGGCCATAACCATTCCATTATCATTGCCACGTCTCCTTGATGAAGGGAAACGCATCCGGATGCAAAATTGTATCGATACAAATAGTAGGGAAGAACATTATTGTGCTGTCAAAAGCACACAATCACGGTAATATCAGCGCACAATCCGATCAATTGTTTTATTGTCATGATGACAATCTGGACTCCAACCCTTTCTGGCCGCGGCCCGCTGTATCGTCAGTTGCTGGATGCGATTCGTCACGCCATCCAACAGGGAGAATTGCCGGCGGGGAGTAAGCTGCCAACCCACAGGGCGCTGGCCGACCGTATCGGCGTCACGGTCGGCACCGTGACCCGCGCCTACCATGAAGCCGAGCAGAGCGGCCTGATCACGGCTCGAGTGGGCTCCGGTTCTTATGTCCGTGATGGCAAAGCCAGTCCCACGGAAGCCTGGCATATGCGTCACGCCACGCCCGGCCGCATCGAGTTGTGGCAGAATCTGCCTGTCGCCCTCGACCGCAGTGCCGCATTCCAGCAGGCGATGCAGACGATCGCCCAGGAGCCCGATTGCATCAACGGTCTGATGGAGTACGACAGCGCCGAGGGCAATGCCAGTCAACGCGCCTGTTTCAGCGCCTGGCTGCAACAGCACGGCATCGACGCCACACCCGAGCGCCTGTATTTCAATTACGGAGCACAAAATGGGTTGCTGCTGGCCGTCATGTTACTGGGGCTCAGTGGCCAGCCATTGCTGTGTGAAGGCTTGACCTATCCCGGCCTGAACACCCTGGCACAAACCCTGAAATTGCAACTGCGCGGCTTGCCAATGGATGAGGAAGGCATCCTGCCCGACGCGCTGGAGCGAGCCTGTCAGGATGGGCTGTACCGGGCGATCTATCTGATCCCGACCTTGCAAAACCCGACCACGGCCGTGATGTCGCGACAGCGGCGTGAAGCGATCCTGGCGATCTGCGCTCGCCACCAGCTCTGGGTTATCGAGGACGACGTTCACGGCCTGCTCCCCACCGAGCGCCCCCCGGCGCTGGTCAACCTGGCGCCGGAGCGGGTCATCTACCTTGGCAGTTTTTCAAAAGGCACCAGCGCTGGTTTGCGCATCGGCTATATGCTGGTGCCGGCGGAGTTGCATGCCGCAACGGGACAGGCCATCCGCGCCACCAGCTGGATGGTCAGCCCGTTGTTGATCGAACTGGCCTGCCGCTGGATGCGTGGTGGCGACGCCGATGCCCTGTTGCAGCAGCAACGCCTGCAGCTGGCACAACGGGCCGAGCGTTTGCAACATCATCTGGGCGCGTTTGCGCTACGTTATGCCGCAGGCAGCATGCACGCCTGGCTGGAGCTACCCGCACAATGGCGTGCCGCCAGCTTCATTGCCGCAGCCGAGGCCGAAGGTATCGGCCTGGCCAGTGCCGAACTGTTTGCCGCCGGTCATTTCAGCACACCACAAGCCGTCAGGTTATCCATCAGTCATCCGCCGGATATGGCCTCGTTGGAACAAGCCTTGACGACCCTGGCTCGGCTGCTGGAAAGTAGCGGCCCCCATACCACGCTGCTGTAAGAGGAAAATAAGATGCTGATTCCATGGCAATCTTTGAACGAAGAGACGCTGACCAACCTGATCGAGCACTTCGTATTACGCGAAGGCACCGATTACGGCGCGGAGGAAAAATCCCTTGCCGACAAAGTTGAAGATGTGCGGCGGCAATTACAGCGCGCGGAAGCCGTACTGGTCTTCAGCGAACTGCACGAAACGGTCAATATCATGCCGGCCAACCAATTTAATACCGCCGCAATGGAAGCCGATCCCAGCACCGACACCACGGTCGATTAACGCGGTTTTTACGACTCCCGAGGAGTCCAACGCAGCAAAAGCAGACTCTTTCGGATTCGGTAGTCGATCTGTCCGCAAAGTGCCAGTGATCAGGATCACAAGCTCGTCGTGAGGAGGGATCCAGACTGGCGCAACCCTTCTGTTTGTTATTTTCCATGCGTATGATGGGACATCTCCCGGTTGTCGGACGAGGCGGCGCAGTGGCCAGTTGACCGTCCTCGACATCCTGCCGTGACCGGGTGCAAACCTTGCCATTTGGGGCCCGCGCCCCGTATGCTAGGACCACACAATAAGGACAGACCCGGTGCTCCTCATCGGGTGGTGTAATCAAGAGGACTCACAATGGTTATTGGCAAACCGCAATCCGACCCGACCCAGGAATGGTTCCTGTCTCATTGCCACATTCACAAATACCCTGCAAAGAGCACCCTGATCCACGCCGGCGAAAAGGCAGAGACGCTCTATTTCATCGTCAAGGGTTCAGTCGCCGTGCTGATCAAAGACGAAGAAGGCAAGGAGATGATCCTCTCCTACCTGAACCAGGGCGATTTTATCGGTGAACTGGGCCTGTTTGATGACAGCGAGAACCCGACCCGTACCGCTTGGGTACGCGCCAAGGGCCCCTGCGAAGTCGCCGAAATCTCCTACAAGAAGTTCCGTCAACTGATCCAAGTCAATCCGGAAATTCTGGTCCGCCTCTCTTCCCAGATGGCGCGCCGCCTGCAAACCACCAGCCAGAAGGTAGGCAACCTCGCTTTCCTCGACGTCACCGGCCGTATCGCCCAGACGCTGCTGAACCTGGCTCGCCAACCGGACGCCATGACCCACCCGGACGGCATGCAGATCAAGATCACCCGCCAGGAGATCGGCCAGATTGTCGGCTGCTCACGCGAAACGGTCGGCCGCATCCTGAAGATGCTGGAAGATCAGAATCTGATCTCCGCCCACGGCAAGACCATAGTGGTTTTCGGCACCCGCTGAGCCCCGCCATGCGTCCACCAAGGCCCGCCTCGCGGGCCTTTTTGTTATTAATTCGACGTTCACCACCGCTAGCGTGGCGAATGCGTTAATCCGGCGATGTAATGCCATGAATATCAGTCGTTACGATCTCAATCTGCTGGTCTATCTGGACGTGCTGCTACGGGAGCAGTCGGTAACCCGGGCGGCGGCCCAGTTGGGACTGACGCAACCGGCGATGAGCAATGGCCTCAAGCGATTGCGCGATATGTTTGGCGATCCCTTGCTGGTGCGCACCCAACAGGGTATGCAGCCAACCCCGCGGGCACGGGAGCTGCAGCCACAGATCCGTCAGCTGTTACTCAATCTTGAAGCCACGCTCTCGCCGAATCCAACATTTGCGCCACAGCAAAGTCAGCGTCATTTCCGTATCATGGCCAGCGACTATGCAGCCTCGACCCTGATCCCCCGCCTGCTGCTGCGGATCGGCCGCGAAGCACCCGGCATCACGCTCGATCTGATGACCCCGAGCGACGTCACCTTTCACGAGATTGAGGATGGCCGTGTCGATCTGGCGTTGAACATCTTCGATGACATGCCTGACTCATTTCATCAAAAACGCATCTGGCGCGATGAGTTTGTCTGCCTGCTGCACCGCGCTCATCCGCTGCTGAGCGACTGGAGCGCGGCAAACTATCTGGCACAAGAACATGTCTGGGTCAGCAAGACCGGCTACGGAGTTGGCGTGGGGGTCGAACTCAATGAGCTACAGAAGCTGGGCTGGGTCGATCGCGCGCTGGCGAGCCAGGGCTGGCATCGCGCGATCCGCGTCTTCACCCGCAACTATCAGGTCGCCATCAACCTGGCGCTGGAGAGCCAGCTGGTGGCGACCATACCCGCCCGGGCGGCCGGGCTGGCAAACGCCATCGACAGCGCAGTGATCCGCCACCCGCCGGTTGCGATCCCGCCGATTGAATTGTTGATGGTCTGGAGCCCGCTGCTGCACCATGACGCCGCCCACATCTGGCTGCGCCAGGCATTACTGGATGCCGCCGCCAGTGTGCATCCTCCGGCGGTGCGGGACTAAGCGTCGGCCGCGCCAGCCAGGGCGGCAGGCGGCAGTCGTGCCAGCAACTCCTCTAGCCCGCTGATGGTGTCGGCCAGCACCTCGGTGCTGGCGCGGCGCCGCAACCAGCAGGCCTGCAGTCCACAAGCCTGGGCACCGCTGTAGTCCGGCACCCGGGTGTCACCAACCATCAACACCTGTTCCGGCTCCAGTGCCAACGTCGCGCAGGCCCAGTGATACAGACGAGGATGGGGTTTGGCATGGCCGCGTTCAAACGACCAGCCATACAGATCAAGATCGGCTGGCAGCAGGGCACGCAGTGGGGCGGCATAGGGCGCCGCCAGATTGGAGAGCACCCCCAGACGATAGCCGCGTGCACGCAACGCCAGCAGCACATGCTGGACATCCGGAAACAAGCTGATGCTTTGCAGCTCGGCATCCAGGTCCGCTTCCAGCCGGCACAGCTCCTGCTCACTGACCTCGGCCATCGCACGACGGGCCGACTGGCGCAGATCCAGCGGTTGTGTCATCACCGCCTTGGTAAATTGCACCGGATCGCTGACGCGGCGCGCCAGGCGCTGATAGGGCCGCCGTGGAGCCGTGATTTGGCACAGGGTACCGAACGCATCGAAGATAACAGCGCGGATTGCGGACATGGCTCCTCCTGCTCCGTTGCAGAGTCGCAGGCAGGATATGCTGCTTTTTTAAACAATGGCAAGTTATTTAGACTGTTTATTCGGCCTGGGTCCATTTTGCCATCATCGGCTTGCGCACGGCTGCAGACGGCAGAAATAACGTTGACCCGTCAACGATGACAGGGGCGAAAAATATAATTAAGTGCCCTGCAACTCATTTTAAAAACAATAAAAATCAGGATGAGAAAATAATAGAATGCCAAACAACAAATAAACACAACGCATTGATTTTAAATGAGTAATATATTTTAAAATAACACAACAAATATCATAGAAAACCATAGCGCATAAAAAATACGGCACTAAACCAGTGCGGTTTATTTTAATCTGGTAACAATATTTAGCGGCAGGAATACCCCCCACTCGCCGCCCACGCTGAAAAGCACAGGGCCCCGCAGGGCCCTGATTGACTGCTGATGACGAGGTTCAGCCGGCCACCACCTTGGCCACCGCCTCGGCAAAACGCGCCATGCCGAGATCAAACTCCTCGCGGCTGAGGTTGAGCGCAGGGGCAAAACGCACCACATTGCCACCCGCCACCAGAATCAGCAGGCCGGCCGCCGCCGCGGCATCGACAAACAGCTTCGCCTTGCCATGCCAGGCCTCGGTGAGCACGGCACCGATCAACAGCCCCTTGCCTCGCACCTGACTAAAGCAATGATATTGCGCATTGATGTTGGCCAAGGCATCACGGAACCAGCCTTCACGCTCGCGAACACCGGCCAGCAGCGCCGGATCGCTGATCAGGTCAAACGCCGTTCCCGCCACCGCACACGCCAACGGATTGCCGCCAAAGGTGGTGCCATGAACGCCAGGCTGGAATACCTGAGCCACCGCCTCACGGGTCAACATGGCGCCGATGGGAATACCGCCTCCCAGCGCCTTGGCCATCGTCAGCACGTCGGGCTCGACCCCGAGATCCATATAAGCAAACAGGGCCCCGGTGCGCCCCATGCCGGTCTGTACTTCATCAAAAATCAGCAACGCCTGGTGTTCATCACACAGTTCCCGCACCGCCTTGGCGAACGCCGGATCGACCGGCAGTACACCCCCCTCCCCTTGCAGCGGCTCCATGACGACCGCACAGGTGCGATCCGAGATCGCCGCCCGCAACGCGTCGATATCGTTATATGGCAGGTGCAGGACCTGACCTGGCTTGGGACCGAAGCCATCGGAGTAGCTGGCCTGTCCGCCCACCGTGACGGTGAAGAAAGTCCGGCCGTGGAAACCCTGATAAAACGCGATGATCTGATCCTTGCCCGGACCATATGTGTCATGGGCATAACGCCGGGCCAGCTTGAAGGCGGCCTCATTGGCTTCGGCTCCGGAGTTGCAAAAGAAGGCCCGATCCGCAAACGTGGCATCCACCAGCTTGCGCGCCAGGCGCAGTGCAGGCTCGTTGGTCATCCAGTTGCTGACATGCCACAGCGTCTGTCCCTGTTCGATCAGGGTCGCCACCAAGGCAGGATGGCAGTGGCCTAACGCATTGACGGCGATCCCGCCCGCCAGATCGATGTACTCCCGTCCCTGTTGATCCCACAGCCGCGAGGCCTGACCCCGTACCGGGATAAATTGGGCCGGGTTATAGGTCGGAACGACCACCTCATCAAACCATGCACGGGTTACCTGTTCCATCTTCTCTCCTTGGCGACGCTGGCAAATGAAAAGTTAATCACTGTTTTTGCATAATACATCGCTTTTTCGCGGCAATACCAGATCTGCGGACAAAAAAATTGCGCTACGCAACCATCTGCTGCGTAGCGCACGCTCAGTACGCTGGAATGGGCTGGGAGGATCGGGCAGGCTTACGGCAGGATCCCTGCCAGACGCCAGTGCAGCGGTTGCCCGGCCCAGAACGGAATCAGGGTGCGGCCGCCGAGTAACGCCAGCTTCTCCGGCAGCTGCCAGGTTTCCCGACACAGGCGGATCCGGGCCTGATTGCGCGGCAACCCATAGAAGTCGGCACCAAAGTGGCTGGCGAAGCCTTCCAGTTTATCCAGCGCGCCAAGTTCATCGAAGATCTGGGCATACAGCTCGATGGCTGCCGGCGCCGAATAACAACCGGCACAGCCACAGGCACTCTCCTTGCGCTCTTGCAGGTGGGGCGCCGAGTCCGTACCGAGGAAAAACTTGGGATTGCCGCTGATCGCCGCCTGTTGCAACGCCAGCTGGTGCGTGCGGCGCTTGAGGACCGGCAGGCAGTAGTTGTGCGGACGAATGCCGCCAACCAGCATGTCATTGCGGTTCATCAACAGGTGCTGTGGTGTCAGGGTGGCCGCCACGTTCGGACCACTGGCCGTGACAAAGGCCACCGCCTGTGCGGTGGTGATGTGTTCCAGCACCAGCTTCAACGTCGGGAAACGCGCCACCAGCGGTTGCAGGTGGCGTTCGATGAACACCGCTTCGCGGTCGAAGATATCGATGTCGCCATCAGTGACCTCACCGTGCACCAGCAACGGCATTCCCAGCTCAGCCAGCATCTCGCAGACCGGCCACAGATGTTCAATACGGGTCACAGCCAGATCGGAGTGAGTGGTTGCCCCTGCCGGATAGAGTTTGACCGCAGTGACACCGGCGGCATGGGCATCACGAATGGTTTGCGGGGTCGTCTGATCGGTCAGATAGAGGGTCATCAGTGGCGTAAAGCCGCTACCCTTGGGCACCGCGGCCAGGATGCGCTGCCGATACGCCTGCGCGTCGGCCGCTTCCCGCACCGGTGGCACCAGATTGGGCATGACAATGGCCCGGCCAAAACTGCGCGCGGTCGCCGCAACGGTCTCATGTAACAAGGCCGCATCACGCAGGTGCACATGCCAATCATCTGGCAGTGTCAGAACCAACTCATTCATTGCGTCGTCTCCATCATGAACTGTGTTGAGCATAGTGGCCGGAACCCTGGCCACTCAAGCCATCATCTTTGCAGAATAAAATTCTCCAGCAGCGCCATCCCCGCCTCGCTAAGGATGCTTTCCGGGTGAAACTGCACCCCGGCTACTGGCAACGTCTTATGACGCAATCCCATGATCAATGCCGGCTCCTGCTCGCTGTGCTGCGTACGCGCGGTTACCTGCAAACAGCTCGGCAACGAGGACTCCTCCACCAGCAGCGAGTGGTAACGCGTCACTCGTAACGGCTGCGGCAGACCATGGAACAGGCCGGCAGCGTCATGCTCAATCAATGAGGTCTTGCCATGCATCACGCGCGGCGCCCGCACGATCTGACCGCCAAAGGCTTGCGCTATGGCCTGGTGTCCCAGACAGACCCCCAGCACCGGTAACGTCGTGGCGTAATGCTGAATTGCCGCCAGCGAGATCCCCGCCTCGTTCGGTGAACAGGGCCCCGGCGAGATCACCAGGTGGCTGGGACGCAATGCGGCGATCTGCGCCAGGGTAATGCTATCGTTACGCCGCACCTCGACAGAGTGTCCCAGGGCACCGAAATACTGCACCAGGTTATAGGTAAAAGAGTCGTAGTTATCGATCAGCAGAATCACAGCCAAGCCCAGCAGCAAGAAAATTCGCGCCGAGTGTACCCGATCCGGCGCCATCACTGAACCGCAGTCAAACCACCGCCGAACTTCCGCTGTGCTGGATTGTTGAACAGCGCAGCAGCCGGTAACATGGCCACTCCGTCCCTGATGAGTCTTGTCCCATGATACTGTTTTTCAAAGTCATTGCGCTGTCGTTGCTAGCCTTGCTGCCGATGGTCAACCCGCCCACCACGGCGACCCTGCTACTCGGGCTGAGCAAGGGGATGTCGCGTGAACAGATAGCTCGCCAGGTCAACCTGACCGCCGTTTACCTGTTTGTCACCCTGTGTATCAGCTTTTTTGTCGGCTCGTCGATCCTCGAGCTGTTTGGCATCTCGATCCCCGGATTGCGGTTAGCCGGTGGCCTGGTGATCGCCTTCATCGGTTTTCGTATGCTGTTTCCGCCAGCAACCCGCGCCGGACAACCTGAGGTCAACGAGAATATCGCGTTCGTGCCACTGACCATACCCAGCCTGTGTGGCCCCGGTACCATGGCGCTGGTCATCAGTGGCGCCGTCGAAATCAGCCATGTTCCGCACACCATCAGCCGTTTTCCGATCTATGCCGGCGTGGTCGTCTCATTTGTGCTGATCAGCTTGCTGAGCTGGGGCGTGCTGAAACTGGCAGGTCCAGTCTGCCGTTTGCTGGGTGAGAGCGGCATAGATGCCATGACCCGGGTCATGGGTTTTCTGCTGATCTGTATGGGCATGCAATTTTGTATCAATGGCATCAAGGAGGTGGCACAGGATCCGGTCTTTCACGGGGTTGTGGCCCCCGAGCGCAGCCCGTTACCGGAACGGGCGCGTGAACTGATGGGTGAAGAAATCAAACCCTGATCGACGGCCGTGACACCCCAGGGCGGCCGATGGCCGCCCTGTCCGTCACTCGGCTCGCGTCACGCTATCGCCGTCCGACGACGACGTCTGAGCACCTTGCTCGTTCGCCTGCTCTGCTGCCAATTGTTGCGCCCGGTACTCAGGCGCCCGGGTATGGCGCGCCAACAGATGATACATGGCCGGTACTATGACCAAGGTCACCAGGGTAGCCAGCACCATGCCGGCAAACACCACGGTTCCGACGGCGACACGGCTCTCATAGCCGGCACCGCGGGATAAGATCAATGGAATCGCCGCCATGATGGCCGTGGCCGAAGTCATCAGGATCGGACGCAACCGCCGCACAGACGCATCCAGGATCGCCTGCTCAAAACCCAGCCCCCGGCTACGCAGCTGATTGGCAAATTCAACAATCAAGATGCCGTTCTTCGTGACCATGCCGATCAGCAGCAACAGGCCGATCTGGCTGTATAAGTTCAGCGACAGGCCACCACACCAAAGCCCAAGCAAACCGCCCAGGATCCCCAGCGGCACCGTCAACATCACTACCAGTGGATTGATAAAACTCTCGAACTGCGCCGCCAGCAATAAAAAGGCCACCAGCAGTGACAGAGCAAAGACCAGACCGATATCGCCCTGGCTATCGCGGTATTCCAGCGACTCGCCGGCATAATCGGTGCTGATCCCTGCCGGCAAATTGGCTCGCGCCCAGTTATCCAGCCAACTGAGCGCCTCGCCCAGCGTGCGGTCTGGTGCCGCAAACGCCGACAGCGTAATCGCCTTCTGGCGCTGGTAATGGCCCAACCGCTGCGCCGACGCCTGCAGTTTAATCTGCGCCAGAGAGGCCAACGGCACCATGCTGCCAGACGCGGTACGCAGATAGAGCTGATTCAGATCGCCGGCCTGATTGAACTGGCGCTGATCAGCCCGCACATAAACGTCATACTCCTCACCGCGATCGACATAGGTGGTGCGGCTGCTGCCACCAAGCAGCGTCTGCAGCGCCTGGCCGATGTCGCGTAGCGGGATCCCCAATTCGGCGGCGCGGCGGCTATCGACGTTGACACTCAGCTCCGGCGTCTTTTCGCTGTAATCCAGATCTGGATTGATGACGACACCACTGGCTTCGGCAGCGGTTTGTAACTTCTGGGCCCAGCGATTCAGCTCCGCAAAATCACTGCCTTGCAGCACAAACTGTACCGGCGCCTGGGAGCGACCGCGGAAACCGGGCTGGAACGGGCGCAGCGTGATATCCGGGATCCCGGAGAGCAATTTTGGCATGGCGGCTAGAAATTGCTGGGCACTCTGCTGGCGCTGTGCCCAGTCGGTGAGCTGGACAATCACCATGCCGGTCTGGTCTCCCCCGCGGCCGAAGGCCGGTGTGCTGAAGCTGATCGCCTTGACCACCCCCTGCCCCACCAACGGCAGCAAGCGCTGTTCGACCTGGGCCATGTTCCGCTTCATCCGTTCGATGCTCGTCCCTTCGGCGCCCTTGACCAGCACATAGATGACACCACGATCCTCAACCGGTGCCAACTGGGAAGGTACTCGCCAGTACAAGAACGCCATGGCAGCCAGAACCAGTAGCATGCACAGCGGCGCCAACCAGCGACGGGCCAGGACGGCCTGCAACACCGCACGATAGCGCGCAGCCAGCCAGTCCATGGCGCGGTCCAGCACGCCAGCTTGTGCGGCGCCCAGGGAAGAGCGACGCAGTAACTTCGATGCCATCGCGGGCGACAACGTCAGAGCAATCAGTGCCGAACAGAAGACCGCCAGCGACAAGAAAACGGCAAATTCGGTGAACAACCGCCCGATCATGCCCTGCATCATGGTGATCGGCAGAAAGACCATCATCAGCACCAAGGTCGTCGCGACCACAGCAAACCCGACCTCCCGCGTACCATGCCACGCGGCCAATAACGGCGAGCGGCCGGCCTGCAGATGGTGGTGGATATTTTCCACCACCACGATGGCATCATCGACCACCAGGCCAATGGCCAGGATCAACGCCAACAGCGTCAACATGTTGATCGAGAATCCCAGATACCAGGCACCAATACACGCGGCGACCAGCGAGACAGGCACGGTAATCGCCGGAATCAGAGTGGCTCGCCACTGGCCAATGAACAGATAGAGCACCACCACCACCAGCAAGGCCGCAATCGCCAGGGTCATGTAGACCTCATGGATCGCCTGGCGAATAAACTCAGTACTGTTGTAGTCCACCTCCAATTGCGCCCCGGGTGGCAAAAATTGCTGCAACCGCGCCACCTCCGCCTGGACACCGTTGGCCATCTCCAACGGGTTCGCCGTAACCTGCGGAATGATCCCCAGCCCGATGCTGACGACACCATTGCGCTGATAGGCACTCTGTTCGTTCTTCGCGCCGGGCTCAATGTCGGCAATGTCAGCCAGGGTTAAGGTTCGGCCATCCGCCAGCGTGCGAATGCGTAGTTGGCGAAAGCTGTCGGCATCACGGAACAGACGCGGTAACTGGACCGGAAACACCATGCTGTCATTGCGGATCTCGCCGCCGGGCAGTTCAACGTTTTCCTGCTCCAGTGCCGTCAACACATCGTTCACCGCAATGCCCAACCCCGCCATACGATCCGGTTTCAGGCGGATATACATCACCCGCTCCAGATCGCCACTGAGTGAGACTGAGCTGACACCATCAATCAGACTGAGCGTCTTCAGCAGCACACGATTGGCATAATCGGTCAATTCAACCCGATCCATATGCTGACTGCTGAAGTTCAACCAGATCGCAACATCACCATCGCCGTTATCCTTGGTGACAACCGGTTCATCGCTATCGTCCGGCAGCTGTTTCTGTGCCCGCGAGACCGCATCACGGACATCGGCACTGGCCTCGAGCATGTTCCAGCCTTGGCGAAATTCGATGCTGATGCTGCTGCGCCCCTTGCGGCTCGTCGATTGAATGGTTCGGATCCCGCTGATGCCGGAGAGTTGATCCTCCAACGGTTTAGTGATCTGGCTTTCGACGATGTCGGGCGCCGCGCCATCATAGGTCGTCGTGATGGTCATGGCCGCGCTCTGCACGTTCGGGAGTTCCCGAACCGGTAATCGCGACAAGGCGACCAAACCAAAGACCAGCAGCAATAAACTGAAGACCAACGCCGCCACCGGACGACGGATCGAAATATCAGATAACCACATCAGGACTTCTCCACTGTCGCCGACGCCGATTTGAGCACCTTGACGCGGGCGCCATCCTGCAACGCAACCAGCCCCTCCACAACGAGTTGCTCACCAACCTTCAAGCCAGACAAAACCGGAATACCGGCCTGGGTCGGCTCGCCAAGCTGGATCGGCTGGCGCCGCACGGTACTATCGGCTTGCAAGAGATAGACAAACCGTTGCTCCCCCTGAAACTCGATGGCACTGGCCGGGATCACCGGAACCTGTTGACTGAACATCACCACCTGCAAGCGCATCAACATGCCAGGCAACAGCTGGCGTCGCGGATTTTCAAAGAGCAGCCGGGCTTTGACCGTCAACGTCTGTTCATCTACCCGGCTATCGACGCTATCGAGCCGGCCGGTAAAATAGTGCCCCGGCCAGGCATCGGTCGTGGCCTTGACGGTGATCCCCGGCTTGAGACGGGAGAGATACTTTTCCGGCACCGAGATATCCAGCTGCATCACCGACAGATCATCTAGCGTCAGCACCGGTGTGGACGCCGAGAGCAGGCTACCAGGACTGAGCTCATACAAGCCGAGGCGCCCGGCAAAAGGGGCGCGCAGCGTGTGCTGATCTCGCTCGGTTCGCGCCTTGTTACGACGCGCCTCGGCTTGCGCGACCAGCGCAGTCTGGCCTTCGATATCGTTCTGGGTCACCACACCACTGCGCGCCAGACGTTGCATATCACCCAGCTTGCGCTGCTCATTTTTCAGATAGGCTTCGGCTTCATCCAGTACGGCTTGTGCCGCGGCATCATCCAGCTTGAGTAATACCGCCCCGCGCTCAACCTCACTGCCAGGCACCGGTGGCATTTGTACCAAGCGTCCCGGCACCTCAGGTGCAAGCTGAACGGATTGCCTGGCCTTGAGTTTGGCAACCAGCGGCAATTGTTCGCTGGACTGAGTATCATGGACAGTTGCAATCCTGACCTGGGGTAAGGCCCGATGCGAGGCATGAGCCGACGAAGCAGCAGGAGAGTGGAACTGAAAAAACCACGCCGCCACGCCTGCCATGAGCAGCGGCAATAACCAGAATATCTTGCGCATGAGAAAACCAGTGTCACCCAAAGTGGCACCAGTATAGCGATGGGAGGTTAAGAATATTTATCAGTCTGGACGCTAAATCGTGACAAATTGTGTCAAACGCCCAGCATATCAGCGGTTAAGCAAGACACCGTATTCGAGTTCACGCTCACGCTGACATTCCGCCAGATAGATAGCCGCCAGCACATTGGGATGTTGATGATGCTGATCCACCGCCTTGGGAACCATCAGCTCCAGCGTCTTCAACGTCTTGGCTTTGCGAAAACGGCGCAACCAGTAATCTTTATTTTCCAGATCCTGCGGATCAAGCTCTTCGTTATGGGACATAGTGTTGATATCTATTAGGAAAGAGGGCGGCCAGCCCGCTATGGCCGGCCGCAGATTTAGCTTCATTAAACCTTGGGAACAAACCCCACGGCTTCATAAACGCGCTTGAGCGTTAGCTCGGCACGTTGACGGGCCTTGTCGGCACCCTCGCCAAGAATAGCCAGCAGACGCGGCTCATCCTCACGCAATTCACGATAGCGCTGTTGTAATGGCTCCAGCATGGCCACCACGGCATCGGCCGTCTCCGTCTTCAAATGGCCATACATCTTGCCTTCAAAGCGCCGCTCCAGATCGACGATGGCCTCACCGGTAGCACCATGCAGCAGCGTCAACAAGTTGGAGACCCCTGGTTTTTCGACAATATCGAAGCGCACGACCGGCGGCTCTTCGGAGTCGGTAACGGCACGCTTGATCTTTTTGGCGACCGCCTTGGGATCTTCGAGCAATCCGATAATGTTGTTCTGGTTCTCATCCGACTTGGACATCTTCTTCGTCGGATCTTGCAAACTCATGACCCGGGCACCCTGTTCTGGAATAAATGGCTCCGGCATCGTAAAGAGGTCGCCGTACAGGGTGTTGAAGCGGTAAGCGATGTCACGTGTCAGCTCCAGATGTTGTTTCTGGTCATGACCCACCGGGACCTGATTAGCCTGATACAGCAGAATATCGGCAGCCATCAGAACCGGATAACCAAACAGTCCCACGTTGACGTTATTTTCGAAGCGCTGCGCCTTGTCCTTGAACTGGGTCATGCGCGACAGTTCACCCATCTGGGTATAGCAATTGAGGATCCAGCCTAACTCGGCATGCTGCGGAACATGAGACTGCAGAAACACAGTGCTCTTGGCCGGATCAATCCCCACCGCCAGATAGAGCGCCGCCGCATCCAGGCAGGCTTTGCGCAAGGCTTGTGGATCTTGACGCACCGTGATGGCATGCAGGTCGACGATGCAATACAGACAGTCGTAGTCGTCCTGCATCCGCACCCACTGCCGCAGCGCTCCCATGTAGTTGCCAATGGTTAACTGGCCGGAGGGCTGGGCACCACTCAATACAATCGGTTTACTCATTTGCAATTCAATCCTTGTCCGACACCAGCAGCAAATCAGTCAGCTGGCTGAAATGATCCAAAATTCGGTCCGGTGCACTGTTGGCAATCGGTTCCCCATGGTTATAGCCGTAGGTCAGGCCAACACAGCGCATGCTGGCCGCACGAGCGGCTAGAATGTCGCTACGCGAATCGCCAATCATCAGGCTGTTCGCCGGAGAGACCCTTAATTGTTCGCAGATATGCAATAACGGTGCTGGATCCGGTTTCCGTTGCGGGAGCAGATCGCCACCCAATACGTAGTCAAAAAGCCCGGCCAGACCAGAAGCCTGCAACAACGGCATGACAAACGGGTGAGGTTTGTTGGTCACAATGGCCATCTTCACTCCCGTCTGCCGGAGGCACATCAAGGTCGTCATGACATCGGGGTAGAGTGAGAAGTCCCGATCCAACCCCGCGTGATAATGCCGATCGAACGCTTGTCGCAACTGATTAAACAGTGCTGAGCTCGGCCCCATGCCCGGATCGCTGTTGCGTGCCCAAGCGCGACGTAACAACATGTCTGCGCCATTGCCAATCCATTCGGCAACCTGTGATAACGCTACGACAGGTAACTCACAGTCAACCAAGGCGCCATTAACCGCTTTGGCCAACTGCGGCACAGAATCGATCAGAGTGCCATCAAGATCAAATTGCAGCAGCGTGATCGGTTCACCACTAAAGCGTTCAAGCATTGACCAATGCCAACTCGTGACGCATCTGGTCGATGACGGCCTGGTAATCGGGTTGGCTGAAAATTGCAGAGCCCGCAACAAACATATCCGCACCAGCTTCTGCGATTTCACGAATATTATCTACTTTAACGCCACCATCAATTTCCAGACGGATGTCGCGACCACTCTCGTCAATCAGACGACGGACTTGACGCAACTTATCCAGTGTTCCGGGGATAAAGCTCTGGCCACCGAAGCCCGGATTAACCGACATCAGCAGGATGACATCCAGTTTATCCATCACATAATCCAGGTAATGCAACGGCGTGGCCGGATTCAGCACCAGCCCGGCCTGGCAGCCATGATCACGAATCAGTTGCAGGCTGCGGTCAATATGCTCCGAGGTCTCAGGATGGAAGGTGATGATCGAAGCCCCGGCTTTCGCAAAATCAGGAATCAACCGGTCCACAGGCTTGACCATCAGGTGCACATCGATCGGAGCGTCAATGCCATAGTTACGCAACGCCTGACAGACCATAGGGCCAATCGTCAGGTTAGGCACATAGTGGTTGTCCATAACATCAAAATGCACCACGTCGGCACCAGCGCTTAGAACGCGAGCCACGTCTTCACCCAAGCGAGCAAAATCAGCAGACAGGATGGATGGGGCAATCAGGAACTCTTTCATCAGACTTCTATCTCTATACCATGATGGACAAATATTACCCCAAGGCATGAACTGACTCTAGACCGCGGGGAAGTGGTCATCGAACACCATGCCGGGCAGATAGAGCGCCAGCAGTTCTCCGACCTTGTTACGCCCGGTAACCGAGCGGCTGATGGTGCGTTTGACCTGGATTTCGTCCAGCAAAGCGCCCCGATATAACTCATAGGTCAAAGGCGTCGCATGATTGCTGATCAAGACGGGTATCTGCCGCTCTTGCACTGTATGCCTTGCCAAGCGAGCTAATAGCGCCTGATCATCGAGGGAAAAGCCGTTGGCCGCATACGTCGTAAAATTGGCCGAGCTGGATAACGGCACGTAGGGCGGATCACAATACACGACATGATCGGCTTCCAGGCGCTCAAAGGTGCGCGAATAACACTCGCAAATGAAGGTGGCTTTTTGCGCCTTGTCGGCAAATGCCCACAATTCATCTTCCGGGAAATAGGGGCGCTTGTATTTTCCGAACGGCACATTGAAACCACCTTTGCGATTATAACGACATAGACCGTTATAACCGTGCCGATTCAGATACAGAAACAGTGCCGCCCGCGTGCGCTTGTCGCGACACTGGTTAAACACATCGCGTAACTCAAAATAGGCATCACGTTGGTTATTTCCCTCAACGAACAAATGCCTGTCTCTTATACACATCTCCGAGCCCACGAGACCGGAGCCTATCTCGT
>CAMFKP010000067.1 GCA_945957385.1 uncultured Aeromonadaceae bacterium
CGCGATTCCTCTACGTCTCGTGGGCTCGGAGATGTGTATAAGAGACAGTCTTCACCCAGTTGCTTCAGACCCAGAGATACACGGGTACGTTCGCGGTCGAACTTCAGAACCTTGACTTGGATCTCATCGCCAACGTTGACGATTTCAGACGGATGCTTAACGCGCTTCCAAGCCATGTCAGTGATGTGCAGCAGGCCATCAACGCCGCCCAGATCAACGAAGGCACCGTAGTCGGTCAGGTTCTTGACGATACCCTTGACTTCTTGACCTTCTTGCAGGTTGGCCAGCAGGCTGTCACGTTCGGAGGTGTTTTCAGTCTCGATCACAGCGCGACGAGATACAACGACGTTGTTGCGCTTTTGATCCAGCTTGATCACCTTGAACTCAAGCTCTTTGCCTTCCAGGTGAGCGGTATCGCGAACCGGACGGACATCGACCAGAGAACCCGGCAGGAACGCACGGATGGTGTTGACTTCGACAGTGAAACCACCCTTGACCTTGCCATTTATCAGACCAACAACGGTAGCCTGTTCTTCGTAAGCCTTTTCCAGTTGCAGCCAAGCTTCGTGACGCTTAGCCTTCTCACGGGACAGCAGAGTCTCACCGAAACCGTCTTCTACGGAATCCAGAGCAACGTCAACCGTTTCACCGACGTTGATTTCCAGCTCGCCAGCAGCGTTCTTGAACTGTTCTACCGGGATGGCAGACTCAGACTTCAGACCAGCGTCAACCAGGACAAAGCCGTTCGCGATGGAAACGACAGTACCCTTAACGATGGCACCAGGACGAGTTTCGAGTTGTTTCAGAGACTCTTCAAAGAGTTGAGCAAAAGATTCAGTCATGTTTGATAACTTGTAAGATAGATAACATCCACACGGCAATCCGGCCAGTGCGGGGTTGTTTACGTTCGCCTATTCCTTCCATGGTACAGACGTATTGCAACTGACCTTCAGTCAGGCCAGCCCGGCAATGTGTTTACATACATGGCGATAGATGGTGTCAACTACCTCATCGATCGTCATGCTGGTCGAATCGACGACCAGGGCATCTTCGGCGGGACGCAGTGGCGCGACGGGCCGATTGCGGTCACGATCATCGCGTTCGCGAATCTCGTTCAAAAGGTGATCAAAATTAACATCAAACCCCTTGCCCTGCAACTGTTTAAGCCGGCGTTGCGCCCGCTCCTCGGCACTGGCATCCAGGAAAATTTTAGCCTGCGCATCGGGGAAAACCACGGTGCCCATATCACGGCCATCGGCGATTAGCCCAGGCTCCGAGCGAAACGCCCGCTGGCGACGTAACAGGGCTTCGCGCACACCAGGCAACGCAGCGACCTTGCTGGCGGCATTGCCTGTCTGTTCGGTACGCAGCGCCATGGAGACCTCTTCGCCCTCAAGTATCACTTTGACACCATCGGCCGTACTTACAAACTGCACGTCCAGATGCAGCGCCACCGTGACCAGGGCCGCTTCGTCATCCAACGCGACATCATGATGCAGCGCAGCCAAGGCCAGAACCCGGTAGATAGCCCCTGAGTCCAACAGTGGCCAACCCAGACGTGCCGCCAACTGCTGGCAGACAGTCCCTTTTCCGGCGCCACTGGGGCCATCGATGGTAATCACAGGTGAGCGTTTTTCCGACATGTACCACTCCAACACGTGTCTATTGGTGGGGCTCAGGGCCCCGACTGGCGCAGAGTATACCCAATTTCCCGGTTAAAGACCTATAAGTGACTGTTCCGGCGCATCTTTGCCGCGAAAACACATTTTGTAGGGTTGCCATGATGGCGAGAATCGAGTCAAAATCGCGACATAAGTCAAATTATTCCGCGTTGTCAACGCGGTCCATGCATCTGTAGCGGATGCCATATGAGGTAGTTGATGAGCAGTGTTTCTTTGGTCGCCTCGTCCAAGTTGCCAACCCCGTGGGGCATTTTTTGCATGGTGGGCTTTCGCGAGCTGGCCACCGGCAAGGATCATGTGGCGTTGACCATGGGCGATATCACCAGTGCCGATCCCGTCCTGGGGCGCATCCATTCAGAATGTCTGACCGGCGATGCGCTGTTCAGCCTACGTTGTGACTGTGGCTTCCAGTTACAGGCGGCGATGCAGCGCATCGCCGAAGAGCAGCGCGGTGTCTTGTTGTACGTCCGTCAGGAAGGGCGCGGCATTGGCCTGCTGAACAAGATCCAGGCCTACCATCTGCAAGATCAGGGCGCCGACACCGTCGATGCCAATGTCGCGTTGGGGTTTGCAGCCGACCAGCGTGATTACACCATCTGTGCCGACATGCTGAAGTTGCTGGGTGTACAGCGCCTGAAGCTGATGACCAACAACCCGCGCAAGCTGGACGCCATGGCGCGGCTGGGCATCGAGGTTGCCGAGCGAGTGCCGCTGCAGGAAGGCAAAAACCCGTATAACGCCTTCTATCTAGAGACCAAAGCCGGCAAGTTGGGACACCTGCTGGAGCAGGATGACAGCGCGGCGAGCGCAGAGTAATGCCTGCTCCCCGTCACCGATAACAAAGGGCACCGCAGTGCCCTTTGTCGTTGATGGCGCCTTCAGTGCTGCAGGATCTGGCTGAGAAACAGCTTGCCGCGTTCCGACTGCGGCTGCGAGAAAAACGCCTGCGGCGTATTCTCTTCGACGATCTGCCCGCGATCCATGAAGATGACCCGGTCCGCGACCTGTTTGGCAAACCCCATCTCATGGGTGACACACAGCATCGTCATCCCCTCGGCGGCCAGTTCGACCATGACATCCAGAACCTCGCGCACCATTTCCGGATCCAGCGCCGACGTCGGCTCATCAAACAGCATGATCTCCGGATTCATGCACAGGCTGCGGGCGATGGCCACCCGCTGCTGTTGTCCTCCGGAGAGTTGGCCCGGGTATTTCAATGCCTGGTCCGGAATGCGTACCCGCTCAAGATATTTCATCGCCGTGGCTTCGGCTTCTTTGCGTGGAATACGCTTGACCCACATCGGTGCCAGACAACAATTTTCCAGCACACTTAAATGGGGAAACAGATTGAAATGCTGGAATACCATGCCAACATCGCGCCGCACATTCTCGATATTTTTAATATCCCCGGTCAGCAGGGTATCCTTGACGATAATATCGCCTTTTTGATGCTCTTCGAGACGATTAATACAGCGAATCATCGTCGACTTTCCGGATCCTGACGGACCGCAAATAACGATTTTCTCACCCTTGCGCACTTTAATATTAACATTTTTCAACACATGGAATTCGCCGTACCATTTATTGACGTCGCGTAATTCAACGACCACTTCCTGATTATTATTCATCATAGCAATCCTTAATGCTTATGTCCGGTATTGAGCTGACGTTCCAGATACTGCGAATAACGTGACATGCCAAAACAGAATATCCAGAAGATCAAGGCAATGAAGGTATAGGCCTCCACTGAATATCCCAGCCAATTCGGATCGGCCAAGCCAGCCTTGCCCACTGCCAACAGATCAAATAATCCGATAATCGTGACCAGACTGGTATCTTTGAACAGTGCAATAAAGGTATTCACGATCGAAGGAATAGTTATTTTTAACGCCTGGGGCAAAATAACCAATGCGGTACTGCGCCAATAACTCAACCCTAATGCTTCCGCCGCCTCATATTGCCCTTTCGGAATGGCCTGTAGTCCGCCACGGATCACCTCTGCCATATAAGCGGATTGGAATAATATAATCCCGATCAGGGCTCGTAATAATTTATCCATTTCGACCTGGGCCGAAAGAAATAACGGCAGCATGACCGAAGCCATGAATAACACTGTGATTAACGGCACGGCCCGCCAAAACTCGATAAAGACCACGCAAATACTGTGCACCACCGGCATCTTGGAACGCCGTCCCAGCGCCAGCAGGATGCCGATCGGCAGTGCGGCCACGATACCGACGATGGCCAGCACCAGCGTCAGCATCAAGCCGCCCCAGAAGTGGGTCTCCACCACCGGCAGGCCCAGACCACCATACAGCAGCCAAAAAGCCAGGCCGGGAAACAGACAGAAAAACGACAGCGCCCAGTAACGTTTGCCCGGTATCGGACGAATCATCAACGCCGCCAGATGCAAGGCGGTCAGGGCGAACACGATATCCACGCGCCAGCGCGCATCATCCGGGTAAAAGCCATAGATAAACTGGGCAAACCGCACCTTGATAAACACCCAGCACGCCCCGCCGGCCACACAGGCCTCACGACTGTCGCCGCGCCAGCTGGCCTTGATCAGCAACCAGTCCAGCGCAGACCACAGCGGCGGTACCAACAGCGACAACAGCAGCAGCGTCATGACCCCATTCAGCGGGGTCGAGAACAGGTTATTCCGCAGCCAGCTGGCGATGCCCTGCTGCCGCACGGGCGCCACACTGGCCGGAATCATCTCGTATACAGCCATCTCAACGCTCCACTAATGCCATCTTGCGGTTGTATTGATTCATCAGGAATGAGGTCGTCAAACTGATCGTCAAATAGACCAACATCGTCATCGCAATAATTTCGATCGCCTGCCCGGTCTGATTTAATGTGGTCCCCATAAATACCGATACGAGATCTGGATAACCAATCGCCGTGGCCAACGAAGAATTTTTCGTTAAATTAAGAAATTGACTGGTCAGCGGCGGAATAATCACCCGCATCGCTTGCGGAATAATCACCAGCCGTAACGCCTGGATCCGGGATAAACCCAGCGCCGAACAGGCTTCGGTTTGTCCTTTACCCACGGCATTAATACCGGAGCGCACAATTTCAGCAATAAATGCTGCGGTATAAATCGTCAACGCCACCAGCAGGGCAGCCAATTCAGGAATAACCGTCATGCCGCCTTTAAAATTAAATCCTTGCAAGTGGGGTAAATCGATATGAACCGGTGCTCCCACGGCATAAAATACCGCGGCCGGCAATAACACCAGTAGCGCCAGCGAATAGGGCCAACTGCGAATTTCACGTCCGGTTTCCAGCCGGATCCGACTGACTTTGCGGGTCATGATAACGACCGCGACCAACGCGACGAACCCGGCCACCAGCACCCAGCCCATTCCCGGGCCAAATTGTGGGGCCGGCAAATATAATCCGCGCACATTTAAAAACACCATATCACCTAATACCAGGCTCTGGCGTGGTGAAGGCAAGGTGCGTAATACCGCGAAATACCAGAAGAAGATTTGCAGCAATAATGGAATATTACGGAAAATCTCGATATAAACCGTCGCAATCCGTGATAACAACCAATTCGACGACAAACGGGCAATGCCGAGAATAAAGCCCAGCGCAGTGGCACAGATAATACCCAGCCCGGAAACCAGCAGGGTATTGAGCAGGCCAACGAAGAAGGTGCGGCCGTAGCTGTCAGCCTCATCGTAGGCGATCAGCGACTGCAGGATGCCAAACCCGGCCTTGTGCTGCAGGAAGGCAAAACCGGAGGCGATGCCCCGTGTCTGCATGTTGCTCAGCGTATTACTGATGATGTAGTACAGCGCCGCCGCCAGCAGGCCGGCGACCAGGATCTGGAATGCCACGGCGCGTTTTGCTTCGTCGTGGTACCAGGGGGTGCCGCCATCCGGACGACGTTTAACTAAACCAAAGGCCATAATCACATCCCCGGCGGTTGGTTAATGTCTGACAACAGGATAACGGGAGGGCACCGCCCTCCCGTTCCCATCCTTAGCGGATTGGCGGTGCGTACATGAAACCACCCTGATTCCACAGGGCATTCACACCACGGGCAATGCCCAGCGGCGAGCCTTTACCCACCGTCTTGTCAAACACTTCACCATAGTTACCGACCTGCTTGACGATCTGGTAACCCCAGTCCGGTACCAGACCCAGCACCTTGCCGGTCGGCTCTTCCAGACCCAGCAGACGACGTACGTCCGGGTTCTTGGACGAGGCCTTGAGTTCATCGACGTTCTTGCTGGTGACGCCGTACTCTTCAGCATTCACCAGCGCAAACAGGGTCCATTTCACCAGGGTTGACCACTGTTCATCGCCCTGACGTACCGCCGGGCCCAGCGGCTCCTTGGAGATCACTTCCGGCAGCACCACGGCATCATCCGGCTTCGCCAGCTTGATCTTCAGTGCATACAGTTGTGATTGATCCGAAGTCAGCACGTCGCAACGGCCGGATTCGAAGCCTTTGACGGTCTGATCCGAGGTATCAAACACCACTGGGGTGAACTTCATGCCATTGGCCTTGAAGTAATCGGAGACATTCAGCTCGGTCGTGGTACCGGCCTGGATGCAGATGGAGGCACCATCCAGCTCCTTGGCACTCTTGACGCCCAGCTCCTTCTTCACCAGGAAGCCCTGGCCATCGTAGTACAGGGTGGCATCGAAGCTCAGCCCCATGGTGGCATCGCGGGTCAGCGTCCAGGTGGTGTTGCGAGACAACACATCGACTTCACCGGATTGCAGTGCCGTGAAACGCTCCTTGGCGTTGAGCGGAATGAACTTGACCTTGCTGGCATCGCCGAAAATCCCGGCGGCCAGCGCCCGGCAAAACTCGACGTCGATCCCTTCCCAGGTTCCCTTAGCATTCGGGTTGGAGAAACCGGGCAAGCCATCGCTGACGCCACACTGCAGTTCACCCTTCTTCTTGACCTGGGCCAACGTATCGCCGGAAGCCGCCTGGGCCTGGTTGGCCAGCATCAGCATGGCTGCGGAGGTGGCAATCGCCAGCATCTTGATTTTCATCATGTTTTCTTCCCTGTTTGTTGTGAATCGAACCGTGAAGGACGAGGTTGGCGTTGGTTGTCGGCTCTGATAGCGCGGGCACACCAACACCAAACTGCACGCCGCAAACAGCTATCAGCAAGAGCTATGCCAACAGGCAAAACCACAAAAAACCCCAAAAGAGACCAAAACCATTCACCACAACAGGAGCGCGCCCCAAAATGAGGCGCCAGGATGGCACTCTGCTCGCGACAGACACCGCAATGGCGCAGATGCGACAAAGCGCCGGCCGGCGACAAATCGGCAGGAGAACCACGAACGAGGAAAAGAAGGGCGATCAGCCGATGGCTGGCGCTTGTAGCTCGGCCCAGGCGGCCGCGAGTTGCGGATGGTGATAGAGGGTGCCTTGATCCGGCAACAAGGAAAACTGCCAGCGCTGATCGGCGAAGGGAAACGCCAGTGCAGCCGCATGCAGATAAACCCGATCGCCGGGGGGCGCACCATACAGCGTATCGCCGACAATCGGCGTGCCCAGGCTCTTGAGGGCAACCCGGATCTGATGGGTCTTACCGGTATGGGGCAACACCCGATACAGACGCAACCCCTCGCCGAGGCCGACACTGTCAAACCAGGTAATGGCGGGGTTCTCGAGCTGACGGGTCAACATCCAGCTGCCACGGCGGCCGCGCTCCATGTCGCCTTTGACCCAGCCTTGCTTCTTGCGCGGCTTGCCGTAAGCCAGTGCCATATAAGTTTTGCTGACCTGACGCTGGGCAAACAGCTGGCTCAGCGCCGAATTGGCCGCCGCATGGCGTGCCAGCAGCACCAGACCCGAGGTCACCTTGTCGAGACGATGAACAGGGAACAGCATCATCTGCAGTTGCTGACGCGCCAGCGAGACCAGGCCCGGGATCCCGTCCTCATCGTGCATGCCGACGCCTGGGGCCTTGTTCAACACCACAAAGTCGTCATTGCACGCCACCAGCGCGAAGCCATGATACCCAGTCATTTTTCTGCCGCCCAAAGTAAAAGAGCGAGACTTTCGTCTCGCTCTGCAATCTGGCGGAGGGGGTGGGATTTGAACCCACGGATGGTCGCCCATCGACGGTTTTCAAGACCGTTGCATTAAGCCGCTCTGCCACCCCTCCGTTCTGAAGCGCATACTACAAGAGGGCGTTTGGCTTGTAAATACCTATTCTGGAACGATAAATTCGTTTGCTCACGGATTAGCCACGCTGCACATTGCGTCGCCGGTTCGCGAATTCAGCGGTTCGAATCTGAGCCATTTCCAGTATCATAAGGCTCTTGTTTTTGACCTGAATCGCCGATCACCATGCCTGTTCAAGCCGAATGGATTAGCCGTTTACAGCGTTTTTTCAATAATACGCATGTCTTCTTTGCTCTCAAGGTTCTGGTGGCCATGCTCGGCTGCCTGTTACCTGCGCTGTTGGGACATCGTGATGCCACGGTATTGATGACACTCGGTGTCGTCGCCGGCGCGATCGGTGAACCGGACGACAGCGTCCCCGGACGTGCCAAGAACCTGCTGATGACCATGCTCTGTTTTGTCATTGCGACGGTGTCGGTGCAGCTGCTCTACCCCTACCCGCCGCTGTTTGCGCTCGGCCTATTCAGCTCGACTTTCGGCTTTATCATGCTCGGCGCCTTGGGACCACGGTATGCCACCATCAGTTTCGGCTCACTGCTGGTTGCCATCTACTCGATGCTGGGTGCGGCCCACGCCACCAACCTGTGGTTTCAACCCTTGTGGTTATGTATCGGTGCGTTCTGGTATGGCTGCGTCTCCCTGCTGTGGCTGAAACTGCTGCCGCATAAGCCGGTACATGAACAGTTGGCCCAGCTGTTTCTGGCGTTGGGAGACTATCTGAATGAGAAATCGCGGTTGTTTCCGGTACCGCCGGGCGAGCTGAGTGCCATCCGCCACCAGCTGGCGCAACTCAATAGCCGCAACGTGCACAGCATGCAACTGACACGCACCATGCTCAGCGGACGTCTGAGTGCGGGCTGGACGCCGCATCTGGAGCGCCTGTTGCAACTCTACCTGCTTTCCCAGGAGATCCATGAGCGCTGCGTTGCCAGTCACTGGTTGTACGACAAACTGGCAGATGAGTTAGCCGAGCACGCCATCCTCGGTGGATTTCGTGAGGCGCTGCGGCAGGAAGGACAAAATCTGCATCAACTGGGCTATGCCATCTTGCTACATCGGGAATTCAGACCCAGCGACAGCCTGGTCTGGCTGATACAGGCGCTGCAGGATCAACGCATCTTGCTGCAGCAGCGCCAGCAGCTTCCCGCCGAGCTTAGCAGTGCGCTCGAGTTTCTACACCAGAATCTGGCGGCTATCCTCGGCCTGCTGCATGACGCCGCCCTGTTGACCGGCCATTTTGACGATCCGATCGACAACGTTACGCAACGCAAACTGGCACGCCCCTATCAGGCGGCCTTCCGCGATGTAGAGATGCATATCCGCAAGGCCACACCACTGTTGCGCCATGCCCTGCGCATGGCGACCACGCTGTGTATCGGCTATGGCTTGTTGCAATGGTTCGATATCAAGCAGGGATTCTGGGTACTGCTGACCTGCCTGTTTGTCTGTCAATCGAGCTTTTCCGCAACCCGGCGCCGGGTGTTTGAGCGCATTGGGGGCACCCTGTTTGGGCTGTTACTGGGGGCGCCGCTGTTCTGGTTTGGCTTGCCGCCCGGTGCTCAGTTGGCCGGCATGATACTGGCCGCGGTGTTGTTTTTCAGTCAGCTGCGCAATAACTACAGTGCCGCTGTCACCTTCATTACTCTGTACGCGTTAACTGCATTCAGTTTGCTTGGCAGCGACAGCGAACTGCTGATGTTGCCACGCCTGATCGATACCCTGTTGGGGTCGGCTCTCGCCTTTACCGCTGTCATGTGGCTGTGGCCGGAATGGCAGCATCGCCGTCTGCCCGACTTAATCATCGGCACGCTGGAAGCCAACCGGACTTATCTGCGTCACGTACTGGAAGACGAACAGGGCGAACAACAGGAGTTGACCTATCGTATCGTCCGTCGCCAGGCCCATCTGGCCGACAGTGCATTGGCCGAAGCGTGGCAAAATATGCTGGCCGAGCCGCGCGCCCAACAACGCTGGCTGACCCTGTGTGCATCGATGACACAACGCAGTCATACCCTGTTGTCCTTCATCTCGACGCTCGGAGCCCATCGCCAGCGGATCCGCGGGCAGCTGTCCACCGAACAACGGCAGTTAGCCGCGGCAATAGATGTCGTGCTTGCCGATGCCGCACTGATGTTGCAAACCCGCCAAGGCGGCAGCGAAGGGAAAACCATCGAGGTGACCCAGTGGCCACGCCAGCCAGAGATGGACAGTGCCCAGTGGCTGATTCAACAGGAGCTGGAGTTCATCGCCGAGCAGAGCAACGAGCTGTTGCGTCTGAGCTGGCTCACGCCGTCACTGAAGTTGGCGGGCACACGTTGAGTTCGTATACTCGGCCGCATGGCTAATACAGGAATCATCATGCTTCAATTTGCAGATAAACAGATCGAAACCGATGCGCAGGGCTACCTCATGCATCTGGATGACTGGAGTGAAGACCTGGCACTCGTCATCGCCGCGCAGGAGGCCATCGTGATGGATGAACCACACTGGGAAGTGGTGCGCTTCGTCCGCGCATTTTATCAGGAGTACAAAACGTCTCCGGCCATCCGCGCTCTGGTGAAAGCCATGGAGCAAAAATATGGCCCGGAAAAAGGCAATAGCCGCTATCTGTATAAGCTGTTTCCGAAAGGCCCTGCCAAGCAGGCCACCAAAATTGCCGGACTTCCCAAGCCGGTCAAATGTATCTGATAAAAAACCCGCCGTTGGCGGGTTTTTTATCAACAAATCTCTTGGTAACCAACGGCACTGCGGGTTAGCCACACAGGTTCAGCGCTGGTCTTGTTCCAGATCCGGTGCAATTGGCTATAGACACGGCGCCGCAATGGAAAAGCACAAATAAAAGGAAAGAACACTATGCCTGCCACCAGAACACAAGCACGTCTAAACCATAGATGTATCAAGGAAAAACGTTTCATCTTGTCCCCTCCCTCGCCAGTACCGGATGTACAATATCCGTTTTACTACGCGTGACAGGGATCACACAAGTGACATTTTAATTGCAGAGATAAACCAGGAAAAAATGGAGGCGCGTTCCGGAGTCGAACCGGACTAGACGGATTTGCAATCCGCTACATAACCGCTTTGTTAACGCGCCATATTTGGAGCGGGAAACGAGACTCGAACTCGCGACCCTAACCTTGGCAAGGTTATGCTCTACCAACTGAGCTATTCCCGCTTTGAAGAGGTGTCCGCCTAGCAGACGGGCGCATTATACGTAGCACGAACCAAGATGCAAAACAGTTTCTTCTACTTTTGATTCAATTGGTTAGCAAAAGTGCAAATCGGCTTGTTTGTCAGCTGATACGGCGAACAGCAAAACAAATGGGGCCATAGGCCCCATCGTATCATCACGCAACCTCAGTCACCCTTGCGTGCACTTTTGGCCGCTGTCTCGACCCATTTCCCTTCCTGGAAATAGGCACTCCAACCGGTAGCCTTACCTTCTACTTCGGTCATGACATACTGTTCTTTTGTCTTGCGACTGAAACGAACCACCGCAGGATTACCGTCCGGATCCTGTTGCGGCGCCTCGGCCAGATAACGATGCTTGGGAGCCAACCGCTCTTTGAAACGATGCAGCTCAGCCACCAATGGCGCCCGGGTTTCCCGCGACTTGGGGAACGTGCTAGCCGCGAGGAACAGGCCAGCGGCGCCATCGCGCAACACAAAATGTGCATCCGACTTGCTGCATTTCAATTCTGGCAACGGGATCGGATCCTCCTTCGGCGGTGCGATCTCGCCATTGCGCAGGATTTTGCGGGTATTTTTGCAACTGTCGTTGGTGCACGCCATGAACTTGCCAAAACGGCCGGTCTTCAACTGCATCTGGCTGCCACAGCGTTCACACTCGATCACCGGACCATCATAGCCCTTCAACCGGAACTGCCCTTTCTCGACGACATAGCCTTCGCAGTCAGGGTTATTGCCACAGACATGCAGCTTGCGGGTCTCATCAATGACGTAAGAATCCATCGCGGTACCGCACAACGGGCAGCGTCGCATTGCCCGCAGCGCATCGACTTCACCGTCCTCAGAGTCTGCGGCAATAAACTCATCGCCATGCACCAGATTAATGGTCTTCTTGCAGCGCTCTTTCGGAGGCAAAGCATAACCGGAACAACCGAGGAAAACCCCTGTGGTCGCAGTACGGATCCCCATTTGACGATGACAATCCGGGCATTCGATCTCGGTCAACACCATGACATTACTGCGCATCCCGCCCTGCGGGGCGTCTTGCTCGGCTTTGTGCAAGGTGGCCTTGAAGTCGCCGTAGAAGTGATCGAGTTGATCACGCCAGTCGAGCTTCCCCTGGGCAATGGTATCGAGGGAGTCTTCCATTTGGGCCGTGAAATCATAGCTCAACAACTCAGGGAAACTCTCCACCAGACGCTCGGTGACAATCTCGCCCATTTTTTCAGCATAGAAACGACGGTTCTCAACCTTAACGTAACCACGCTCCTGAATGGTGGAAATGATTGCCGCATACGTAGAAGGACGACCAATGCCGCGCTTTTCCAACTCTTTAACCAGCGCCGCTTCGGTGAATCGAGCCGGCGGTTTAGTGAAATGCTGTTTCGGATCCAGTGCCTGCAACTGCAGCACGCTCCCCGACTCCACCGCAGGCAGCTCAATATCGTCACCCTTGCGGCCCATCGGTGGTAACGCCTTGGTCCAACCGGCAAACCGCAAGATCCGGCCCTTGGCTTTAAGTTCAAAATTCGCCGCAGCGACCGTCAACGTGCTGGAGTCGTATTGTGCCGGCGTCATTTGACACGCAACGAACTGACGCCAAATCAGCTCGTAGAGCTTGATGGCATCCGGTTCCATATCGGTAATTTTATCGGCCAGAGTCCGCACACTTGACGGGCGAATCGCTTCGTGTGCCTCTTGGGCATTGGCCTTGGCACCATACACTAGCGGTTCGGCAGGGAGGTAAGCCTCCCCAAAACGCTCTTGAATGTACTCCCGGACAGAAGAGACTGCTTCCTGACTCAAGTTCGTCGAGTCGGTACGCATGTAGGTGATGTAACCCGCCTCATACAAACGCTGGGCCATCATCATGGTTTTTTTCACGCCATAGCCCAGGCGTGTACTCGCCGCCTGTTGCAGCGTCGAGGTAATAAACGGAGCCGATGGTTTGCTCGAGGTCGGTTTGTCCTCGCGGGACAGCACGCGAAATTGCGCCTGCCGCAGGATATCGCACGCTGACGTTGCTTCCACCTGAGTGACAGGGGAAAACGCGGCACCATCTTTAGCCACCACTTCCATGCGCAGCGCATCATGCTGCGGCGTTAACAGGTCGGCATGGACGTCCCAATACTCTTCAGGAACAAACGCCTTGATTTCACGCTCTTTCTCGACGATTAGGCGTACGGCGACAGATTGCACCCGACCGGCCGACAAGCCACGCGCCAACTTCTTCCACAACAGCGGCGAGACCATGTAACCCACGACACGATCCAGAAAACGCCGTGCCTGCTGAGCATTTACACGATCGGTATTCAGCTCACCTGGCGCCGAGAACGCCTCTTGAATCGCACTTTTGGTGATCTCATTGAAAACGACACGCTTAAAACGGGCATCATCACCACCAATCAGTTCTTTCAAGTGCCATGCAATCGCTTCCCCTTCACGGTCCAAGTCGGTTGCCAGATAGATGGTGTCGGCTTTTTCGGCGAGAGTCTTGAGTTCGTTAACGACTTTCTCCTTGCCCGGCAAGACCTGATAACGTGCGGCCCAACCATGTTCAGGATCAATCCCCATGCGAGAAACCAGTGCCTGATACTCTTTGGCGGCCTTCTCTTGTTCAGTTAATCCTTTGCTGCCCTTCCTGACGGCGGGCTTCTTCTCATCTTTCTCTTCTGTGGCGCTGCTGCTAGATCCGCTGGTTGGCAGATCACGCACATGACCGACGCTGGACTTAACAACGTAGTCCTTGCCCAGATATTTGTTGATCGTCTTAGCCTTGGCTGGTGACTCAACAATAACCAGAGATTTACCCATAGACGCTTGCTCTGCCCTTATGAAGACACAGGTTTACACCGGAAAATGCCGCTCTAACGCGGCATCCTATATTTATTAAAATGAAAGGCTAATCGCCGCGACGCAACCTTTTTATTTTTCCACCCCCGGGTTCGACATCCGGTTGTAGCCAAATTATCGATAGCCACACCAACGTGGTTCAGTCATGGAATGGGGTTCTCAAACGCTGCCATACGTTGATCACGCTGTCGGTCAACAGGGTCGATGCCTGTCCAGCCAGCCGCTCGCCCAGTCGTTTGGGTTGCTTGAATTTAAGACGCACAACCTGACGCTGCGCATAATTGTCCTGCAAATAGTCATCGCTGGTCTTCAGCTCGTCCACCAGATTGAACGCCAGCGCCTCGGACGCAAGCCAGTGCTCGCCGGTGGCCACCGCAGTGAGATCAACTCGAGGCCGGTGCTGACCGACAAATTGCTTGAATTGCTGATGTACAGACTCAAGCTCTGCACGGAATTTCTCCCGGCCCGCATCGTCATTCTCGCCAAATAGCGTCAAGGTGCGCTTGTACTGACCGGCAGTATGCTGTTCAAAGTCAATATCATGCTTTTGCAACAAGCGATGAAAATTGGGTAACTGAGCGACAACGCCGATCGAACCGACGATGGCAAACGGTGCCGCCATGATGTGCTGCGCAACGCACGCCATCATATAACCACCACTGGCCGCCACCTTGTCAATGGCAACGGTGAGGCGAAGTCCGCGAGCCCGAATGCGTTGTAACTGCGATGCACACAAACCATAACCATGCACCACGCCGCCACCGGATTCGACGCGCACAAGCACCTCGTCATCCTGGCGGGCAACCGCCAAAATGGCTGTCACCTCTTCGCGCAACGACGCGACCTCCTTGGCTTCCACGCCCCCCTTGAAATCGATGACGAACAGGCGTGGCTCCACTGGCGCCAGCGCCTGTTTCTTGCGGGCCTTAGCCTCTTGCTTTTGCTCCCGCGCGCGCTGCTTCAGCGCGTCTGGACTAAGTAGCTGCGCTTGCAACTGTTCGCACGTTTGTCGATAGTCTGCCGAGAGATCTTCAAATTCCAGCTGTCCTCGGCGCGCCTTTTGCCGCGCGGCAACCAGCAAGATGGCAATGATCCCGGCGACACAAACCAACACCAGCGTGAAACTTTTCGCAAAGAAAAGCAGAAAATCGTACAAATAGTCCAATTCAGACTCCCGCAGACAAAAACGGCCCATTCTAAGGAGTTTTCCTGCCCGGAAAAAGCCGTCTGCGGTAACTTATTCCGCTGTTTCTGCTTACCATCGGACCCAACCGGCAGTTGCCCGCATGGCTATCCGCTCGCTAAATCACCTGCTGTCACCTGTTAGGCTGAACGTTGCACACATCGCGCTGGCTCAACGCCTCGCCATTGGGTATAACCTGACTGATGAATCACGGAGGCATAGCTAACATGTTGAACTATAAGGCGCCAGCGAACTTGTTGGCCGGCAAGACCATCATGGTGACAGGGGCCAGCGATGGCATAGGGCGCGCCGCCGCACTCACCTATGCCCAACATGGTGCCCGCGTCATCCTGCATGGCCGTGATCACAAAAAACTCCAGACGGTCGCCAGTGAGATCGCCGCCATGACCGGGCTCACGGCTCCGCTGCAACTGCCCTGCGATCTGTTAACCGCGCAGCCAGCGGACTACCAACGGTTGGCGCAGCACATCCGCCAGTATTCGCCGGTATTGGATGGGCTGCTGCTCAATGCCGGCATACTGGGTCCATTACAGCCGTTGGAACAGGTAGCGCTCGACAGCTGGCAGCAGGTCCTGCACGTTGATCTGACCAGTAACCTGTTGCTGGTGCAGGCGTTGCTGCCCGCACTACGCGTCAGCACGGCGGCCTCGGTGATTTTCACCTCATCCGGGGTCGGGCGCCAAGGGCGCGCGCTATGGGGGAGCTACGCGGTTTCGAAATTTGCCACCGAAGGGCTGATGCAAGTCCTGGCCGATGAGTTGCGCACGACGTCGATTCGGGTTAACGCCATCAACCCGGGAGCCACTCGCACCCAGATGCGCGCCAGCGCGCGTCCGCAGGAGGATCCGCTGACCTTGGCGACGCCAGCACAACTGATGCCGTTATACTTGTACCTTATGGGCCGCGACGGCGCCGGTATCCATGGGCAAAGCCTCGATGCCCAACCTCGACGTTGAGGTAAACGACCCGCTGTGGTGAAGATAAATAGGAAAATGGCTCAGGTTTGCTAGCATAGAGCCATCAGGCCATCCAGAGACGAGATCAGAGTCAGACGATGTTTCGACCCAAAAGCACACTGGAGCAGTGGCGAATTTTTCAGGCTGTTGTTGAGTTTGGTGGCTATGCTCAGGCGGCCGAAAAGCTCAATAAAAGCCAATCCTCCCTCAACCATGCCGTCGCCAAACTGCAACAGACCCTCGGCGTAGCGCTGCTGGAAGTGCGCGGCCGTAAAGCGTTTCTGACCGAAGAGGGACAGGTATTCTTGCGCCGGGCCAAGCAACTGACACAGCAGATGGAAGAGCTCGAACTGTTGGCCTTCAACATTCATCAAGGCTGGGAAGCCGAAATCTCGCTAGCGATGGAGCTGGTGCATCCGCGCCCGCTGATCAATCGGGCGCTGCAACAGTACTATCCGAAGTCCCGCGGCACTCAGGTGCTGCTCAGCGATACCGTTTTGACTGGCTCGCAAGAGGCCATCCTTGAGCGACAGGCCGATATAGTCATCACGGGTGTGGTACCCAAAGGCTATCTTGGTGAACCCTTGTCCGAAATCACCATGTTACCTGTCTGTCATCCGTTGCATCCGTTGGCCCAAATCAGCGGCGCACTGTCACAGTCCGATCTCAGCCATCAATTGCAGATTGTCATCAAGGATACGGGCAAGATGCCACAGGAGCTCAGTGGCTGGTTGAAGGCGGATCAACGCTGGACCGTCAATAACTTCCATGAGGCTATCGGCATACTGCTCTCAGGGTTGGGCTTTGCGTGGCTGCCCCAGCACCTGATTGACCCCCTGTTACAGCAAGGGCGACTTGCCCAACTGGCGCTGGCCGAGAGCAGTGCACGCAAGTTCTTCACCCATCTGGTGATACCCAACCCGGAACATCTGGGGCCCAGCGCCAAATTATTGGTGGAGTGCATCAGAAACAGTCACAAGCCCCTGATGCCGCCCGCTGCCGCCTCAGTGCGCCACACCGGAGCCATCGACCCGCCCCACGATCCATAGACAGCCCAGCGCCAGCACACTCATCACCAGCGCAACCAGAAACACGGCATGATAATCGAAATACTCGGCCACCACGCCGGCCAATCCACCGGCCAAAATGGCCCCACTGCGGATGCTATTGGTAAAGAGGGTGGTCGCCACACCGGCGCGTCCTGGCAGCAAATCCTGAAAATAGAGCATGCCCAGTCCCGCCAGGATACCAATAAACAACGCATTCCCCAGCTGAGCCAGCAGCAGCATCACTGGGGCGGTCTGACTTAGCATGGCCACATAGAACAACACGGCAGCCACACCACTGATCATCAGCAGACTGTGCTTGCGCAGCCGCGCACACGCCCAGCCGGCTGTCAGCATAATTGGTATCTCCAATCCAGCGGCCGTCCCCATCATCCAACCGGCCAGCCCCTCTGGCTGCGCCAATTGCGTGGTGACATACAACGGCATCGCAATCAGATACATGTTGTTGCAGGTCCAAAACAGCGTTGAGGCAACAAACAGCCAACGCACGGCACGTCCATTCGCCTGAGAGGTCTGCGGCCCTCGAGCGCTCGCGGCACTGGCAAATTCAGGCAAGCCCAGATATGCAACCAGGGCACACAGCAAGTAAATGGCTAATCCGGATAAGAACAACACCGCAAAGCCATAGTGCAGCGTGATAGCAAACGCGATCGGTGGGCCAACCACCCAGGCCAGCGAGAACATGGCACGCATCCAGGAGGTAAACATGACCCCAGAGCGCCCTTTAACATCAGAGTACTCGCGCGCAAGGGCAAAAATCTGTGGCGAAGCCGTCGCCCCTATGCTCATCAATAAAATGCCCACCGAAATCAATACGCCATAGCTGCGCGAACACGCAAACAGCACACAAGCCAGCGAGCCGGCTAACATGCATCGGCAGATCAGTTGTTTACGGCCACCTTGCCGATCTGAACGCCGAGCTAACAGCTGGCTGACGACGATGCCACAGAGCGCATTACAGGTGAAAAACATCCCGACTGCGAACGGCGAAACATTCACCTCCTTGCTCAAAAACAGACTCATGGTCGGAACAAACAAGGCGGCCGCACAACCGGATAGAAAGGTTAACAACATAAACGGCCAGGCCGTTTTGAAAAAAATGTTATCAAGACGTGGGTTCAAACAACTTCACTCCCGGATCCGGCCCAACCCGATTTCCAGGTTGCAGCAGATGACAATTATTCTTACATTGGTCCTCCCTTCATCAGGCAGGATGCTAAGAATGTTTGATTTTGATGAGAATATTGACCGCCGCGGCACGCAAAGTCTTAAGTGGGACAAATACCGTGACCGGGACATATTACCACTTTGGGTCGCAGATACCGATTTTCGCTCGCCCCCTGCCGTCATGGATGCCTTGAAACAGCGAGTCGAACACGGCATTTTTGGTTATAGCCGTCCCTCTCCGCGATTAATTCAGCTGATTATCGATCGGATGGCAAACCGTTATGGTTGGGAAATAAAAGCCGAGTGGCTGTTATTTATGCCGGGTGTAGTGCCAGGACTCAATTTTGCCTGCCGGGCATGGAGTCAACCGCATAAAAATATCATTACCCCAAAACCAGTTTATTATCCTTTCTTGCATGCTCCTGAATATAATGATCGCACGGTTGTGTATCTGCCGATGCAGCTGGACGATAATGATCGTTGGCTACCGGATTTTGAACAATTAGAAGCACTTGCGGAAAATGCCGATTTATTATTGTTATGCCATCCACATAATCCGGGCGGCACCGTATATAACCGCAACGAACTGGAGCGAATTGCCGACATTGCGCAACGACATAATTTAATCGTGTGCTCAGATGAAATTCACTGTGATTTATTGCTGGACCCGCAGGCTAAACATATTCCATTTGCTAGCATAAACAGTGATGCCGCGCAGCGCAGTGCCGTATTAATGGCTCCGAGTAAAACCTTCAATATTGCCGGACTTTGTTGCTCCTTTGCGATTATTCCTAATCCACAATTGCGGCAAAAATTACAACACGCCATGCGCGGTCTGATGGCAGATAATAATCTGCTTGGCTTTATTGCAGCCGAAGCGGCCTATGCCGAAGGGGATGAGTGGCTAACCGCACAGTTGGACTATTTACGTGAAAATCGCGATCTGGTGCGTCGTGAACTCAATCAACTCGCCGGTGTACATGTCGCTAAAATTGAGGCCACCTATCTGGCCTGGATTGATGTTTCCGCACTCCAACTCGATGATCCGATCCTGTTTTTTGAACAAGCCGGTGTAGGATTATCACCCGGCGCGCAATTTGGCGACCGGCATTTCGTCCGACTGAATTTTGGCTGTCCACGGCCATTGTTACGCGAAGCACTGACGCGAATGAAAAACGCGCTCCAGTCCCGCTAGTGCATCGCCATGCCGGGAGAATCTCGCGACTTGACCGGCATGGCCACAGCGGTGGCCTCTGTGCCCCGGAGTATAGGTTGCAACGTCATAACCTTGCCATTAAGGTTATGAAGAGCCCTGCTCCTCCCGATGCCTAACCCGACGCAAGGACATGGACATGCTATTTACTGCCACCCGTCGCCAGCTGTTGTTGCTTGCCATCGCCGCCCTGGCGTTTCCGATGGCCAATGCCACCACCATCAACCAACTCATCATCGGCACAGGAAGTGTGACTGGCGTATATTATCCTGCTGGTGGCGCAATATGCCGACTCATCAATAAAAATCAGCCGCAAAGAACAATACGTTGTTCGGTTCAGGCGACTGAAGGGTCGATAGCCAACCTACAGGCGCTGCAGGCGCAAAACATCAATCTTGCTGTCGTGCAATCCGACGCCCAGTTAGCCGCGCTCAAAGGCATCGAAGAATTTGCCAGCACGGGACCCAATTCTGCTTTACGCAGCCTATTTAGCCTGTATGCCGAACCACTCACGATTGTTGCCCGCCAGGATGCAGGAATAAACTCGCTAAGCGATTTGCCGGGAAAACGCATCGATATTGGCAACCCAGGCTCAGGTGATCGCAGTACCATGGAATTATTGATGCGCGCGGAGGGCTGGAAAGCTGATACCTTTGCACAATTAGGCGGATTAAAAGGGGCTGAGCGCGCACAAGCACTCTGCGACAATCAATTTGATGCCTTTATTTATGTCGTTGGTCATCCCAGTGGCACAATAAAAGAAGCCAGTGGTAACTGTGATATCAATTTAGTGCCTGTTATGGATGACGCGGTAAAACAACTGTTAAAACAACACCCAGAATATACTACCGCCATGATCCCTGGCCGCCTATATCGCGGAGTGGATGATGACATTCCATCATTTGGTGTGGTCGCTACCGTTGTCACGACTGAATCACTGCCCGAGCCGGTCGCCTACGCGATCGTGAAGGCCGTTTTTGATAACTTTGAACAATTTAAACGTCTGCATCCAGCCTTTAGCAGCTTGGATAAAAAACGGATGACCGAACAAGGATTAACCGCACCGCTTCATCCCGGTGCTTTACGCTATTTCAAGGAAAATGGCTTGATAAAATAAATTCTTCTTTCTGAGTGAGACGTATAGAAATAAAAAGGGAGCCAGATGCTCCCTTTTTTATAATTAAAATTGTCGTTATTTGAATTCGCAGAGATAGGCCGTATCTTCGGATACTTGCAACTGGAACGAGCTATTTCCAGGAACATCGAACTGCTGTCCGGCAGCAAAGGTCACCCATTGATCCTGACCCGGGAGCAATACCGTTAATGCTCCACGAATTACCACCATCAGCTCGGGCGCCCCGGTATTAAAAGTATATTCACCTGGAGCCATCACACCGACAGTGGCATTAGCAGAGCCGCAAGTAAAACCGATTGATTTTACATTCCCTTGAAAATATTCATTCACTTTCAACATAACAACATCCTTGATGTACGACTGAGGTTCGATTATTCAGGCCAACATTATAAAAGGTTATATATTTGTTACCCGCCATTAATTAGTGATCATCATCACATTTAATTATCATCATTTACAGCTTCATCGTGTGCTCAATTAATCACGACTCCCTCGCGCTCAGATGGCTATCACCTTCAAATGAAGGCTTCTTCTTATGAGCGGGATCACTTTGGCACTTCTTTCGGACTGTGCTAGGCTTTAGAAAGCGTTTGCAGTTGATGTCATATCCGTTATAGAGCAGAGGAGGAAGCCATGGACCATCACCTGACTGAGATCAGTAATTCCTATCTGTTTAGCGAATATCTGCTTTGCCTTGGGATTGCCGTGCCCAAGTTACGTGAAAACTGGGAATTCACGCATAAGGACAGAGTAGTAGCGCGTGTCAGGATTGGCCACGAAGGGCATGCTAGATTTTACATTGCGGCGGCTGACATGTGCCGTAAGTAATCTTGAATAAACAACACTAGCTGGTGTAAAAAACAAAAGGCCCTGAATTACTTCAGGGCCTTTGTCTTTAATTGGGTGCCTGGCAG
>CAMFKP010000068.1 GCA_945957385.1 uncultured Aeromonadaceae bacterium
TCTCTGCCCTGTCAGCGAGGCGGCATTATAGGGATGCCGCGCTCGTTGGCAAGCAAAAAAATTGAAATTTCTCACATAGTTAGGTTGTACATGATGACGCACACTTAACCATCATCTTTTCCACAGAGTTATTCACAATCGGTGAGAATATCACCGTAGCGCTCACTCTATGCCTTGTACCGGCAGCGCGTTTGCAAACTCAACCAGACTCGGATAAGTGGCTTCAGCCAATCCACGACCTTCGTCTGTCAGCGTTTTACCCGTTTCAACCAGTACACGGTGTGACACCCCAGCCGCAAGCGCAGCTTTCATGTCCGAACTCTTGTCGCCAACCATATAGGAGGCCGCCAAATCGATCTTCAGGTACTTGGCGGCATCCAGCAGCATATCCGGACCAGGTTTACGACAGTTGCACGCCTGACGGTAAGGTTCCGCGCCTTCAGTTGGATGATGCGGGCAATAGTAGATGCCATCCAGATCCACCCCACGGTCGGCCAGTGACCAGTCCATCCATTCGGTCAATTGCATAAACTGTTGTTCTGTAAACAGGCCGCGCGCAATCCCCGACTGGTTGGTCACCAACACCAGCAGATAGCCCTTCTTCTTTATCTTGGCCAGCGCCTCAATGACACCGTCGATGAATTCAAAGTCGTCGATTTCGCCGACATAGCCTTTATCCACATTGATAACGCCATCCCGATCCAAAAATACCGCTGCCTTTGCCACCTCGACCACCTTATCTATCTCGACGAATAAAAATCGGATTATACGGTATCATTCTGACTCTGGCTTTATTGCTGCTCTTCCTCTTTATATCCGGAGTTCGGGATGCCATATCAGCATGCTCTTTTGGCGCTAGCTTCCTCGGGGGAGCGGCGTCTGTTGCTTATTACCGGTAGTCAGGCCTGGACTCAGGAGCAGGCTGCGGGCCTGCAAACGAATAACACCATACTGTTCAGCGACCCCACTATCGTCGCGCACGCCTTGCCGACCACCCGAGTGACGCGGCTACTAGGACAGGAATACGACCGCGTTATCTATGACGGTTACGCCGGATTGCATCCGGATATGCTGGCCGCCAGTGCCGGCCTGGTCCGTGCCGGCGGCTTGCTGATTATCCTGATGCCTGAAAGCGGGCACTGGCTGAAGTTTGACGATCCGGATTACCAGCGTTACGTGCCCGAACCCCACCAACGCCATCGTTGCCATCATCACTTCTTGAACCGTTTGCAACGTCTGATTTCGCGCGCCGCCGGCGTCTGGTGCTATGACCAACAACGCGGCTGGTCTGGTCTGGATACCCCTGTGGCTCAAGTATGGCAACACAGCGCAGATGCGCTTGGTTGCCTGACTCGCAGCCAGCGCCGCGCCGTCGACGCCATTCAGCACACCGCTCGCGGCCATCGGCATCGCCCGTTGATCGTCACCGCCGATCGGGGGCGTGGCAAATCTGCCGCGCTCGGGATCGCGGCCGGCCATCTGCTACGACAGGCCCACAGGGGAGCCCGGATGCGGATCCTGGTGACAGCACCCAGCCTGAGTACCCTTGCTACCGTCATTCGCCACGCGGAGCAAGTCACTGGTTGCCTCTGGCAAAACGACCGATTGAACTTGCCCGATGCTGAACTGTGTTTCATGTCACCGGAACGCCTGATTACCGAACGGCCACGCTGCGAGTTACTGCTGATCGACGAAGCGGCAGCAATACCGGGCCAACAACTTGCGGCATTGACGACACATTATTCCCGGCTGGTATTTGCCACCACCCGCCATGGCTATGAGGGGTCAGGCCAAGGCTTTGCACTGCGGGTACAGCGCCGACTCGAGCAGCAATACGCGCATCTGGAAATCTGCCAGTTACACGAGCCGATACGCTGGGCACCCACTGATCCACTGGAACCACTGATTAATCACCTGTTTTTGTTAGATGTTGATCTCCCCGTACCGCCAGTGCTAGGCGAAAGCGATATTCAATACCGCTGGGTCGATCAAGCCTCCCTCGTAGAAGATGAATCGCTGCTACGCCAGATCTACGGTCTGCTTGTACTGGCCCATTACCAAACCAGTCTCTCGGATCTGCGTGCCCTGCTGGATACACCTGGACTGCATATTCTGATCCAGACGCTTGATGAGGCTCTCATTGGGGTGCTGCTACTCAATGAAGAAGGGCCTTTAGATGACGATCTGGCCGAGAAGGTCTGGCTCGGTGAACGACGCGTGCGCGGTGAGTTGTTACCACAGAGCCTGGTTAGCCATGCCGGGCTGCGTGAAGCCGGACAGTATCGTTATGGACGCATCATGCGTATTGCCATCCATCCGTTGTGCCAACAGCGGGGATTGGGCTCCCGTCTGGTCGCTACGCTGCAGCAACAGGCCGCACGTTGGGACTATATCGGTGTCGCCTTTGCCGCCTCGGTGTCACTGTTACGCTTCTGGTTGCTCGCCGGCTTCACTCCACTACGCCTCGGCTTGCACCCGGATACAGCCAGTGGCGAAGTCTCCATCCTGATGCTCAACACTATCGATGCACAGCGACACAGCGCACTACAGCAATGGCACGCCACTTTTTTAGCGGATTTGCCAACCTTCTTGCCACGTCAACTGTCGCAACTCGATCCCGAGTGCGTTGCCGTGTTGCTGGCGCATGCCACCACCGCATCACTCTCCAGTACGGATAACGAGCGCGTGCGGAGTGTCGCCAGCAGCCTGCATCCGCTTGATCATGCACTGCCGTCAATCCAGCGCTGGCTGCTAGGGCACGGCAGCGCATTGTCTGTCCTGACAACGGCTGATCTGCAGTTATTAATCCGCCGTATCTGGCAAGGCTGGGAGTGGGCTGCGTTACAGCAAGCCGGACTGGTTAGCGGCCAGAAAGCGGGCCAACAACGCATACGACAGATACTGACGCAACTACTGAGCTATGCCGGCTGATTAATTTGTGACAAAGCGTGTCAGCCGGCGCGGTTGTCACACCCTGACACAACAAATCGTCGAGATTGGGTCATAATCGGGTCGATCCATGGCAGAGGAACCACAGAGACGATGACAACCGCAACCCACATTCTGGTCGTTGATGACCATGCGGATATCCGCGATCTCCTGAAACGCTTTCTCGAACAGCATGGCTATCGCGTCAGCTGCGCCCGCGATGGCCGCGAGATGAAACGGCTGCTCGAGCACTCCAGCATCGAACTGATCGTGCTCGATCTGATGCTGCCCGGAGAGGATGGCTTGAGTCTGTGTCGCGATCTGCGGACCCGCTCCCAGCTACCGGTGATCATGCTCACCGCCATGGGTGAGGATATGGATCGCATCATAGGGCTAGAGATGGGTGCAGATGACTATCTGGCCAAGCCCTTCAATCCCCGTGAGCTGCTGGCCCGAATTAAAGCCGTATTGCGTCGCGCACATCCTAACCATAGCGAGCCAGAACCGGCGACCCGTAATTACCGCTTTGCACAGTGGCAACTGGACACAGCACGTCGCGAGTTGATCGACAGTCAAGGGCTGAGCATCAGCCTCTCTACCGCCGAGTTCGATCTGCTCCATGTGTTTTTGCAACGCCCCCAGCGCGTGTTGAGCCGCGATCAATTACTGGATCTGGCCCGAGGTCGCGAGGCACAGGCGTTTGATCGCGCCATCGATACCCTGGTGAGCCGGCTACGCCGTAAATTGGAGCCGGATGCCAAGAACCCGGAGATCATCAAGACCGTCTGGGGCGGTGGCTATATGCTCGCCTGTGAGGTCGAACATGATTAAGCGCTGGCTGCCCGCGTCGCTGACGGCTCAGGTGCTGCTGTTGATGCTCGGCAGCTTGATTCTGGCCCAGGTGATCAGCATCCAGATTTATCAGACCGAGCGCAGCGAAACACTCGGGCTGGTCAATAGCCGCTTCGCGATGTTGCGCCTGATATCGGTAGTGCGTTTGCTCAGCGATACCCCTCCTGAACTGCACCGCGAGATTTTGCGCGCCAGTCGCAGCGAAAGCCTGATGCTGCGTCTGCAGCCAGACCCGGTGTTACCCGAGGAGCGGAATGCCCAATATGAACGCCGGCTACGCAGCGAACTCGGTTTCCCGCCGCAACGGCAGATCTACATCAGTGTCGAAACACCGGACGGCTTGCCGGCGATGGCGCAACCGTTACGCCAGCACTTTGACCGCATGCACGGCCGCCCGCCGACTCGAGACATCCGCCTGTATGGTGCCATTCAGCTGGATAACGGACAGTGGCTTAGTTTTAGTTCACTGGCTGACAAGGAGCCCCCCGCCTGGTCCAGTCGGGCCATCCTCAGTCTGCTGCTACTGGCCGCCGTGCTGGCTGGGGTCACGGCCTGGTTACTACGCCGTGTCACACGGCCACTGCAACGCCTGACTCAGCAGGCAGAGCAGTTCGGTCGCGGCCAAACGACAGAGCCGATTGATGAGTGCGGCCCCAGCGAGGTCCGCGATACCTTGGCCGCCTTTAATCGCATGCAGGCCCGCCTCGACCGTTTTGTCCAGGATCGCACCCGGATGCTGGCGGCTATCTCCCATGATCTGCGCACCCCGCTGACCAGTCTGCGCCTGCGCAGCGAGTTTCTGGCCGAGGGCGAAGACAAGCAGCGGCTGCAAGAAACCATGGCGACAATGGAAAACATGCTGCGCGCCACACTGGCATTCGCGCGCGATGATCAGGTCGCCGAACCGAGCCGCAGCATCGACCTGGACAGTCTGTTGCAGAGCATGAGTGATGATTATCAGGATCAAGGCAACGACGTCAGTTATCACTCCACAGGCCAGTGCGTCTATACCTGTCGTCCGGATCTGCTGCGCCGCGCCTTGCAGAATCTGATCGATAATGCGCTGAAATATGCAGGTAGTGCCGAAATCAGCCTGGTACGCGAAGCAACACAGCTACTGATCCGGGTGCGTGACCACGGCCCCGGGATCCCGGAAGCCGATCTTGAGCAGGTGTTCCAACCGTTCGTGCGCCTTGATGATGCCCGTAACACCGAGTCCGCCAGTGTCGGCTTAGGGCTATCGATCGCCCGCACGCAGATCCATCGTCATGGAGGGGAGCTAACGCTGCGAAATCATCCTCAGGGTGGCCTGGAAGCCTGTATCCGGCTTCCAGAATAAGCGTCTTAGCAAAAAAAACCGGCGCTAGCGCCGGTTTCTTCTTTCGCGTTCTGCCAATCAATTGATTTGATAGAAGCTGCCAGTCAGTGCCGGTACCTTGATGACATAGTTACCGCCACTCGCTGCGATGGTATTGCTGCTATCCAGCAGATTAACCAGTTCTCCTGTAGCGCCCAACGCAGCAGTGCTCAAAGTCACCACGGCATCTGTCTTCTTAGTGTTCAGCAGATACAGCACGTTGTCAGACGTAGCATCCTTACGGGCGATAAAGACCTGCGCATCCGGCGTAGCTTGGTAGATACGAGTCAGCGAACCGTAAGCCAGTGCCGGATGATCGTCACGCAACTTCAGCAGAGCCGCCAGATAGGTTTTCAGATCCGTTTGTTGTGCTGTCGCCGTATAGCCAGCAGTCACCCCTGGCACCTTGCCATCGGTACGAGAAACATGGTCATCACAACGACCAAGGTCAGCACAATTGGAGGTCACCGCGGTGGAGAAACCGTCCAGCTGATCACCGATTTCCTCACCGTAGTAGAAGGTGATAGGACCAGAAGTGGCCGTCATGAAGCTGAACGCCGCCTTGTGACGCAACCAGTATTCCCCGGTAGAGCTATCCGTCGGGTTCCCCATATTGGCGCGCTGCAGTAAGTCGCCAAAACGAGGCACGTCATGATTACCCAGGAACAGATTGGGAGTAGCAAATGCCGGATAGACTGAACCATCATTCCAGCTAGCAAACAACGAGGTCGCATCCTTGCTGGTGCTGGCGCCACCGTTTTCGGCACCGATCGCCTGCAACATACCGTAGTAGAGCGGGAAGTTAAACGCTGACTTCAGCGCCGGTTTGCTAGCTGAACCGTATGCCAAAGAGGATACCTTTGACTGGTTGCCGTCCCATACTTCCGCCACCATGTAGCCCAAGGTTCCCCATTTTTCGCCATTGGCAGCCCGATCAGCGGAGGCTTGCTCTACTGACGCACGGATTTCAGCCCAGGCAGTGGCGGGTACTTGGTAGGCCTGGTCCAGACGCCAGCCATCAATACCGTACTGGCTTACATAATAGGCGGCTACCGCCTTGAAATACTCCAGTGTCGCCGAATCGCTGTAATCGAAGCAGGCTTGTGTCGTGCTGGCGGTGCAGGTGTTGTAACCATTTGGTACAGATGCTGCCGTCTTGGGAGCACTCAGCCCGGCCAGGGATGCAGGGAGATTTGCCAACGGCTTCAGCTTGGTACTGGCGTGACCAAACACTCCGTCCAGGAACACATACAGACCTTTCTCATGCGCCTTGGTCACCAGCTCCTGGAACTTGCTATTGGTTCCAAACTTGGGATCGATCTTGAAATAGTCACAAGCAAAATAGCCGGTCGCCTCAAGTTTGGGATCAGCGGTTTGTCCCGCGCAGGAGTCAAATACCGGTGTCAACCACAGGGCATTCACCCCTGTGCTCTTGATGTAATCCAAGCTGTTAATAATCCCTTGCAGGTCACCCTTATGCTTGGACGGACCATAACCGGTGTCGTAGTCGATGGTGGGATCACCATTCACATACGCTTCAACCATGATCTGATACATGCGCAGGCCACAAAATTCGGAGCTGCTCTTGCTGCCTTGGTTGCAAATCAAGGTATCGGCTGTTTTGCCGGCGTTACTGCTGATGGTCAGCGCATAGTCAGTCACCTCGCCACCGCCACCATTATTGCCGCCGCCATTATCACTACCGCCACCGCCGCCACCACAAGCAGCGAGAGCCAGCGCCATCATCATCGCCAGAGAAGTGCGTTTAAATACTGCAGAATTCATCATCGTCGTCCTTCCGGTTCAATATGACCAGGCGCCGGCATCGGTCAGCCCAGTGTGTGTAGCGCCATTGCATAGCACTCCGCGCCGCTTTTGAACCGCGATTTTTCATTCCTGCGACTGACAGCGCTTTCTTGAATCGAGTATTTGCTGCGTGGCCATCCGGGCTCGTCAAAATGGCTCGGCAAGCGGCGTTTGCCAGCAAATGCACTTACTTGTCGCGATAACGCATAAGGGATGGCTTTACATCCAGCCGTCCAGGATCTAGATTCATCTACTCTGTTCACTTCGTCTACAAGGATGTCCCGATGAAAGACGCAACGCTGGCGCTGCACCACGGTTTTCAGAACGATCCAACCACCAAGGCGGTCGCTGTCCCTATCTACCAGACCGTGGCTTACGAATTTGATAATGCCCAGCACGGCGCCGATCTGTTCAACCTCGAAGTGCCAGGCAATATCTACACCCGCATCATGAACCCAACCAACGATGTGCTTGAGCAGCGCCTCGCCGCGCTGGAAGGCGGGATTGCCGCGTTGGTGGTCTCCGCCGGCAGCGCCGCGATCAACTACGCGATCCAGACGCTGGCCCGCGCCGGCGACAACATCGTCTCGACACCGCAACTCTACGGCGGCACCTATACGCTGTTCGCCCACATGCTGCCGTCATTCGGCGTCGAGGTGCGCTTCGCGCGCGATGATTCGCCTGCCGCCATCGCTGAACTGATCGATGACAACACCAAGGCGGTCTACGCCGAGAGCATCGGCAACCCGGCCGGCAACATCGTCGACATCGCCGGTCTGGCCGACGTCGCCCACGCCCGCGGTGTACCGTTGATTATCGATAATACGGTCGCCACGCCGATCCTGTGCAAGCCGATCGCCTTCGGGGCCGACATCGTCGTGCACTCGATTACCAAATATGTCGGCGGCCATGGTAATTCGCTGGGTGGCGTCATCGTCGACTCCGGCAAGTTCCCGTGGGCCGAACACGCCGCGCGTTTCCCGGTGCTCAATCAACCGGAAGCCTCGTATCACGGTGTGGTCTATACCGAAACCTTTGGCCCGGCGGCCTTCATTGCCCGCGCCCGAACCGTACCGTTGCGTAATACCGGTGCCGCGCTGTCACCGTTCAACGCCTTCTTGCTGCTGCAGGGGCTGGAGACGCTGGCGCTGCGCATGGAGCGCCATGTCGACAACGCGCTGGCGGTGGCCCACTACCTGCAAAACCACCCGAAGGTGGCCTGGGTCAGCTACGCCGGCCTGCCGGAACACCCGCATCATGCACTGGCGCAGAAGTTCATGGCCGGCAAGCCATCGTCCATTCTGTCGTTCGGCCTGAAAGAGGGCTATGCCGCCGGCGTGCGCTTCTACGATGCGCTGCAGATCTTCAAGCGGCTGGTCAACATCGGCGACGCCAAGTCGCTGGCCTGCCACCCGGCCTCGACCACACACCGCCAGCTGACGGAAGCCGAACAGGCCAAGGCCGGCGTCAAACCCGAGATGATCCGCCTGTCGGTCGGCATCGAAGCCATTGACGATCTGCTGGCCGATCTGGACCAGGCGCTGAACGCCTGAGCCACCTGCCGGTTCGCTATATGACCCAGGCCTCCCGCGGGAGGCCTGGGTCATTTCGGGCACGGAGAAAATAATTGTTCGCTGCGGCTCCGCTTATTTCCCTACCTTTCCAACCGATGAATTCATGATTCAAAGATGCAACGAATAAATAAAATATCTTTATTTATCATATGCATTTTTATTTTACATGACGGCACAGAATAGTATTTCCGACGACGCTTACCTCTACGCTGAAATAACAGCAGCACGCGCCCTGAGGCCAGGAAATAACCCTGTCATCGTTGACAGGTAAATAATCAGCCCAGGGTCTGCCACAGCAGGGCCAGCGCCACGCCCCACATGATGGCGCCCACCAGCCCATCAATCAGCCGCTGCGCCGTGGGTCTGGCCAGCCAGGGGGCCAACCTTGCTGCCAGCAACGACAGACCATAGAACCAGAGTGTCGACGCCAGCACGGCGCCGAGGGCAAACGCCGGCAGGCTGGCCGCCGGCCACTGCGCCGCCACCGAGCCGAGGATCATCACGGTATCCAGATAGACATGGGGGTTGAGCAGCGTCACCGCCAGCGTCGAGACGATGATCGCCATCCGCCCCTCCGGGCCCGCGGCGGCGTCCAGGCCGCCGACACTGCCGCACCAGGCGCGTTGCCAGGAGCGCGCACCGTACAGCAACAAGAAGGCGATGCCGCCCCAGGTCAGCAGGCTCTGCAACAGCGGCACACTGGCCAGCCAGCGACCGCCACCAAACACGCCGAGGGTGATCAGCACCAGATCGCAGAACAGGCACAGGCTGGCCACCAGCAGGTGATGTTGACGGCGAATGCCGCGGCTCAGCACATAGGCATTCTGCGCCCCAATCGGCATGATCAGGCTGGCGCCGAGGAAGAAGCCTTGCAACAGGGCGACGGACATAGCAGTTCTCCTTAACGAGGAAGTCGCATCAGACTGGACGCCAGACTAGAGGGCGGCTAACGTTCAGTAAAACTAATGTTTTTAATATTTAATAAGAGAAATTAATGAAAGAGTCCTCCCGACTGCCGCTCGATTACCGGCTGCTGCAGGCGCTGGATGCCGTGGTGCAGGAGCAAAACTTCGAACGCGCCGCCCGCGCCCTGTGCCTGACGCAATCGGCGGTGTCGCAGCGCATCAAACAGCTGGAACAACAGATGGCGCAACCGCTGCTGATCCGCGCCACACCGCTGCAGCCTACCGCCGCCGGGCGCCAGCTGCTGGCGCACTATCGCCAGGTGTATCAGCTCGAGCGCGAATTGTTGCCACAACTGCTGCCGGATGCGCCCCAGCAGCCACTGACCGTCAGCATCGCCGTCAATGCCGACAGCCTGGCGACCTGGTTTGTGCCCGCGCTGGCGCCCCTGCTGGCCGCCCACCCGCTGGAGCTGAACCTGATCATCGATGACGAGACGCGCACCCGCGAACGGTTGCGCCAGGGCGAGGTGTTCGCCGCGATTGGCTGCGAAGCACAACCGCTGCCGGGCTGTCAGGCCAGCTACCTGGGTGACATGGGCTATCGCCTGGTCTGCTCGCCGGCGTTTGCCGAGCGCCACTTCGCCGCCGGCCTCACGCTCGAATGTCTGCGTCAGGCCCCCGGCGTGGCGTTCGATCAGCGCGATGACATGCATGTCGCCTATATGCAGCAGCACTTCAGCCTGCCGCCCGGCAGCTACCCCTGTCATACGGTGCGCTCCAGCGAGGCCTTCATCGCCCTGGCCTGTGCCGGCGTCGCTTACTGCCTGATCCCCGAGCTGCAGATCGCCAGCCAGCTGGCGCGTGGCGAGCTGATCTGCCTGCCGACACCGATCCTGTGGCGCCACCTGCACTGGCATCGCTGGCAACTGGAGCGCGGTCTGCATCAGCAGATCTCGGCCGCCGTGTTGGCCTATGCCAACCGGTTGCTGCCACAGAGCGCATCCGCCTGAGCGTGGCGCCGGTCGCCGACAGCAGGCGGACATATATACGATAAGGGCATAAGCAAAGCGCTTTTTATTAGTTCTTTTTGTAATAGCGCTGCGGCATGCTGCAGACTCCTGTGCTGACGGTGAAGTGATTCGCGTTGGCCGCCATCCGACAAGGAGTCCCTGATGCAACCCGTCCTGCTGGTCCCCGGTCTGCACAACAGCGGTCCGCAACATTGGCAAACGCTGTGGCACCGTGATTATCCGCACTGGCAGCGCGTCACCGGCCAACGCTGGGAGCGCGCCGAGCTGGATAGCTGGAGCGAGCGCGTCGCCTCCTGGTTGCGCGCCAATACCGAGCCGGTGCACATCGTCGCCCACTCCTTCGGCACCCTGGCCAGTATCGCCGCCGCGGCACGCCATCCGGAGCGCGTGGCGTCGCTGTTTCTGGTGGCGCCCGCCGATCCGGCGCACTTTGCCATCGCCGATCGGCAGCTGCCGTTACCGCCGGATGTCCCGGGCCTGGTGGTGGCCAGCCGCAACGATCCCTGGATGAGCCTGGAGCGCGCCGACTACTGGCGCCGGCAGTGGCGGCTGCCGCTGTTTGATGCCGGCGACGCCGGCCACCTGAATGCCGAATCCGGCCATGGTGCCTGGCCCCAGGGGCGGGCCTTGCTGGCCGACCTCTGGCAGCAGGCCACCCGCTGGCCGGCCGCCCAGGCCAGCGCCTGAACAGCGCCGCCTTAGCAAAAAAATGGCATAAGTAAGCGCTTTTACTTATTTGTTCACGCGCGATGGAATGCGCACAATTTCCGCTATTGATGGATTTTGTTTATTAGAAAAGGAATGGTTATGCGATTTCGTTCCTACTCGGTGTTGCCGGGCTTTGCGCCGACCCTCGGTTTCAGCCTGCTTTACCTGAGCCTGATGGTGCTGTTGCCGCTGTCGGCGCTGGTACTGTTTAGCGTCACGCAACTGAGTGCCGCCGAATTCTGGCAGGTCGTCAGCCAACCGCGGGTGGTTGCCTCGTTCAAGCTGAGCTTCGGCGCCGCCTTCATTGCCGCGACGCTCAATGCGCTGTTCGGCCTGATCCTCTCCTGGGTTCTGGTGCGCTACCAGTTTCCCGGCCGCAAGCTGATCGACACCCTGATCGATCTGCCGTTCGCGATGCCGACCGCCGTCTCCGGCATCGCGCTGTGCGCCATCTTCGCCAAGAACGGCTGGATCGGTGGCCTGCTGGCACCGTTTGGCATCGAGCTGGCTTACAACCCGGCCGGCATCGTCATCGCGCTGACCTTCATCGGCCTGCCGTTTGTCGTGCGTACGCTGCAACCTGTGCTCAAGGAGAGTGAGCGCGAACTGGAGGAGGCCGCCGCCTGCCTCGGCGCCAACCGGCTGCAGACCTTCGTACGCGTGATCTGGCCCGGCCTGGTTCCGGCGCTGCTGACTGGTTTCGCACTGGCGTTTGCCCGCGCCATCGGCGAATACGGCTCGGTGATCTTCATCGCCGGCAACCTGCCGATGGTGTCGGAAATTGCCCCGCTGATGATCATGAGTCACCTCGAGGAGTTCGACTATGCCGGTGCCGCCGCGATCGCCGTCGTCATGCTGGCCTTCTCCTTCGTGCTGTTGTTGCTGATTAACAAGTTGCAGGCCTGGAGCTGGCAACGTATCGGAGGCGTGCGTACATGAGCCAGAAACCCGTTCTCACCCCGATCCAGCAGGTCACCCGTGAACCGAACTGGGTGCGCTGGCTGTTGATCGCCATCGGCCTTGGCTGGTTTGCCGCGCTGCTGTTGCTGCCACTGGCGGTGATCTTCATCCAGGCCTTCAAGCAGGGCGTGCTGGTGTTCTGGCATGCTATCAGCGAGCCGGATGCGTTGAGCGCCCTTGGCCTGACGGCGCTGGTCACCCTGCTGTCGGTGCCGCTGAACCTGGTGTTCGGTGTCACGGCCGCCTGGGCCATCGCCCGCTTCCGCTTCCCGGGACGTCAGCTGCTGATCACGCTGATCGACATGCCGTTTTCCGTCTCGCCGGTGGTTGCCGGCCTGATGTTCGTGCTGTTGTTCGGCAGCCGTGGCTGGTTCGGCCCCTGGCTCAGCGAACACGACATCAAGATCATCTTCTCGACGCCGGGCATAGTGCTGGCCACCACCTTCATCACACTGCCGTTTGTCGTCCGCGAGCTGTTGCCGCAGATGGAAGCGCGCGGCAGCGAGGAAGAGGAGGCCGCCATCGTGCTCGGCGCCAGCGGCTGGCAGATGTTCTGGCGCGTGACGCTGCCCGGCATCCGCTGGAGCCTGATGTACGGCCTGCTGCTGTCCACCGCGCGCGCCGTCGGCGAGTTCGGTGCCGTCTCCGTGGTCTCCGGCCACATTCGCGGCCAGACCAATACGCTGCCGCTGCACATCGAGATCCTTTACAACGAATACCAGACCAGCGCCGCCTTTGCCGTGGCGAGCCTGCTGGCGCTGTTTGGCATCCTCACCCTGATCGGTGAGACGCTGCTGGCCCGCCTGCGCGGCACCCCCCGCCATTGATGGCCCCAACGGATAGGTGAACAGATGAGTATCCAGGTTCAACAACTCAACAAGCACTTCAATCAGTACGCCGCGCTGAACGACATCAACCTCGACTTCAAGGATGGCGAGCTGGTCGCGCTGCTCGGTCCGTCCGGCTGCGGCAAGACCACCTTGCTGCGCATCATCGCCGGACTGGAACAGGCCGACAGCGGCCGCATCATCATCCGCGGCGAAGATGCCTCGGATCTGCATGTACGCGAGCGCCATGTCGGCTTCGTGTTCCAGCACTATGCGCTGTTCCGCCACATGACGGTGTTCGAAAACGTGGCGTTCGGTCTGCGCGTCAAGCCGCGCCGCCAGCGTCCGGCCGAAAGCGAGATCCAGCGCCGCGTCAACGAATTGCTGGAACTGGTACAGCTGGGCCATGTCGCCAAACGCTTCCCGACCCAGCTCTCCGGTGGCCAGCGCCAGCGGGTGGCACTGGCGCGCGCCCTGGCGGTGCAACCCAAGCTGCTGCTGCTCGACGAACCGTTCGGCGCCCTGGATGCCCAGGTGCGCAAGGAGCTGCGCCGCTGGTTGCGCGAACTGCACGACGAACTGCATGTCACCAGCCTGTTCGTGACCCACGATCAGGAGGAGGCACTGGAAGTCGCCGATCGGGTGGTGCTGATGAATGCCGGCCGCGTCGAGCAGATCGGCAGCCCGGCCGAGGTCTATGACCAGCCGGCGACCCCGTTCGTGCACCGCTTCCTCGGTAGCGTCAACCTGTTCCATGGCCGCGTCAGCGAGCAGGGGCTCGGCATCGGCAACGAAACGCTCAACGGCCATGTGCCGGCCCACCTCAGCCACGGCTCGGCGGCGGTGGCCTTCGTGCGCCCCCATGAGCTGGAGATCCTGCCGGAGCACAGCGGCATCGGCATCAGCGCCAATGTCGTGCGTCTGCTGCCGATGGGTTCGCGCATTCGCGTCGAGTTACGTGGCAATGGCGACCTGAATGGGGCACTATTCGAAGCCGAACTGCCGAAGGATACGGTGCAGTTCCTGGCACCGGGGCAGACGGTGCGCCTGGCCGCCCGTCAGGCCCAGGTCTACCCCGACTACGAAATCTGATCCTCCGGCCGCCGCGAGGCGCGCCGGTGGCAACATCACAGGGAGCACGACGTGAATTTCCAGCAGCTGCGCATCATCCGTGAGGCCGCCCGCCGCGAGTACAACCTGACTGAAGTGGCGAACGCCCTCTACACCTCGCAGTCCGGCGTCAGCCGGCACATTCGCGAGCTGGAGGATGAGCTGGGTATCGAACTGTTCGTCCGCCACGGCAAGCGCCTGCTGGGCATGACCGAGCCGGGCAAGGAGTTGCTGGTGATCGCCGAGCGCATGCTCAACGACGCCAATAACATCCGCAAGCTGGCGGAGACCTTCGCCAACCGCGAGCACGGCCGTCTGCATGTCACCACCACCCATACCCAGGCGCGCTATGCGCTGCCGCGGGTGGTCAAGGAGTTCCGCAGCCAGTTCCCGCAGGTGCAGCTCGAACTGCATCAGGGCGGGCCGGACGAGATCGTGCGCCTGCTGCAGGCCGGCGAGACCGATATCGGCATCAGCAGCGAACGGCTGGATCAGGCCGACGGTATCGTGGCGTTCCCCTACTACACCTGGCACCACAACATCGTCGTCCCGGCCGGTCACCCGTTGACACAGCAGCCGGAGCTGACGCTGGCGCGCCTGGCCGAATGGCCGATCATCACCTACCAATCCGGCCTCACCGGCCGCGCCCGGGTCGACGAGGCATTCGCCGCCGCCGGCCTGCAGCCAGAGATCCTGCTGACGGCGCAGGACTCGGACGTGATCAAGACCTATGTCGAGCTGGAGATGGGAGTCGGCATTCTCGCCGACATGGCGTTCGATGCGCGGCGTGACACCGGCCTGGTACAGCTCGACGGCAGCCACCTGTTCGCCGCCCACACCGCCTGGATCGGCCTCAAACGCGGGCAATACCAGCACAACTTCGCCTGGCAGTTCATCCAGCAGTGCAACCCGCAGCTGGCGCTATCCGACATCCAGGCCCGGGTGTTCGGCAGCGAGCCGATGCTCGATTACGAGATTTAACCCCGCCCCGACGCTGGCCGCGGCGCCAGCGTCACCGCGATTACCCGTCTAATGCAGGGTCAAGTCGACACCGATTATTAAGTTTCATTTAATAATCCGGTGCCACCTCAACCTGCCAGCCAGGGCAACAGCCCCGCCAACAGCACAGAACAGAGCAGGTTTAACAGCAGGCCGGCACGCAGCATGTCGCGCTGCGGCACCCGACCGGTGGCGTAGACCAGCGCATTCGGCGGCGTCGCCACCGGCAGCATGAAGGCACAGGAGGCCGCCAGCGCCACCAGCGCCGCCATCGCCGTCGGCGGCAGGCCGAGCGCCGGTGCCAGCGGCACAAACAGCGGCAGCATCAGCGCCGTGGTGGCGGTATTGGAGGTCAGCTCGGTCAAAAAGACGACGAAGCTGGTCAGCGCCAGCAGCGTCACCCAGGCCGGCCAGCCGGCAAACAGCGTCAACAGTTCGGCGGCGAGAAACGCACTGGCACCACTGCGCTGCAACATCGCCGACAGGCAGAGGCCGCCACCGAACAGCAACAGCACGCCCCATTCCGTCTGCTGCTCGATCTGGCGCCAGCTGACATTGCCGCTGAAGCCAAGCAGCACCAGCGCGCTGAGCGCGATCCAGGTATCCATATCGGCAATGTGCAGCGCCTTGCCCAGCGGCGCCGAACCGATCCAGGCCGCCACCGTCAACGCGAAGATCAGCAGCGTCATGATGCGAGCGCGGTGCCATTGCCAGCGGCCGGCCGCAGGAGGCGCCAGCCGAACCGCCAGCTGCGGCCGCAGCAGCAGCGTCAGCACCAGCAACATCAAGGGCCATAACAGCAGCATCACCGGCAATCCGAAGCGCAACCAGCCGACAAACTGCAGGCCGCTGTACGCGGCCGCCAGCGCGTTCGGCGGGCTGCCAACCAGGGTCCCCATGCCGCCAATGCTGGCGCTGTAAGCCACTCCGAGCAGCACAAAACTGGCCGTGCGCGCATCGGTAGCACCGGCCTGCGCCAGCAGCCCCAATACCAACGGCAACAGGATGGCGACGGTGGCGGTGTTGCTGATCCACATCGACAGCAGCGCGCTGACGGCAAACAGCAACCAGACGGCGTAACGCAGCTGTCCACCCGCCAGCCGCACCATGCCATCGGCCAGGTAGCGGTCCAGCTGCTGGGCCTGCAGCGCCGCCGCCAGCGCAAAACCACCGAGGAACAGGAAGATCACCGGATTGGCAAAATAGGCGAGCGCCAGAGGCAGCGGTAGCAGACCCTGCCAGGCACACAGCACCGGGATCAGCAGCGCCGTCAGCGTGACGTCAATCGCCTCGCTCAACCACAGCACGGCGACCACCAGCAGCAGCGTCAACGCCGCGTTCAGGGTGGCATCGCCAGGCAACAGCCACGGCAGACCAAACCACAAGCCGGCGGCCGCACTCAACCACCCTAGCTGACGTAACCTCGCTGACGACATGCTCTGCCCTCCCGGCCGGCCCTTCTGTTGATCCTAGCCGCGGCCGGCGACGCCTGCCGTACACACAACGCCGACCGTACAAATAATGGCCAGCTTTATGCAGAGAAAACGATGAGGTCACCAAGCGCCAAGCCAACGTCAGGGAGGTGCCTTATGAACACCCACTATGCCAGAGAACAACTTGCCGAAACCTGTCGCCAGATTGGCGCCGACTTTACTTACGATGAGGCCGAAGGCGAAGCCCGCGCCTGCATCATGCTGGGACTGCACTGGTGGAGCCTGGTCGCCAGCACCGACGGCGATGACCAGCTGTGGTATTGCCAGTTGCAGCAACTCAAACAGGCACAATGGCACTGAGCGCAAATTGTTGCGTAGCGCAACTGTGTTCGCTAGCATCAGCAAATCGAGCTGTTGCCGGAGTTAGCCCATGGATGCCCGAACCCTCAGAGCCCTGTCCCGCGATCTGGTCCGCGAACTGGGTATGTTTGCCCCCCAATGTTGTGCCACGCCATTGACGCCGGTCGAGGCGCACCTCTTGATCGAGCTGGAGAGCGCCGACCTGACCAATAACCAGCTGGCGGAGCGCCTGCGCGTCGACAAGTCCAACACCAGCCGCCCGCTCAGCCGCCTGCAGGAGCGCGGGCTGGTCGATCGAGTACCCCATCAGCAGGATGGCCGCAGCCAGCAGCTGCGGCTGACCGACCAAGGCCGCAGCTTGCTGCAGCAGTTGCATCAGCAGCTCGACAACCGCACCGCGGCGATGCTGGCACTGTTCAGTGACGACGAGCAGCAACAGCTGCGCACTGGCATCGAACGCTACCTGCAGGGATTGCGCTGGTTGCAACAACAGGACGGCTATCAGCTCCGCGAATTGCAAGCCGGGGATCAAGCCGCACTGGCGGCGCTGATCCGCACCGTCTCCGCCGAACATGGCCTGACGGCGGATCGCGGCTATGGCGTGGCCGATCCCCAGCTCGATGCGCTCTACCCGCTGTATCAGGGGCCGGGCCGCCGCTTCTGGGTGCTGCTCGATCCGCAAGGTTCGTTGGTAGGGGGCGCCGGGATAGCACCGTTGCAAGATGCAAATGAATCGATCTGCGAATTGCAAAAAATGTACTTTTTGCCACAGGCGCGTGGGCTGGGGCTCGGGCGGCGGCTATTGCGTACGGCGCTAGCCTTCGCACGCGAGCAGGGCTATCAACACTGCTATCTGGAGACGACGGCCGTGCTGGCGCGCGCCACCCGCCTCTATCAACTGATGGGCTTTCGCCCGTTAACGGCGCCGCTCGGCAACACCGGCCACTGCGCCTGCGAGATCCGCATGCTGTGCGACCTGGTTAACCCGGAGCCCAACAGCGCGCCGGTACTTCCCGCCACCGGTTGCGGCTGTCGTGCGACGGCGCAGCCTTAACGGCGGTTAAACCTGACATCGGCTGGCGCTCGGCCGCCCCATGAGCATGCTACCCTGTGCGTTTTATGACGCTCAGGAGTGCCAATGTCATACCGTCTACTGTTGCTGCTGACGCTGCTCGGCAGCGTGCTCATCCCCGCCCATGCCACCACCGCGCCCACTACGGACCTGGATCGGCAACTGGCGGCGCTGGAACAACAGCATCAGGGGCGTCTGGGGGTGGCGCTGTATCGTCCGGCAGACGGGCTGCGCTACGGCTATCGCGCCAATGAGCGCTTCCCGTTTGCCAGCACCTTCAAGGCGTTGCTGGCGGCGGCCGTGCTGCAACGCAGCGAGTTCGCCCCCCATTGGCTGCAGCAACGCGTGCACTATAGCGCGCAGGATCTGCTCAGCTATGCGCCGATCACCCGCCAGCATCTGGCCACCGGCATGAGCCGCGAGGCCCTGGCCCGCGCCGTGGTGCAATACAGTGACAACACGGCGGCCAACCTGTTGCTCGGCGAATTGGGAGGCGTCGCCGCCTTCAATCGCTTCGTGACCGCGCTGGGGGATGAGGCGTTTGTGTTGCATCGCCAGGAGCCGGATCTCAACAGCGCCCTGCCCGGCGATCGACGCGACACCACGACGCCGCGGGCGATGGCGACCACGCTGAGCCGCCTGACACTGGGTAACGGTCTGGCCGCACCGCAACAGGCGCAACTCAATGCGTGGCTCAAGGGCAACACCACCGGCGATGCTGCCATCCGCGCCGGCGTGCCGGCCGGCTGGGTGGTGGGTGACAAGACAGGTGGTGGTGGTTATGGCACTACCAATGACATCGCCGTCCTGTGGCCCACCGATGGTGAACCCATGGTGCTGGCACTCTATTTCACGCAATCCACCCCACAGGCCAAGGCCAACCAGGCCCTGCTGGCCGAGGTAACGCGCCGGGTGCTGGCTACCTATCCTTGACCCTAGCTAGAGTGACGAGTCGGCCGGCGGCTCGTCATCTTCTTCCCGCGGCAACACGGCCACCAGGTGGGCCCCACCGAGGACCAGACCCATCCACATCAATACCGGCAGTATGCCGCCCACGCGCTGCCACAGCATCAGGCTGGCCAGCAGGGCCACCAGCGCGTAAGCCAACAGGGATTTTCGTAGCGGGGACCACTTCATCACGCACCTCCACAGCGAGGTCAGGTCTCAACGGCCACCTCTGCGCGACAGGCTAGCGCCAACGCAGGCAACGGACTTGATAATCGGCGCCAATCCCCACAACGGCTATTCCGGCAAGCGTGTCGGCGGCAAGTAGTAGTGCTCGCCCTGCAACAGCGGATCCCGCCATTGTCCGGGAGTCTTGCCCGTCAGCGCGCGCACATCATGAATAAAGTGCGCCTGATCGCTGTAGCCACGATCCAGTGCCACCGCCAACCCGCTGCGTTCGGGCTCGGGTGTCCACTGGCGCAGGGTCTGATGCAGGCGTGCCAGACGGGCGAAATGTTTTGGAGTCTGACCAAACGCGTGCAGGAACCGCCGCTCCAGATGGCGGCGACTCCAGCCCCACTCCTCCGCGACCGTCGCAATGCGGCTGTTCGGTGCATAGTAGAGCCGCTCAATCAGTCGATCCTGAGCCTGTTCAGTCGGCCGATGGTGGCGTTGTAATTGCCGCCACAGGAACTGTTCCAGCCATACCAGGCGGAGCTGGGGATCGCGTTGGCACTGCAGGGCCGCCAGCAGCGTATCGGCTGTATCGGGCCACAGCTGGCGACAATCCAGCAATTGGTCGGCTACGGCCTGAAACGGCAACGCCGTAAAGTGACGCAACTGGCCGGCCCGAAACCGTACGGCAATAAAGTTCAGCGGCTGCGCCGGCGCCAACGGCCGGATCTGCTCGCGCGGACAGAGCAGATGGCCCTGCGGCAAACAGCGGCCGTCGCTATCCTTCAACGGCATTCCCAGATGAAACAAACACTCACTGCCGGTACCGGGCAGCAGCCACGGCAGCGCATGGGGCTGTGCAGTTTCCCAGCCCCAGAAGCGATCAATGAAAGGGAGCAACGCCGCCCGGGGACGACATGCCCAGCGCCTCGGCAACATGGTGGTTCTCTTCAGCCATCCGTATGGCGGCATCATAGATCAGCCCGGCCGGCAGCGCGATTGACCTGTTGTGCTCAGAACAGGTCATCACCGGAACGAAAATCCAGGCCGGGGTGGAAATCAAACCGTACCACGCCGACCGGGATTTGCCCGCCGACGGCACGTTTAACCCGCGCGACACCCTCGCTGCCAAAGCCGGCACACAATTCGATGGCGATAATCCCTTGCGCGGGCAGCTGCGCCGCCACCTGCTCAGCCATCGCATAGCTATCGACTGCCAGCGTGACCACCTCGACCTCCGGGGTCACCACGATTTGACGGTGTTGTAGCGGATCGGCGTGGGGAGCGATAAACATAAACGCGGCTTTAAGTGTCATGAGGCATCTCCTGAGTGATGAAAGAGCCCCCAGCCTAATCGGCGTACCTTGGTACGGATTGTAAAAATGCGACCTCGCGGAAAAACCGGACATCGTCAGGACGAAAAAACTGGGAGCCGGCCCCTCACAGTGATTGAGCGCTCTGCCTCGATCGCTTAGACTTTGCGCAGTTTTGTAATCCGGATCACACCATGGACCAGTTAGCCCTGATCGTCGATTTTGTCCTGCACGTCAATGTTCACCTGCAAGCCCTCATGAACAACTATGGCCTTTGGGTCTATGCCATTTTGTTTTTGATCATCTTCTGCGAGACCGGCCTCGTCGTGACGCCGTTCCTGCCGGGCGACTCCCTGCTGTTTGCCGCCGGCGCACTGACTGTAGGCACGGCCCTCGACGTACATACCCTGGCCATTCTGCTGGTCACCGCCGCCGTACTCGGCAATCTGACCAACTACACCATTGGTCACTTCTTCGGCGAGCGCCTGTACCGCAATCCCGACTCAAAAATCTTCCGCCGCGATCATCTGGCCAAAACCCAGAACTTCTTCGCCAAGCACGGTGGCAAGACGGTGATCATCACCCGCTTCCTGCCGATCCTGCGCACCATAGCGCCGTTTGTCGCCGGTATGGGCGCCATGCATTACAAGCGCTTCATCGTCTTCAACTTTGTCGGCGGTTTTTTATGGGTGGTGGCGTTCCTGTATGCCGGCCATTTCTTTGGCAACATGCCGGCCGTGAAGCAGAACTTCTCCATTCTGATGATTGGCATCATCGTCATCTCGTTGCTGCCGATGCTGATCGGCACGGTTCGCCACCGCATGAAACGAGCCCAGGCCTGATCACCCGATACAGACTAAAAGACCCGCCAATTGGCGGGTCTTTATTTAGACGTGGCACATGTCCGCTGGCGAACCTTATTCCTCGAAATACGTGCCCCAGCCATCGTAATCGACACCATATTTCTCGCACAACGGCAGCAGGCTCTCGATTTCGCGGGTAATGCGCTCTGCTTCCAGGGAGCCATCACGGCTGGCATCGAAACAGAAAATGATGCTGCCATCTTCCAGCTCGACCTCTTCTGCATCCGTCACCTCAAACCCGGCCTTGATCAGATCGTCG
>CAMFKP010000069.1 GCA_945957385.1 uncultured Aeromonadaceae bacterium
GTCGTATTGCATGCGCGGGAATTCGCCCAGATCTACGCCGATGGCTTCTTTGAAGACATGGCGGGCCATTTCTTCGGTGATATTCATGATTTCTTCTTCGTTCAGGAACGAAGTTTCAATATCGATCTGGGTGAATTCTGGCTGGCGATCAGCGCGCAGGTCTTCGTCACGGAAGCACTTAGTAATTTGGTAGTAGCGATCGAAACCGGCCACCATCAAGAGCTGCTTGAACAGCTGTGGCGATTGCGGCAGCGCGAAGAATTGGCCGTCGTGTACACGGCTTGGCACGAGGTAATCGCGCGCGCCTTCTGGCGTGCTGCGAGTCAGCATCGGGGTTTCGATGTCGATAAAGCCGCGGGTGTCGAGGAAGTTACGCACCAACAGCGCCACTTTGTAGCGCAGTTTCAGATTACGCTGCATGGTGGGGCGACGCAGATCGATCACGCGGTTTTGCAGCCGCACGTTTTCAGAGAGATTGTCGTCGTCGATCTGGAACGGTGGCGTTTCGGCCTTGTTCAAGATGATGATGTCTTTGGCCAAGACTTCGATCTGGCCCGAGATCATTTTGACGTTGGTGGTGCCTTCTGGGCGCGCACGAACAATACCTTTGATTTCCAATACATATTCAGAACGCGCGCTATCGGCGGTGGCAAAGGCTTCCGGGGTATCCGGATCGATCACCACTTGCACGATGCCTTCGCGGTCGCGCAAATCGATAAAGATTACGCCACCGTGGTCACGACGACGATGAGCCCAACCTTGCAAAGTCACAGTCTGGCCGAGGTATTGCTCGTTGATCAGACCACAGTAATTCGTACGCATTGAATTTCCCTAAATCATCGAAAATGGTTGCCCGCCCGCTCGCTTAGACCGTGGCCGGCGAGTGAGTGGTGTCGGGTGCGGGCACCGGCTTGGTCGCCGGCATCACCACGCCCATGGAGATCACATACTTGAGCGCTTCATCCACGCTCATATCCAGCTCTTTGACATCGCTTTTACGCGCCATGAACAAAAAGCCGGAGGTGGGGTTGGGGGTGGTTGGCACAAACACCGAGATCAGCTCGCCATCGAGTTTGTCGCCAATTTCACCGCCCGGGGTGCCGGTATGAAAACCGACCGCCCAGGTGCCCTGATGCGGAAACTGCACCAGCACCGCTTTGCGAAAAGCCTGACCCGAATCCGAAAACACGGTGTCGGACACTTGCTTTACGCTGTTGTAAATCGAGCGCACGATCGGGATGCGCTTGAGCAGACTTTCACCCAATTGCAGCAGGCGGCGGCCCAAAACATTGGTCGCCACCATGCCGGTAAACAGCAATACCAAAAAGGTGAGGATGACCCCAAAGCCAGGTATATGCCGCGCGCCGTTGAGTTCCGGGATGCTGCCGGACATACCCCGCAATAGCCAGTAATCTGGCCGCAGCTCGTTCGGCAAAATGGCGCCGATCTGGTCGAGCGTGCCGATCAGGGTATTGAGCACCCAGATAGTGATGGCGAGCGGAATCCAGATCAGCAGGCCGGTAATCAGGTAGCGCTTGAGAAAGCTAGTCACACAGATCCCTTGTGGGGCTTAGTGGCAACCGCCGGGTGGGCAGCTGGGCGCACAGGCTCCGCTATTTTTAAAATCGGTCTGATACCAGCCATTGCCTTTCAATTGAAAGCCGGCGGCGGTCAGTTGTTTTTCGTATTTCTCGGCCTGGCACGCGGGGCACTGAGTGAGCGGCGCGTCGGCCATTTTCTGCATATGTTCGTCAGCATGGCCACATTCGGCGCAGCGATAAGCATAAATAGGCATGATTACTCCTTTCCAGAACTGGGCATTATAACGCAGATCGCGCAAGCGTTGATATTGGCCCGCCGTTGGGAAAATCCAAGGGTGCGCATGGCGCGATACGGCGGATTGCCGGCGCGTATTGGCGCAATACCTGAACAGGTATCGGCCCACAAGCCTTACCGTTAATAGCCCACGAGCCATTACCCCCGCTAGCCGCGAAACATAAAATACACGGCCCCCACCATGCACAGCGCCGCCCAGACATAATTCCACTGGAATGGCTGCTTCATATAAAAGATGGCAAAGGGGATAAATACCGACAAAGTAATGACTTCTTGCAAGATTTTCAGCTGCGCCAAGCTATACACTTGATACCCGATCCGATTGGCGGGCACTTGCAGCAGGTATTCAAACAGCGCAATGCCCCAGCTCATCAAGGCCATCAGCAACCAGGGCTTGGTGGTGCCGTTTTTCAAATGGGCATACCAGGCATTATACGTCCTGCTTATTTTCACTTGCTTTGAAGTATTTTTAAGCTAAAGTGAATTTATCCAACAGGAAAATAATGTATGCCTGATTATGGTTACAAAGTCGTCTATGTAGACCCCTTGTTACTTTCCGATGCCGGTTACGGAGCGTTATCCCGCCAACCTTTCATCTTTGATCCTGAGCCTGGCTATGCTCGACTTCCGAATCAATTTTTGATCGACCGTGGCTTGGGTTATTGGGATCCTAAGTGGCGCGGCCAGAAAAGAAATCCAATCCCACCCAGTCGCATATCCATGAAAAACTATGCACGCTGGCTTGCAAACGCACTTGAGTGGGCCGATACACGTTCGATTGATTTGATGCGCTGTGACTATGCAAGCGATCTTATTGGTCGGTACCAGCAAGAAATGTTAAAGGGAATCTGGTCAGCAGATAACCGCCCATTAGCCCCTGAAACAGTAAACCTTCGCGTGCAAATCGCCTTGGAATTTCAGATGTGGGCGGCGGACAAAGACTTGCGTGAGCCCTTCTCTATTCCGACCACACCCACCACCTACATTTCCGGCCGCCACGACAACAGTCGCAGCCATGAGGGCAAGATCGTGCAAGCCCGCAAAGGCAAGGTCAAAGTGAATAAGCGCACCCTGTCCTTTCCCTCCGCTGAAGAGATAGAGGAATGGCGTGAGCGAGTACGACAGCGCCCAGTGGTTGGCGAGACAGAAGTGTTGATCGTTGACCTGATACTTAACTGCGCAATTCGCCGTGAAGAAGCTGCTTGCTGGCGAGTGGATACCCTGCCACGCGATCCCAAAGAATGGCAAATCGCCAATCCCGATCAGCCGGAGGAAACTCAATCTGTCATTGTGACAATCAAATACGGGGTAAAAGGCAAGCAGTACGGCATTGACGAGCAAGGTGACAAGATTGGGCCAGAGGGCGAAATTCATATCCCGCTCTGGATTGCAAAGCGTCTACACAGCTATCAAAAGAAAGAACGGCTATTGGCACTCACGCAGCGGCTTAAAGGTGTGAAACCTATAGAGGCGCGCCGCATCAGGGAGACGACCGTACATTTGTTCCTAAATTCAGTAACGGGCTTGCGCTATACCGGCGATCAAATCTATGCGTTCTGGAGTCGCGTCCAAGGACCGGCGCATTGGTCTCCGCACCTAGGCCGCGACTGGTGGGCTTGCCGCTATCTCGAACAACGGATGAAACAGCACGCAGAACTAATCCAACAGGTGCTCAAGACGCCAAGTATCAGCATGGAGCTTCCAATAGTTCTAGCCTTAAAGGACAGTGCAATGACCGTCATTCAAATGGAAATCAAGCCGCAATTGCGCCATGCTAGTTCCCGCACCACTGAAATTTACCTGCACTGGCTTTTCGCCAAGATGCGCGTGCCACTCAGCATGACGCAGCAATGGGTGGAGATGGATGAAAAAAGCAGTGAGGAGGTTGACGCATGAGCATCGGAAAGAGAAACAAGAATCATTTGAAGCAGCATGCGGGCGTATCAGCAGTCGGCGTCGAACCTCCAGAGCCGCCCAAGAGCGACGATCCCCTGTATTTTTGGACCAACCACCCAACCGACAACTATGCAATCGACCTGCACTCGTTTGCGGCTGGGCAGTTTGAAAACCCTCATCCGTTAGGCAATAACGCCGGCCAATGGGGGGGTGCCTACAGAGGGCGGTCCAATCTGATAGCTGAACTGGCTCCAGCGATTCAGGCGAGTGTTTATTTGTTAGCGAAGGCTAGCGCAATAGGGTACGAATTCGCCCTTCGCACCTGGTGGCGTTTGTTTGATGCATACGAGAAAACCCCTCTTGCCAACGGTGAGCTTCCGCCTCGCATTGAATCGGTGACGGATATTAATGAACTCCATGAAGCATTTGCCCATCAGCGAGGAATCCATCAAAGTACATTCAGAAAATTTCGCAAGCTTGCCAACGCAATACGTCAGAGCAGGAGGTTGCCGTTGTTGCTTTGCCCTCCCCCCAAATACGCCACATTAATGCGCACCTTGACTCCTGACGATCAAGCCAAGGAACTCAAAATTGCCATTAAACAGGACTGGGAGCGTGTGCGCAAAACCTGGGCTCGCAATGACGCCATTCGCGAAGAGGCTGACAGGCGCGAGCGTGGGGAATCAGCCAGAATTCTCGACGAAGAGGACGATCGCTTGCTGAACAACTGGCAATACTTCCGAAGGGTCCAATTGAAGACCGGAGCCATACTCCCAAATAGCTCACAATTACTTGATAAAAACATTAGATCTGCATTCTCAACCAAGGGATTGGAGCTGAAGGTCATGCGTTCAATCTTCTTTCCGACCGCTGAAGAAGCGGATATCGCTTTTCACTTGGCACTGATGAACAGTGGCTGGAATCCAAGCACACTCATCAATCTTGATGCCGAATCACCCTGGCTGGTTACACCTCACTCCAAAGATCAAGCACAACTGGTACTGGCTACTGATTGGTTCTCTGAGTCGCAAGACGATGAGAAAGCAACCTTGCAGACAGCGAAGCGCCGCGCCAAAGGCAAGATACAATTCTGCACGGGGCTTTTAAAACATAAAGCAAGTCCGCCATACATTGTCGCGGCCTATCTCAAGCGGGTTGCACCGCTGCGTGAATTAATCAAGCAACAATATGCTGAGGCAGTGAAGGAACTGGGAGACATGCGGAACCGCCAAGCCAATGCAAAGATCATCGAAGCGCAGTACCTTAGAACACAAAAGCTACGCCAAAGATGTAGCAATGTTTGGTTGTATGTAGACGTTAAGGGAGAGGTTAATCAGCTGGATTGGCGTACTTGGAAAAGATATAAAACTAGGGGAGAAAAGCATGCTTCCTATCTTGATCTGCTTCTGAAGCGGCTGAATACCAAACGTGCTGAAAGAGGTAAAAGCGCCATCGCAGCGGTAACTTGCTCGGATTTTCGCGATATTTATGCTCGGTGGGTCTACAAACAATCCAACGGCAACATCCTTGCCGTGATGCTGGCCTTGGGGCACTCAACAATTACCAGTACCATCAACTACATTGAAAACAACCTCTTCTCTACCGAGAACGACGCCCATGCTCTGCGGTTCATGACCCAATTGATCGGGCAGTTACGAGAAGGAAGAATCGACCTTGCCATCCTCGCTCAACTCGTCCGAAACGGTGCGCTAACACCAGAAATGGAAGCGCGCCTCAAGGAATACCGTGCACTGATGAAAAGCCGAGTCGGAATCGGATGCAGCTCCCCTCGCCACCCTCCTGAGCATATCGCGCCAAACCATACCCCTGGCCACCTATGTGGCACAAACCTATGCCTCAAGGACTGTCACAACGCCAAGTTTTTACCTGAATCGCTGAATGGCATCGCCATGCGCGTCGAAGAGTTGTTGATAATGCTTGAGCGCCTGCCTCGCGAAACGTTCCTGCTTGGGGGGTTCAATATGGAACTGGACTCGGGTGAGTATTTGCTCGAAACACTTTACCCAACCGAGGCTGTGTGCCTTGCTCGTGAGAAATGGAATCAACGTATTGCATCCGGTGAGCATATTGTTCCCGGTCTTGGGCATATCAATCAAGACAAATTTGAAGCAACCACATGAATGCCTCCATCGCAAAGCCACCCATTTCTATCGACATTGAAGCCGAAGGCCGTCGCGCCGTTCTTGAAAACTTCAAGGTAGAGAATATCCAGCATCTAGGGCGCGATGATCTGCTAGTCGCCAAAATCCTCGCAGGTCATGGTTCAGAGTGGGGGTTCTGGACAACCCCCGAATCGATGATGAAGGGATCAACAATATCATTTCGCAACATCAATCTTCGCAAGCGTCTCGTTGACTACCTCACCAAAGAGTCTTTTACCGCTGCTTATCCAGATGCCCTTATCGACGAGGGTGTGCTGATGCTCACACGCCTTGCAATGCTGATGAAATTGGTTCCCACAGGCGGACGCACTATCAACAGCAAAGGCGAGCGTCTCAAGCCGTCCTCTATAGTCCAGTATATCCATACACCATGCCCCCAAATTATAGCGCGAGCGATCCGGCGTAAGGCTAATAGTCTCGCCAGCGAAGGCTTGTTCCAATTTCTCACCGAAGCCGACATCCTTGAGTTTAAGGCTTACAAAAGAACGCGTATCCAGATCGAACGTTTGCATACACTGGTCTCACGTGGGATCTGGTCTGACGCACCACCACAACCAGATATCCGTCAGATTACAAACCCATCCACTGAAACTTACTTACCCAAAACCGACCGAACACCGGAACCCTACCAGCCGCTTCCGAATGAATGGCTAGCCCAAATTGGCCCTCGTGTGCTGTGGGTTATCGAAGAAATGGGGCCGAATCTGCTGCGATTGCTTAAGGATATGGTTGATAGTTTCAAGTGGGCTGATCTGCAGAGGTCAAAGAGCGCTATCGGTAATGAAATTTCCAAGTTCATTACCGATCACCTTGAGATCAATCCGTGGCTGAATCGCTCGAACCAGCCACTCACTCCCCCCTTCAAGCTCACTACCGCATCTGGAAAACATGGCTCCAACACTTGTGAATGGCCGCCGCGCACATGGGAGCACATAACAAACCTGAGTGTAATGCTCCAAGCTGCGCACTTCTTCATTGCACTACTGCTGACTGCCGGACGCATCTCTGAAATCTCCACCCTTAGCCGCGACTGCATCAAGATCAGTCGCGATGGAAAAAGCTACCTATACGGTTACACCTACAAGCTCGCGGACAATTTCTTTGGCGATGCGCGCACTTGGCCCGCCCCCGACATCCTCGGTCAATGCCTCGGACAACAAGCTAGACTCGCTGCCGCATGGGATTGGTTGCCAAACTCATTGGAAGATGGCCAACCTCAAGCCTCGCGATTCAGCAATGATCTTTGGATATCGATTGGTGCGGGCGGGAAGGCGGGGGCAGTTGGCTGCGGCCTCCATATCAATTCAGCCCTCAAATACTTAGCCCTTCGCCTTGACATGGATCCCGCACCTGGCGGGAAGAACATCCACGCCCACCGCTTCCGCAAGACCATAGGCCGACTTGCCGGGATTGCGCTGTTCAACTCGCCTCTGGTACTCAAGAGACTGTTCGGCCACAAGAGCATCGAAATGACGCTGCACTACATCCTCTGTGATCCGAGTGTGCGTGAGGAAGCTGAAAACGTTCTACGCGAGTTGCGCATTATGAACTGCGCCGAAGCGCTAGAGGAAATTCACCAAGCCTTGAGCGATGGCACGGCCTTGCCAGGTCACGGCGGCCCCGGCGCAGCCCGTCTAATTACTGCCGTTCACAACGAGGATGCCAAACTCCACCAAGCAGGGCGAATCTGGACTGAGGGCAGCGCCTACGACTTGGCACTACTACTCACCATGCAAGGTCAGGGCTGGCGATTAGTCAAAGAAAACATCATTTGCTCCAAAGTCCCTGGCGAAAATGGCCTGTGCCAACAAAAACGCTCCAAAGGCGAACCCAACACCGCAAATTGCCAGCCTCAATGCGACAACCGAATCGTTTTTGCCCGTAAACGGCGAGATGTTGAATTGAGCATTGAACAATACCTAGATATAGCGCGCCAAGCGCGTGACGACGGGCAGTTGTTGGTGCTGGCCGCAACTCTGGAGAACGCACAAGACGAATGGATGAACTTCTCTGATCTGGCTGAAAAGTACCAAGCAGACCCCGAAGTTAAAGCTCTTTTCGCGTTATGTGAAGAACCAGACCCCGAGGCAGATTAATCATGAGTGAACAACACAAACTAGCCGCAGCCAAGCGTGGCGCAGCGCGTAAAGAAAAAGTCCGGCAACAGCTTGAGGACGCCATACGGGCGATTGCCGCAGAAATAGCAGGAAACGCTGGCATCTATCCACAGAACGGTGGTGCAGTGTCGATGGCCGAGATTGCTCGCCGTACTGGGATTAACGAAGCGACGCTCTACAAAAAAGACAATACAGCCCTCAAGGAGCGAGCCGCGCTCTGGCTTGAAACATTGAAAAAAAAGGAAACTGTCGGGCGTATGCGCGTAAGCAAGTCCTTCCAGCAACGAGCCGAGGGTTGGAAGGAGAAATACGATGCACTGCAGAGCCGGCACATCATTACCGAACTTCAATTGCAGCAACTTCAATCTGAACACGAAAAACTTCAGCGCGACCACGCCATTCTGCTTGATCAGATGCGTGCAGGTGCCGTCAGCAAAGTCACACCAATTCCCAAAAAAGTGTAAAGCACAACACTCAAGAACTATTTTGAAGTAGGGTCTGGGTACTGCGTCCCAACTGTAAAATGATGATGGGCTTGCGAAATACGCACACCGTCCGTTTCTTAAGCCGTACAGCGATATAATTTGTATCCCCTAGCTCCAAAAACACACTGGCCAATGTCACTTTACGTTTTGATTATTTTCCTCATCGTCTATCTTGGCATGATCCTAGGTGGCTTGCCATTTCTGCAGCTGGACCGGACTGGCGTTGCTCTGCTCGGAGCAATTGGGCTCATCAGTATCAATGCCATCAGTTTGGATGAGGCAGTAAAAGCCATTCACCTACCCACTATCACCCTGCTTTTTTCCTTCATGGTGGTTTCAGCTCAGATGCGTCTTGGCGGATTTTATGACTGGGTTACGCATAAACTGGGGCAGTTAGACGTCGGCCCTGCCAGTTTTTTGGGCACTTTAATTATCGTTACTGCCATCCTCTCGGCGATTTTCAGCAATGACATCGTTTGCTTGGCGATCGCGCCGGTATTAATTGATGTATGCCGAAAACGGCAAGTCGCACCGATTCCCTACCTGCTTGCCCTTGCCTGCGCCGCCAATATTGGATCGGCAGCGACTTTGATAGGCAACCCGCAAAATATGCTCATCGGCCAATCGCTCAATTTGTCATTTGCTGCCTATATCCTCGATGCAATTATCCCTGTAACCCTCGGGCTATTGATTTGCTGGGGGCTGATTGCTTGGCAAACCAAAGGGAAATGGCAACTCAGCGCCAAAGATTCATCAACTCCCGCTGCTCCGCGCCTATGCACAGAGGATTCGCTGCAATTTGACGCATGGCAAACAGCAAAAGGCCTACTGGTTGCCACAGCATTACTGATCGCCTTCCTTCTTGGTCCGTGGCCAACAGAATATGTCGCCTTAATTGGCGCGGGTATTTTATTGACCAGCCGAAAACTCCACTCCCGCAAAATGCTAGGGCTAGTCGATTGGGAGTTGCTGGTTTTATTCATGAGCCTGTTTGTGGTCAATCATGCGTTTCAACAAACCGGCATCAGCGCGCAATCTATCCAGTTTCTGGCGCAACAAGGCATTCAATTAGAGCAAGCAGCTCACCTGTTTTTTGCCACGTTTGTGCTCTCAAATCTGGTTTCAAATGTACCTGCAGTCATGTTGCTGCTACCGGTCGCCCATCAGGAAACGAGCGGACTTTTGCTCGCACTCGTGAGCACCTTTGCGGGTAATTTGCTGATTGTTGGCAGCATCGCCAATATCATTGTCATCGATGCAGCAGCAAGAAAAGGCATAGCCATCGATTGGAGACGCCATGCACGCGTCGGCGTGCCGATCACCCTATTTACGCTGGCAGTGACAGGTGTGTATTTAGCTTTAATTTAACTACAAGAGTACTTCTGGAATGATTTGTACGTGACTCACAAGGCGGTTCTTCGTGTGAAACCAGAGGCTCTAGTGACGGCTTAACTTACACATGTTATATAATTTGCGCGTTAAGTCTGTTTACTTATGTAAGAGTCGGCAATAAAATTAATGAAAGGGCATGGGAAGCCCTTTCATTGCAGTTGGGCTCATTAGCACAAAAACAATCGTGCAGCTTGCCGCAAAACTTCATTTTCCTGCTCCAGCCTTTGAATTCGCAGTTCAAGTGCATGAGTGGACTTTTGTGGCTCTATGGCTTGGCTGTTTTGTAATTCACGCTTCATAAATTCTTCGAGCCCTATGTGCTGCCATGTCGCCAGCGTTGAAGGGTGAACATCAAAGCGTCGAGCGGTTTTCGTCAAACTACCAACTCGCCTCAGATATTGCAAGGTCTCGATTTTAAAATGGTTTTGATAGAAATTTTTCATGACCGCATTGAAAACTAAGAAATCCTTAGTATATCTTATGTGAAGGAACTAAGAAAATCTTAGGCATTGGATCTTCATAGCGAATTTCGTAATGCCTGTGCACTCTCCGTTCCCAGCTCGGCTTAAAGAAGCCCGGCTAAACAAAGGCTTAACCCAGCTACAGCTGGGAGTGAGGATGGGTATGGATGAAAACAGTGCGAGCGCACGTATGAACCAGTACGAAAAAGCTAAACACGCGCCCGATTACGACACGATGAAACGTATGGCTGAAGTGCTAGGCGTGCCAGTAGCGTATTTCTTTTGTGAGACGGAGTTAGATGCAAAGCTCACCGAGGCACTTGGCATGCTTTCAGAAGACCAGAAGAAGTCGCTGCTAGCAAAACTCGCTGTGATGGGGGCTCCACACGGATCTGGCGAGATTTAACTGGCCGGAAAATTTGCTAATTAAATTCTACCGTAATCCAAGGCGTGCTCTAGGTGATATCCAAACCAACTGATTGGCGCGGAGACTACATGTAGTATCACCGACTTATTGCCTGCGATGGCGCTACTTCTGTCATTTTCCTTAGCTGTATGTGTCTTGTCATTCGGCATGGCAGGAAGCAATCTTAATGGCTGTTTTAGAATGCAAAGCTGCCTCTCCAAGAAGAAGTTGAATGGAAACTCCTCGGCCAAAGCAGCCCCCCAAAAAAAAATGTCTTCACATCTTATGAAAATTGACTAAAGTCTGATCCGCCTCAGACTCACTGAAATATTTTTAGCGCCAGCACATCATGCGGCTTATACTGCGACAATGAAATTCATCAGCTATTTCCTTCTCGTGTTGATCATGGCGTTTTCAGGCTGGGCGAACGCTCGGCCTCAAAAACCAGACTGCATGATGAAAGAAATGGCATACGTACAGGCTCAGCAGCAAAATTGTGACGAAGCGATGCCTGCGTGCGGCGATCAACATCACGCATCAAGCAAGCCTTGCTGCAAACTCACCGTTGATTGCCAATCCAGTTCATTAGGTGTTGTCGCAATCTTACTGAATGTCTTACCTCCACCTAGTGAGACTGTTTACCACTCAACGATCGACTCCCTCCCTCTTTCCTCTGCCAATTCAAATGTCTGGCGTCCGCCAGCTCGTGCTTAATTCCATCACCTAATCTCACCTTCGATCTATCTGCCTAACTGATCGAGGGTGGTTATTGCATACCGTTTTATACGGTCTGCTAATTAGATTTGGAGTTAATCATGAGAACCTTCTCGTGGAGCCTGTTGGCGACCAATATGGCGCTCGCAGGGCTCATCGCAGGTGCGCCGTTGTCAGCATATGCCCTCACATTCGAAGCGGCACAAACGATTGCCTTGCGCGATGCACCGCAATTACAAGCAAGTCATGCGCAAATTACTGTCGCTCAACAATCTGCAATTCCTGCTGGTGAATTGCCCGATCCGAAAATTAAGTTAGGCATTGATAACCTGCCTATTTCAGGCCCAGATCGATTTAATCCCGGCCCCAATGGCATGGCGATGCAAACCTTCGGGATCATGCAAGAGTTTCCCAATAGCGACAAACGTAATGCACGGGTTCAAGCCGCAAATGCGCGGATCAGCGTCAGTGAAATGGAAAATAAAATCGCGCGTAAAAATGTCGCTCGCGAGACGGCTCAAGCGTGGATTGCGCAGTATGGCGTTGAGCGGCAATTGGCCTTGATTGATGAGCTTGAAGCTGAAAACAAACTTTTTAGCAAAGCAATTCAGGCGCAGCTTGCGTCCGGTAAAGGCAGCATCACCGATACCGTTTTACCCAGACAAGAATTGGCAAGGCTGGAAGAAATGCGCGATGAACTGACCGCGCGCCGACGACAAGCCACAGCGCAACTTCGTCGTTGGGTGGGCGTAGCCGCAGATGAAGGAGTCTCAGGTAATTTACCTGCATTTAGCATTGATCAGCAATCACTACAAAACCGCGTCACAGATCGTCCAGAACTCGCAGCCTTTGACCCAAAAGGCAATGTGTTGGATGCAGAAATTGCTGAAGCCCGGGCCGCTAAAAAACCAGACTGGGGTGTAGAGCTGAAATACCAGCGTAACCCTCAAGACGACGATTCAGTCATGCTGGAATTTACGTTTGATCTGCCTGTGTTTTCTGGCAAACGACAAGACCCAATGATTGCGGCCAAAGTCGCCGAACGTACGGCACTGGATGCGGAACGCGAAGCTTCTCTACGCGAACGAAGTGCCGAATTGGCCAATGACCTCGCTGATTTACAACGCTTACAACAATCCGATCAGCGTTATCAAACAGTATTACTTCCCTTAGCGACAGAAAAAATCGCCCTGTCATTAACTGCCTGGAAAAGTGGCAAAGGCGCACTCGGTGAAGTGATTGCTGCTCGTCGTGACCGGCTGGATACGCAGCTTAAAGCCATCGCAACTCTGACCGAGTTGCAGCAAATCAAAGCCCGAATGCACTTCACGTACGCAAATGACCACGCAATCGCAGGAGCTGAGCAATGAAAACCAAACAAACCATCATTGCACTCTCAATCGGTGCAGCACTTCTTGGGCTTGGTGTTGTCGGCGGCAGAATGAGCGCCACGTCGCATCAAACAGCAGCCGCCCCATCATCAACAACCACCGATAAAAAAGTTTTGTACTGGTACGACCCAATGAAGCCCGATATGAAATTCGATAAACCGGGTAAGTCGCCATACATGGACATGGAGTTGTTGCCCAAATATGCTGGGGATGAAACTGAATCTGCCGGTGTAAAAATTGATGCCAGAACGCTGCAAAATACGGGCATGCGTAAAGCTAAAGTAGAAAAGCTATCTGTCGCGCAGAGTATTGATGCCACCGGGATATTGGCATTTAATGAGCGAGATGTATCTATTGAGCAGGCTCGCAGCAGTGGTTTTATCGAAAGGGTCTGGCCATTGGCACCCGGTGACATCATTGTTGCCGGTCAGCCTTTAGCCGAAGTGCTTATTCCTGAGTGGAGTGCTGCGCAACACGAGTTTTTGGCGATTCGCAACAGTGGTGATGCCAGCTTAATAAGCGCTGCTCGCGAGCGCCTGCGCCTGACCGGAATGCCAGCTGGATTAATTTCTGAGGTTGAAAAAACCGGCAAAATCAGTGCACGCCAGACCTTGCGAAGTACTCAAGGCGGCGTAATCCAGGAGTTATCGGTACGCAGTGGCATGACGCTGGCCGCAGGACAAACCCTGGCCAAAATTAGCGGCATCAGCTCGGTCTGGCTTGACGTTGCCGTTCCAGAAGCACAATCGGCAGCCATACAAATAGGGGGTAAAGCTGATGTGTCATTAGCGGCTTTCCCCGGTGTAATACTGAGCGGCAAAGTTACCGCCATTTTGCCGACCTTAAATGATGCCAGCCGTAGCCTAAGAGTCCGTGTTGAACTTCCCAATCGAGATGGCCGCTTACGCCCCGGCATGTCGGCGCAAGTGAAGCTAGCAGGCAACTCAAATAATGCCGTTCTTGCAGTACCCACAGAGGCCATTATCCGCACGGGTAAACGATCTTTGGTTATGTTGCTTGATGGCGAAAATCACTTCGTGCCGGTTGAGGTCACTCTGGGGGCCGAAGTTGCCGATAAAACCATCATCGTCAACGGCTTAAATGAAGGTCAACAAATCGTTGCCAGTGGGCAATTCCTGATTGATTCGGAAGCCAATTTGGCGGGGGTCAAAACCAAACTGAGCAGTGATCAAGCTTCATCAGCAACACCCGCCATGATCATGGATGAAGCCGATGCAACGATCAAGGCGATTAATGGGCTAGAAGTCACACTAGCACATGATGCGTTCAAAATTATCGGCATGTCGGCCATGACGATGCCCTACCCAGTTGCCAATGAAAATGTCATCAAAGGATTCAAAGTCGGTGACAAGGTTCGCGCTACGGTTCATCAAAACGATGATGGTTTGGTCCTTGAGCGTATGGTGATGAATAAAAAATCGGGAGGCCAGCCATGATTGCCGCTCTGATTCGTTGGTCGGTTGGAAATCGTTTTTTAGTGCTGCTGGCGATGGTGTTTTTGACGGCATGGGGGGGTTGGGCAGTAAAAACCACGCCGATTGATGCCTTGCCTGATTTATCGGATGTGCAGGTCATTATCCGCACCAGCTATCCGGGACAAGCACCACAGATCGTTGAAAACCAGGTCACCTATCCACTTACAACGACGATGTTATCAGTGCCCGGCGCAAAAACCGTAAGGGGTTTTTCATTCTTTGGTGATAGCTTTGTCTATGTGCTGTTTGATGACCAGACTGATTTGTACTGGGCGCGCTCGCGGGTGTTGGAATATCTGAATCAAATTCAGAGTCGCTTGCCCGCCTCGGCCAAATCATCACTTGGCCCCGATGCCACAGGCGTCGGCTGGATCTACCAGTATTCGCTCGTTGATAAAACAGGCAAGCATGATTTGTCACAACTGCGCGCCTTGCAGGACTGGTATCTCAAGTTTGAGCTCAAAACCCTGCCCAATGTCGCCGAAGTTGCAACTGTGGGGGGGATGGTCAAGCAGTATCAGATCGTACTTGATCCGGTGAAGCTTGCCAGCTACGGCATTACGCAAAGCGAGGTGCGAGACGCCGTTGAAAAGGCAAATCAGGAAACCGGCGGTGGAGTTTTGGAGGCGGGTGAAACTGAATTAGTAGTACGTACCGACGGCTATCTCAAGTCCATCAACGACTTCAAGGCTATACCCGTCAAACTAGTCAGTAATGTGCCTGTGACTTTAGGCAATCTGGCGACAATCCAGCTTGGGCCGGAAATGCGGCGCGGGATTAGCGAGCTGGATGGCGAAGGCGAAGCTGTGGGCGGTGTGGTGATCTTGCGCTCAGGCAAAAATGCCCGCGAAACCATTGCTGCAGTTCATGAAAAGCTAGAGCAACTCAAACCTAGCCTACCCGCTGGCGTAGAAATCGTCACGACCTACGACCGTAGCCATTTGATTGATCGAGCGATTGATAACCTTAGCTACAAATTACTGGAAGAGTTTCTGGTCGTCGCACTGGTTTGCGTGATTTTCTTGGGGCATTTCCGCTCCAGTATGGTCGCTATTGTGTCCTTGCCGCTAGGCGTCTTGATTGCGTTTCTGGTGATGCGTTATCAAGGCGTCAATGCCAACATCATGTCACTCGGTGGCATCGCCATTGCAGTCGGCGCGATGGTCGATGCGGCAGTAGTGATGATTGAAAACGCGCATAAGAAAGTTGAAGCCTGGCAGCACGAGCATCCAGGTGAACAGCTGAAAGGCGAAGCACATTGGCATGTGATGACCGAAGCGGCCATTGAAGTGGGTCCAGCGCTATTTTTCTCCCTACTGATCATCACACTGTCGTTTATTCCTGTGTTTACGCTTGAAGCGCAGGAAGGTCGGCTGTTTTCGCCGTTGGCGTTTACCAAAACCTACGCCATGGCTGCTGCAGCTGGGCTTTCGGTTACGCTAATCCCGATTCTGATGGGCTACTGGATACGCGGAAAATTACCAGAGGAAAGCAAAAACCCGCTTAATCGCTTGCTAATCAAGATGTATCGCCCTCTGCTTGATGTGGTACTGGCAAAACCCAAAACCACGCTGTTGGTCGCAGTGCTGGTATTTCTGACTGCTCTCTGGCCAGTCAGCCGCTTGGGAGGGGAGTTCTTACCACCGCTCGATGAGGGTGACCTGCTCTATATGCCATCAGCCCTTCCGGGATTGTCGGCACAAAAAGCCAGTGAATTACTACAGCAAACCAATCGGATGATTAAAACCGTCCCCGAAGTCGCCCGCGTTTCGGGTAAAGCCGGTCGTGCCGAAAGTGCGACTGATCCTGCACCATTGGAAATGTTTGAAACAACGATTCAGTTCAAGCCCCGCGATCAATGGCGACCAGGAATGACGCCGAAAAAACTGGTAGAAGAGCTCGATAAAGCGGTCAAAGTGCCCGGTATGGCCAATATCTGGGTGCCACCAATTCGTAACCGGATCGACATGCTGGCAACTGGGATCAAGAGCCCGATTGGCGTCAAAATTGCGGGCAGCAATCTGGCCGACCTCGATAAAATTGCCCAGCAAGTTGAAACTATCGCCAAAACAGTCCCCGGCGTTAGCTCAGCGCTGGCTGAACGGCTCACCGGTGGACGCTATGTCGATGTCAAAATCGACCGTGCTGCCGCAGCGCGTTTTGGGCTCAATATCAGCGATGTGCAGGCGGTCGTAGCGAGTGCGATTGGTGGCGATAATATTGGCGAAACTGTCGAAGGTTTGGCGCGCTTTCCAATCAATATGCGCTATCCACGCGAATGGCGCGATACCGTTGAAAAAGTAGCCAATCTCCCTCTGGTTACACCGCAAGGCTCGCAAATCACATTGAGCATGGTCGCCAAAGTATCGGTCAGCGATGGCCCGCCGATGCTGAAAAGCGAAAATGCACGTCCCACGGGCTGGGTTTACGTCGATGTGCGTGATCGTGATCTGGCTTCAGTCGCACAAGATTTACGGCGAGCCGTTACCGCACAGGTCAAGCTGGAGCCCGGTATTAGCATCAGCTATTCAGGGCAGTTCGAGTTTCTTGAGCGTGCCAATGAACGCCTGAAACTGGTCGTTCCAGCCACTTTGCTGATTATCTTTGTGCTCTTGTACCTGACCTTTAAACGCTTTGATGAAGCCTTGCTGATTATGGCAACGCTGCCGCTGGCACTCACTGGCGGTGTGTGGTTCCTGTACTGGATGGGCTACAACCTGTCGATTGCGACTGGCGTCGGGTTTATTGCGCTGGCGGGTGTCTCTGCTGAATTTGGCGTGATTATGCTGCTGTATCTGAAAAACGCGTGGCAAGCGCGCTTGGATGATGGCAATAACGACGATAAAGCCTTGCTCGAAGCGATTACTGAAGGGGCTGTATTACGAGTCCGACCCAAGGCGATGACGGTGGCGGTAATTATTGCAGGCTTGCTGCCGATCCTATTGGGTAGCGGAACAGGCAGCGAAATCATGAGTCGAATAGCTGCGCCCATGGTGGGAGGTATGGTAACAGCACCGTTGTTATCGCTATTTATTATTCCTGTTGCTTATCAGTTAATGAGAAAGCAAAAACCTAAAAACTGATGAACTAAAATACAAGTGATGCTATTGGTGTTGGATCTACTAAAAGGCTCAACACCAATATACTTGTCACTGGTCAAGAGTGACGCAAGATCATCTTCGACTATGATCAGCTCAAACGAATCATTGATTTCGCCCACTTCGGGCTTGAGTGAAAAACTTAAACAGCGATAGAATCAACGCATGCAAAGCCAATACCGTGCAACCTCTTTTCGTAAAACGCAGATCGTGATCTTTTGCATCATGCTGTTTTGCGCATGGCTGCCTGTATCAAATGCATTGTCACTTGCTCATCAACCCTTGCCTGATCAATTCCAAATTCATAATCCATTGGACGTTGGCGATTACAGCAAAGATGAAGCTGAGCAAAAGTTACGGCTCCCTGGTCATTCGCATGGTCATATCAGCTTCGACCATACACACGATCTCCCCCAATGGTTCACTATTGGCTCAAATGTGAGTGCATCCTCGCATGCCGTGTGGCCACGCACTGACCAAGCCGAACCTCATTCGGCATCCACTAGCCCAGCCAAAAAGCCACCCAAATTCCAATTCATTGCTTGATTTAGCTTAGTAACACGGCAATTCATCACTGAAATGGAATTCCTATGCTTCAAGATCTCATTACGGGCTTATTACGCCTGTTGTGCGCACGACAATCGCGCCCGCGCCAACGCATCCCTGCAATTTTAGTGCGCCACGTGGCTAACAATCGTGGCAGCAGGAAGTTGAATTTGTGCTGCCAACCCCAGGGGCAGCCTGACATCTTCACGCAAATTCTCATTCAATTTCGCAAGCCCCAAGAACCGTAAGAGCAGCTGCTCTAATTTATGGGCATTCACGCAATCTTTATCGCCGCACTCATCAGACGGTGAGACAAATACACGCGTGAAGTATCTCGTTTTTCTGTCAACAGAGCCAAACCATGACGCAGCCTACTCAATCCACCCTGTGGAATTTGATTTTTTCCTGCTGGATCATTGCCGCCGTTTCAACTTTGGGCAGCCTGTTCTTTAGCGAAGTGATGGCCATGCAACCCTGTGTGTTGTGTTGGTATCAACGCATTTTTATGTACCCACTGCTTTTTATTTTCAGTGTCGGCTTATTTCCGTTTGACGCGCGCTGTGCCCGCTATGCGATGCCATTAGCCATTGGTGGCTGGCTGTTCGCGCTCTACCACACCTTGCTCTACAAGGGTTTCATCCCAGAGAACCTACAGCCTTGCTCTCAAGGCATTTCATGCGCCGACATGAAGCTCGATCTATTCGGTTTTATCACTATTCCACTTTTATCTTTAGTGGCTTTTTCCATTCTTATCGCGCTGCTGATTGCAGTACAAAAAGGGACACAAAAATGAAGCGTTCAACTCTGATTATTGGCAGCAGCATTGCTCTAATCACTGCATTTGCGGTGGGTACTTATATGTATACCAGCCAGCAAAAACAGGAGCAGCAGCAAATTGCCCAAAACAGCGGGCAAGAACTCAATCGCTTTGGCGCACCATCGATAGGCGCAGCGCATGCAAAAGTCCATATCGTTGAATTTTTCGATCCCGCTTGTGAAGCTTGCCGTGCGTTTTATCCGGTTGTTAAAAATACCCTTAATTTCAATAGCGACAAAGTCAAACTCACCTTGCGCTATGCCACTTTCCATCAAGGCTCCGATTACGTCGCCAAAGCGCTGGAAGCGACGCGCTTGCAGAATAAATACTGGGAATCTGTCGAAGCAGTACTGGCCGCACAGCCCGAATGGGCGGCTCATGGCTCACCGCAACCTGAGTTGATCTGGAATGCTCTCGCTCAAATTGGCCTCGATATTGAGAAAGCCAAGCTTGATATGAATAGCCCACAAATTGCCGCTCGTCTCGCTCAAGATGCGGCCGATGTGGTCACGCTAAAAGTTCAGAAAACACCAAGCTTTTTTGTGAACAGCACCCCCCTCACGAAGTTTGGTGCTGATGAATTTAATGCATTAGTGCAGTCGAAAGTCGATCTCGCCTACCCAAAATAATCCGTTCTTCATCAAGAAACATAAATGGTATATGCCCATAAGCCAATTTTTAACGGCACTTTATGCATATACCCCAGTTAAAATCAGATAGGAGCATCTCAATGTCTCAATGTCCTTGTGGTTCAAAAAAAGATTTAGCGGAATGCTGCGCGCCAATTATTGCGGGCACACCAGCGCCAACAGCGGAAGCGCTAATGCGTTCTAGATACACCGCTTTTGCAACCAAACAGCTTGATCATCTTGAACGAACACATGCGCCTGAAGTTAAAGCAGACTTTAACCGGGCTGAAGCCGAATATTTGGCAGAAAGTTGCGAATGGCGCAGTTTGGAAATCCGCAATGCAAAAGAAGATGGTGCCAGCGCACAAGTCGAATTTGCCATTCGGTTTCGACGTGACCAAAAAGAAATGATTCAGGCTGAATTAGCCAGTTTTCGCCGTGAGAATGGCCAATGGCTTTATGTCAGTGGTGATTTGAACCCACATATCCCACAGCGCCATGTGAATAAAGTCGGGCGAAATGATCCTTGCCTTTGTGGCTCGGGCAAAAAAGCCAAAAAGTGCTGCGGCACGACACAAGACCAAGCTTAATTCATGGCTCAGCATTTTAACTGCACGGCTTGTGGCAAATGTTGCCATGGACAAATTTGGCTCACATTAAATGATGCGTTTGTCCATGCGGATCGCTTCCCTTTGGCATTTATCTGGACGCCATTGCGCCCAGGGCATAAGGATTTCGGGATGGCGGAGAAAATCGGCACGACTGTAAAACTAGATAAAAAACACGAACTTGCTGTAATTATCAGCGCTGCAGCCTATATTCCACCATCGTTTTCCTGCCCAGCCTTACGTGCCGACAAGCTGTGCGGCATTCATAGCATCAAGCCATTGCGCTGTCGCTCGATGCCATTCTCCCCATACCGGGAAGAACAATATCAAGCAGATGCGTTCAAATTCCCAGCTGGTTTTGAATGCGACACATCTGATTCAGCGCCGATTGTTTTTCAGGATAAGAAAATCGTTGTTCGCGAAGATTTTGATTTAGAACGACAAGCCCTGCTATCCGATGTTTCAACGATACGCAGATATGCAGATTACACCCTTAAATATTCGCCGATGATCGTTAATAACCTAGCGCAAGCTTCTCTGAAAGCTAAGTCTGGCCAAATTATCACCAGCTTATCTTCTTTTTTAACCGCAACGAGGCATCCTGATGCGAGGCTTATTGCAGAAAAACAGCTTTCCGTAC
>CAMFKP010000070.1 GCA_945957385.1 uncultured Aeromonadaceae bacterium
CCTTGGCCGGCGAGCTGTACGGTGAACAAGGCTGGCAACAAATTGCCCATGCACTGCGACGCACGCCGGGGTTTGGCGGCATTACCTTCCTGCGGATGCAGAATTTCTTTGATGAAAATCGGACACCTCGAGAACGACTGCAGTGGTTGATAAATCAGTTCCAGTAAGTAATGGCCACCTCAGGGTGGCCATTTTTTTGATTGGATATCGACCAGCATCACAATAATGTAACCGGTGACATCTTGACTGGATGATGAGATTACTGAATTGAGCCTCCGCGCTGTGAGGTCGATCACTTCCCGCAAAGGGTGAAAACGTTACATTGGCGCCCCCTTCAGGGGACAAGACTGACTTTTCAGCGGGAATAATAAATGCAAAAACCACGTTTATCTTTTTGGCAAATATGGAATATGAGCTTCGGTTTCATGGGTATTCAGTTTGGTTTCGGCCTGCAGAATGCCAATGTCAGCCGTATTTTTGAAACCTTGGGTGCCAGCATCGATCAGATCCCGATTCTATGGATCGCGGCGCCGCTGACCGGTTTGCTGGTGCAGCCGATCATCGGTTACTGCAGTGACCGAACCTGGGGCCGCCTTGGCCGCCGCCGTCCCTATTTTCTGGCGGGCGCCATTCTTTCGTCACTGGCTTTGCTGATCATGCCCAATAGCCCCTATTTGTGGGTTGCGGCCGGCATGCTGTGGATTTTGGATGCCTCGATTAATATCTCTATGGAGCCGTTCCGTGCTCTGGTGGCCGATAACTTGCCCTCCAGTCAACGCACCTCGGGGTTTGCCGTGCAGACCTTCTTCATCGGGGTCGGCTCCGTCGTTGCATCTGCGATGCCTTACTTGCTGACCAATGTGTTCGGTGTGGCCAACACAGCGCCGGAAGGGGTGATCCCGCCATCGGTCAAATACTCCTTCTATGCTGGCGGTGTCGTGTTCCTGCTGACCATTTTGTGGACAGTCTGGCGGACGCGTGAATATTCACCGGAGCAACTGACACGCTTTGAGCGTGCGGCAAACGCGAACGCGACAAAGGATAGCCAAGCGCAAGCGGGCCATCTTCTGCGTGACATAGTCCAGATGCCCAAGACCATGCGTCAATTGGCCGTAGTTCAGTTCTTCAGCTGGTTTGCGCTGTTTGCAATGTGGATCTATACGACTTCGGCGGTTACCAGCCATCTGTATGGCACCACCGACTCGGCATCGGCACTGTATAACGAAGGGGCCGATTGGGTAGGTATCTGTTTTGCCACCTACAACGGCATCTCGGCACTGGCGGCATTTGTATTGCCGTGGTTGGCAACGCGTATCGGCCGCAAGGGTGTACACGCGTTCTGCCTGGCGCTGGGTGGTGTCTCGTTGATTGGCATGAACCTGATTGATGATCCGCGTTGGCTGCTGCTGAACATGGTTGGAATCGGTTTTGCCTGGGCCTCGATCCTGTGTATGCCATACGCGATTCTGGCCGGTGCCTTACCGGCTCGCCGTATGGGTTTTTATATGGGGGTCTTCAATTTCTTCATCGTGTTGCCCCAGGTGTTGGCTGCCGGCATTCTCGGTTATTTTACCCGTGAATTCTTCGCTGGCGATGCGATGCTGGCACTGGCGCTGGGCGGTGGCTCCATGCTACTTGCCGCGCTGATGACGCTTCGAGTCAAGGATTTGGATGAAACGGTCGCATCACCACAGCAGCCGTCGGCGGCTAACAACGTGGCGGCGACGGCTTGATGGCCTGTGCGCCGTCGTAATCATTACGTTAAATCCAAACCCTTCCCAAGGCCTGCAAATGCAGGCCTTTTTTGTGGGCGTTATCAGCCACGTTGATATTCAAGGCTATCGATACCATATGCGGCCAGTAGTGCGCGCGTCGAGGCATGGTGGGACAAAGCGCCGGCCTGGGATTCAAACAACGCGGCTTGCCGGATAGCCTCTGGCTCGAGTCCGAGCAGACGTAGCATGGTCAGTGCCGATTGCAATGGTGGGAGGCTTGGATTGAAGGCAGCATTTTCTGCGTAACGGCCAGTCAGCAGACGACCATCCGCCAACATTAACGCGACCCCGGCATAAGCTCTGGAATAGGGAGCATAACTGTGGGTCGCAGCCAGCCACGCAGCTTGCATCAGTGCCGATCCCTGCGGTTGTGGCAGCAGTTGCTGTTGTGGTTGCAACAGCGTATCGACAATGCCCAAGTCGACAGGGCCGAACGCATCAGGCAGGAGTTGCTGTAGTGTTTGATCGCGGCCAGGCAAATGAATTTGCAACGCCTTGGCGGAGTTGGTCTCATTCATGAACTGCCGGCAATGACCACAAGGCGACGCATTGATCGTGATGGCTTGCAACCCGGTCTCACCGCTGAGCCAGGCATGGGTAATGGCACATTGTTCAGCATGGATTGTCTGAGCCAGTGGTTGCTGCAAAAATTCCATATTGGCGCCCAGATACCAATCGCCTGAGTGACCCCATGCGATAGCGCCAACATGAAAATGTGAAATGTTGGCGTAAGCAAAACTCGCGGCAAGCGGCAGCAACTGTAACGACAGGTCGCGTTTGCTCAATTGCGAATCGGCGAGCAATGCATCAATTAATGCAGCGGGTAAGTGGGTGAGAGAAGCATGCTGGGTTAACAGTGCTTGCCAGCTGGCTGGCAGTTCATTCAGGGCATGATGTGTCGTAGCGAGCATCAGTATCTCCGACAAGATAGGCTGCCGGGCAGCGGTTCAAGTCGACTGTGCACCGCCTTGATTTTTCAAGCAAAATCGAAACGTTTGACAATGACGACTCTGTGCTGCGCTTCACAATAGCTGGCTTATCCAGTGATAAAAGGCGAAGAGCACAGGGGCAAGAATCGCTGTCAACACACCGCAGACCACCATGGCCAGCGAGGAGAACGCGCCCTGGGTCGTGCCACGCTCGGCGGCGGCTGCGGTGCCAACGGCATGTGAACAGGCTCCCATCGCCAGGCCTTGCGCTTGTGGATCGGTGACACCAAACAGGCGTAACAGTGGAAATCCGATGACGGCACCGAGAATGCCAACCAGGACAACAATCGCGGCCGCTATGGCGCCGACGCCACCGAGACTGCTACTGACGCTCATGGCCAATGGGGTGGTGATGGAGCGGGTCGCAATAGAACTGACAATCTCCGGCGCCGTCGGTACCAGAGCGCAGGTGATAAATGTCAGCCCTACGCTGATCAAGACCGACAACGTACAACCGATCAAAATCGGTTTGAGGCGGGCTCGGATCTGGCCGACTTGTTGATACAGTGGGATGGCCAACGCGACCACAGCAGGCTCCAGGAGCAACTGGATCGGGCGTGAACCGGCCTGATACTCGGCCAACGATGCACCGCTTATTACTAGCAGCACCATGATCACGAACATTGGAATCAGCACCGGGTTGATAAACGGTAGCGGTTTAAGGCGATAAAGCCGACGGGTCAGCCAGTAGAGCAACAGCGTTAAGGGCAGTGCGATGTAAAAGATCATTCGCGATTCATCCTTTGGAACAGATGGCCGACTACAAACAAAATGAGGGCAATCCCTAGCACCACATTGATGAGAATCACGGTCAAAGAAGCCAATACGGTATCGAGATAATTCAATAGGCCAACTGCGACCGGAATAAACAGCAACGCCATGTGGCGTAACAACAGGCCACCGCTGGCATCTACCCAGGAGAGTTTGACAAGCTGAAAGTTAAGCAACAAAAACAGCAATAACATGCCAATGATGCTGCCGGGAAAGGCAAAGGGCAGGAGGGAGGCAATAAATTTTCCCGCAGCAAGCGAGCTTAGGATGATAAGAAAGCTGGTGAGGTAACTCATCAGGTGCCGAACGCGCTGGTTGTATGTCACGTCAGAGTGTCATGAAAAATGAGTTGTAGTTCACATTTTACCACGACAGCCTGCCAGAATCAGCCCCCAAGCCTTAGCACAGATAGCTTCCGTTCAGGCTATGAGCAGTAAAATGTGCTGGAAGTTTGGCTATATTGACAATGAAAAGGGCGAGTCCAGTTTTCCGACTCGCCCTTAGGTTTGACTGCTTGGGTGTAGCGTGCAGTCGTAAGCAGATAAAACGTATTGCATGAACAAACTCTTAAACGCAAAGGCCAATGAAACTATGGCCGGTCTCTCGCTTCGGTGTTGCTTTTCGAAGGAGCAATTTAACTATAGACCGCTTTTGTTAAGTGCAAGTCGAATTTCAGATGAATCATTAAAATTTGTCATCAAAGAGGATTTAACCTATGGCTGACAGGCTTTCATTCTGGCATAACGCATTTGCCACAGCACCGACACGACCGGAAACACTGGCTACGCCGGCCTGGTATCGCGATGAATTAACCGTGCGACTGGATAATTGCTCAGGCCATTCTCTGGCGTTGCAAGAGTGGATTTTGCTGGATGAATATGTCGCGTCCCCGGACTGTGCTATTTACGGTGAGGGGTTTCAGATGCTTGCGCAAACCGGGGGCTGTTGGGGGGCGCCTGAGGCAATTGGTCGTTGTCCAGATGCAAGCGTGTATCGCATTACGTCCGATCAGGGTTATCACACGGTTCATAACCTATTGATGTTCAAACAGGGATCTGAGTGGACATTACTGGCGTTTGTGGCTTGCGAACGGTTTGGCGGTGAGTTCCGTCTCTATCCAGATGGCCGGTTACAAGTTGTCATGCGCACCGAAGGACTTGAGCTGGCTGCAGGAGCGCATTGGTGCAGCGAACCGCTGGTCATTCTGCAAGGGGATGAAAAAGCCAGCTTGCTGGCGTCTTTAGCACGGCACATTCAAGAGCATCACCCAGCGTTGCCTGTGACATCTCGCCCGACCGGGTGGTGCTCCTGGTATCACTATTATGCCGATGTCACAGCCAGTGATATCCAAGAAAACGTGCAGCAACTGGCGAGTCGGTATCCACAACTACGCTATGTGCAGATCGATGACGGTTATCAAAAAGCCATGGGAGACTGGTTGATCCCTTCAGAGCGCTTTGCCGGTGGTTTGATGCCATTACTGGATGATATCCGTAGTCGAGGGGCATTACCTGCGCTCTGGGTTGCGCCGTTTATTGCCGAGCCAGGCTCTGAAATTTTCCGTCAACATCCAGACTGGTTCGTCAAGTGTGCGGATGGACAGCCATTGGCTGCGGAAATGGTGACCTATGGTGGCTGGCGTTGTACGCCCTGGTATGTGCTCGATGCGACCCACCCAGAAGTACAGCAGCATCTTACGTCGTTATTTTCAACATTACGCCATGACTTTGGTATTACCTATTTCAAATTGGATGCCAATTTCTGGGGTGCGATTCACGGTGGCTGCTTCCATGATCGTCAGGCAACCCGTATCGAGGCCTACCGTCGTGGTATGCAGGCAATCATAGCCGGGGTGGGAGAGGAGGCCTTCCTGCTGGGCTGCAATGCGCCGATTTGGCCGTCATTGGGCCTGGTTCATGGCATGCGGGTTGGCGATGATATCGAGCGTTCCGGACATAGGATCCGCCAAGTTGCCCGCGAAATCTTCTCTCGGAGCTGGCAGGCTGAACGCCTGTGGCAACTGGATCCAGATTGCCTGTGTCTGCGCGATCTGTCCTGGCAGCACGCCTCTGCTGCCGACTACCAATTCCATATGGCGACACTATTGGCCTGTGGTGGCATGGTCCTCAGCGGTGATCGGTTGGCCGATCTGGACATGCAACAGTCAGCGTGGTTAACCCTGCTGACGCAGATGGCAGAACAACGTGTTCCTGCGGCGACCTTCAATGCCGATTTGAGCCACGGTGAGTTGCAGTGGGGAGAGCAAACACTGCATTTCTTCTTTAACTGGCACGATACGCAGATCCAGCAGATCAGCCTGCCAGAGGGAGGGACACTGCTGCTGTCAGCACAAAGTGCGCCGGCTCAATACGCATTGTTACCCGGTTGTGCGTTGGTGGTGAGCTATCCGCTGGATTAGTTGTCATAAAAAAAGGGCCTGCAGTGCAGGCCCTTTTTGATCTCGGCGTTAAGCCTTGATGGCTTCGTTATGCACGTCCATGACGGCACGGCCTGACGGGTCGGCCATCAGTTTGAACTTCTCATCCCACTCCAGCGCCTTCGGCGTGGAGCAGGCGACGGACTTGCCATAAGGGACACAACGCGCAGCTGACTCCAGCGGGAAGTGCTCTTCAAAGATGGCGCGATAGAAGTAGGCTTCCTTGGTTAACGGCGTATTGACCGGGAAACGGAAAGCGGCCGCTTCAAACATCTGATCGCTGATTTCGTTGTCAACATGTACTTTCAGGCTGTCGATCCAGGAGTAACCAACGCCATCGGAGAATTGCTCCTTTTGACGCCACGCCACTTCCTTCGGCAGATAGTGCTCAAAGGCTTCGCGCAGAATGTGCTTCTCGATCTTGCCGTTGCCGCACATCTTGTCCTTGGGGTTCAGGCGCATGGCAACATCGATAAACTCTTTATCCAGGAAAGGTACGCGGCCTTCGACCCCCCAGGCAGCCATTGACTTGTTGGCGCGCAGGCAGTCGTACATGTGCAATTGAGACAGTTTGCGGACTGTTTCCTCGTGGAATTCCTTGGCATCGGGTGCCTTGTGGAAATAGAGGTAACCGCCAAACAACTCATCGGAGCCTTCGCCGGAGAGCACCATCTTGATCCCCATCGCCTTGATGAAGCGGGCCATCAGGTACATAGGAGTCGACGCACGAATTGTCGTCACGTCATAGGTCTCAAGGTGATAGATCACATCACGCAGCGCATCGATCCCTTCTTGTACCGTGAAGGTAATTTCGTGGTGAATGGTACCCAGATGATCGGCAACCTTTTGTGCCGCTGAAAGATCCGGTGAGCCCTTGAGGCCGACGGCGAAGGAGTGCAGCTGTGGCCACCAGGCCTCGGATTTACCGTCATCCTCGACGCGGCGCGCAGCAAAACGCTTGGTCACGGCTGAAATGATCGAGGAGTCGAGTCCGCCGGAGAGCAGTACGCCATACGGTACGTCACACATCAGCTGACGCTTTACCGCATCTTCAAGCGCATCGCGTAGGGCCAGCTTGTCAGTCACGTTATCCTTGACGCTGTCAAACTCCATCCAGTCACGTTGATAGTAACGCTTGAGCTCGCCATCCTTGCTCCACAGGTAATGTCCTGGCGGGAACTCCTGCACACTCTTGCAAACCGGGGTCAGGGCTTTCATTTCGGATGCGACATAGAAATTGCCACATTCGTCATAGCCCATGTACAGCGGAATGATGCCGATATGGTCACGGCCAATCAGGTAGGCATCTTGTTCTGCATCATAAAGAATGAAGGCGAAGATGCCGTTGATTTCGTCCAGAAATGCGGCACCTTTTTCTTTGTACTTGGCCAGAATGACTTCGCAGTCGGAACCAGTCTGGAATTGAAAATCGACACTCAGGCCCTTTTCCAGTTCCTTGTGGTTATAAATCTCGCCATTGACAGCCAGTACGTGGGTCCGCTCGGGGTTGTACAGTGGTTGCGCACCATTACCCGGATCCACGATCGCCAGACGTTCATGGACCAGGATTGCTTTGTCAGTGCTGTATACCCCGGACCAGTCCGGACCGCGGTGACGCAGGCGCTTGGACATTTCCAGTGCTGTTTTGCGTAACGCAGCAGCATCAGATTTGATGTCCAGAATACCAAAAATAGAACACATACTTCCTTATTCCTCGAATGGTGGGGCCCCACGTTGGCCCACTTGTCCTTTTATCATTCCTCAGCCGACAATCTGCCAGACGGCGCCGACCCTCTGCAAGCAGAAATGTCGGCTGCGGCATGCCGCCCGGCTAATTTGGTGCAATTTTGTCGAAATCCCGGTGCTTAAACCAGATCGATGTCGACAACCGACTCGAAAATGTGATTTGGACGGAAGGGAACCTTATCGATGTCGCTCATTTTGCTGACGCCAGACAGGACGAGCACGGTTTCTAGCCCGGCCTGGAAACCGGCCAGGATGTCGGTGCGCAGATTATCGCCGATGATCAGGGTTTCATCGGAGTGGGCCTGCATCTTGTTGAGTGCCGCCCGCATGATCCAGGCGCTGGGCTTGCCAACATAGAAGGGTTGGCGTCCGGTCATGCGTTCAATGGGAGCACACAAGGCGCCGCACGCAGGGTACATATGAGGACCGTGGGTATCCGGATTGGTGGCAATAAAGCGTGCGCCCTGATCGACAAACTGTGCCGCCTGCTGAATCATGTTCCAGTTATAGTTGCGGGTCTCGCCAACCACGACGAAATCCGGATCGATATCGGTGATGGTAAACCCGGCCATATAGAGTTCATGGGTGAGGGCCCCTTCGCCGATGACATAGACTTTGCGTCCATCCTGGCGCGTGAGAAACGCGGCGGTGGCCATCGCTGAGGTATAAAAGCAAGCCTCGGGGACATTCACGCCGGCCGACTGGAAGCGATTTTGTAAGTCTTTAGGGGTTTGACCGGGGTAGTTGGTCACAAACAGTAATGGCGTACCCTGTTCGATCAGCCGATGCACAAAGAGATCGGCGCCGGGAATCAGCTGATTGTTATGTAGAATAACGCCGTCGATGTCACAGATTACGGCTCGTTTCGATGTCAAGAGCGACTCCTTGTGTGGCGTGACCGCGGTCGGCGGCACATATGGTTGCCGGTGGTGGGCCGACAGCGGAAATTATGGTTGGAATTTTAATCTAACTGGCTGGATTCCCTGTATATTTGCGTAAAGTCGACGTTTTGTCAGTCTATCCACGTTACTATAGCGGCGCCGCCAAGACGAGGAGTATGCGATGGAAACCTTTCTGGCCGAGTTGCCAAAAATTGAACTGCACCTTCATATCGAAGGCACGCTGGAACCCGAGATGATGTTTGCGTTGGCCAAACGCAATCAGGTGGCGTTGCCCTACGCCGATGTCGACGCGCTGCGCGCCGCTTACCAGTTTGCCAATCTGCAGTCGTTTCTCGATCTCTATTATCAGGGCGCGGCGGTATTGTGCACCGAGCAGGATTTTTACGATCTGACGATGGCGTACCTGACGCGCTGTCGGCAGGACAATGTGGTGCATACCGAACTCTTCTTTGATCCGCAAACCCATACCGCGCGCGGCATAGAGTTTGCCGTACCGCTACGCGGCATCCGCCGGGCGCTGGCCCAGGCCGAGCAACAATGGGGGATCACCAGCCGCGTGATCCTGTGCATTCTGCGCCACTTGAGTGAAGAAGAGGGGTTAGCCACGCTGGCGCAAGCAGAAGCTTACCGCGACGAAATCGATGGCATTGGACTGGATTCTGCCGAAGTGGGTAACCCGCCGGCGAAGTTTGCCCGCCTGTTCAAACGCGCTCGAGAGCTGGGCTGGCCCTGTGTTGCTCATGCCGGTGAAGAGGGGCCGGCGAGCTATATCTGGGATGCGCTGGATCTGCTTAAGGTGGTGCGGATTGATCACGGTGTGCGCTGTCATGATGATCCCTTGTTGATGGCGCGCCTGGCGTCCGAGCGGGTGCCGCTGACCGTGTGTCCATTGTCAAATACCCGGTTACAAGTATTTGCACACATGTCCGAACACACCATTTTGGATCTGCTCGATCGCGGCCTGTGTGTGACGGTGAACTCTGATGATCCCGCCTATTTTGGTGGCTATATGACGGCAAATTTCCGCGCGCTGGCCACGCACCTGCAGGCCAGTCGTGAACAGTTGCGGATGCTGAGCCTCAATGCCGTTGAAGCATGCTGGTTAGATGACAAACAAAAGCGAGTATTGCGTGAACGAATTTTGGCTTGTCTGTGATAAGCGCAGTGCATACTAATTTACGCAACAGATGAGATTTAAATAGCGTGAGCAAAAACAAAGAAATTAATAGCGGGCGCGATAGTGCAGCCTATGATACCCGCTTCAAGTTGACATTATGCCATCCAAAATATTGGGGCACCTGGTGCTTGTTGGCGGTCATGTTTTTATTTTCCTGGATGCCGGTTCGTTGGCGTGATGGCCTCGCAAAAGCGCTGGCTCCGGTCGTACTCAAGTTAGCCCAAAAACCCGTCGCCATTGCGCGTATTAATCTGCAGATCTGTTTTCCACAATTAACTGTGTCCGAACGTGAGCAGCTACTATATGAAAATATCGTAGCTGGCCTGCAATCCATGCTGGCATTTGGCGAACCCACCTTCCGTTCCAAAGAGTATTTGCTGGCCAGGTATACCGTCAAAGGTCGGCAACATGTTGAAAAGCTTCACGAAGCGGGGCAGCCAATTATATTTTTGATGCCCCATGCCTGGGCTGTGGATATGGCGGGTCTTTATTTGAGTACCCATGAATATACCATGTGTACCATGATGCACAGCGTGCCGAATAAATTATACGATTGGTTTATTAATCGGCAGCGTGAACGGTTTGGCGGGCTGGTTTACGAGCGCAGTGCCGGATTGAAACCCATTATTCGCAATCTCAAAAATGCTTGTAATTTTTTCTATTTGCCGGATCAGGATCATGGCCCTGAAGGTAGTTTGTTCGTCGACTTCTTTGGTCGCAAAAAAGCGACGTTGCCAGCGTTGCCAAAATTATGCAAATTGACCGGAGCCAGTGTGGTGCCGATGTTTATTGCCTATGATAGTGCGACAGGTAAATATATTTTAGAGTTTCTTCCTGCATTGGAAAATTATCCTTCAGGTGATATTGAAGCCGATACACTGCGAATGAATCAGGTGATCGAGAATATGGTATCGCGTTATCGTAGTCATTATATGTGGTTCCTGAAATATTTCCGTTCCCGTCCGGATAATAATCCTGAACGAACCTATCCCCGCATGTAATAGCCTGGCGCAAGGATGACCCGTGCAACGCATCGACATGGAAGATGACGCGACACGTCAATTAGTCGCCGCCTTGCTCGCTCAGCCCGAGGTGCGGATCCGGCGGCGCTGGGCGGCATTGCAGCTGACACTCTGGTGTGAGCAAGGCTGGTGTGAACCCTGTGGCAGCGCGCTTTTTCGCGTGACGGATGCCGGTCGGCGTGCGCTGCAAACCCAGTGGCAAGAGTGGGAGTTACAGCGGCGACCGGATGAAGAAAACCGGCTGCAACGCCTGGGGATCCAGCTGCCCGAGCAGGCGCCCGCCACCGTGCTGGGGGCGTTGCTGCACGGTGATCGACGCCATGTCTGGCACGCCGATGAATGGCAACAACTGCAGGAGCAGGGCATCACTCCTCTTGACGAGGCGCAGATCCGCTTGCGCAGTGCCGTGGGTTTTAGCCTGTTTTTCCCCGACGGTGGCATGCTGGATCTGCAGGAGCCGCTGCGTCTGCTTGGCGAGTGCCTGTTGACCGCGCCCGTGGTCGCCAGATTGACCAAATTCCTGTGGCATAGCCAACCTCCGCAACGGGTGATCACCACGACCAGCCATGCCAGTTTCCTACTCTATCCCCTTGCCGAGCACGAGCTGTTGCTCTGGCTACCGACCAAGGCCTATGCACTCTTGCCGGCGCTGCTGGCGGCGATGCCTGGCGCTCCGGCCTGGTGGCATCTGGGCGATCTGCACCCGCAAGCCCTGCAACAGGCCGTGGCGCTGGCTCGCAGCGTAGGGCGCCCGTTACAACCGATCCTGCCAGCCAACCTGGATGAGTTCCTTGCCGCGTATGGCAAGCCGTTAGACGCCGCGAGCCAGTGGCGAGTGGAGGGGTTGAGTCGTGAGTTGCAGATCCGCCTCGCGCCGGCGCTGATGGCGCAGCGCTGGTTAGAGCAGGAGGCATTTATTCTGGCGCCGGCGTGGCAACCCTAGTCATATCCGGCACCGAAAACGATGAAAATATTCTTTCCACTCCAGCGGAGTGATATAACAGAAGCACTCGCGACTGGAGCCCAGCAGGCTGCGACTGTCGCGCTCAGCTGCCATACATCACCAGACAAAGACAGGGATTATTATGTTTGAAAAGGTCACAGCGGCACCTGCAGACCCCATTCTGGGGCTGACAGAAGAGTTCCGTAACGACAAGCGCAGTCACAAGATCAATCTTGGCGTCGGCATCTACAAGAACGATGCCGGTGACACGCCGATCCTCAATACCGTGAAAAAAGCGGAAAAAATCCTGCTGGACACCGAGAAAACCAAAAATTACCTGAGCATTGAAGGGAATGCCGAATATGGTCTGCTGGTACAGCAGCTGTTGTTCGGTGCGCAGAGTGAGATTGTGACCAGCCAGCGTGCCCGTACCGCGCAAGCGCCGGGTGGTACCGGTGCACTGCGCATCGGGGCAGAATTCCTGTCGCGGCAGAAGATCAGCCGCAAGGTGTGGATCTCCAATCCGACCTGGGTCAACCACTTTCAGGTCTTTGCCGCGGCCGGCATGGAAACGGCGGAGTACACCTACTACAGCCCACTGACCCGTGCGCTCGATTTCGACGGCATGCTCGGCTCCCTGGCAGCCGCCAGCGAAGGGGATGTCGTGCTGCTGCATGGCTGCTGCCATAACCCGACGGGGATTGATCCTACCGCCGAACAATGGGAGCAGCTGGCCCAGTTCTGTGCCGAGCGTAAGTTGCTGCCTTTCTTCGATTTTGCCTATCAAGGTTTTGCCCGTGGCGTCGAGGAAGATGCGGCGGGTCTGCGCACCTTCGCCCGTTATCACCGTGAGTTGCTGGTCGCCAGCTCCTTTTCCAAGAATTTCGGGCTGTATAACGAGCGGGTTGGTGCCATTACCGTGGTGACGGAGTCGGCGGCGATCGCGGCAACCGCATTCAGCCAGGTGAAAGCCACTATTCGCGCCAACTACTCCAATCCGCCGGCGCATGGTGCCGCTGTGGTGACGACCGTACTCAAGGATCCGCAGCTCAAGGCCGAGTGGCAGGATGAAGTGCGTCAAATGCGGGATCGGATCTGGGAGATGCGCAAGCTGTTTGTTGCCAAGCTCAAGGAGCAGGGCGTCTGTCAGGATTTCAGCTTCATGACCGAACAAAACGGCATGTTCTCGTTCTCTGGTCTGAATAAAGAGCAGGTGACGCGGCTGAAGGAGGAGTTTGCGGTCTATATCGTTGGTTCTGGACGCATCAGTGTTGCCGGCATCACCAGCGGCAATATCGATGCGTTGTGTCAAGCCATCGCAAAGGTACTGTAACCGTATTGCCGATAACGGCATGATAAAAAAGGCGCCTGTGGGGCGCCTTTTTGGCGTGTATGGATGGGGGATTACCGACTCAGTTGATAAGAGCCAACCATCTCTTCGAGGCTGGAGGCCTGTTGGTATAGGCTGCTGCTGGCTTCTCCCAACTGCTTGACCACCATCTCGGTCTCTTCGACCGCATCGCGGATCACCATCAGACTATCGGTCACCTGGGTCGCCACCAGACTTTGCTGTTCAGAGGCGGCAGCAATCATGTCACTGCGCTCGGCCTGATGACCGATTTGTCCGGCAATGGCCGCAAATTCGGCATTGGCGGATTCGGCATCCTGCATCGCACTTTGTGCATTATCGACGCTGACTTCCATCTGGCTGACCGCTTGCCGGGTGCGCTGTTGCAGGCTGCTGATCATCTCGTCGATCTCGCGGGTGGCTTGCTGGGTCCGGCTCGCCAATAGGCGTACTTCATCGGCCACGACTGCAAAGCCGCGGCCCTGTTCCCCGGCCCGCGCCGCTTCAATCGCTGCATTGAGCGCCAACAGGTTAGTCTGCTCGGAGATGCCACTGATGGTATTGACAACCTGTCCAATCTGGCTGACCTGCTGCTCAACCTGATCGACCGCTGTGGAGCTGGCATTGAGGTTGCTGACCAACTGATGAATGCTGGTGATGCAGTGTTGCAACTGGGCCACGCCGCGGTGAGTCATTTCGTCAGTTTGCTGGTTATCGGTGGCACTGGCCTGGGCGTTGAGCGCAACGTCACGGATGGTGGTGGCCATCTCCTCCATCGCCGCCGCCAAAGCATCTAAGCGCTCGCGCTGATCCTGGACTGCATGGCCGACCTGACGCATGCCATCATTCATCTGTGACGAGGCGGCTGACAGCGCAATCGAGGCATCCTGTTGCCGGAACAGCAGATCGCTGAGGTTGCGGCGCGTATGTTCCAGCTCACGATTGATATCGGCAAACTCGTCACAACCAATCCCCTCAATCCGCCGACTGAGATTCTTGTGCGCAATCATGCGTAACTCGTTCAGTGACTGGCGAACCTGACTGCTGATCGCGCGGCTGATCAACGCCACTATCATGATCATGCTCAACAGTGTCAGCAGTACTATGATGGAGCTGCGCCATAAATAGTGCACAAACGCCTCATCGGCGGCATCCATATAGACACCGGAGATCAGCAGGTAATCGCCGATGGGGGCCACATAGGCGGCTTTGAGCGTCTGTTTGCTGGTACCGGGTTTCACGTAGGGATAGTGGATCAGCTCCGGTTGTTCACCATTACCAATGCGGGTAAAGGCCTGACTGACCTCTTCGTTGGTCTCAATTACCTGTACCGGGTCAAGAAATCCACCTTCACGCTCGACTTTGGGCGGATAGACCAGCAGACGGCCCTGGCGATCAGCAAGGAAGAAATAGCCGGCGTTGTTTTCGCCCCAGCGCAAGCCTTGCAACAGGGTGCGAGCCTGTTTCAAAAACTGGGTCGGATCTTGTTGCAACTGATGCTGCAGCAGGGTGTGCACCGCAGAAACCTGACTGATCAGCCCCTGATCAATGGTGGTGCGGATTGAGTCGCGGGTCTCGAATGCCGAGTAGAGATTACCGATAATCGAGCATAAAAAAACCACGAGCAGCAACAGACCCATTTTGCCATTAAAACGAAACTGGGTGGTGATGCGTAATAACCAGCCAGGGCGGTGGAGGGGGCGGTGGTCTGACACGGTGGAAGTGAGGAGTGCTGAGTCCATATTATTTTCTCATGAAAAAAATGAGGCTGGTCGGATTGTGAATGAGCGTTTGAGTAGCGTTTCTATTCTAAATTTTCTATTGATAAACGAGAAGATAGCGCCCGTTTTTCCGAGTGGTTTTGAGCTTTTTTTTTATGAGCAAGCTCTCAGTTTTTAGGGTCGTTGTAACACGGTTACATTTTCCGCCAGAGAAAGCGTTTTTTTCTTATTTTTCCTTAACAAAGCACTAACCGCGATAGCGACAACGCTGTGAACTGGCGCGGCCAGCGCGTGCCAGTTCTACATCAGTGAACTGGCTCATGAATTAGTTTTTCTAATCAATGAGTGGCAAAAAAGGTCAATTGTGGCTCCCATCGGGCAGGACTAGACTTAGCTCATACCAACGAGGAGACCTCATCATGGCTACCCAACTGAATTCCCACACCAGCACCCTGCAACCAGCCGGCATCGTAGAACATCTCAAGAGCATGTGCGTGACCTGGTTTGAACGTGCACGCAGCCGTCGTGAGCTGGCCGAATTGCCACCCTATCTGCTCAAGGACATTGGCCTGACCGAAGCAGACCGCTTTAACGAAAGCAACAAGCCGTTCTGGCGCGGTTAATGGCGCAAGTCATGGAAAAAGGACCCAGGTTAGCGGCTTAAGGCTCTGCCTGCTGACATGTCCCATCCCCTGTGGTGACGTCGATAACCCAGATCCTTTATCCAGAGGCCCCGCACTGCGGGGCCTCACCTTTTTCGGCGTTTGTACAAGCAAAAAAAGCAGCCCGGCGGCTGCTTTTTTGCCATCTTACGTTTAATTTGGATTCGGTTTTTGCCGGCGCAGCGGGGCAAAGCCCTCGCGCTCAAGTTGCTCCGTCGAGGCCTGTTTATCCGGGCGTTGACGATCCGCGGCCGCTACCCGTCCCGCGCGCGGATCACGCACCGGACGTGTTTTGCCAGCCGCGCTCTCTTTATGCAGCAGCGGGTGTTGGGCGCGGCGTGGCTTGCGCGGTGCCGGCACCTGGCCGTTGAACTTCGCCTCCAGTCCGGGCAAGGCCGTAAAGCTATCATCCAGCTGCAGTAATTGCTGCACCGCCAGATAGCTGGGCCAGTCTTTCAGGCTGACCAGCGACACCGCCGTGCCCTTGGCACCGGCACGGCCAGTGCGGCCAATGCGGTGTACAAATTCAGCAGCCACCTTCGGCATATCGAAGTTGACGACTAACGAGACATTTAATAAGTCCAGCCCCCGCGAGGCGATATCTGTGGTGAACAGCAAGCTGTGATGACCGCGCATAAAGCCATCCATGATGGTATTACGCGCCGCCTGTTTTAGATCCGACGAGAGGGCCACGGCCCGAAAGCCCTTGCTATTGAACAGGGTGGCGAGGCGTTCGGTGTCGGCACGGGTCGCGGTAAAGATGATTGCCTGTTGATACGTCGTCTGCTTAAGCAGCGCCTCTAACAACGCTTCTTTATGGTCCAGGTGATCGGCCAGAATGAAGTTCAACGTGATGTCGTCGTGGCGAGCAAATTCCTGACCGACTGTCACCCGCTGCGGCGTCTTGAGCAGAACGGTTGATAACGCCTCAAAATCAGTGTGCCCCAGCGTGGCAGAGAACATCAACGTCTGCCGCAGTCTATGGTTGGCCGCATCGTGGATCTGCTTGAGCTCGTTGGCGAACCCCAGATCGAGCATGCGATCGGCTTCATCCAGGATCAGCATCTCCAAACCGTCGAGGAACAGCGATCGTTCCTGCAAGTGGTTGGCGATGCGGCCTGGCGTGCCGATCAGAATCTGCGGATGACGCTGTAACGCGCGGGTCTGGTCATTGAAGTTCTCGCCACCGAGCACCAGCGTTGCCTTGTAGTTGGTGCCGGCAATCAGCAACCGCAGCTGGGCATGCACCTGTTTGGCCAACTCGCGGGTAGGGGCCAGGATCAGCGCGCGCGGTCCGCGTTTACCCAGGACACGGCTGGTGAGCAGGCGTTGCACCATCGGCAGCAAAAATGCCAACGTCTTGCCGGAGCCGGTACGGGAGGAGGCCGCCAGATCGCGGCTGGCCAGGATATGGGGAATGGCCAGCTGCTGGATTTCTGTGGGCGCCTCGAAGGCTAGGTGACTCAGGGCATTTAGCAGCTTGGGGTGCAGCGACAATTCATCAAATCGCAAGACAGACTCCATCGGTGTTCGGCAAAAAAAGATGGACCAGCATGGCGGTACAGAGATGACGCCCATTCTATGCGATCCGGCGGCGCTCGGCACCTTGTTGCGTCAAATGCGCCATTTCGTTGCCCCAGTTGAGTTGACACCAGGCAAGTAAAGCTTCTAGATTGTCCATTCCGTCGACACTGTCGCCAGGGAGCGGAGCCCGAACCGGGGTGTGCCGTGACTTGCCGGGCGTATGACTGTGGCCTGAGTTCCGTTTGTTGCGTTAGCCTCGATTGCGGTTCCTTCCTCTTTTCTACGTCGGTTATCCCGCCAGCCCGCGGGCTCCTTGGCTATCACACTATGGGAAGTAGAAGATGCAATACCAAACCGATGACGTGCGTATCAAAGAGATCAAAGAACTGCTGCCGCCTGTTGCCGTTCTGGAAAAGTTTCCGGCCACTGATACGGCATCGGCCACTGTGTTCGAGGCGCGCCAGTCTATCCACAATATTCTCAATGGCAGCGATGATCGCCTGTTGGTGGTGATTGGTCCCTGTTCCATTCATGATCCCAAAGCGGGGATTGAATACGGTCAGCGTCTGCTGGCGTTGCGTGAAGAGCTCAAGGATCGCCTGGAAATTGTCATGCGTGTCTATTTTGAGAAGCCGCGGACGACGGTGGGTTGGAAAGGCCTGATCAATGATCCCTATATGGATGGCACCTTCCGCATCAACGATGGCCTGCGCATTGGCCGTAAGCTGCTGCTCGACTTGAATGAGTTGGGCATGCCTACCGCCAGCGAATTTCTGGATATGATCTCGCCGCAGTATGTCGCCGACTTGATGAGCTGGGGTGCAATTGGAGCCCGCACCACGGAATCACAGGTGCACCGCGAGCTGGCCTCAGGCCTCTCTTGCCCGGTGGGTTTTAAAAACGGTACCGATGGCACCACCAAGGTGGCAGTTGATGCGATCAATGCCGCCAGTGCGTCACACTGTTTCCTGTCCGTGACCAAATACGGCCATTCCGCGATCGTCCAGACCGGTGGTAACCCGGATTGCCATATCATACTGCGCGGAGGCAAGGCGCCGAATTACAGTGCTGAGCATGTTGCCGCCGTCGCCGCCGATCTGGCCAAGGCCGGTTTGCCGCAAAAGGTGATGGTGGATTTCAGCCATGCCAACAGCTCCAAGCAGTACAAGAAGCAGATGGAGGTGTGTGCCGATGTCTGTGGCCAGATCGCCCACGGCAGCCAGACCATCTTTGGCGTCATGGTTGAGAGTCATCTAGTCGAAGGGCGTCAGGATCTGGTGGAAGGCGAAGCCGACAAGCTGACCTTCGGCCAAAGCATCACCGATGCCTGTATTGGCTGGGGTGATACTGAACAGTTGCTGCGCCAATTGGCCGCTGCGGTCTCCGCGCGCCGCGGCTAATTTCTGCTCACGTTAGGTGGCAATAAAATAAGAGGGCGAGGCCCTCTTATTTATTTTTGTGCCGGCATATTGGTGGCCACAGTACAGCGTGTATTTCACGCTAATTTCCCACGCTGACAACAGGCGATATTACTGCATTGCCTCCAGCGGATTCAATTTTGCAACGAGCCTTATTCGACGTTTTGCCGTCGAATAATAATGGCTGGCATTAATATGATTTGGATGGTATTCAACGTCACCACCCTCAATTATCCCTACGCCTTATCGCTGGGATGGATACACTTCACTGTAATCACCACGGCGTTTAGTCAATCGCGTTTATTCAGTCCACGGTATTTTCGATGTGTGTAATGACATAACGCGCGCCCGGCAACTTCTAATATCAGTTGACTGCTCATCGGCTCGATATGGCTAACATCGGGTGGCGTCATTATCTGCCCACACCGGTTTTATGTGCGAGGAGGCTCGTTGCTATTCGTCGCTATGTTGACCAACGCAACGGGATGCGGTCTGGTGAAAATTGGCCGTCGGAGAAGGAGATGCCACTGAATACATGGTCTTGATCCTGGCATCGGGATATAATTTGTGGCCTCGCCCAGCCAGTGGAGTAACAGGTGCTCAAGCAGGCAAAACGTCATCAGGATATTCTCGAACAACTCAGCCAATGCGGTTTTGCCTCCACTGAAGAGTTGGTGGCGCAGCTGGATGTCAGTCCGCAGACGATTCGACGCGATTTGAACGAGTTGGCCGAGCAGGGCAAGGTGTTGCGCCATCATGGCGGTGCTTCGCTACCTAGCAATTCGCTAGAGTTGGCGCCAAGCGTCGGTCCCCAGGCGGAGATGATTTCACACCTGGCGCGCTTTATTGCGCAGCAGATACCCGACGGCGCGTCGCTGTTTCTCTCCTCCGGGCCACTGATCGAGGGTGTAGCTCGCGCACTGCTTGATCACCGCGACCTGCGCATTGTGACGACCAATCTCAACGTGGCCAGCCTGTTAACGGCGCGGGATGATTTTCAGGTCTATGTCAGCGGCGGCTTGGTTTGTAACCGCGATGGCCAGCTGCAGGGGGCCAGCGGCTATGATTTCTTGCGTCAATTCCAGATGGACTATTGCCTACTGCAGGCCTGTGCGCTGGAACGTCATGGCCAGCTCCTCGGTTGTGATGAGCACAGCGTGCGTAACGAGCAGGCGATGATTCGACAATCGCGTCAGGTATGGGTCGC